>NZ_NEII01000003.1:0-614000 GCF_002112685.1 Pseudomonas sp. R15(2017)
AGAAAGGGCGGGACGAGAAGTCTCCCACGGTCCGTACTGGCTAGAGTCGGAATCGAGCTTTTAGTCCCGCCCACCCCTTCAAGTCTAAACATACAAGCGGGCTTGCTCGCGAAGAGGGAGTGTCAGCCTCCGTTTAAGGTGCCTGACACTCCGCCTTCGCGGGCAAGCCCGCTCCCACAGGTCTTGTTTCAGTCCTAGAAATCCGTGGACAACGCCAGCTCATTCCACTCGGCCAGTTCCTGCGCCACCAAGCGGTTCTTCGCCTCGATTCGTGCAACCGTGTCGCTGCCCAGCGCCAGACGCTGCGGCGGGTTCGGTGCGTTGACCAGCGCCAGCATCGCTTCGGCAAACTTCTGCGGATCGCCCGGTTGCGCATGGTTGGCCGCTTCGGCAAAGGTGCGCATCTTGCCCACGGTTTCGTCGTAGTCCGGCAGCACCAGCGCGGTCTTGATCAGCGACTGCTCGTCGAGGAAGTCGGTGCGGAAGAAGCCCGGTTCAACCACCGTGGCATGAATGCCCAGCGGCGCCAGTTCCTGATGCAGCGCTTCGCTGATGCCTTCCACTGCGAACTTGGTCGAGCCATAGACACCCCAGCCCACGTAGGCCTGATAACCGCCAATCGACGAGATGTTGATGACCCGTCCACTGCGCTGGGCGCGCATGTGCGGCAGCACGGCGCGGGTGACGTTGAGCAGGCCGAACACGTTGGTGGCGAACAGGCGCTCGGTTTCGCTGGCGCTGGTTTCTTCGACGGCGCCCAACACGCCGAAGCCGGCATTGTTGATCAGCACATCGATGCGGCCGAAGCGTTTGATGCCTTCTGCCACCGCTTGGTGGGCTTCCTCTTCGCGGGTGACGTCCAGCCGCACGGCCAGCAGGTTCGGGTGATCGCCGAGGCGGTCGGTGATGTCTTGCGGATTGCGGGCGGTGGCAATCACGGCGTCACCGGCACGCAGGGCCTGCTCAGCGATAAGGATGCCAAAACCACGGGAAGCTCCGGTAATCAGCCAGGTACGCATATCAACTCCTCCTGTCGGTGACCCTGGCGAGATTGCCGGGGCCTTCTTGATGAGTTGAGTCGACTTTAAAGCCGTGCTACTGATGTGATAATCCCAACAAATTTTCATGACTTTGTGAAAGGCGCTCACAAATGAAAACCCCGTCCACGGCGGATCTGCCGATCTTTCTATGCATCGCCCAGCACCTGAATTTCAGCCGTGCAGCGGTGGATCTGGGCCTGACACCGTCCGCGCTGAGTCATTCGTTGCGGGCTCTGGAAAATCGCCTGGGCGTGCGCCTGTTCAATCGCACCACCCGCAGTGTGGCGCTGACCGAAGCGGGCGAGCGGTTATACGCGCGGCTGAAACCGGCGTTTCGCGACATCGACGACGCCCTCGAAGACCTCAATCAATTTCGCGACAAACCTTCCGGTAACCTGCGCATCACTGCGGGGCGCCAGGCCTGCGAACTGGTCCTGCTACCGATTGCCGGGGCGTTCCTTCAGGCCTATCCGGACATCCGCCTGGAAGTGGTCGAAAGCGATGCGCTGCTGGATATCGTCGCCTCCGGATTCGATGCGGGTGTGCGTTTCGGCAACCGGCTGGAAGCTGACATGGTGTCGTTACCCATCGGACCGAATCTGCGTTCAGTGGTGGTCGGATCACCCGGCTTTTTCGAACGACATCCCGCGCCACAGAAACCTGAAGATTTGCAGCCCCTGCCCTGCATCCGACATCGGTTCCCGAGCGGTTCGATATACCGCTGGGAATTCAAACGAGGTGGTATAGACCAGGAAATCGAGGTCAACGGCCCGCTGACCCTGGGCGATGTCAGCCTGATGATCGGCCCCGCGTTGCAGGGTTTGGGCCTGGCCTATGTGTTCGAGGACATGGCCCGCGAGCACTTGGCGAGCGGGCGGCTGGTGCAGGTGCTGGCGGACTGGTGCCCGTACTATCCCGGCCTGCATCTGTATTACCCGAGTCGGCGCCACGTACCGGCGCCGCTCAAGGCGTTTATCGATTTCGCCCGCAATGCCCGCGATGGCAAAACGGGCTGAGCCGCTTTACAGATATTTCAACCAGGCAATGTCGCGCCGCCGGGCCTTCAACTCCGAGAACCAGCGCACGGCCGGGAACAACACGACCGCCAGCACCATCGCCGCCAGCCAAACCGCCGTCACCGATGAAAAACCGAAATACGTGCCCTGATTAAGCCCGAACAACGCCACACCGATCAGGTACAGCACCTTCAGCGCATACAGGTGCAGCAAATAGAAAAACATCGGCGCCGAACCGAACACCGTCAGCCAGCGAATCCAGCGTCGATCCTGCGCGCGCTCGAACACCAGCAACAGCAGCAGCCCGACACTCACCGTCAACGTGATGAACAACAGCGACGGCGGGTATTTGGTGATGTTGAAAAAGCTCATCAGGGTTTGCAGGCTGTTGTCACTGATCGACCACGGTTTCTCGCCATAACCGTTGACCAGTCGCAGAGCCACGAACCCCAACAGCCCGGCGATACCTCCGATCAACAAACGGCGCTGCCGCACTCCGGCATCTGCAGCGCGAGCGAACCACGGCCCCAGCGCGTAACCCAGCCCGATCACGCCGATCCACGGCAACAACGGGTACGAGGTGCGCAGACGCAAGGTCTCACCGGCCTCGATCCAGCCACGGTCATGCAGGATTGCCCACGGTACGTGCAGCGCCGACTCCGTTGCGAAGTGCAGCCCGTCGAGCAGGTTGTGCCCGGCGATGATCGCCAGGCTCAGCGTCAACAGCAGCCAGCGTGGCAGCCAGACCAGCAGCGACAACGCGATCATGCTCAGGCCGATCGCCCAGATCACTTGCAGGTAGATCACCGTTGGTGGCAGCTGGAACGTCCAGGCGAAATTCACCAGGGTGAATTCGAGCGCGACCAGAAACAGTCCGCGCTTGAACAGGAAGGCACTGACGTCAGCCTTGCCGTCGTACTTCTCGCCGAACAGCCACGCCGACAACCCGGTCAGCAACACGAACACCGGCGCACACAGGTGCGCCAGGGTACGGCTGAAGAACAGCGCCGGCTCGGTGCTGGCGATGTCCATCGGGTCAGTGACCTGACGATGCAGCAGAAAGGTTTCGCGCACGTGGTCCAGCAACATGAACAGAATGACCAGGCCACGCAGCGCATCAATGGACAGCAACCGGCCAGTCGCCGAGGGGGCAGAACGGGGAACCGCAATCGTCATGGAGGTATCGCAATCGAAAGGTTGATCGATGCGACCGCCCGAAAGCGGCCACATAATTTGCGTTACCTTATAACATGAAAAACCGATCCAATCGCTAGCGGTTCTCAAACAGCGATCACGCAGTGCGCAGGATTTCCAGCACGACCTGCAACGGATGGCGCAACTGTCGATCGGCCTGACGCTTGACCTGACTGCGGCAGGAATACCCGGTGGCCAGCGCCTCGCCCTTTTCCATCGGCGCCTCGATCTGCTTCGCCCAGGATTGCTCGTAGATCACCGCCGAGGTCTCGCGATTGCGCGCTTCGTGTCCGTAAGTGCCGGACATGCCGCAGCACCCGGTGGCCTGGGTCGCGAGCTTCAGGCCGACACGTTCGAACACCTGCTCCCATTGCCGAGTGGCGGCCGGGGCGTTGGTTTTTTCGGTGCAGTGCGCCAGCAGGCGGAAGGTTTCGTCGCGGTGCTTACCGACTTGCTCCGGCATGACCTTGAGCAACCACTCCTGCACCAGCGCCACCTCCGGGCATTGCTCCATCCCCGGGACTTTCAGATATTCCTGGCGGTAGACCAGGGTCATGGCCGGGTCGAGCCCCACCAACGGCACGCCGATCTCGGCCAGTGCGCGCAATTGCCCGGCATTGCGCAACGCCGCGCGATTGAACGCCGACAGGAAACCCTGCACATGCAGCGGCTTGCCGTTGGCACTGAACGGTGCCAGATAAACCTGATAGCCCAGTCGCGAAATCAGCTCGATCAGATCCGCCAACAATGGCGCCTCGAAATACCGGGTGAAGGCATCCTGCACCAGCACCACACTGCGTTCGCGCTGGGCTGCAGTCAGCGCCGACAATGCCTCGACTGACGCCGGCTGAACCTGCCAGCGACGCATCGCCGCGTGGAAATCAAAACGGCTGAGCAACGGTACATCGACCATCCCGCCCAAGCGCTCTATCAATCGACGGCTGAACGAGGCGCCCATCAAGCCGTTGTAGAGCAACGGAATCCACGCCATGTACGGAATCGTGTACTCCAGCGAGGCGATCAGGTAATCCCGCGCCGGCCGCAGATAACGGGTGTGATACAGCTCGAGAAACCGCGAGCGGAAGTCCGGCACGTTGACTTTCACCGGGCACTGCCCCGCGCAGGATTTGCACGCCAGGCAGCCGGCCATGGCGTCGTACACCTCATGGGAGAAGTCCTGTTCCTGCGCACGACTGTTGCGCCAGCGCTGGACCAACGTGCTGAAAAACGGCGGACGGCGGCTGCCATCGGCCAACACATCAACCCCCGCCTCGCCCTGCAACCGCAGCCATTCGCGAATCAGCGAAGCACGGCCCTTCGGCGATTGCGCGCGCTGGCGGGTGGCTTTCCAAGACGGGCACATCGCATCGTCGGGATCGAAGTTGTAGCAGGCGCCGTTGCCGTTGCAATGCATGGCCGCGCCGTAGTCCTGCCAGACCTTCTCGTCGATCTGCCGATCGAGTTCGCCGCGCAGGGTCACTTCGTCAATCTTCAGCAATGCCGCGCCGGGAATGTCCGGCGTAGCGATCTTGCCGGGATTGAACTGGTTGAATGGATCGAACGCCGCCTTCAAGGCTTGCAACGCCGGGTACAACTCACCGAAGAACGCCGGTGCATATTCCGAACGCAGGCCCTTGCCGTGCTCGCCCCACAGCAGGCCGCCGTAACGCTGGGTCAGCGCGGCGACGCCGTCCGAAACGGGACGCACCAGTGCGGCTTGTTGCGGATCCTTCATGTCGAGAATCGGCCGCACGTGCAACACGCCGGCATCGACGTGGCCGAACATGCCGTATTGCAGTTGGTGACTGTCGAGCAGGTCGCGCAACTCGGCGATGTACTCGGCCAGGTGTTGTGGCGGCACAGCGGTGTCTTCAACGAACGGCTGCGGCCGCGCTTCACCGGCGACGTTGCCGAGCAGACCCACCGCTCGTTTGCGCATGCCGTAGACACGGTTCACCGCTGCATGACCGACGGCCAGCGTATGGCCCAGGCGCTCGACTGTGGCGTCGTTACCCAGGTGTTGGACGAAGGCTTCGACCCGGCGTTGCAGCTCCTCGGGATCGTCGCCGCAGAATTCCACCAGGTTGATCCCCAGCGTCGGCCGCTCGGCGCTTTCCGGAAAGTACTCGGCGACGCCGTGCCAGACGATGTCCTGCATCGCCAGCAACAGCACTTTGGAGTCGACGGTTTCGATCGACAATGGCTTGAGCGCCATCAACGCCCGGGCATCGCGCAAGGCATCCATGAAGCCGGCGTAGCGAATGTTCACCAGCATCGTGTGCTTGGGGATCGGCAACACGTTGAGCTTGGCCTCGACCACAAACCCCAGCGAACCTTCGGCGCCGCACAGCACGCTGTTGAGGTTGAAACGGTTGTCGGCTTCGCGTAGGTGCGCCAGGTCGTAGCCGGTCAGGCAGCGGTTGAGATCGGGGAAAGTTTCCCGGATCAGCTCGCCCTGCTCGTCGATGATTTGCCGCGCGCAGCGATACACTTCGCCGGCCCGGCCCTCGCGGGCGCACTCCGCTGCCAGCTCGCTTTCTTCCAGCGGGCGGCCGTGCAAACGTTCGCCACCGCGCAGAACCATGTGCAGCTCCAGCACATGGTCGCGGGTCTTGCCGTAGGTGCAACTGCCCTGGCCGCTGGCGTCGGTGTTGATCATGCCGCCGACGGTGGCCCGGTTCGAGGTCGACAGTTCCGGGGCGAAAAACAGCCCGGCGGATTTCAGGGCGGCGTTGAGTTGATCCTTCACCACACCGGCCTGCACCCGCACCCAACGCTGTTCAACGTTGATTTCGAGGATGCGGTTCATGTGCCGCGACAAGTCAACGACGATGCCGTCGGTCAACGACTGGCCGTTAGTGCCGGTGCCGCCGCCGCGAGGCGTGATCACCACTTTTTGGTAAGCCGGTTCGGCGATCAGGCGCGCCAGCAGCGCCACGTCGTCGGCATCACGCGGGAACACCGCCGCTTGCGGCAAGCGCTGATAGATCGAGTTGTCGGTGGCCAGCACCACGCGGCTGGCGTAGTCGGCACTGATTTCGCCGCGAAAACCGCCGGTTTCAAGGGCTTTGAGAAACTGTTGGTAATCGGTGTTCAACGCAGTGGAAGGCGACAGCTGGGCAATCATCGGGAGGGCAATCTCGGTCAAAAACGGGCCGTGTGGCGGTGAACAGTTGTGCGCAAGGAATGATTGCGTCACGCTCCCGCCATCTCATAGGCCTTATGTTCATTGCAGAGCGATGTCGGGACAACCGTAAAATCGACCCGCAATCCATGACTAAAACGAATGAATCCGCGAACCCTCACTCCCTCGATGTCGTTGCTGCTGGCTTTTGAAGCCGCTGCACGCCATGAAAGCTACACCCGCGCCGCCCACGAACTGTCGCTGACTCAGAGCGCCGTCAGCCGGCAGGTGCAGATTCTGGAAAAGATGCTCGGCATGCGCCTGTTCAGCCGCGAAGGCCGGCGGGTGATCCTTACCGACGTCGGGCGCATGTATCAGCGCGAACTGTCCGAAGCCCTCGGCCAGATCCGCAGTGCGACCTTGCAGGCCATGGCATTTGGCTCAGGCATCCACAGTTTGCGCCTGGCGACCCTGCCGACCTTCGGCTCGAAATGGCTGCTGCCGCGCTTGAAGGATTTCTACACCGCGCACCCGGGCATGACCGTTCATCTTCATTCGCGCATCGAGACGATTGACTTCGACACCAGCGAAATCGACGCGGCGATTTGCGTCGGTGGCGGTGACTGGCCGGGGCTGACCGCCCACCGCCTGCACACCGAAGAACTGGTGGTGATCGCCAGTGCGCAGCTGTCCGATGCCGAACGCCGTGCGGCCGACAAGGACATCGCCGGGCAACTGCTGCTCAACGTCAGCAGCAACGCTCAGGCCTGGTCCGAGTGGTTCAGCCATCATGCCCTGCCCCATCGCAGTATGCGCATTGGCCCGAGTTTCGAGATGACCTCGCACTTGATCCAGGCCGTGCGCGCCAATATCGGGATCGGGCTGGTGCCGAGGATTCTGGTGGAAGATGAATTGCATAACGGCGAGCTATTGCAACTGGGTGAACCGATCAGCAGCCGGCGCAGCTATTACCTGGTTTACCCGGCGCGCAATGAGTCGCTGGCGTCGCTGAAGGCGTTTCGCGACTGGTTGATGCGTACGCTTTGAAACAACAGAGGGCGCCGTTTGGCGCCCTCTGGTTTTGCTCGATCAGAATCGCGGCTTCAGCGCTTTCCAGTCAGGTTTATAGCGTTGCATCTGCCGCACATCATCGCGCTGGCGGATGCCGCAGGTCAGGTACTGGTCATGCAGCTTGCCCAGTTGATCGTGATCCAGTTCCAGCCCCAGGCCCGGCGCACGCGTGATCTTCACGCAGCCATCGACAATCGGCAGCTTGCCGCCCTTGATCACCTCTTCATCCGGCTCCTGCCACGGATAATGGGTGTCGCACGCGTAATCCAGATTCGGCACCGCAGCCGCCACGTGCGCCATGGCCATAAGGCTGATGCCCAGGTGTGAGTTGGAATGCATCGACACGCCGAGGCCGAAGGTGTCGCACATTTTCGCCAGGGTCTGGGTGTCGCGCAGACCGCCCCAGTAATGGTGATCGGCGAGGACAATCTGCACGCTGTTCTGCGCCACGCTGCGGCGGAACTCGTCGAAATCAGTGACCACCATGTTGGTGGCCAGCGGTAGCCCGGTGCGTTTGTGCAGCTCGGCCATGCCGTCGAGACCCGGGGTCGGATCCTCGTAATACTGCAGATCATCACCCAGCAACTCGGCCATGCGGATCGAGGTTTCCAGCGACCAGTTGCCGTTGGGATCGATGCGCAGTGGATAACCGGGAAAGGCCTTTTTCAGCGCCTTGATGCACGCCACTTCGTGCTCCGGCGGCAACGTGCCGGCCTTGAGCTTGATGCTCTTGAAACCGTACGCCTCGATCATCCGCGCAGCCTGGGCGACGATTTGCTGCTCGTTCAGCGCCTCGCCCCAGTTGTCCGGTTTGTAGGGTGAATCGACGTGCTGCGCATACTTGAAAAACAGGTAGGCACTGAACGGCACTTCGTCGCGCACCGCTCCGCCCAGCAGATCCACCAGCGGCACATTCAGGTAATGGGCCTGCAAGTCGAGAAACGCCACTTCGAACGCCGAATACGCATTGCTGACGGCCTTGCTGGCGTGGGAACCGGGCGCCAGTTCGGCACCCGCCAGACTGGCCGGTTTGTGGGCGGCAACCGTGGTCTGAACGATCCGACGCAGCTGATTGAGATTAAACGGATCGAGGCCGATCAACTGCGACTGCACCTGTTGCTGGATCGCCAACGCCGGGGCATCGCCATAGCTTTCGCCGAGGCCGATGTAGCCGTTGTCACTCTCGATCTCGATGATCGAGCGCAGGGCGAACGGTTCATGGATGCCACTGGCGTTGAGCAGCGGCGGATCACGGAAAGCGATCGGAGTGACGGTGACGCGAGTGATTTTCAAAATGACGCTCCTGTTGAGTCGGAATCAGTGGCTCGCCACCGGGTTGGCCGTCGGCGCAACGGCGGTTTCGGGTTCAGGCTTTGCCGGGGTGTTGCCTTTGGCGCCTGGCGCCATGCGGGCGAAGAAGATCACTACTGCCGCTACCAGCGAAGTAGCGGCCAGGCCATACAGACCGCCCTCGATAGAGCCGGTGGTCTGTTCCAGAAAACCGAACGCGGTCGGCGCAACGAAGCCGCCCAGATTGCCGATGGAGTTGATCAGCGCAATGACTGCCGCCGCGATGCGCGCATCCAGATAGCTCTGCGGAATTGGCCAGAACAGTGCCGAAGCCGCCTTGAAACCGATGGCCGCGAAACAGATGGCGACGAAGGCGAAAATCGGCCCGCCGGTGGTGGACATGAACATGCCGAACGATGCGATCACCAGCGTCAGTGCGACCCAGGCCTGCTGGAATTTCCACTTGCCCGCAAGCGCCGCAAAGCCGTACATCGCGACAATGGAAATGATCCACGGCACCGAGTTGAGCAGCCCGACCTGGAAGTCGCCGAGGTTGCCCATTTTCTTGATCATGCTCGGCAGCCAGAAGGTGGCGCCGTAGATGGTCAGGGCGATGGAGAAGTAGATGAAGCAGAACAATGCGATCTGCCGATCCGCCAATAGTTTGAACATCGATGGTTTGGCGACGTGGGTCGCTTCGCGGGCACGTTGTTCCTCGGTGATTGCCATCACCAGCGCTTCACGCTCCTCTTCGGTCAGCCACTTGGCCTGACGCGGATGGGATTGCAGCCAGAACCAGACAAACCCGCAGAGCACTACCGACGCGGCACCTTCGATCAGGAACATCCACTGCCAGCCGTGCAGGCCCAGACCGCTGATATGCAACAGCGCGCCGGACACTGGACCGGAAATTACCGAAGCGATTGCCGAGCCGCTGAGAAACACCGCCATGGTCTTGCCGCGTTCAGAAGCCGGCAGCCATTGGGTGAAGTAATAAATGATCCCCGGGAAGAACCCGGCTTCGGCAGCGCCCAGGATGAAGCGCAGCACGTAGAAACTGGTTTCGCCTTTGACGAACGCCATGGCCATCGCCGCTGCGCCCCAGGTGAACATGATCCGCGTCAGCCAGGCGCGGGCGCCGTAGCGTTGCAGAAGCATGTTGGACGGCACTTCAAACAAGGCGTAACCGATGAAAAACAGACCGGCGCCAAGGCCATAGGCGGCAGCGCCGATACCCAGATCGGTTTCCAGATGACTGCGCACGAAACCGATGTTGACCCGGTCGATGTAGTTGACGATGAACATCACCACGAACAACGGCAGCACGTGGCGCTTGACCTTGGCGGCGGCGCAGGCGAGTACCGTGATGTCCGGCGGACTCTGGAGGGTTTTCAAGGGGCGACTCCCGATCTTTGTTTTTGTAGGGAAGGCCTGTTCAGGCGTAGAGCGATCATGGACGGGGCAATTGATCCCGTCTAATCTAACCTGGCATTCGATTGATACCTGGATTAGATCAATGTTCGAATTGACCCAACTGCGCTGCTTCACCACTGTCGCCACCGAACTCAACTTCCGCCGTGCCGCCGAGCGGTTGAACATGACCCAGCCGCCACTCAGCCGGCAGATCCAGTTACTGGAACATCATCTGGGCGTCGAACTGTTTACCCGCAGCACGCGCAGTGTCGCGCTCACCGCCGCCGGCCGGGCGTTTTTCATCGAAGCGCAGAATCTGCTCGAACGCGCGCAACAGGCTGCCGTCACCGCCCGGCGCTTTGCCGAGGGCGATATCGGTTCGGTGAACATCAGTTTTGTCGGCAGCGCGGTGTACGAATTTCTGCCCAAGGTCATCGCCGAGGCGCGCCTCAAGCAGCCGCAGGTGAAGATCGACCTGACTGAAATGAACACCTATCAGCAACACGAAGCCCTGCGTGCCCGACGCATCGATCTGGGCATCGTCCGCGCGCCGTTGCTCGAGCCTGGTTACGCCACCGAATGCCTGGTGCGCGAGCCATTTGTGCTGGCGGTGCCGAGCGGCCATCGACTGGCGGAGGCAGACGACGTTTCAGTGAAGGATCTGGATGGGCAGCCGTTCCTGATGTATTCCCACGCGGCCTATCCACCGTTCAACGAATTGCTCACCGGCATGCTGCGCTCGGCCCGCGTCGCTCCGGATTATGTGCAGTGGCTGGGGTCTTCATTGACGATTCTGGCGCTGGTCAATGCAGGCATGGGACTGGCGCTGGTGCCGCGTTGCGCGACCAGTGTGGTGTTCAGGAATGTGGTGTTTCGCGAGATCGACCTGGGCGAAGGGGTGCAGAGCGAGCTGCATCTGATCTGGCGGGAGAACAACGACAACCCGGCGTTTGCGATGTTGCTGGAGGGCATTCGCCGGGCGGTGAAGGATGGATGGGGTTAAGAGCGGGCTTGCGATGATGGGGGGTACTTCAGCGGTGGTGGTGCCTTTGGGCCTGTGATCAATGGTTTCTCCAACAGCTTCCCGTCGGGCCCTACGAAAAGTCGCTCCAGATGTTGCGGCATTGGTTGCGGTGCTCTGGCGGTCATGATGAACCCTCTGATGCCGGGCTGAATTCAACCCATTTAACCTTCGCGGAATCTATCAGCAAAAATTCAGCGCCAATAGGATCCAATTTGCCATCTTCATTGAGCCAGCGTGGAAACCTCATCAAGAACTGCCCGGTGCTCGACTCCGGTGGCCACTCGACTGGCCAGCCTAGGACGCGCCTTTCATCCTCCAGATGAAGGGTGATGAATCGGTCATATTGAGCAAACGCGCAGAACCATTCACTGGGATAGGAAGATTGTTTCGTTACGTTTCTGCTGCGCAACCACCTATGCAATTTGCCATTAGTTGCCAGACAACAAGCCATCAATCCCAGCAGCAAGGACGCAGAAAATGCCCAGCACGTTTCAGCTTTCGCATCCCATCTCCCTACAGAAATCCCCTGCTCTCCCACCCACACACAAACTGCCCCAATACCCAGCACCATCCCGTGAATCACAAACGTGAAAATCAACGCCTGCACAATCTGTCCGAACGTATCCGGCCGTTTGAACGCCGTCAGGGTGTAGAAAATCCAGGTCGAGACAAACCCCGGGATCAGGTACTGCAACAACGGAATCACTTCTTTCACCAGATCATCCATGATCGGTCGCTCCTTGAATCAAAAAAACACTCCTCCTAAAACAGCGATGCCGGCCCGTAATGAGCCGGCATTCAAAGCCTAGTGCACGCGGGAGAAACGCTCGCGATCATCTGTCACCGCGCATTACATATCCTGCAGAATTCGATCCACGCCCTTCTCTGCCGCCATCAGCACCGCCGCATGAGGGTTGATGCACGACCTGGATCGTTTCATCATCGCGCAAGGTTTCGAGGAGTAACGCCATGACCCGTTATCAGCCATTGAATTGTGACCTTTACGACTACCTGGAAATCGCTTGCCTGCGCGGCTATCAGCTCGACATCGAGTTGATCGACGGTCAGCGGCTGATGGCCAAAGCCGTGACCACGCGAACCAGCAGTGACAAAGAAGAATTCCTGGTGATCGAGCAACAAGCCGCGCAACAGGAAATTCGCCTCGACCAACTGCTTGCCATCACGCCTCAGGAGACCAACGCCGAGTTCGGTCGGGTGGTCCTTGCCGAAGGGGTTTGCGCAATCTGAAAAAAATCCCGCTCGGAATCAACCGGCGGGATTTTTTTGTGACACGTCGCTTTACGCGACACGGGAATCACCGGATCCGCAGCAGCCAGCGCAATCTCACGGTCAGCCGCTGGCCGGTTTGTGACCCTACAGACAGTCGCGCACCGCTTTGCGCAACGACCCGGACTTCGCCCACGGCGGCCCCTGATACAGGGAAACGCGGCTGCCGTCCTTGTACTTGACCACATCGAGAATCTCGTCGGCGGTGACGATGCTCGGCGCAGTGATCCGGTAGCCATTGGAAATTGCTGCCTGGGACGTCCTGGCAACGTCCTGCTGCCACAGCGGCAATACACACGCGGCGTAGTCTTTGGGAGCCTTACCGCTGATCTTGCTGACATTCGGCTCGCCCGGCACCAGTGAAGCAGGCAACGAACAACCGGCCAATGCCGCCATCAGCATCCCCCCGATCAACATCCGCATGGTAATTCCTTCATCTGAAAAAACGCGAATGTACCCTGTAACTGTTCAGACATCCATCGTAGCGCTCGGCCTGTATTCCTCGTAAACCGGACTCATCAGCTCACCGACAGATGACCTTGCCCCACTCCCAAAAAATGCAGCTACTCTGTTTTACCGAGAATGTTCCGGAGGTGATCATGCGGCTCAATGAATACGAACACGAACTTCAGCGTGACCTGCAAAGCGTGGCATCGGACCTGAGATGGTCGGCGGTGGACCTCAAGCGCATCGCCGAGCAACTGCGCCAGTCAGGCAATGAAGCGGACGCCCAGGCGGTGCTCAGATCCTGCGAGGTGCTGCAAAGCGATGAGGAACGCCTGCAACTGTATGCCCGGGAAGTGAAAGCCCGCGCCATCAGCCGAACCAAAGTCCACTGAAACCCACCCGGTCCACAACAAAAAGCCCCGGACATCCGGGGCTTTTTCTCCACAGGCCTTCAGCCTGTCTTGCGACCGCGTACACGGCTCTTGTACCCCGGCAGCGCAGCGGCATACGCCAGCGCTTCCTCGCGACTGGCAAACGAAGCGAGCCGGTCACCCTGCGTGCAGACTCGCCAAGGGCCATTGTTGACGCTGAGTACGTCGTAGCCATTCATGTGCATTTTGTTCAGCATCGCCATGCTCATAGGCACCTCCTGTCTCTGTAACGAACTTTTGCACCTTACACCCGCAGCGCTTCATCGTGCCGACCGGACGTCGCACCATAGCAGCGTCAAGTCTCCGGCACTTTTGCCCCTGCCAGGCACTCAGAAGCTCTAAACCGGCAGCGGCCCAAATATTGCTAATTCATGACAGATTTATGACAAACGGCAATCGGGTAACACATGAAAGTAAGAGCAACCGTCATCTGCGAGCAGGATCGGCATATTCTCCTGGTGCGCAAACCCAGATGCCGCTGGACACTGCCGGGGGGCACCGTCGAGCCGGGAGAAACCCGCGAGCAAGCCGCCGCCCGCGAACTCCAGGAAGAAACCGGGCTCAGCACCGATCAGTTGTTGTACCTGATGGAGTTGCAGAACGGCACCACACGCCACCACGTCTACGAGGCGTCGGTGCTGAACATTGATCAGGTTCGCCCGTTGAATGAGATTGTCGACTGTCTCTGGCACCCGCTGGATGCGGTGCAGAACCTGAACGTCAGTGACGCCACGCTGAGCATCGTCCGCGCCTTTCAGCGGCGTCTTTGACCGTCAGCCGGCGAACGCCCGGCGTCCGGCGCTCATTTCCGTGCGTAGCTCGCCAATGAAATTGGAGATGTCACGAATGGTGACCAGATGCTCCGGGGAAACCCCGTTGAGCAACAGCTCGACACGCCCGCTGTCGGGTTCGTAAACCTTGATCTGCAAGAGTCCCTGCGCCGTTTCGGTGCAATCGCAATACAGCGGCGAGAAGCCGGATTCGACGATGCGGCAAATGTCGGCAATGGCGATCATGGGGGCACGCCTCACAGGCGTTGGCTCGGGCAACCCGATGAGCATAGATGAGCTTTTATCGCCCCGCTTGCGCCGACACCTGCAGAATTTGCCAACCGCTTCACATTTCACATCACCGCACTCAGTGGGCGTCATGGTCCCAGATCCAGTTCCAGATCCCTGGCAGGTTCACCGGTTTCGACGACTCACGCACGGTGCGCGCCAATGCGGCTTTTTCCAATGTCGCGCGATCATCATAGAACGGTTTTTCTGCCAGTCGCACGCCGGTGGCAGCGGCGCTGTCGAGCAGAATCTGCAAGTACTCGCGGGTGTGGCGGGCGGTGTAGCGGTTGAGGTCATGGAAGGTCACCACCACCGGAATCACCCCGTCCACCGTTGGCAGTTCACCGAGGGCAATCCGTTCGCGGACTTCCGATAGCTGACGCAGCATGTTCGCCCGCCGCCGGGGACTGGCGTTGAAGCCCCAGATCTTGCCGTCATTGGCGCTCAGATCGGTCAGCAACACCTGCATATGGTGCTGCTGATAAGCGGCAAAGGTGCGTTTGTCGTAGTTCCAGAATGGCGGGCGCAATAACGTCGGCGGCGCGCCAGTGATCGCCGCGATGTCCGCCGAGCCGTTGGTCAATGAGGTTTCGAGCTCATCCGGGTCGAGCAATCGATGATTGGTGTGCCAATGGGTGGCCGTGTGAAAGCCCAGAATGTGCCCTTCGTCATACTCGCGGCGCATGACTCGCCGACCGATCTCGCTGTTGCCTGCTCGGGGTGCGCGGGTCTGGACGAAAAACACCGCTTTGATCCCCGGCTCCAGCGGGTTGTCCTTGAGGCTGTCGAGCACGGTTTCGGTGGGATTGAAAAAACTCGAAGCGCTGGGCCCGTCATCAAAGGTCAACAGAAACCGCACAGGCGCCTGGGCCTTGAGCCGGGTCTCGGTCTGCTCGGTCATTTCGATGGGAGCGGCGATGCAACCGGCCAACCCGACGGCCACTGCCATCGCGCAGAAAAGCTTGAACCACTGTGTCATGTTTTGCCTTGCGCCCGACCCTTGCGGTCATGTTGTCGATTGGCAAAACTCCTTCGCCGCTGCTGCCTCCCTGCGACCCAATGAGATGGGCCGAGGTTGGATAAAGATACACAGGGTTTGGTTCCGGCGCTCGCTCAGCGTGCCAGCGCCTGTTGAAACGAGCTGTCGATGATCCCGGCCGTGGCCAGCGGAGCCGGCAGCGCCTTGACCTTGAACAGGAAGTCGGCCGTGCTTTGCAGATCGGCGGCAGCCTGCTGATCCACCGGGCCGACCGTCATGTGCGCCTGGCGCAACCAGTGCCGCGAAACCTGTTGATCGAGGTTGGCTTTCTTCGCCCACAGGTCGGCGTATTCGTCGGTGTGACTGTCGACCCAGGCCCGGGCCTGCTTCAGGCGTCCGAGGAAATCGGCGATCGCTTCACGCTTGCTGTCGATGGACGGCGCCGATGCCGCAATCGCACTCAGGCCCGGCATCAGGTTTTTCGCCGTGAGAATAGGTCGCGCACCGGAGAACACGATCTGCTGGGAGATGTACGGTTCCCAGACCGGGAACGCATCAATGCTGCCTTGTGGCAGCGCCGCCGCTGCATCAATCGGCATCAGCTTGACGAAGTCGACGTAATTTTCCGGCAAACCGTCCTGCTCCAGCGCCCGCAAGGTCAACTGCTGACTCCAGGCACCTGGCCAGTAGGCGACTTTCTTGCCCTTCAGATCCTCGATGGTTTTCACCGGAGAATCCTTGGGCACCAACAGGGCGATGGTGTCCGGGTTCTGCCGCGATACACCGATCAGTTTCACCGGCGCCTGTTTGGCGGCCAGAAACAGAAACCCTGAATCCCCAAGAAAACCCAGATCCAGCGACCCGGTCTGCAACGCTTCGGCCAACGGAGCAGCGGCCTGGAAGTGTTTCCAGTCGACCGTGTAAGGAGCGTCCTTCAATACGCCGGACGCTTCTATGGACGCGCGGATGTTGTAGTAATTCTGGTCGCCGACGTGCAGGACCAAGGGTTCGGCAGCGTAGGTCAATGGAGTGGCAAACAGTGCGCTGGTCAACGCGGCGCGTAGGAAACGTGAGAGCTTCATGGCGAGTCCTGCAGAAGGGATTTTTATAGACCATAACGCTCTTACAAATAAGATTTGAAATTCGATTAGCGCATAAGCTCAGCACCTTCCCGTTGCACTGTTGGCCGAGCAACAGTGGCTCGGCACAGTGTTTTCCCTGCAACACTTCCAACTTGAAAAACCGGCGTTAAACCCCGTAAATACGGGACAAGGCGCACATGGCATAAAGCCTGCAATATTCCATTCATGCAGGAAGCATTCGATAAAAATATCTTTTTGGACATAAGAATCTGTTGCCTTGCCGGAGCGTGCCCATGAAATCCCTCTTACCGTTTTCCCGCGTCAAAACGCTGCTCGCGGCCTGCGCAGTAGCCCTGAGTCTGCAACCGCTCGCCCACGCTGCCGAAGCGCCGCCAGCCGAAGTGCATCTGGATTACGCTTATTACTCGCCGGTCAGCCTGGCGCTCAAACATCTGGGCTACCTGGAAAAAGCCCTGCCCCAGAGCAAAATCAGCTGGGTGCTGAGCCAGGGCAGCAACCGCTCGCTGGAATACCTGAACAGCGGCGGCGTGGATTTCGCCTCTTCGGCCAGCCTCGCCGCCGTGCTCAGCCGCGCCAATGGCAGCCCGATCAAATCGGTCTACGTCTACAGCCGCGCCGAATGGACCGCGCTGGTGGTGCGCAAGGACTCGCCGATCCAGTCCGTCGTCGACCTCAAGGGCAAGAAAATCGCCGCCACCAAGGGCACCGATCCGTATCTGTTCACCCTGCGCACCCTGCAACAGGCCGGGCTGAAAAAGGACGACGTGGAACTGGTGCACCTGCAACACCCGGACGGCCGCACCGCGCTGGAGAAAGGCGATGTCGACGCCTGGGCCGGTCTTGATCCGCACATGGCCGCCAGTCAGGTGCAGGCCGGCTCGCGCCTGCTGTACCGCAATCGCGACTTCAACAGCTACGGCGTGGTCAGCGTCACCGAGCAATACGCCAAGCAACACCCGCAAACCATCGACACCGTGATCAAGGCCTATGAGCAGGCCCGCGAGTGGTCGGTGAAGAACCCCGACGAATTGGCAAAGTTGCTCGCCAGCGAATCCGGCCTGCCGCTGGACGTGGCCAAACTGCAACTGTCGCGCACCGACCTGAGCAGCCCGCAATTGACCGCCAGGGACGTGCTGGCATCGAAAGCCGCCGCGCCGATTCTGGTCTCCGAAGAACTGGTGCGCCGTGGGGTGAATGTCGATCAGGTCATCGATCAATTGATCGACACCGGTTTCCAGCAAGTCGCCGCCGCCCAGTAACCGATCAGGCCCATGACACGTCCGCGTCCGTCGCGGATTTGTCGTGAGCGGAGAACCGTCCATGAGCAACGACTTGCCCGCCCGCCTCGCCGTGCCGGCACCACGCCGAAAACTCCCCCTGCTGAATCCGCTCTGGCGTCGGCGCTTCAAAGGCCTGGCCCTGCCACTGCTGATCGTGGTCGCCCTGGAATTCATCGTACGCATCGGCTGGCTGCCGTCCTACCAGATGCCGGCGCCGAGCGAGATTGCCCTGACCCTCACCGACCTGGCCGAAGGCGCCTTGTGGAAACACATCGGCGCCAGCCTGATTCGCGTGCTGCTGGGGTTTGCCATCGGCGCGAGTCTGGCGCTGGTGTTTGCCGCGTGGGTCGGTCTCAGCCGCGAAGCCGAGGCTTATCTGGAACCGACTTTCGCCGCGCTGCGTTCGATTCCCAGCCTGGCCTGGGTGCCGCTGTTGCTTTTGTGGCTGGGGATCGACGAGACCTCGAAAATCGTCCTGATCGCCATCGGCGCGTTCTTCCCGGTGTACGTCAACGTGGTCGCAGCGATCCGCAACATCGACCGCAAACTGGTGGAGGTCGGGCACATCTACGGCTTCAGCCCGCTGCAACTGGTGCGACGGATTCTGCTGCCTGCCGCCCTGCCCGGCCTGTTCACCGGATTGCGCAGCGGCATGAGCCTGGCGTGGATGTTTCTGGTGGCGGCCGAACTGATCGCCGCGACCAAAGGGCTGGGTTACCTGCTCAGTGACGGTCGCGAAACGTCGCGGCCGGACATCGTGCTGGCCGCGATCATCGTTCTGGCGCTGCTCGGCAAACTCAGCGACGGATTGCTCGCCGTTCTGGAGCGCCGCTGGCTGGTCTGGCGCGACGCTTTCAACGGTCAGGGCGGCAAGGAGTGAACCGTGCAACTAAGCTCAAATCTTCAGGCAGCTGCCGGAGGGTCGGCCGATGTGCGGAAGACTGTCGCAATACCGGGGCATCCACGATTTCGTCGCAGTGCTGAGCATTCCCGATGCGCTGATCAATCACGTCGGCGACGCGCCGCTGGCGCATTACAACGCCGCGCCCACGACCTCACTGGCGATTCTCCATCAGCACCAACAACGGCTGTACGCCGACAACTTGCGCTGGGGCTGGCGCCCGCACTGGGCCAAGGATCGCGCCGCGCCGATCAACGCGCGAGTGGAAAAAGTCGCCCACGGGCCGTTTTTTCGCGCGATCTGGCGCCATCGGTTGATCGTACCGGTCGACAACTGGTTCGAATGGGTCGATGCACCCGACAAAGGCCGACAGCCCTGGCTGATTCGTCGGGCTGATCATCAGCCGGTTTTCTGCGCCGCCATCGGCCAGTTTCCGGCACCCGGCGAACCTGCACGGGATGAAGACGGCTTTGTGATCATTACCGCCAACAGCGAAGGTGGCCTGCTCGATGTGCATGACCGGCGCCCGATCGTGCTGCGCGCTGATCGGGTGCAGGAATGGCTCGATCCCGCCACACCGACCGAGCGCGCCGAACAGATGCTGCTGTTTGAAGCCGAACCCAGCGAAGCGTTCCACTGGCACAAAGTCGGCAAAGCGGTGGGCAACTCCCGCAATCAGGGTGCGGAATTGATTGAAGCCGTACCGTAAATAAATGTCGACGCGATGCGTTATCAAAAGCAGGAGTTCAGCAATCGAATCCTGCGTGTTACACGCGGTGTTTCAAACGCGAAACATTCAACATAAACAGTCGTTTGATTGAACTAACCGCCCGTCTGACATTTCAACCGTCATACATACATTTACAAACACTACGGATAGCATGCGCGCCGCATTTCCTTTTGGCATACCAGTTGACCAAAGAGTCAGCAAAACCAGGAATCCCCCACAAACTTACAAGCCTTGCAGAGAATTAAGTTGCGCGACGATTTTGCAATCAAACAGGTCACAGGCCTGGAGTGTATTCATCTGTCCACGACAGAACGCTTTCAACTCGACTGTTTTATCGGCCACTACATCAAGACTCGAAACCTGCGTGACGTACCCGATATCGACCGCATCCTGCGCGCTACCCTCGAAAGCTATCCCTGCCACCCGCCGGTGATGGTCAACGAGTTGAATGCCTGGATCGACAAGACCTTGGGTTATCGGGCCTCCCACCCCGATTTCACGCAGCTGGAAGATCTTTGATGAAACGAAAAAGCCCCGCAACCGCGGGGCTTTTTCGTTGTGCCGTTCAGGGTTTCAGCGGGCGCTCCCGATCGCGGTCGGACAACTCGCGGCTGTCGTCATGCTTCCAGGTCTGCTCCTTGTGTTTTTCCCGCTCGATCTCTTCTTCACTCGGTTCGTCATCTTCCTCTGGACGGTTCTGCTCGGTTGCCATGTTCACCTCGCTGATGGAATTCATCCATTAAGCGTAGAACTTAAAGCCACCAGCGCAGTAGAAAGAAGAACGCCATGCTCAACAGCATGCTGAGCAATGTATTGCGCGTGTAGATCACCAAGCCGATTGCGACTAATGAACTCAGCAGATAAGGGTTATCCCACTGCAGATTCAGTTGTTTGTCCGGCATGAACACAATCGGCCCGCAAATCGCGGTCAACATGCCCGGCACGGCAAAACCGAGAAATTGCCGCGCGTTGCTGCTCAAGCGCACTGGCAAGCGTGGCTCAAGAAACACGTAGCGGTTGAGGAACACCAGAATCCCCATGCCGATAATCACTGCCCAGACCATCATGTGCGCTCCCGATACAGCTTGTTGCAGATAAACCCGGCGGTCATGCCGGCCAGCCCCGACAACACCAGCGCCGAACCCCATTGCCAGTAACTGAACAAAACCGAGCAGAACAATGACACCGCCACGCAGACCACCGTCGGCACATTGCGCACCACCGGGGTGATCAGGGCGATGAAGGTGGCGGCAATCGAGAAGTCCAGCCCCAGGTGTTCCAGTCCCGGAATACTGCTGCCGAGCACGATGCCGGCCAGGGTGAAGAGATTCCAGGCGATGTAGAACGTCAGGCCGACGCCCAGGGCGTACCAGCGGTTGAACTGCTGGCGGTCGTGTTGACTGGTCAGGGCGAACAGTTCATCGGTGAGCAAAAAGCCCAGGCCGATGCGCCAGCGACCCGGCAAAGGCGAAATCACATGACGCATGCTCATGCCGTAAAGCAAATGTTGCGAAGTCAGCAGCAGCGTGGTCAGCAGAATAGAGAAAATCCCCGCGCCGCCCTTGAGCATGCCGATCGCCACCAGTTGCGCAGCACCGGCGAACACAATGCTCGACAGGCCCTGCCCTTGCAGCGGCGTGAGGTTGGCTTCAATCGCCATGGAGCCGGCCAGCAGCCCCCAGGGTGCGGTGGCCAGCGATAACGGCATGATCGCCGCGGCTCCGCGAAGAAAGGCACTGCGCGGCATTGATGAGTCAGACATAACACGCTTCAACCGTGAGACAAGGCCCCGGACTCTGCCAGCAAACGCCCGTTGGTGGCTTGAACAATCTTGCGCAGTTGGCGCAAATCCCTCCTTCCGTCAGTCGTTTACCGGCGTAACATGGCAACCATTCACCCACGCGTCAGGGAGACGACATGCTGTATCGAATAGCCGCCGACGGGCTGGTGCTGTTTCATTTGCTGTTCATTCTGTTCGTGCTGTTCGGCGGGCTGCTGGTGCTCAAGTGGCCACGGCTGATGTGGCTGCATTTGCCAGCGGCGGCCTGGGGCGTGGCGGTCGAGGTGTTGCACCTGACCTGTCCGCTGACCTATTGGGAAAATCTGATGCGTCACGCTGCCGGGCAGACCGAATACGCCGGCGGGTTCATCGAACATTACGTCTGGCCGATCATCTACCCGACCGGGTTGACGCCACAGATTCAGCTGGTGCTGGGCAGCGTGGTGCTGGTGGTCAACCTGCTGGTCTACGGGCGTTTGATTCGCCGCTGGAAACTGCGGCGCGCCGCGCGCATTCCGTTTTAACGCGCTTTCAAGGTTTCCAGCCAGGCCGGATCGAGGCGCTTCTGATCGGTGTCCAGACCGAGCGCCTCCATCCGCGACTTGTGCGCTTCGACTTCACGATGCAATTGCGCATGATCGCTGGAGTTGCCGTCCAGTTCATGCATCTGGGTCAAGCCGAGGTGATAAAACCGCAGCACCTTCATCGCCACCGGATCACCCTTCTCCACCGCAGCCATCACCTGATGCATGACGTTGGTCACGCTCATCAGGCTGCGCTTGAGCCGCCAGCCGTACACCGCCGGGGCCATCCAGGTCTGGTTCCAGAATCGCCCGCGCAGCAACGCCGCCGTCAGTAGAAATGCGCCAAACACCCCGCCGACATTGAACCGCAGATTATCCCCGCCCGGCTCGCCGAACAGCGCCACCGCCACAGTCGAAAACACCATCGCCAGCACCAGAAACAGCACCGCGATGATCAGCGTGCTGCGCCGGGTCTGCTGGCGATAAGTGATGGCATCGATCGGTTGAATCTCGAACATCGCGACAGGCTTCCATGGCTTGAGTTAAAAAGAGGCTGCGCATTATCGCCTCTGAGGCGGATTTAGCTATGCTGGAGCGCCTTTTCATCTTTTCAACGTCCAACGGGGACATGGCGATACCACGCAGATCGTGCCATCTTCATTCATGGATACACACTATTCGGATGCCATTGGCCATACCGGCAATGACATCGTTTTAAGGATCACTGCATGACCCAACGACACGTAATCAATGCCTCGGTCAGCCCGAAAGGCAGCCTCGAAACCCTTTCCCAACGTGAAGTTCAGCAACTGAGCCAGGCCGGAACCGGCAGCACCTACACCCTCTTTCGCCAGTGCGCCCTGGCAATCCTCAATACTGGCGCCCATGTCGACAACGCAAAAACCATTCTTGAAGCCTACAAAGACTTCGAAATCCGCATCCACCAGCAGGATCGCGGTGTGCGCCTGGAACTGCTGAACGCCCCGGCTGACGCCTTCGTCGACGGCGAAATGATCGCCAGCACCCGGGAAATGCTGTTCAGCGCCCTGCGCGACATCGTCTACACCGAAAACGAACTCGATGCCCTGAGCATCGACCTCAGCACCTCCCAGGGCATCAGCGACTACGTCTTCCACCTGCTGCGCAACGCGCGCACCCTGCGTCCGGGCGTCGAGCCGAAAATTGTGGTGTGCTGGGGCGGCCACTCGATCAACACCGAAGAATACAAATACACCAAGAAAGTCGGTCACGAACTGGGCCTGCGCAGCCTCGACATCTGCACCGGTTGCGGCCCTGGCGTGATGAAGGGCCCGATGAAAGGCGCGACCATCGCCCATGCCAAGCAGCGGATTCACGGTGGCCGTTACCTCGGTCTGACCGAGCCAGGCATCATCGCCGCCGAAGCGCCGAACCCGATCGTCAACGAGCTGGTGATCCTGCCGGACATCGAAAAACGCCTGGAGGCCTTCGTCCGCGTCGGCCACGGCATCATCATCTTTCCGGGCGGCGCCGGCACCGCCGAAGAGTTCCTGTACCTGCTGGGCATCCTGATGCACCCGGATAACGCAGGCCTGCCGTTCCCGGTGATCCTGACCGGGCCGAAACACGCCGCGCCGTACCTGGAACAACTCGACGCTTTCGTCACAGCCACCCTCGGCGAAGCAGCGAAAAAGCACTACGAAATCATCATCGACGACCCGGCCGAAGTGGCGCGGCAGATGACAGCGGGCCTCAAGGCCGTGAAGCAATTCCGCCGCGAACGCGCCGACGCGTTCCACTTCAACTGGCTGCTGAAGATCGACGAAGGCTTCCAGCGCCCGTTCGATCCGACCCACGAAAACATGGCCAACCTCAAGCTGCACCGCGACCAGCCACCCCATGAACTGGCGGCCAACCTGCGCCGCGCGTTCTCCGGGATCGTGGCCGGCAACGTCAAGGACAAGGGCATCCGCCTGATCGAGGAACACGGGCCGTACCAGATCCGTGGTGACGCCGCAATCATGCAGCCCCTCGATCTGCTGCTCAAAGCCTTCGTCGCCCAGCACCGGATGAAACTGCCGGGCGGCGCAGCGTATGTGCCGTGCTACCGCGTGGTGTCCTGACCCTCAATGCATAAGCCCTGAAAACCCGTTCTTCAGGGCACCCCATAACACTGTGGGAGCGGGCTTGCCCGCGAAGGGGCCATCGCATTCAGCATCATTGTTGACTGACAGACCGATTTCGCGAGCAAGCTCGCTCCCACAAAAAGAGTGTGAACCATGGATCACATCAACCACATCCTGATTGTCGACGATGACCGCGAGATCCGCGAACTGGTCGGCAATTACCTGACCAAGAACGGCCTGCGCAGCACCGTGGTCGCCGATGGGCGGCAGATGCGCAGCTTTCTGGAAGCCAACACGGTCGACCTGATCGTGCTCGACATCATGCTCCCCGGCGATGACGGGCTGGTGCTGTGCCGCGAATTGCGCGCCGGCAAGCACAAGGCGATCCCGATCCTGATGCTCACCGCCCGCGACGACCAGACCGACCGGATCCTCGGCCTGGAAATGGGTGCTGACGATTACCTGACCAAACCCTTCGCCGCCCGCGAACTGCTGGCGCGGATCAACGCCGTGCTGCGCCGTACACGAATGCTGCCGCCCAATCTGCTGATCACCGAAACCGGGCGCCTGCTCGCGTTCGGCCGCTGGCGCCTGGACACCACCGCCCGCCACCTGCTCGATGAAGACGACACCATGGTTGCCCTCAGCGGCGCCGAATATCGCTTGCTCCGGGTGTTTCTCGATCATCCGCAACGAGTGCTCAGCCGCGATCAGTTGCTGAATTTGACCCAGGGTCGCGATGCCGACCTGTTCGACCGCTCGATTGATTTGCTGGTCAGTCGCCTGCGTCAGCGTCTGCTGGACGACTCCCGCGAGCCGACTTACATCAAGACCGTGCGCAACGAGGGTTATGTGTTCTCCTTCGCCGTGGAGATGCTCGCCGAATCCTGATGGATTTGTATCGCTCTGTATAAATTCGCCGCGCAGATACGTAACCCGTGTTTTCGCGCCGCATCACCACATATCAGCGATACACCCTCGCGTTTGAATGAACCCACCAGAAAGCACTGGCTCACTCATCATCAAACGCAAGGAGAAACACCATGTTCAAGTCCTCGAAATCCCTGGTACTCGCACTCAGCCTGCTCGGTGGCCTGGCCCTGGCCGACCTGGCATCCGCCAGCTCCCAGCCGCTGGTCGCCGAATACGGCTCGGAAAACCTGCAGAAGGATCGCGTTGCCGAAGGTGGCGCGGATCGTTTGCAGGAACTGCGTGAACGCGTGGCTGAAGGCGGTGCGGACCGTTTGCAGGAGCTGCGTGAGCGCGTCGCCGAGGGTGGTGCAGATCGCCTGCAGGAACTGCGCGAGCGCTCGGCCCGCAGCGTACTGGTCGCCGAGAACCGTCCCGAGTTCGGTTCCAAGTACCAGCGTTACTGATCGTTTGTACCCGCCGTTGTCGATTCCTGCCGGGGGCGCTCTGCCCCCGCAGCGATCACTACCGATAAGCCTTGTTCTCTGACACAAAAGCCCCGCTGTTTCCCCACGACAGCCGCCATGGCTCGTACTAAGCTTCGCGATTGATTTGTTCAGGGACGATCCATGAAACGTTTTGCCGCCTGTCTGCTGTCCATGCTGGCCCTGACGGCCAACGCGGCGGATTTGCAACTGCTCACCGACAACCACCCGCCCCTGCAATTCATGCAAGGCAATCAGCTCGCGGGATTCGGTGTGGACGTGGTGCAGGCCCTGGCGACCCAGACCGGCAACCGTATCCATCTGCAACAAGTCCCGCTGCTGCGCGCCCTGCGCATGGCCAGCGATACCCCCGACACCGGCGTATTCACCGTGCTGCGTACCGATGAGCGCGATGATCGCTATCAATGGGTCGGGCCGCTGATCGAAGTCGAAACCGCGCTGTACGCCCGCGACAATCTCCAGCCTCCCGTAAACAGCCTGCGTGAAGCCGATCACCTTGGCCGGATCACCGTGCCGCGCAAATGGCTGGTCTACAGCTACCTGCAAGGGCAAGACCTGAACAATCTCTACGGCGTGGAAACCCCGGAGCAGATGATGCGACTGTTCAGCCTGGGGCGTACCGATTTCGTGGTCTCCGATACCTGGTCCAAAGCCGCCCTCGCCCGCGAACAAGGCATGGAGCCGGGACGCTTGCAGTACCAGATCCCGTTGATGAAACAGAACACCTACATTGCCTTTTCGCCGCAGACCAATCCGAAACAGGTCGCACGCTGGCAGCAGGCGCTGGATACACTGCGGGCGGACGGCCGTCTGGAGCAGCTGCGCCAGCGCTGGCTGAGCAATACCCTCCCGCGCTGATCGCGCATCAACACCTTCGATAACAACTATGCGCAAGGGTGTTTTCACATCAAAACCCTCCAGCACTACAGTGGGCCCCATCTTCTCCCCACTCTCTGGAGCAACATCATGAAAGACATCATCGCACTCGGCTTCATTGTTTCCCTGATTGGCGCCACCTCCGCCATCGCTGCCCCACACGCCAGCACTCCAGTTGTCGCGGCTGCAACCATCGGCCAGTCCGGCACCCTGAACGTCGACACCGTCAGCGTCGATGCCGAACACCAAGGCAGTCTCAAACTGCAACAGAACGCCGAACCGACCAAACTGTACGTCGCGGAAAACCGCCCGGAATTCGGTTCCAAATATCAGCGCTACTGAGTGATCGGTTTGAGCTGCCAGAAACAGGAAACCCCGCCGAAGCGGGGTTTCTTGCATCTTGCGTCAGCGCACCAGTCGCGCGGCCAGTGCCTTGGCCTGCGACGCCACATCCGTGACGGCGGTGCTCTCCCACCACATGCCACGCAACGGCGGGCCCATGGCGAACAGGCGGGGCGAAACCCGGCCTTCGGCATCCAGCACAGCGCCGTCCACCGCGGCTGCGATGCCCAGCGCCAGCGGCCCCGGACGAACCAGACCGCGCGCCAGCAACTGCTGCGGCAAAGGTCGCGCGACACGGCGCCAGTCGTACTCGATGCCGCTTGAGTTGATCAACGCCGCGCCCTGCACCACGCGGGTTTCAGCCTCGCCGCGAGGGCGAATGCGGATACTCACGCCGTCGCCCGATACCGGCTCAAGCCCCTTGAAAGACGCCGCATGAATACGCAATCGTCCTTCCTGGTGCAGACGCTCGACCAGTTCCGCACTCAGCGGCGGCGAACGATGGTGATGACTTTCCCACCACGGCCGCACATGCCGCACGAACTGCCGGCGCTGCACATCGCTGGCCTGGCTCCACAACCGACCGATGTGCGCACGCACGGTGTCCAGCGGCGCCTGCCAGTCGATGCCTTGTGCAATGGCGTCGTGGCAATGCCGGCGCAATTCGCGCAACAACTGGCGTGGCGTGCGGAGGCTGTGATCCTCGGCGAGGAAGTCAACCCACGCGGGCGGTTGACGACGCACATGGGGCAACAGCCCGTGCCGGGAAAACACCTCGATCGGCCCGCGATGCCCGGCCTGCTCCAGCGACACCACGGCATCGACCATGGTCAGGCCGGAACCGATGATCAGCACCGTCGAGTGCGGATCGAGCTGGCGCATGGCCGCGACATCCCAAGGATCGAGTGCCGCCGCGTTGAGGCCGCTGGATTGTTTTTGCGGGGTACGTGCCGCCGGGAACATCCCGGTCGCCAGCACTGCGAAAGCGCCTTGAAGTTGCTGGCCGTCACTCAAGGTGAGCTGCACGGAATCGCCGCAGTCCTGCAAATCGACCACTTCGGCCCGTACATGCTCGACCGTCGAGCCGTGTTGCGCGCCCACCTGCTGCGCTTCAGTCAGACGCTGCTGCACATACACGCCGAACAGCCCCCGTGGCGGAAACAGTTCGCTGACCGGAACATGTTGCTGATCCGACTCCGGCCAACCGCCACCGGCAATGTGATCAGTAAGCCATTGGGTCAGGTCATCGGCATTGTCCGGGTCAACGCTCATCCGCGCGGCGTTGCCGTTGAGCGTGTGGCCCAGTTCCACCGCGCTGTACGCTTCACCCCGGCCCAGTTCAGCCCGGGGCTCGATCACCAGAATCTTTCTGCGCCCCGGCAAACGCAGCAATTGCACTGCCAGCATCGTGCCGCTGAGGCCGCCGCCGACAATCAGGATGTCGGCGTGACGGATGGCGGTCGTATCGGTTTGAGTCATGCCGTTCTCGCAACTGAGGATGTGCTCGGGCCAGTGTCATTCAGACGCCGCGAAGGCGTCTAGACGGACGCCATTTTTTTATCATGCCGATGCGACTTGCAGCGTGTTTCATTCCGTTGCGACTGTCAGATCACCACATTACGCACAAAACGCGCCGCCACTTCCCCATCATTGCGATAGGCGTGCGGCTGATTACTGGCGAACATGTAGAACTCTCCGGCGGCAATGTGCTGTGGCTGGTCGCCGAGCATCAGAGTCAGGCAGCCCTCGAATACGAAAATCTGCTCGCTCCAGCCTTCGGCGTCCGGCTGCGAGGGATAGACCTCGCCCGGTTGCAGGCACCATTCCCACTGCTCCACCGCGCGAGTGGCATTGGCCTTGGACAGTAAAACGGCTTTGCTGCCGGGGATGCTTCCGACCCAGGCCAGTTCGTTGATACGGCCGGGATCACGATTGTCCGGGGCCTGGATCAGATCGCTGAAGGCCACTTCAAGAGCTTCGGCGACGCGGTCAAGGGTGGTCAGGCTGACATTTTTTTCACCGGCCTCGATGGCCACCAGCATCCGCCGACTGACGCCGGACTTTTCCGCGAGAGCCGTCTGGCTCATGCCGGCGGCATGGCGCAGGCGCCGGACATTCTGGCTGACGTGTTGCAGGACCGAAGCCCGCTGTACGGAATCTCTGTGCACTATATTGCTCACTGACTGGGGCTGGGCAGTATACTGCGCAACATTTGGCGCATTGTGCGTCTCCTCCTTAAAAGTGCGCAAGGTCATGACGTCAGCCAATCCTTCTCAATCTCCCCTGCGGTTTTCCCGGTTCAGCAAAGCCGAGTGCGTGCTGGTGCTGATCACCATGCTTTGGGGCGGCACCTTCCTGCTGGTGCAGCACGCGATGACCGTCAGCGGCCCGATGTTTTTCGTCGGCCTGCGCTTTGCCGCCGCCGCTGGCATTGTTGCGCTGTTCTCCTGGAAACACCTGCGGGAACTGACCCTGTTCGAACTCAAGGCTGGCGCCTTTATCGGCGTAGCGATCCTGCTCGGTTATGGCTTGCAGACCGTTGGGTTGCAGAGTATCCCAAGCAGTCAGTCGGCGTTCATCACCGCGCTGTACGTGCCGTTCGTGCCACTGCTGCAATGGCTGGTGCTCGGTCGGCGCCCGGGTTTGATGCCGAGCATCGGCATCATGCTGGCGTTTACCGGGCTGATGCTGCTTTCCGGGCCATCCGGGGCTTCGCTGAATTTCAGCCCCGGTGAAATCGCCACGCTGATCAGCGCCATCGCGATTGCGGCCGAAATCATCCTGATCAGCAACTATGCGGGGCAGGTCGATGTGCGCCGGGTAACCGTGGTGCAACTGGCGACGACTTCGGTGCTGTCGTTTTTGATGGTGGTGCCGACCGGCGAGGCGATTCCGGACTTCTCGTGGTTGTTGTTGAGCACCGCCCTGGGCCTCGGCGCGATGAGTGCGGCGATTCAAGTGGCGATGAACTGGGCGCAGAAAAGCGTTTCGCCGACCCGCGCGACCTTGATCTATGCCGGTGAGCCAGTGTGGGCCGGGATCGTTGGACGCATTGCGGGAGAGCGCCTCCCAGCGATTGCATTGGTGGGTGCGGGGCTGATCGTGGCGGCGGTGATCGTCAGTGAATTGAAGACCAAAGGCAAAGAGACACAAACGGTCACGGAAGAATTGGAGCACGAGACCGAAGGCTAAACGGGGGTTTTACGGCTACTTTGTAGGATTCAGAGACATCCTCGCGTTTGGCGATCCGGGAGCTGGCACGTATGATGCTTCACAAACTTCCGCAGATTAGAAGCCTATGTCCCTGATAGTTCTACTGCTTCTGCCTTTTCTGGGCAGCTGTCTGGCAGCCGTGCTGCCGCACAACGCACGTAACGCCGAATCTCTGCTGGCAGGCCTGGTCGCACTGATCGGGACTGTCTCGGTCGCGATGCTGTATCCGCAGATCGCCCACGGCGGCGTGATCCGCGAGGAGTTCACGTGGCTGCCCAGCCTGGGCCTGAACTTCGTTCTGCGCATGGACGGCTTCGCCTGGCTGTTCTCGATGCTGGTGCTGGGCATCGGCACCCTCGTTTCCTTATATGCACGTTATTACATGTCGCCGGATGATCCGGTGCCGCGTTTCTTCGCGTTTTTTCTGGCGTTCATGGGCGCCATGCTCGGGCTGGTGATCTCCGGCAACCTGATCCAGATCGTGTTCTTCTGGGAGCTGACCAGCCTTTTCTCGTTCCTGTTGATCGGCTATTGGCACCACCGCCACGACGCGCGCCGTGGGGCGTATATGGCGTTGATGGTCACCGGTGCCGGAGGTTTGTGCCTGCTGGCGGGGGTCATGATCCTCGGCCATGTGGTCGGCAGCTATGACCTGGACAAGGTCCTGGCCGCCGGCGACCTGATTCGCGCACATGCTCTCTACCCCATCCTGCTTCCCCTCATTCTTATCGGCGCCCTCAGCAAAAGCGCCCAGTTCCCCTTCCACTTCTGGCTGCCCCACGCCATGGCGGCGCCCACACCGGTTTCGGCGTACCTGCACTCGGCGACCATGGTCAAGGCCGGGGTTTTCCTGCTGGCCCGGCTGTGGCCGTCGCTGTCCGGCAGTGAAGAGTGGTTCTACATCGTCAGCGGCGCCGGCGCCGCCACGCTGTTGCTCGGCGCGTACTGCGCGATGTTCCAGAACGACCTTAAAGGGCTGCTGGCCTACTCGACCATCAGCCACCTCGGTCTGATCACGCTGCTGCTGGGCCTGAACAGTCCGCTCGCTGCTGTGGCGGCGGTGTTCCACATTCTCAACCACGCGACCTTCAAGGCCTCGCTGTTCATGGCCGCCGGGATCATCGACCACGAAAGCGGTACCCGCGATATCCGCAAGCTCAATGGCCTGTTCAAACTCATTCCATTCACCGCCACCCTGGCAATGGTCGCGAGTGCGTCGATGGCCGGCGTGCCGCTGCTCAACGGTTTTCTGTCGAAAGAGATGTTCTTCGCCGAAACCGTGTTCATCAACGCCACCGCGTGGGTTGAAACCAGCCTGCCGATCGTCGCGACCATTGCCGGTATGTTCAGCGTTGCCTACTCGCTGAGATTCACCGTTGATGTGTTCTTCGGCCCGACCGCCACCGACCTGCCGCACACCCCGCATGAACCACCGCGCTGGATGCGTGCGCCGGTGGAACTGCTGGTGTTCACCTGCCTGCTGGTGGGGATTTTCCCGGCCCAGGTGGTCGGCCCGTTGCTGGCCGCTGCCGCGTTGCCGGTGGTGGGCGGCGTGCTGCCGGAATACAGCCTGGCGATCTGGCACGGCCTCAATGCACCGATGATCATGAGCCTGATCGCCATGTCCGGCGGCATCGTGCTGTATCTGCTGCTGCGCAACCAGCTCAAGCGCGGCCGCTTCAAGTATCCGCCGCTGGCGGGCCGCCTCAACGGCAAGCGAATGTTCGAACGCAGTCTGGTGGTGATGATGCGCCTGGCTCGACGCCTGGAGCGGCGAATCGGCACCAAGCGCCTTCAAGCGCAATTGTTCCTGATGGTGCTGGCGGCAGTGCTGGCCGGCCTGATCCCGATGCTGCACAGCAGCCTGAGCTGGGGCGACCGGCCGAAGATCCCCGGTTCCATCGTGTTCGTGACCCTGTGGCTGCTGGCAATCGCCTGCGCCCTCGGCGCCGCGTGGCAGGCCAAGTATCACCGTCTCGCCGCCCTGACCATGGTCAGCGTCTGCGGGCTGATGACGTGCGTGACGTTCGTCTGGTTCTCGGCGCCGGATCTGGCCCTGACGCAGCTGGTGGTCGAAGTGGTGACCACCGTCCTGATCCTGCTCGGCCTGCGCTGGCTGCCACGGCGGATCGAAGAGGTTTCGCCGTTGCCAAGCAGCCTGCGCAAGGCGCGGGTACGCCGTCTGCGCGACCTGCTGCTGTCGATTGCCGTCGGCGGCGGCATGGCGCTGCTGTCCTACGCCATGCTGACCCGGCAGACGCCGAACGACATTTCCTCGTTCTACCTGAGTCGCGCCCTGCCTGAGGGTGGTGGCAGTAACGTGGTCAACGTGATGCTGGTGGATTTCCGTGGTTTCGACACCTTAGGCGAAATCACGGTGCTCGCCGCCGTGGCGCTGACCGTGTTCGCCCTGCTGCGGCGTTTCCGCCCACCGAAAGAAAGCCTGCAACTGCCGGCCCAGCAACGCTTGCTCGCCCCCGATGTGGTCACCGACCTGGTCAACCCGCGCTCGGCCAGCGACACCGCGCTCGGCTTCATGATGGTGCCGGCGGTGCTGGTGCGCCTGCTGCTGCCGATTGCGCTGGTGGTGTCGTTCTACCTGTTCATGCGCGGGCATAACCAGCCGGGCGGCGGTTTCGTCGCCGGCCTGGTGATGTCGGTGGCGTTCATCCTGCAATACATGGTCGCCGGCACCCAGTGGGTCGAGGCGCAAATGAGCCTGCGCCCACTGCGCTGGATGGGCACCGGCCTGCTGTTCGCCACCGTCACCGGGCTTGGGGCGATGGCGGTCGGGTATCCGTTCCTGACCACCCACACCTGGCACTTCAGCCTGCCGCTGCTGGGTGACATCCATATCGCCAGCGCGCTGTTCTTCGATATCGGCGTCTACGCCGTGGTGGTCGGCTCGACCTTGCTGATCCTCACCGCCCTCGCCCACCAATCGGTCCGGGGCCACAAAACCGCTGCCGCCAAAGGAGCCGTCTGATGGAAGAAGTCATCGCAATCGCCATCGGCGTGCTCGCCGCGTCCGGGGTCTGGCTGATCCTGCGGCCACGGACGTTCCAGGTGGTGATGGGCCTGTGCCTGCTGTCCTACGGCGTCAACCTGTTCATCTTCAGCATGGGCAGCCTGTTCATCGGCAAGGAGCCGATCATCAAGGACGGCGTGCCGCAGGACCTGCTCAACTACACCGACCCGCTGCCCCAGGCGCTGGTGCTGACGGCCATCGTCATCAGTTTCGCCATGACCGCATTGTTCCTGGTGGTGTTGCTCGCCTCACGGGGCCTGACCGGTACCGACCACGTTGATGGAAGGGAGCCCAAGGAATGACGGCGATGACTCACCTGATCGCCGCACCGATCCTGCTGCCGCTGCTGACCGCCGCCATCATGCTGATGCTCGGCGAGAAGCACCGTCCGCTGAAGGCGAAAATCAACCTGTTCTCCAGCCTCCTCGGCCTCGGCATATCGGTAATGCTGCTGCAATGGACCCAGACCACCGGCGTTCCCGGTTCGATTGGGGTTTATCTGCCGGGCAACTGGCAGGTGCCGTTCGGCATCGTGCTGGTGGTCGATCGTCTGTCGGCATTGATGCTGGTGCTGACCGGAATCATTGGCGTCAGCGCCCTGCTGTTCGCCATGGCCCGCTGGGACGGCGCCGGGTCGAGCTTCCACGCCTTGTTCCAGATTCAGTTGATGGGACTTTACGGCGCATTCCTGACGGCGGACCTGTTCAACCTGTTCGTATTCTTCGAGGTGCTGCTCGCCGCATCCTACGGCCTGTTGCTTCACGGCTCGGGCCGGGCACGAGTGTCGTCGGGGCTGCATTACATTTCGATCAACCTGCTGGCCTCGTCGCTGTTTTTGATCGGCGCGGCATTGATCTACGGAGTGACCGGCACGCTGAACATGGCGGATCTGGCCCTGAAGATCCCGCTGGTGCCGGAAGCCGACCGAGGCCTGTTGCACGCTGGCGCAGGGATTCTGGCCGTGGCGTTCCTGGCCAAGGCCGGCATGTGGCCGCTGAACTTCTGGCTGGTGCCGGCCTACTCGTCGGCCAGTGCGCCGGTAGCGGCGATGTTCGCGATCATGACCAAGGTCGGCGTCTACACCCTGCTGCGTCTGTGGACGCTGTTGTTCTCCGGCCAGGCAGGCGCTTCGGCGTATTTCGGCGGCGACTGGCTGATCTACGGCGGCATGGCCACCATGGCCGGCGCAGGTGTGGCGATCATCGCCGCGCAGCGCCTGGAACGCATGGCCAGCCTGAGCATTCTGGTGTCGGCGGGAATTCTGCTGTCTGCCGTGGGGTTCGCCCAGCCGAACCTGATCGGTGCGGCGCTGTTTTATCTGGTCAGCTCGACCCTGGCGTTGAGCGCACTGTTTCTGCTGGCGGAGTTGATCGAGCGTTCGCGCACCGCCATCGAAGTGCCGCTGGAAGACGAGAACGAACTGCTGCCGCGTCCGCAAGAGTGGCAACGACCGGTCAAGGGCATCAACCTCGACGACGATCAGAAAGCGCTGGTTGGTCAGGTGATTCCGTGGACCATGGCTTTCCTCGGTCTGAGCTTCATTGCCTGCGCGCTGCTGATCATCGGCATGCCGCCGCTGTCCGGGTTCATCGGCAAGCTCAGCCTGATCGGCGCCCTGCTCAACCCGCTGGGACTCGGTGCCGGCGAACCGATCTCGAATGCTGCCTGGGCGTTGCTGGCCCTGCTGATCCTTACCGGCCTCGGCTCGCTGATGGCGTTCTCGCGCCTGGGCATACAGCGCTTCTGGTCGCCAGAGGAGCGCCCGTCGCCCGTGCTGCGCAAACTGGAATGCACGCCGATTTTCCTGCTGCTCGGCCTGAGCATCGCCCTGACCTTCAAGGCTGAACCGCTGCTGCGTTACACCCAGGCAGCGGCCGAGGCTCTGAACAACCCGCAGCAATACGTAATGGCGGTGCTCGGCACCCGCGCCGTGCCGAGTCCGGAAGCCAAGGCTGCGCTGCTGGAGGTGCAACCATGAAACGTCTGTTTCCTGCTCCTTGGCTGTCGCTTGCGCTGTGGTTGCTGTGGCTGGTGCTGAACCTGTCGGTCAGCCCGGGCAACCTGCTGCTGGGTGCCGTACTCGGTTTCTGCGCCCCGCTGATGATGCGCAAACTGCGCCCGCAACGGATTCACATCCGCCGCCCGGGCACGATCCTGCGATTGTTTCTGCTGGTCGGGCGTGACGTGATCGTCTCGAACCTGCAGGTGGCCTGGGGCGTTCTCAACGCCGGTCGCCGGCCGCTTCGTTCACGTTTCATCAAGGTGCCGCTGGACCTGCGCGATGCCAACGGTCTGGCGGCGCTGTCGATGATCTGTACGGTCGTGCCCGGCACGGTGTGGTCGGAGCTGGCGCTGGATCGCAGCATTCTGTTGCTGCACGTGTGGGATCTGGATGACGAGGCGCAGTTCATCCAGCACTTCAAGATCACTTACGAGCGGCCGTTGATGGAGATTTTCGAATGAGCCCGCTGCTGTCGAACGCGATTCTGCTGACGCTGTTCCTGTTTTCCCTGGCCATGGTCCTTACGCTGGTGCGCCTGTTCAAAGGCCCGTCGGCGCAGGACCGGGTACTGGCGCTGGATTACCTGTACATCGTCGCCATGCTGATGATGCTGACCCTGGGGATTCGTTATGCCAGTGACACCTACTTCGAAGCGGCGCTGCTGATCGCGCTGTTCGGCTTCGTCGGCTCGTTTGCCCTGGCGAAATTCCTCCTGCGTGGCGAGGTGATCGAATGAACGCTGAACTGTCTCTCTGGGTGGAAATCCCGGTGGCGATCCTTTTGGTGCTCAGCGGTATTTTCGCCCTGATCGGTGCGACCGGCCTGTTGCGGATGAAAGATTATTTCCAGCGCATGCACCCACCGGCGCTGGCCTCGACCCTCGGTGCGTGGTGCGTGGCGCTGGCCTCGATCATCTGTTTTTCAGCGCTCAAGTCCGGGCCGGTGCTGCACGCATGGCTGATTCCGATTCTGCTGTCGATTACCGTGCCGGTGACTACCTTGCTGCTGGCGCGGGCGGCGCTGTTCCGCAAGCGCATGGCCGGGGATGATGTGCCGGCCGAGGTCAGCAGCCGGCGCACTGAAACCGGCAGTTAAATCCAGGCAACAGCCAACAGCCCGGCTCCCAATATCAGACACAGCGGCGAGTAAACCCAAGTGTCGAGCCGGGCGAACCGCGACCCCTTCACTTCCTTGAAAAAACCCACCAGTTCCGAATCGCCAATCGCCCGCGCAAACATCAGCAGCGCAATCGCGCTGATCACCCATTGCAGCGCCCAGTGATGCACGGCGGGCAGCCACCATCCCACTCGCATGCACACCAGTGCGGCAATCAGTAGCAGGGCTGCTGCCACCACCAGCGTGATCCAACCTGACGGCTTGAACGCCGGCCTGAGTGTCAGCCCGCCGTTGTCCACCGGGACCTGCGGCACCACCGCCACGGCTGCCCATTGCCCACCCATCGCCCAATACACATGCATCAGGCTGATCACCGCAAATATCGTCACCAGCCATTGAGCCAACACAAAGGTCATGGTCGAGAATCCTTTAAAGGGATTTGAACAAAACATCCTAGTCGGCATTTTTCCATGTGCACGACCGGTCGGCGGTGCGGTAAAGTGCCGCCCCATGAAATTCACCCGTACCGATCGTTCACTGCTGGCCTGGATGCTCTATTGCTGCGTCCTGTTCAACGTGTTCGCCTGCAGCATCGGTCACGGACAAATGGTCGGCATGCAGCTCAACGGTATCGGTGGCCAGTTCTGCGCCGTCGATCCGAGCACCCAGGCGCCGCTGGCCTCAAATCCCGCCGAAGAAAAACTGCCGACCCTGGCAAAAGCCTTCGGCTGCCCGCTGTGCTCCACCGGCGGCATGGGCCCGGCGTTCAACTCCAGCCTGACCCTGGCAATCCTGCCGGAACAACACAGCCCGCCGCTGCCGGTCATCGTCAGCACTGACCTCCCTGCTCGCTTCATCTGGCCTTCGGCCAATCCCCGCGCCCCGCCGCTCGCCTGAATGCCCTTGCCTTTTTGATCTGTCAGCCCACTGCGCCAACGCGCGGCGTTCGCCTGTGCGCTGACTCCGAGAACAAGCATTCAGGATGCAATCGATGAAACAACTTACCTTGCTGGCGAGCCTCTGCGGCTGCCTGTCCGTCAACGTCTGGGCGCAATCCACCGTGGGTCTGGCGCCAATCACCATTGACGGCGAATCCGGCGCCGAGCCTGGCCTGAGCCTCGACCAGTCCAGCGGCATGGCCTCGCGCCTCGGCCTCAGCGTGCGCGACACTCCGGCCTCAGTGGCGATTGCCAACCGCAATGACATCGAACGTCACGGTTCGCAAAACTTTCAGGACGCGGCCAACACCTTGCCGGGAGTGAACGCCAGTGCACCGCCGGGCTTTGGCGGGTTCGTCTCCTATCGCGGTTTTACCAGCAGCCAGATCACCCAGATGTTTAACGGCGTAAACGTCTCCGGCGGACTGGCGCGTCCCGTGGATTCGTGGATTTATGACCGGGTGGAACTGGTGGGCGGCCCTTCGTCACTGATCAACGGCGCCGGCTCGGTCGGTGGCTCGCTGAACTACGTGACCAAACTGGCCACCCGCGACGAGCAAGCCATCGATGGCCGAGTCAGTTATGGCACCTACGACACCACAGAAACCGCATTCGGCCTCAATCACGCGCTGACCAACCCCGGTGCCGACGTGCAGCACTACGCGCGCCTCGACGTCAGCCACAACACCAGCAACGGCTACATCGACCGCCAGGAACGCGATGCCTGGAGCGTGGCGTTCTCGCTGCTCAGCGACCTGACGCCAAACCTGTCGCATACTCTGGCCCTGGAATATCAGGACGAACACGAAGACAGCCCATACTGGGGTACGCCGGTGCTCAACCCAAAGGCTGGCGAGTTGAAGATCGACAAACACAACCGCTTCAACAACTACAACGTCGAGGACGGCCGCTACGAGCAACGGACAATCTGGGTGCGCTCGATCATCGATTACCGGATCAACGACAGCACCACCCTGCGCAACACCCTCTATCACCTGGACAGCCAACGCGATTACCGCAACCTGGAAACCTATCAATACAACGCCGACAACAGCGCAGTAAACCGCTCCACTGCCTATCAGGTGCGCCATCAGGGTGAGCAGAACGGCAACCAGTTCGAACTGCGCCACGACAACATCCTGTTCGGCCTCGACACCACCTGGTCCGGCGGTTTCGAGTACAAGGTCAACCAGACCACCAACTCGCCGCTGAACGTCAAAGGCGCCAGCACGGTGAACCCGAACAACTACCGACCCGGGCATTTCTATGACATTCCTGGAACGATGCCGGGTTTCGTCAGCGACAAGACCAACCAAGTCACAACCAAAGCGCTGTTCGCCGAAAATCGCCTGGCACTGACCGACAAGCTTTCGCTGCTCACTGGTCTGCGCTATGACGACATCGATCTCGACGTGACCAACCATCGCACGGTAACGGCAAGCAACCCGCGTCATCTGAAGCGCAGCTGGGATCCGGTCACCGGGCGCATCGGCCTGACCTATCAGTTCATTCCGTCAGCCAATGTGTACGTGCAATACAGCACTGCCGCCGAGCAACCCAATGGCACCCAGGACTTTGATGTCTCGACCGGCAAGCAATGGGAAATCGGCAGCAAGTTCGACTATCTGAACGGACGCGGTTCGGCGACCGTGGCCGCTTACACCATTGAGCGCAAGGACTTCGCCGTGACGGATCCACTGGACCCGACCAGCAGTATTCCGGTCGGCCAGCAGACTTCGAAGGGCATCGAGATTGCCAGCTCGTTGCGGATCACCGACAAGTTGCTGGCCGAAGGCAACTTCGCCTGGGTCGATGCGCAATACGATGAGTTCAACGAGAAGAACGCCGCCGGCGTGGTGGTTTCGCGCAAGGGCAACACACCGACCAACGTGCCGGACCGGGTCGGCAATCTGTGGCTGACCTACGATTTCTCGCCAAAATGGCAAGGCGGGGTCGATGCGCGGTACGTGGCGTCGGTGTTCGCCGATAATGCCAACACCATCACCGTACCGTCGTACACGTTGTTTGGCAGCTTCCTCAGCTACAAGGTGGATTCGCACACCACCGTGACCGGACGGGTGCGCAACCTGACGAATGAGGTGTACGCCGAGTTCGCCCATGTATCGCCGGCGTATTACCTCGGCACACCGCGCACCTTTGAGCTGGCTGTGCAAACCCGCTTCTAAAAGCTTCGCGGCAAGCCCGCTCCCACAGGAATCGATGTGTTTTCAAAGCTCAGAGCACACCGAAAAACTTGTGGGAGCGGGCTCGCCCGCGATGAGGCCCATCGATACGACCTCTATTTCAAATCAGCTGAAACCTTATCTGCCACATCCTTCGGCAGCCACGACTGCCACACATCCGGATGCGCCTTCATGAACGCTGTCGCCGCATCCCGAGGTGGCGTATGTTTTTCACTCATCTCGGCGAGCGCCTTGTTCAGGTCATCAATCGGAAAGTCGACCTTGCTGAAGAACTCGGCGATCTGCGGATACTGTTTCTGGAACGGCGTGGACACCCCGATCGACAGCTTCGAGGCCAGTGAACGGGTCGGTTTCGGATTGGGATTATCGGCGTCGGTCAGGGTCTTCCACGCCTCGGCATCGAACGGCGGCTCTTCCAGCTGGATCAGCTTGAACTTGCCGAGCAACGGTGTCGGCGACCAGTAATAGAACAGCACCGGTTTGCCCCGACGGATCGATGAACTGATCTCGGCATCGAGCGCCGCACCGGAGCCGCTGCGGAAATTGGTGAAGTCATCCTGCAAGCCATAGGCCGTAAGCTTCTGCTTGTTCACCACCTCCGACGTCCAGCCGATCGGGCTGTTGAGGAACCGGCCCTTGCTCGGGGATTCCGGGTCCTTGAACACATCCTTGTACTTCTTCAGATCGCTGACGCTGCGCAGGTCCGGCGCCAGTGGCTTGATGCCCTTGGCCGGGTCCCCCTTGATCACGTATTCCGGCACCCACCAGCCCTCGGTGGCGCCTTTGACCGTGTCACCCAGGCTGGCGACCTTGCCTTCGGCCTCGGCCTTGACCCACACCGGACTGCGCCCGGCCCATTCTTCGCCGATGACCTGAATGTCATTGTTGGCCAATGCGGTCTCCAGCGTGATGGTGGTGCCCGGCAAAGTATCGGTCGGAAGCCCATAGCCCTTCTCGACAATGATCCGCAGGACATCGGTAATCAGGCTGCCGCTTTCCCAGTTCAGATCGGCGAAGTGGATCGGCGCCTGTGCCGCGCTCACCGCAGGCATCACCGTCATCAAACCGAATGTGGTCAACCCGGCGGCAAGCAACCGTCGAAATCCGTTCATGCTTTTGCACCTCGTGCCGTTCACAGCAATAGCAGGATGGCCTGACAGAAGACCGCAAGCCTCTGAATACTCAGTCAACTGACTGTAGACGAGGTTCCTGCTTTTTCAGGGGCATGACACGAACAAGGCTACTTTTCAGACATTTCCTGCAGGCTCTTCAGCTCGCGTCTGACCATGCTGGCGTATTCCGCAGGCTGCAAGGCGTAGATTTGCGAAGCGACCCAACCCAGCCACGCGCCCTTCAGTTCGGCCTTTGCAACGAACAGCCGACGCGCTTCTTCACGGGCACTGTCGAGGTTCTGCAAATGGAAATCGGCGCGACTCACTCGCTGGCCTTGAAGGTCACCAGTTCGCCCTTGCGCCACTTGGCGGCTTTGGCGGTGACGGCTTTCAGGGTCTTGGTCAGGCCTTCCTGTAACTGCTCGTTGGCGGCGAACACGGTGAACGCACTGTGGCCTTCCTTGAACACGATGGCATGGCCGTCAGCCGTGGTGACGAACGCATAATCGCCCAGACCGTACACGGTCATTTTGATTTCGCGAAAGCGGATGTCCATCTTGCCGCCTTCACGGCTGGGCAGCACCGACGCGCTGAAATGATCGCCGACCTTGAGCTTGAGGCCAGGTTTGTCATCGACCACCAATGCGCTTTCGGTGTCGATCTCGGCAACGTAAATGCCTTCGGCGTTTTGCTCGGTGATGTAAACAAAACGCGATTGAAACTGCTTGACCAGCTTTGCCCGCAAATCACCCAGCACGAACAAAGCATGCATATCGAGGTTACTGACTGCCAAAGAAACATCCCCACACTTGAAAAGAGTGCCGTAAGCGAAAAGCGCGCACGGCAGAAAAAATCGGCCTGGCCGAAGGTGTTGCGCGATGACTCGAATATACGCCAGAGCGAACGAAGTGCTTGTTCAACGCAAGTTGCACAAGACTACTGGAATGCCCCTCGCGAAACCCGCAAAGACGTTCTCCAAATGTTGAAGAAAAACGCATCACGGCTGGCCAGAGAAAACTGACTACGAACTTTAGGGAAAAAACTCACCAAGAAAAGCACTTTTCCGACATATCGCACGCAAAAAATTGCTTTAGATAGCGCCATGCCGTCAACAGGTGTTGGCGATTCTAGAGCAGCGATGCTGTTCGCGACTACCCGCAACACCCTGTAAATGCGGGCCAATCCATGAAAAGGACTTCACATGTGCACTTTGACGCATTTTGCCGTGACTCACGAACCAGCCTTTGCCTTGAACACTCCCACCTTCGAGACCGTTTCCACAATCGAGTCTTGCACTCACGAACCGTTGTTTCAGGTGATCCCGGCGGGCAATGGCTTTTTCCATATCAGGGAAAAGTCGACGGGCCTTGTCAGAGGTTTCCGGGAGAATCACAACGCCGCCTGCGCCCTCGCCCGTTCACTGGAATCAAGAATCGAACTCCTGGCCAGCGAGCCCCTCAGATAAAGAGAGTGATCGACCCGCCAACCTTCAAGGAGCACACCATGGAACTGCCTGCGTACAACCTGACAACCCTGTTCGACCAATTAGGGCTGCCTTCGGAGGAAACGGCGATTGACGACTTCATCGAAGCCCATCCGCTGGAACCCGATACGAAACTGATTGACGCAGAATTCTGGAGCCCGCAACAGGCGCAGTTGCTCAAGGAATGGCTGCGTGCCGATGGCGAGGAAGCGGTAATGGTCGACGAGCTGAATGTGCGCCTGCACCGGGGCAAATGATTTCGGTCAGTGCAGGCTGTCTCCGGATCTCGCGCCCAATTGCTCGAGCCAGGCTGCCCTGCACTCCTCGGCTTCATCGCGACTGGCGAATGCAGTGCCGCGCTGCTCACCATTGAGCAATACCACCCAGCAGACACTTTGCCCCATCGCACGCAGACCGGCGGGTACACCGCTGCCGATCATCACCGCGACATCGACTCTGCATTGCATGCTGACCTCCAAAATTCATTAGCAACCTAACTATGAAGGCATGTTAATGATTTGGATCAAGAGGAAACAGCGACGGCGCTGCACAGCTTAATTGCAATTCCGGCAACAATGCCTCAGCGCGGATTCTCCGGTTTGTAGCCCAGACGCAAGCCCCCCCAGTGCCGGCCCTTGACCATGATCGGCACCGACAGGTCGTGCATCAGCTCGCCGGTATCGCGGGTGTAGGTCTGCAACAGCACGGGTTGCTGATGGCTGCCGCAGCGAATCCCGGTACGGTCGGCGAATTTGCGTTTGGTGCGATTGTTGACGGTATCGACCTGCACATCTCCGGTCAGTGGCCGGCTGAATGCCTGATTGTGCGTCGGCACATAACCGTGCTGTGTGCAGGCGATGGCGAACACCAGACCTTCGTGACGCGGCAGTAACGGCTCCTGAATGGCCGGCAGCACCTGATCGGTGTAGCGGTCGAAACGGGTCTGGAACTTGGCCGGCTGGGTGTCCGGAATCGGCTGATACTGTCGGTCGAAGAGGTCTTCAAGGCTGATACGACCTTGCTCGACATCAGCTTCGAACCGCGCGGCAATCTGACTGGCTCCTTCACGGGCGAGGTCGTAGATGCGCTGGTGATAGTCATCCAGCCCGACTTCGGCCAAGCGTTCGCTGATGGTTTCCGCCTGCCCTTCCATCTGTACGGCCGCGTCGGCCAGACGACGAGTCTGCTGGTCGCTGATAGCCAGATCGCTGCGCATCTGCTCGATGGCAGCGAACAGACTGTCGAGCTGTTCGCGATTGGTTTCCGCGCCCCTGGCGATTTCGCCCACCTGGCTTTCGACCCCGGCCGCCAGTCGCGCGATGTTTTCCAGGTGCTGACCGGTGTGCTCAACCTGCTCGACACCCGTGTGTAAATCATCGGAGAGCTGGCGGATCTGCTCCACCACCTGCGCCGTGCGTTGCTGAATGTCGGCGACCATTTCCCCCACTTCACCGGTGGCCGTCGCGGTACGAGCCGCCAGGCCGCGCACTTCGTCCGCCACCACTGCAAATCCACGACCGTGCTCGCCGGCCCGGGCGGCTTCAATTGCGGCGTTCAATGCAAGAAGGTTGGTCTGACTGGCGATGGACTGAATCACCAGCGTCACGCGCTGAATGTCATCGCTGCGCTGACTCAAGGCTTCGATCAGTTCACGGCTGGCATTGGCGCGCTGGCTGAGCTGATGCATACGCGAAATCGAGTCCACCAGTTCGGTGCGCCCCGCCGCGCTGCTGTGATGGGCTTCGCTGGCTGCGCCCAAGGCTTCACGGCTGAGCTGCGAAGTGGCCTGTTCAGTGGCGATCATGACTTCAGCGTTGTTGACGATCTGCGCGGCGGCGTCGAGTTGCGATTGCAACTTGCCGGCCAGCTCCTTGACGGAAAACGCCACGCCAGCGGCTGATAGCGCGTTATGGCTGGTGGTGTAGGAAAGGTCGCGAGTCAGCTCGGACATCGCGCTGCTGCTGTCGACGGGTTGAGCATCGGGGACCGCCCGAGAACGCAGGCGCGGCAGCCAGACGATCAGCACCGCCAGCGGCATGCTGACGTACAAGGGCCATTCGCCCAGGCTCATCCCGGCCAGCAACAGCATCAGGGCGATGCTTTGCAGGGTCGGCGTCAGCCAGCGATTCTTCGGCAAAACAACTGGTGCAGGCAGAGCCGCAACCAGAGATCCATCTCTCGTCATTTCGTTACCCCACGCTTGTTCTCATTGTTGTGGCTGCATTAAACGCCACTACAACGCCATTATCCATGGTCCGTTAGTCGTGGGTCTGTGGCAGGTCAATGGAATGGCAGGGAGACTTTCCGGCAGACGAGAAAAAGCAAAGATCGCAGCCTTTTGCAGTTCCCGATGGAGCTGCAAAAGGCTGCGATCTTTTCGCGACGACCCGTATTGAAGGGGTCGCCTCAGGAATCAGGCCTGACGCTGGTGCTTGTCGATCTGCTCGTGCCGCTCTTGAGCTTCGATGCAGTACTTGGTGGTCGGGCTGATCAGCAGGCGTTTCAGGCCGATAGGCTCGCCGCTGTCGTCGCACCAGCCGAAGCTGTCTTCCTTGATACGCTCAAGGGCCTGCTCGAGTTGCGGCAGCATGCGCTGGTCGCGATCGATCGCGTTTACCAGCCAGGTGCGCTCTTCTTCCACCGATGCGGCGTCCGCCGGGTCAGCCGGGGTGTCCAGGCTTTCGATGGCAATACGGTTCTGCTCAATGCGCTCATGGGTTTCGACTTTCATGTTCTGCAACAGCTCTTGAAAGAAAGCTTGTTGCTCGGCATTCATGTAGTCATCTGCCGGCATGGCCAGCAACTTGTCCTTTGTCATTGATATCTCTATAAAAAACGTGCATTAAGGCGAATTAGGGAGCGTTCCGGCGAACCGTCTGCGTTCATCGGAAAGGCATCGTTTATTGCAAACGCCACCCGGCACTCAATTTACGAAGGGGCGGCAGTCTAAGGCTCGTTTGAGGCCTCAGCAACTGTAAATACCGGGAATTTGTCCGACAAGGCCCGGAAACTGCTCTGACACAGGCTTCACAGCGCTCATCGGAGTGCGTTTATAGCAAGAAATTCAGTCGAGCGGCTGTATATAGAAGACAAACGTCGGACGAGCGGCGCTTTGTCGCAATTCGTTACGGTCATTGACCGCGAAAACAGCCCCCTCGCAAAGACTGACAAATCCCCCTGACCTCAGCTACGTTATGCCCTCCCCGGTTCGACTTGAAGGAACGCGTCATGAAACTGATCGGCATGCTGGACTCCCCTTACGTGCGCCGCGTGGCGATCTCTGCCAAATGTCTGGGGATCGAACTGGAACACGATCCGGTCTCGGTGTTCCGTCACTTCGAGCGCTTCCAGCAGATCAACCCGGTGGTCAAGGCGCCGACCCTGGTGCTCGATGACGGCGAAGTGCTGATCGACTCGACCCTGATCCTCGACTACCTCGAAGTCCTGTCCGGCAAAACCCTGCTGCCCGCCGACCTGTCGCATCGGGTCAAAGCCCTGCGCCTGATCGGCCTGGGTCTTGCCGCCTGCGAAAAAGCCGTGCAGCTCTACTACGAACGCAACCTGCGCCCGGCCGACATTCAATACCAGCCGTGGGTCGAACGCGTCGAAGGTCAACTCGCCGCCGCCTTCACCGCCCTTGAACATGAACTCGAAAAACACCCGCTGCCCACCGACGGCTCTCTCCAGCAGGACGGTATCACCCTGGCCGTCGCCTGGAGCTTCACCGGCCTCGTTGTCCCCGACCAGATTAACGTCGATCGCTTCCCGCGCATCGCCCAATACACCGCGTACGCCGAAAGCACCCAGGCGTTCATCAGCACCCCGATGACCTGACCATGAGCACCACCGAAACCGCCGCCCCGGCCCTCAAAGAAATCTTCAACGCCGAACGCCTGCAACACATCGCCACAGAAATGAGCGCCGTGTACCCGGCGTTCAAGGCCAAGGCGTTTCTCAAGCACGCCAACGACGGCCTCGCCGACCTCTCCGTCATGCAACGCATGGCCCGCGTCAGCGAAAGCCTGCACGCGGTGCTGCCGCTGGATTACGCAGATTCCCTCACTGTCCTGCGCGAACTTGCCCCACGACTGAACAGCGGCTTCGTCAGCATGTGCCTGCCGCACTACGTCGCGAGCTACGGCGCGCACGCGTTCGACACCTCCATGGAAGCCCTGAAGTACTTCACCACCTTCGGTTCCTCCGAATTCGCCATCCGCCACTTCCTGCGCAGCGACCTGGAACGCTCGCTGGAACTGATGCACGACTGGACCCGAGACGAAAACCACCACGTCCGAAGACTCGCCAGCGAAGGCAGCCGCCCTCGCCTGCCGTGGTCATTTCGGCTGGAACCGGTGCAGGCGGATCCGCTGTTGGCTGCCGGGATTCTTGATCGGTTGAAAGCCGATGAGAGTTTGTACGTGCGCAAGTCCGTGGCGAATCATTTAAATGACGTGACGAAAGAGCATCCAGAGTGGGTGCTGGATACAGTTGAGGGGTGGTCGCTGGACAACAAGCACACGGCTTGGATTGCCAAACATGCGCTACGGAGTTTGATCAAACAGGGGAATTCTCGGGCGCTTACGGTTATAGGCGCTGGGGCCAAGGCTGAGGTTGAGTTGCTGGATGTGAAGGTGGAGCCGGCGGTTGTGCGGCTTGGCGAGACGATAACTTTGTCATTTACCGTTCGATCGTTGGTCCCAGTTGAACAGCGGCTGGTGATTGATTATGCGATTGACTATGTGAAGGCGAATGGCGGGACGTCGGCCAAGGTTTTCAAGTTGAAGACGTTGGAGCTGGAGGGGTTTGGGAATGCGGTTGTGGCGCGGCGGCAGGTGATTAAGGATTTCACTACGCGCAAGCACTATGCGGGGGTGCATGCGGTGCATGTGGTGGTTAATGGGGAGCGGTTGGGGAGTACAGCGGTTGACATCGATTTTTGACGGACTGAAAGATTCTCTCTGACGTTGCTCTCGTACGTGGACTAGCCAACAAAAAAATCCAAGGACCTGGCCATGAAGCTTAAACAAATAGTCGATTGCTTTTTTAAATATGCGATTGAACGGAGAAATCCGTACAGCAGCTTCCCCCTTACCACTGAAATCGATGAGTTTGGCGGGCCGTATGTTGAAATTTCCGACTCAGGAAAACTGGCTATCGTTGCGAGATCGCGGTTATGAAGTGTTGAGAAAAGAGACAACATCACCAGAGGAGCTGGCTAAATGGGTGTATGAAATGTTCAACAAGAGATAAAACTTCACACCAATGCGTCATTCCGACTAATCCAACTCGACGCTTTCAACTCTTCGCAACCGATCAAAAATTTACGACTTTACTTTCTGACTGATTTTGACCAAAAGTATCTAAACACGCTTGGCACCCCTTCACAGCCGGCTTCAGGCGGGAAGGAAGGTCAAACTGTCAAGATTGATCTCGGCGTAAGAACCTATATCCCCCTTGTAAAGCGAGACCCTGGACACGCCCAGCTCGGACTGTAAAAGCTCGACTAACGTTCTTAGCTTTTTGTTTTTAGACATCGACGTCGGACGCACTACCGCTGCCTGTCCGGGTTCGTCATCGTAAATCCTGATCAGAAACATATCCTCTTCGCTCTGTATTTCGTAGTTATAACCACGATACTCATACCCGAGGTCGTGGTCGACGTCATCAAAGCGAGTAGCTTTTATTATCTTCAAAGTGGCATCCAGTATTCGATCACTATAGAAGGATCATTTCAAAAAATAAAAATGGGGACGCATCTATTTATCAAAAGACCCACCCTGTATTTTTCCGACTCACCTCCATTTTCAAGAATTACCAACTGCCATACGGAATGCCGAATTTTTCGATATAACGCTTGGATCTTTCACTGATCGGATAAGCGTAACGCCCTTGGTTCTTACCCTGACTCGGACCTAGCGGTTCGATCTCTGCTTGCGCCCGAGCGACCTTGATCGCCTTATGACACGAGTCTTTAACCCAAGCCTGCACCACCCCGCCGGGCGCCAGCCCCAAGTAAACCGACGCCATAAACCGCGCCTCTCGTTCAGGTGTTTGCGGGCAACGTTTGCTGGTGGATTCCACCATCAATTGTCTGGCGTGTTCTGGAATATCCACCCAGGCTTGCCAGGTTTTCTTTTCAACGATTGACTGCCATCGAACATATATCCGCACGGGAAGATCGGCACCCACCACTCGTTTTCCGCTGCCATCCACGATGGACCAGCCGCGAGCCGACTCGGTGCCGTCCTCAGGTTCACCACCGGCGGCGGAGCCGCCATTGGCCTTGAAGTAGACCTTGCCGGTAACGTCCTGCACAGAACTGTCCTCCACCCAAACCTGCATGTAATCAGGTTCGATGAATGCCAATTCCCACCATTCGGATTTGGGGTCTTTTTTACCTGATAGCGGATCAGCAGACTGGCAGCCAGCCATGAACAACGCGCAAAACAGGGTGACAAGTAATTTCATTACCAGAGCGTCCAGTCAGGTACGTGAGGATGTTGTACGCGAATTGAGTCTGCCGTAGGGGCATTGATGTAGACCGCTCTCATTCCACTGCCGTCTCTGCGGCCAAGGGGATGGTTCCAGTTTGCGGACGTGTGAATGTACTTCAGTTTCAACAGCTTTTCTTCTTGTGGAGTGACGCTGTAGTCGCCTGCCAAGAACCGATCACACAATGCTTGAAGCTCTGAAGGAACAGCCAATTCCGGTGTATCCGGAATATCTTTAAAGCGAACGCCCTTCTCTTTCGCCAACTGGTGCATCAAGCGCAGGTACACCCGGGAGAGCATGCCACTCACCGGACGTTTTAGTTGGACGGCGGCGTACACCCGTTTTAAGCGCGGACTGAGCCGATCTTGTAACGCATTAGGCAAGGGCAACGCAGCTGGCGTGACAATCTCCAGCATTTCCGCAGGCCAACCTTTGGCAAGCAACTGATCCTTCACTATCTCTGCATCACGATAAATCGAGGTTGTCACAACATCAGTATTCTGCGACACGTCCAAGCTTTGCATGGGGCTGACGAGTACATTCTCTTGTGCTTCTTCGAGGTAACCACCCCCAAGGTCGGAATGAACTCCCGGTAAAACGATTTCCAAATGATCGGGCTTGACGCGGCTCAAAGCGAAATTCGCCCGGCATTCATCGCGCGCAGTCAGCTGGACAACATCTGTGAAATAGCGACGATCCAGGTACAACCTGATGCCAGTGGCAACAGGGCTTTTGATGTTGCCCAGATTTGACCATCCGGCAATCGAGGGTACGGTGTCGAACAGACCAATGAAGCCCATGTTGATGCTGCTTTTGTATTGTTCATTGAAAGTAGAACTGAATCCTCTCGCATTACTGCGCATCACATCCCCAAGAGGGCCCTGCTTTCCGCGTGCAATTTCATTGGCAAAATGCCGAGCGGCAGCAGCTCCACGACTGAAACCGAACGTATCGAATGTCAGAGAAGTAATTTCGCTCTCAGGATGGCTAGCCAGTACCCCTTCAATACGCAGTTTGATCTCTGAAAACGAAAGCTGAACACGACCTGCAACCCCCGTCTCACCTCGACCAGTGCCGGCCCCAAGCGTGCTGTCCTCCATGCCTGAGCGAGTACCGATCCCCTCGACATACACCATGCGAAAGGCTTGCTTCTGCGACCCCTCTCCTTCGGCTTTCTGAGGTGCGTAATACAAGTCACTCAGTTTCTGCACATTGCTGGTGTCATTGCCGTAGCTGCTGTCCGGATCTTTCATGAACGGCTGGCAACTCGCATCAATATCTTGAGCCGCAATCGGATGATGAGCACCACACAAAAGCCCGGCCGCAGCATTATTGGCATTATTTCCCGTCCCATCGAAGAACACTCCGATTCGCAGGGCTATGCCAATTTTTTCACGTGCCGATGCCGGTTCCTTCCCGTGTTTCTCATATTCAGCCCAACGCTGGGCATGAATGTCGACGGGGTCGGTTCCTTTGTTGCGATAGTTTTTAGGCGGGTTGGGAATGTAGCCACTCAATCCTTGATTCCTCGTTCTGATCCTTGAGAACGGGCCGAAGGGTGACAGTCGATGTTGGGTGGCGCAAGCCGTGGCCCAGTGCCAGCGCCTGGCTTCATGCGGAGAAGAACGGCTCCTCTTCTCACTGCAGAATTGGGTTTATGCCTTGAGATACAAGTAGTCCAGCACCTAACTCACAGCCAACCTCACAACAAGCGCTGGTGCGCACTAGCCACGCAAGTCACGCACCAGGCCTATCTGAACAGTTACCACTGGCCGCTTACGAGACAGCCGACGATTTCCCAACCGCTGTATTCCCACCAGGAATATCGATCATCGGAGCAGCTTCTGGCCAGACTGGCCATATGGATTTCGCCCGCTGTTTGTTGGGTACCGAAAGGCGTGCCAATAGAAGCTGTTACTTGATTGATAGTTTGAGGAGCCTTGAGGGTGGTCGGATGTACGGAAGCATTCGCAACGGTGGCGGTGAAAGCGAGCGTTGCGGATACGGCCAGAGCAGTGATGGACTTTTTCATTTTCGAATCCTTTCAGTTATCTGACATGCGGCTTGTGCATTGGCCTGACCTGCCTTAATCAATAATCTGAACAGATCGGGCACTCGCAAAAAGCCTACCACCGTGCTACCGGCTGCACAGTCGCTCAACTGTGCTATTGACAAGCTGATGGAGTGAGGGAAGGGATCTTTTCGAACGCTCAAGACTCGGGCAACGCGCCGGGTTCTTTTCCTGTCTATCACCCTGCGTGCAGTGGTGGCGCCACGCCCCGAATGATAAGGTTCAGCCTCAAAATCACGGACGACACCTCGTGCACAAACAATGTCTGGCAGCAGCAGTAACCTTCACCATCAGTTTTTCCGCTCTTGCCTCTCCCGTACCGCAGGAAGAACTCGAAGAGTGCCAACGAATAGAAAACTCGGCCAAACAGGTCATGAAAACCAGGCAGCAAGGCGTGCCTATGGCTTCGGTGTGGGAATTGGCCGAAGCGGCAGGTAAGCAGAACGAGTATGTGGGTGAAGTGTTCAAGTCGCTGATCCGCGAGGCGTACGAGATTCCTCAATACTCAAGCGAGAGCTTGCAGCAGAAAGCGATCAGCGATTTCCATTCCAATTTCTACAAGGCTTGCATCGTGACGGCGGAAAAGAGAGCAAACGCAAACGGCTGAGCTCAACGAACAAAAAAGAGAGCAGATTCAGGTAATGAATCTGCTCCCTTTTACTGAAGGACTCCTGATTCAGGGCCAGGGAGCTCCATCACCTTCGCGGGCATTAAAAGCCGCCCCCTCAATGTGATAAACCTGCGGCTCCTCCGAAAAATGCCCCTCCAACTTCAGCATAAAGATCCTGTGATCTTCACCCGCCTCAAAATCCATATGAGCCTCCAGCGACTCCCACCGCACGATCAAATTGAACCGCTCCGGCGTTTCAATTCCCTGCGCAAGCATGTGCCCGCCGTACCCGTTCGCGCGGCGGAGCAAAGGCGCAACCTCGGCAAATGCACGCCGGAACTCATCAACACGTTCTGCGTGAACAGGCAGCAAAGCGATCTCGTAAATCATGACGCATCCCCCACAGAATCCACACGAAGCGCCGGCACGACCGCAATCGCAATCTTCCCTTGAAGACCGTTATTGGGACTTTCCAGCCGAGCATGGGCCAGCGCAATCTCCGCAAGCGAATACACCGCGCCAACATGTGGCCGCAGTTGACCGCGTTCCACCAGGGCACTCAATTCATCGAGCTTGCCGCGGTTCTGGCGGGTGAAAACGAAGTGATAGCTCGCGTTCTTGCCCCACGCCTGAACGAGGTTTTGTGGCCGGGCGATGTCGACGATCGAGACCACGCGGCCAAGTTGCGCGAGTGCGTCGGGGCTGCGCGACAGGGTGTCGCCGCCGATGGTGTCGAACACTACGTCCACTCCGAGGCCATGGGTTTCTCGCAGGATGGCGTCGACGTAGTCTTCCTTTTCGTAGTCGATGATCACATCGGCGCCCATGCGGCGGACGAACTCGGCATTTGCTTCACGCGCGGTCGTGAACACTTTGGCGCCCATCGCTTTGGCGAGCTGGATGGCGACGTGTCCGACGCCGCCTGCGCCGCCATGGATCAAGATGCTCTCCCCTACTCTGAGCGCTGCCCGCACGATCAAGGCTTCCCATGCTGTCCCGCCCACCAGGCTCAAGCTGGCAGCTTCGAGGTGGCTCAGTGAGGAAGGCTTTTTGCCGATGATGCTGGCGGACGCCACGTGGTACTCGGCATAGCTGCCGGGGCCGTCGAAGATTTGCGGCGTGTACCAGACTTCGTCGCCCGGCGCGAAAGCCGTCACGCCGGGGCCAACCGCCTCGACTACGCCGGAGACGTCATGTCCGGTGATGGCCGGCAGTTGCACCAGATCCTGATAGTCGCCGCGTCGGACTTGATAATCCAATGGATTGATCGAGGTGGCGTGTACCCGGACCAGCACTTGTCCCGTTTCCGGCACAGGCTTGGGCACGTCGCAGAGTGTGAACGATTCCGGGTTGCCAAATGATTCAAGCAGCATCGCTTTCATGGTGAATCCTCGTATCGACAATAAGGGATATCGAGATATCTCGATATCATGCGATAAATTTTTTTACAGCTCTTTCCCTATGACCTCGGCCAAGGCGCTGATGTTGGCTTCATTGCGCTTGTAGTAGGTCCACTGACCGATGCGCCTGACTTCAACCAGGCCCACACGCTGCAGCGTTGCAAGATAACCGGACACCGTTGACTGCGAGAGTCCGATGCCCTCTTGAATACTGCTCACACACACGCCCACCGTGTGAACGTCGCCCTCGTCCTGCGGGGGAAAGTTCTTTACGGGGTCCTTCAAGCCTTTCAGGATTTCAAGCCGTACCGGGTTTGAGAGTGCTTTGAATACTTCGATCAGGTCCATGCGGCGAGGATATCGAGATTATTCGATATGTCAATACGCTGTTTGACCAACGGAATGCATCTCGCCTGCCGAGAGCTCGGCAACGCTCGTCAAACCGCCAGAACGCAGCAAGGTACCTGGTAAAGAATGTGCTCGGTGGTACTGCCCAACCATTTGCTCAAGCCCCGGTTGCGAACTCTTCCCATCACGATGACATCGACATGCTGCTCGTCGGCGAACTCGCTCAGCACAGTGACTGGCCGGCCTTCAACGAAGTGGCGCTGACTGGAGGCCACACCGAACTGCCCGGCCAGTCGAAGAAACGATTTTTGCAGGTCCTCGCGCAGTGACCGAGTCAGCTCGGCCAGGGGTAATCCCCCCATGTCCGCCAGGTACGCGGCGGAAATATCGCAGGCATAGAGCAAGTGCAACTCGGCGTCGCACTGAATGGCCAGGGCACTGGCCTGCCGGATGATCTGCTCGTTCAACGAGTTGTCGGCGGACTCGATATCCGACACCTCGACCGCCGCCAGCACTTTACGAGGCAATACATAGCCGCTTCCGCCCACCAGATACACAGGGACCGGACAATCGCGCAGCAATTGCCAGTCCAGCGGCGTGTAAAACGCGCGCCTGAGGGCCGACACCTGTTCGATTTCCTTGATCAGCAGATCGGGCCCATACGCTTTGACATGATCAAGGATGCGCTGCTCCACATCAGCGGCCCATTCCACTTCGGTGGTCACCTCGATCCGCCTGCCGCGCAGATTGACCGCCCGGGCTTCCAGCGTCTGCCGGTGTTCCTCAAGAAATGCTTCGCGTGCCTGTGACCGGTTGCCTGTTTCCAGCAGCGACAAACCGTCGAGCGAGGGAATCAGCGCCAATATGTGCAAGCGCGCGCCACTGGCCTTGGCCAGCGCCGCGGCATGGTTGATCGCAGCGGACTCGCGCAGGAGCGGATTGATGATCAGCAACAACCGTTGATACTGGCTCATAGAGACCTCTCGTCAGATCCAGGACTTTGCACTTCGGTTCGAACGACCGGCCCCACCGCCAGGATGCTGCCGGGTACCGAATACAGCGCCCGCTCGGTATTGCTACCCATCAACCGGTCAATACCTGCGCGGTGCATCGTGCCCATCACGACCACATCCGCCAGGTATTGCTCGACAAACTCGCTGATGACCGGCACTGGCAGCCCCATCACAAAATGGCGTCGCTCGGGCGGGATCCCGTAGCGATCGGCGAGGTTGATGAAAGCCTGGTGCAGGGACTGCCGCAGCTCCTCGACAAAATCCACTCCCCATCCGGTACCGACCAGCGGCGCGTCGCCATTGAAGGCCGGTGACAGGTCATAGGCGTAGAGCAGGTGCATGGGCGCGTCACATTGCGTGGCCAGCGCGTTGGCGGTCTGAATGATGGTGTCATTCAGACCGCTGATCTGGGTCTCGGGATCGAACGGATCCACGGCCGCCACGATCCGATGCGGCAGGCTGTAACGGACCTCGTTGACCAGATGCACGGGCACCGGACATTCGCGCAGCAAATGGCAATCCAGCGGCGTTATGAAAACCCGCTTCAGGAGGGGTTCGAGCGTCACATCCTTGATCAGCAAATCAGGTTTGAGGTCTGCGACAGCCCGCAGGATATCCAGCAGCGCGTGGGTGGTGAACACCACCTCCACCGTGACCTTTAGTCCCTGTTCCGAGAGTTGCTCAAGCTGATCGGCTACCCAGCGACGGTGGTGGCGCAGATAGCGCTGATAGCCGACCTCGTCGATTTTGTCCTCCCACAGGCGAACCACGGGTGCCGGTTCAGCGAAGACCCGAACGTCCAGCGCCGCCCCGCTCGCCTTGGCCAGCGCCACCGCGCGCAGCATGGCGGGCGTCTGATGCAGGGTCTGGTCGGCGACCAGCAGCAAACGTTGATATTGCCCCATCACACACCTCCGCAAGACAACCGCAGGCTTTGAGACTGAGCCTGCGTCACTGGCACGCAGTTGATTTACATCAACTTCGGACCATTCAACATCGCCGGTCTCTGACCCAGATCAGATTCCTGCCCATTGAGCAGCGTAGAAAGAAAGCGACTGCAGGGCGCTGTGTCCCGCACCTGTCTTTAAAACCGCAAGGAGGGTCTCCTCATGCTCACCGTCAAAGACCACAACGAACGAGCCGCCAATGCCTATGCCTCGATCGCCGGGCAACACTGGATCGAAGCACTCAGGGACGGTCGCCATGTGCTGATCCGGCCCCTTTCGGAAAAGGATCGGGAACGCGAGTATGCGTTCATCCAACGCTTGTCTCCCGAGTCGCGACACATGCGTTTTCTGGCGCAGATCAACGAACCGTCGGGCACGATGCTGGATCAATTGATGGATACCGATAATCGCCTGCGCCTGGCCTACGTGGCGCTGGTGCACGACAACGGCCAATTGATCGAGATCGGCGTAAGCCGCTATGCCGCCACGGGTGAACACGAGTGCGAATGCGCCGTTACCGTTGCCGATGAATGGACGCATCTGGGGCTGGGGACCTTGTTGATGGAGCACTTGATCACGGCGGCGCGCAAGAATGGAATGCATCGGATGTATTCGGTCGATGCCGCCAGCAATGCTTCCATGCGCGATCTGGCGCGGGCGCTGGGATTCGAACGGCACAATGACCCCGACGATCCCCGCCAGGTCATTCACAGCCTGTACTTGTAGCCTCTGTCGCCGGCGAACGTCCGTACGGGCGATCGCCGGTGCTCCGACGCTAGAGCCCCCTGCCCGGCTTGATCGCCAACACACTGCAGGGTGCCCGGTGCAAGAGCTGTTCGGCCGTGGTGCCCAAGAGTTTGTTCATCCCTTTGTTCTGCACCGTCCCCGCCACGATCACGTCGACGTTTTGCTCTTCGACAAATCGGCAAATGGCCGGCACCGGCACACCTTCGATGAAATGACGACACTCCTTCGACACGCCATGACGCTCGGCCATCGCGGCAAACGCCTCATGCTGTGCTGTGCCCAGTGCCTCGTAGATACCGGTGGCCAGCGGCAACACACCAAACCCGAAGTCCTGCGCATAGGCGGCGGTCCAATCGTAGACGTGCAATAACTGCAGCCGCGCATTGCACACCCTGGCCAGCTTCGATGCGGCGTCGATAATCTGGTCGTTGAACACCAGATCCTGATCTTCGCTGCGAAGCACGTCGATGATCGCCAGAACATGACGGGGGCGTGGGTTCAAGGCGTTGGTCACGAGGTGTACCGGGATCGGGCAATCGCGCAGCAGTTGCCAGTCCAGCGGGGTAAAAAACACTCGTTTCAGGACCGACTCTTCGTGGGCATCCCTGATGATCATCACCAGCGGCATTTCATTGATGAACTGCAGAATCTCCGCGTAAGGGTCCTGAACCCAGACCACTTCGCTCGTGACAACGATCCCGTGTCCACGCATCCGTGTTGCCTGTTCTTCAAGCCAGTGGCGATGCTTCTCCAGGTAGGCGTCACGGGCCACGGCCACCTGTTCGGGGGCAAACAGCCCGACCACGGCCAGCGCCTGTAAATAATCGAATGCCACGATATGCAGCGGTCTTTGCAGCGCCTGCGCCAATGCCAAGGCACGATCGAATGCCGGCGTGTGGTGCATGGAGGGCGGAGCGATCAGCAGCAGGCGGGGTTCCTGTGACATGGTGCACCTCGACATTGAGCGATGGCAGGGAATGAGTCTCAGGCTGTCCCTTTTACCGACGAGCACTTTGATTTTTGTCAGTGTCCGGTCAAATCGTCGCTCGATCCACCAGCAGACCGGCCCACATGGCAGCGGTCAACAGAATTTGACCGGGTATGACATACGCGGCGAAACGGCGTCCGCCACTGATCCAGGCCACCAGGCATTTGCTCAATGCGTTACTGCTGACCGCCAGCAGCACGGGCGGCGCAATGGCGGCGTAATCCAACAGTCCACCCTTGGCGAGGGTGGCAATCGACGCCGTGGAAGAATGAGCATCGGCGAATCCGCTGAGTACGGCAGTCAGCATCACGCCCGCCTCGCCAAAGTGATCGAGCATCAGCGAAGACAAAAACGTCACGCCGGCCATGGTCAACGTGACCGCCAGCGCGAGCTTGAGATTGAATGCCCCGCCGACCTTGATCGGCTGGTTCGCAGCAACCGCAGGCCTGGGGAACAGCAGGCCCAGGCTGAACAGCAGCGTTACGCCGAATCCGGCCAGCAATGGCCCCCACAGGTGCGGCAACAGCGCGGTGTCGACCGCGCCGAGGATCAGCGCGACCTGCGCAGCGGTGGCCAGGTTCGACAGCAGGGCCGCCGCACTCAATACCTTGAGGTGCTCCGGGTCTTTGCGGGCGATATGCCCCATCGCCGCAATCGTCATGGTGCTGGAGGCGAAACCGGACGCGATGGCGCTGACCGCGTAGCCGTAGCGCACACCCAGCGTGCGCACGGCGATATGCCCAATGGCGTCGACGGCCATCAGCAACACGGTCAATGTACAAAGAGTGCGCAGGTTGAGTGCCGAGTAGGGACCGATGAACCGGTCAGGCGTCAGCGGCAACACCACCAATGCTGAGATCAGCAGCACCAACCCATCGCGCATCTCCGCTTCGCTCAACTGGCTGCGGGCGAAGTGATGGAGTTTCTGCCGGTAAGCCAGCAGCCCCGCCATGACCACGCCAATGGCGATTGCCAGTTCCGGCGCTGTGCCGCATAGCGCACCCAGTACCAGCACCGTGAGCAAGGCCACTTCGCTGGTCAGCCCCGGATCAGTGCTCAGGCTGCGCCAATAAGCCACGCCGATCAGCACCGCCAGACAGCCGCCCACCATGCCCAACAGCAGTGCGCCGCCCACTTGCATCGCGACGTAACCCAGCAGCGCCGTGATCGCGAACGTGCGCAATCCGGCACAGGCACGGCTGTCGCCGCGCCCTTTGTGCCGCTCGCGCTCCAGACCGACCAGCATGCCGATGCCCAACGCCGCGGCGGCCCCCGCCAGACCCAGTGCGTCACTCATAAAGGGATCGGACCATCGGCATACGTGATCCCGGGACGCTTATTGACCGGCGCCTTTTCGGCAATCGCTGGCCACACATGGGCCGCATCGATCCGTGACTTGAGTTGATCGATAACATCATTGAAATACCTCCTCCGGCCGCAACCACCGTTGTTTCTCATCCAGTGCAAACTCGGCAGTACCCCGCATTCACTCGCAGGGCTGCGGCGGTTTGACGATCATCAGACTGCAGGGAGCCTGGTTCAACACGCTTTCGACGGTACTGCCGATGAATCGGTGTGTACCGTCGGGATACAGCATGCCCAGCACCACCATGTCGAAAGCGTGCTGCCGGGCAAACAGGCCGATGACCTTTTGCGGGATGCCGGTCAGCAAGTGTCTGCATGAACTCTGGATGCCATAGCGTTCAGCGAGTGCTTCGAAAGCTTCTTGCTGGGCGTCCTCGATGGCGTCTTTCAGACTGCCATCCAGGCTGCCTGTCGGCACGCTGATGGCCCCGTCGTCGATGACCGCCCAGCAACCGACATTGAGCAGATGCAGCGCCGCGCCGCAACCGGCCGCCAGCGTGCAGGCAAGGTCAAGTATCCGGTCGTTCAAACCTTGCGTCAGTTCTTCCAGATGCGACAGATCGACCGCCGCAAGAATTTTCATTGGCCTGGCATGCCCGGCGCTTGTCACCAGATGCAGGTGTGCCGGACATTCGCGCAGCAAGCGCCAGTCCAGCGGGCGATGGAAAGCCCGGTCGAGTGCAGGGACGTAATGGGTATCCTTGATGACCAGGTCCGGATGAAAGTCTTTCACGTACTCAAGCACGTGCGCCAGGTTCGATCTGGCCCAGACCACTTCAGTGGTCACGTTCAGGCCGATGCATCGTTTGAAGCGGGCCTGCTGCTCCAGCCAGTGCCGATGCACTTGCAGATACCCTTCCCGCGCCTGGGCCATTGCCTCGGGTGCAAACAGCCCGGCCGCTGCCAGCACCGGGACATAATCGAACGCGACGATATGCAACAGTGCTCCGTTTGCAAGAGCCAGCGCACAGGCGCGTTCAAAAGCCGGGGTCTGGGTCATTTCGCCAGGGGCTATCAATAGAATGCGTTTGAGTTTGAGCACCACGTGCCTCTCCCTGAAACGTTTACCTGGATGATTGAAAAGCTGATTTCCTGAAGAGCGACATGAGCGGGGATTTTCCTCTCAGCCTGATCACGATCAGGAATTCTGCTGCTCAAGTATCGGCAGGCATTCTTCTGGCTCACTGATTTTTATCAACTTGATCGCAGTGATGTGCCCCCAGTCACTCACAACTTGTTTCTGATGCGCGAGGACGTTTTGACTGACTCGGATCCATTCGTCGTTTAACGGCGGTCGACAAGGTTTTTTCCGTGTCAATGGCGACCCGAGAACTATGATCAACAATTCATGGTGAGGGCTTTGCGGTGGCAGAAACTCGCTCGTATCGCGATCAATACCTCAAAACGGCGTGCTCCCGGTGCAGCGTGCTGGAGCTGTGTCTACCGCTCGGCTTGAACGGTGGAGAAATCGAGCGTCTGGACACGCTGATCGCCCAGCGACTGAAGGTCAAAAAAGGCGCGGCACTCTACCGTGCCGGTGATCCTTTGCGTTCCCTCTATGCCGTGCGGCTGGGGTCATTCAAGACCAGCGTGCTGTCGATCGATGGTCGCGAGCAAGTCACCGGGTTCCAGATTGCCGGTGAAATGCTCGGTCTGGATGCCATCAGTTCGGATCTGCACACCTGCGACGCGGTCGCGCTGGAGGACAGCGAAGTCTGCCCCATCCCTTTTGGCCAGCTGGAAAAACTGGCCCGGGAGCTGCCGTCACTGCAGCACAACCTGAACAGGATCCTCAGCCGGGAGATCGTTCGCGATCACGACATGCTGATGATGCTGGGCAACATGAGCTCGGATGAACGCCTGGCAGCGTTTCTGTTGAACCTGTCGCAACGCTTGAACGCTCGTGGTTATTCGTCGCGCAGCTTTGTGTTGAAGATGCGTCGGGAGGAAATCGGCTCCTACCTCGGCCTGCGCCTCGAAACCATCTGTCGCGGCATCGCCCACCTGCGCGACCAGGGACTGGTGCAGATTACCGGCCGCGACGTCACCATTGAGAACATGGACGGGCTCAAGCAGTTGATCGTCGGCTGCCATCGTCACCCGCAGTGAGCGTGCCGACGGGCCGGACGCGCCTTCACGGGGTAATCGCCACTTTCATCACACCGTCACGCTGGTGTGCAAACAAATCGTAGGCTGCTTCAATGTCATCCAGTTTGAACCGGTGGGTCACCAACGGTGACAGATCCACCATGCCGCTCTGCACGACCGCCATCAAACGCCGCATACGCTCTTTCCCGCCGGGGCACAGGGTGGTGACGATGCTGTAATCGCCCAACCCGGCCGCAAAGGCGTCGAGCGGAATGTGCAGATTGCTCGAGTAAACGCCCAGGCTCGACAAGCGGCCGCCCGGACGCAGCACGCGCAACGCCGATTCAAAGGTGCCTTGCGTGCCCAGTGCCTCGATCGCGACATCGACACCGCGCCCATCGGTGAGGGCCATGATCTGCTCGACCACATCGCCGTCCCGGAAATTGACAACATGGGTTGCCCCCAGTCGATGTGCCACTGTCATGCGCTCGGCCACCGCATCGACACCGATGATCGTGCTGGCGCCTTTGAGCCGGGCACCGGCGACTGCACACAGACCAATGGGGCCGAGGGCGAATACAGCGACGCTGTCGCCGATGCTCACCTCGCCCCGTTCGGCACCGGAGAAACCGGTGGACATGATGTCCGGACACATCAGCACCTGTTCATCACTGAGGCCATCGGGAATCGGACAAAGATTGGCCAAGGCATCGGGCACCAGTACGTATTCGGCCTGGCAGCCATCGATGGTGTTGCCGAACTTCCACCCGCCGATGGCCCGGAAACCATGACGAGTATCCGGCCCGTCCTGGGAACCACAGCCACACAGGCAAGCATAACTTTGCCCGCTGGGGGTGATGGCGCCGGCAATCACGCGCTGCCCTTCAATGAACCCGCGCACCTGCGACCCCAGACGTTCGATGATCCCCACCGGTTCGTGACCGACCGTCAAACCCTTCGCCACCGGGTACTCACCGCGCAGGATGTGCACATCCGTACCGCATATAGTCGTGGTGGTTATTCGAATCAAAGCGTCCTGCGGGCCGACTTCGGGGATCGGCTTGTCGTCGAGCACGATGCGATTTTTTTCGACGAAAATCGCGGCTTTCATGGTGGCCATGAGCATTCTCCTAGAGGATTCGACTCGTAGTCAGCCTGCGCCGCACTGCCAGACCGGCACTTGATAATGATCAACAATCGACGACATCCGCGACGATTGACCACCCGTCTGACGGCGCTCTGGCGACCACCGGTTGTTTGACAAAGATCAAACGTCCACCGCACGCCGGGCGCAGCCTGTAACCATCGGTTCAACGTTTCTTCCCCAAGGAGAGTCGTCATGTCAGAACAACCGCGTTACATGCTGGTCGCCTCACCCCTGATGGAAAACAACCCTGCCTTCGACCGTGCGGCGGCACTGGCCAAGGCGGCGGGCGCGGCCCTGCACATCGTGGCTTTCGATTACTTGGAAGGTCTGGCGACCGCCAGCATGGTCAACGAGCAAGCACTGGAACAGATGCGAATCGGCTATATCGAGCGTCATCGTCAGTGGCTCGAAGAACGGGCGCATTCGATGCGCAAGCTCGGGGTCACCGTCACCACGGAAGTGGTGTGGGTGGAACGACCCTTACAGGAAATCCTCATTCACCTCAAAGAACAGCCCATGGCGGCGCTGATCAAGGCGCTGGAGCCGGAATCGTTCCTGTCACGCTTGATGTTCACCCCGCTGGATATTCACCTGCTGCGCGAATGCCCGGTGCCGCTGCATTTCGTCAGCCATGTCGGGCATGCCCTGCCGCGCAAGATCCTGGCCGCCGTGGACCCGTTCCACCGTGACGGGCAGTACGCCGGCTTCAACGACCGGATCCTGCGCGAGGCCGCCCGACTGGCCAGCCTGTGCAATGCCGAACTCGATGTGCTGTATGCCCATGATCTGTCATCGATCAGCGCTAATGAATTCGGCTTCGACAATGCCTCGGCGTTCTTCTCCTCCAGCGCCGCCAAGTCCCTGTTCGATGCCCAGGCTGCGGCCTTTCGCGAACTGGCCGAGCGCAACGGGATTGCGGACGAACGTCAGCACATGGTCATGGGCAACCCGGCCAAGGTGCTCTGCAGCTACGCGAGCGGGTATGACATCGACATGATCGTCATGGGCCGCGTCGGCCATCGTGGCGCAGGCCGGCTGGTCGGCAGTACGGTAGAGCACCTGCTGTACAAGATTCCGTGCAGCGTATGGGTGGTGTCGCCGGAACAGCTGGCTGACTGAGCAGGCCTGGTCCTCAGGAGCGATTGCGCCCGCCCAGCATCCGGTCAAGGGTGTCGTCGCCGACCCAGTAATGATGGAACAGTCCGGCAGCGGCGTGCAGGCCGATCAGCCAGTAACCGGCATTGCCGATCAGCTCGTGCCAGTACTTGATCTGCTTGGCCAGGTCCGGATCGACCGCCACCGGCGCTGGCACATGAAAGCCGAAATACGGAAAAGGTTTGTCTCCGGCCGCGAGCATCAGCCAGGCCAGCACCGGGGTGGCGATCATCAGCCCATACAGGGCCAGGTGCATCAGGTGCGCGATTGCCGTCTGCCAGGCTGGCGGTTTCGGGGTGATCGGCGGACGCGGTGTCAGTCGGCCAAACAGGCGCACCCACACCAGGACGAAAATGCTCGCGCCGAACATCCCGTGCAATCCCATTAACAGGCCCCGCGCTTCGCTGCCTCGGGGCATGAAGCCTTTGATTTCAACGCAGGCATACACGCCGACGAACAGCGCCAGCATCAGCCAGTGCAAGGTGATCGACAGTTTTCCATAACGGGGTGCGGCCATGTCGCGGGTCATAGTTGCCTCGTGATTGTTGTGAGCGACGGCCGACTCGTTCGGCTGTCTCGATCCGGTTGCCGGGCGAACCGACGGCGTCACACTGCCGTGACAGTCTTAAGACAATCTGAAGATCCGTCGTTCGTTAACCTTTTTTCACCTTCAGACTTCGTTAAGAAATGGTCCGGATACTCCACTCAAACCTATTGAGGGAGGCGTTCAGCCCATGCCCGATTCTGACTGGAATATTCCCCTGCCCCTGCATTTTGGCCAAGGCGAAACACCGCAGATGCAACTGTCGAGCGCCAAACAGGGCGATGCTCAACGAGCGGCGTTCGAAGCGTTCATTCAACAACGCTTTCGCAAGGCCCACGGCGCCGATATCCGCCATTTCATGCCTGAACTGTTTGGTGTGCACAACGACTCCGGCGACTTGTGCGCAGTGGCCGGGGTACGTCGTGCGCACCTTGAACCGTTGTTCCTTGAACGCTACCTGGACGAGCCGATCGAGCCGTTGATCAGCGCAGCCGCCGAGCGTCCGGTGGAGCGCAGCGCGATTGTCGAAGTCGGCAACCTTGCGGCCAACGACACCGGCAGCGCACGCCTGAGCATCATTGCCATCACTTACCTGTTGGCCATGGGCGGTCTGGAATGGGTGACCTTCACCGGCAATATCGGACTGGTCAACAGCTTCCATCGCCTGGGTCTGAAACCCGTGACGCTGTGCGCCGCCGACCCCGAACGTCTGGGCGATGACCGTCACCACTGGGGCAGTTACTACGAAAGCAAACCCTGGGTGCACGTGGGCAATATCCGCGCCGGTTTCATCCATCTGCGCAACATCGGTCTGTTCAGCCGGCTGGGTTTGCCGACGTCTATCGAAGGAGCCTGCCATGTCGCTTGAACGGCAACGATTCCAGGAAACCCTGCGCAGCCATGCAGGGCGCAATGACAACGCTTTGGCATTGTGGGGCGACACCCTGAAAGTCAGTTACACGACGCTGTACGCCGAGGTGATGTACCGCCAGCAACGCTTGCGCGATGAAAACGTGAAGGTCATTGCCCTGGCACTGGATAACGGTGTCGAGGCCATACTCTGGGATCTGGCGGCGTTGTTTGAAGGCTTGACGTGCGTGACCCTGCCGCCGTTCTTCAGTCCGGCACAACGTGCCCATTGCCTGGAACAAAGCCAGGCCGAACGGGTGATCGCTGAACCGGAGTTGGAGAGCGAACTGCTCGCCGCCGGTTATGAACAACGCGGTGAATTCTGGTGCCGCACCTTTGAAGGCCCGAACCGCCTGCCCGCCGGTACCGCCAAACTGACGTTTACCTCCGGCACCACCGGTACACCGAAGGGCGTGTGCCTGAGCGCCGACAGTCTGCTGCGGGTCGCTCGGGAGCTGGAAGAGGCCAGCAAACCCACCGCTCCCCAGCATCACGTGGCTTTGCTGCCACTGGCGATCCTGCTGGAAAACCTTGGCTGTTACGCGGCGCTGTATGCCGGTGCGACGCTGAGCGTGCCGAGCCAGAGAACCCTGGGCATCCAGGGCGCCAGCGGCGTCGACCTGCCGCGCTTGCTCGGCTGTCTGGCCAGCCGGGCACCCGAGAGCCTGATCCTGGTGCCGCAATTGCTGCTGTTACTGGTCAGCGCTGCCGAACAGAAAGCCTTCGATCCGCAATCGCTGCGTTTTGCCGCCGTTGGTGGCGCACGGGTTTCCGAGGATCTGCTGCACCGCGCGCAACGGGTCGGCCTGCCGGTCTACGAAGGCTACGGCCTGTCCGAGTGCGCCTCGGTGGTTTGTCTCAACCGGCCCGGGGCTCGGCGTCCGGGGAGCGTCGGGCGGCCCCTGCCCCACGTCGACGTGCGCCTGGCCGAGGACGGAGAGGTACTGATCAAGGGATCGACGCTGCTCGGCTACCTTGGCGAACCAGCGTACAGCGATGAGTGGTGGCCCAGCGGCGATCTGGGGGAGTTCGACCCGGAAGGTTTTCTCTACCTCAAGGGCCGCAAGAAGCATCAGTTCGTCACCAGTTTCGGCCGCAACGTCAACCCGGAATGGGTCGAATCCGAACTGACCCAGCGTCAACACATCGCCCAGGCCTTTGTGTATGGCGAGGCCTTGCCGCATAACCACGCGCTGCTCTGGCCGCACCGTCCGGACTGCACCGATGCTCAGTTGGCGGCCGCCGTCGCCGCTGCCAACGAGGCCTTGCCCGATTACGCCCAGGTGCATCACTGGACACGTCTCAAACAACCTTTCACGGCCGCCAACGGCCTGCTCACCGCCAACGGTCGCCCGCGCCGCGAGGCAATCGTCGCGCAATACCGCGCCGTGCTTACCGAATCCGCCCTTTCCGAGGAATCCGCACCATGAGTTTTTTCGACGCCCTGCAAGAAGCCACCCACCAGGAACGCCACGAGCTGTTCAATCTGCCGATCATCCTCGATGCGCTGCAAGGCAAGGTCAGCCTTGAAAGCTATCGCGCGTTTCTCGCCCAGGCCTACTACCACGTGCGTCACACCGTCCCCTTGATGATGGCTTGCGGCGCGCGCCTGCCGACGCACCTTGAATGGCTGCGCAAAGCCGTGTGCGAATACATCGAAGACGAATACGGCCACGAGCAATGGGTGCTCAACGACATCGAGGCCTGTGGCGGTGACCGTAACGCGGTGCGTGATGGCCAGCCGTCGCTGCCGATCGAGCTGATGGTCAGTTTTCTTTACGACCTGATCGCCCGGGGCAATCCGGTGGGTCTGTTTGGCATGGTCAACGTGCTCGAGGGCACCAGCATCGCCCTGGCCACCCATGCGGCGGGCAGCATCCGCGAGCGTCTGGCCCTGCCGGAAACGGCGTTCAGCTACCTCAGTTCCCACGGTTCGCTGGACATCGAGCACATGCAAACCTATCGCCGGCTGATGAATCAGCTGGAAGATCCGGCCGACCAGGCGGCGGTGATCCATGCCTCGAAAGTCGTCTATCGGCTCTACACCGACATGTTCCGCGGCCTGCCCCGTGACGCGGAGGCTCAACATGCAGCTGCATGAAGCCCGTGTGGTGCTGACCGGTGCCAGCGGCGGCATCGGGATAGCGATCACGCGTGCCTTGTGCGCTGCCGGTGCGCAGGTCCTGGCGGTCGCGCGGCATCAGGAATCGCTGCGCCCGTTGCTTGACCTTTACCCGCAGAACCTGTGCTGGGTCGCCGCCGATCTGACGTTCCTCAGCGACCGGCGCAAGGTGTTGGCCGCCGCCGAGGCCATCGGCGGCATCAACCTGCTGATCAACGCCGCCGGGGTCAATCACTTCGCAATGCTGGAACAGCTCGACGACAGCGACATCAACGCCATGCTGGCGGTGAACATCAGTGCGCCAATCTGCCTGACCAAACTGTTGCTGCCGCTGCTCAAGCAGGCCGACAGTGCCATGGTGGTCAACGTTGGCTCGACCTACGGGTCGATTGGCTATCCCGGTTATGCCAGTTATTGCGCCACCAAGTTTGCCTTGCGCGGATTTTCCGAGGCCTTGCGCCGAGAGTTGGCGGATACCCGGGTCGGCGTGCTGTATGTCGCACCGCGGGCCACCCGCACCAGCATGAACAGCCCCGCAGCCCAGGCATTGAACGATGCACTTAAATCCAGCGTCGACGACCCGCAAGCCGTCGCCGCCGCCGTGATCCATGCGATTGCCGGCGATCGCCGCGACCTCTATCTGGGCTGGCCGGAGCGCTTTTTCGTACGCCTCAACAGCCTGCTGCCCAATCTGGTGGATCGCGGTCTGCGCAAGCAATTGCCGTTGATCCGTCGCCTGAGTGAAAAACCTGAAAACGAGACGCCGAAACCATGAAAAAACTTCTCGCCTGTGTGCTGCTGGGCGCCCTCAGTCAAAGTGTCTGGGCGCTGGACGCTGCCGATCAACAACGCCTCAACAGCATCCAGCAGAGCTGGGCGCACATCCAATACGAGACCCCGGAAAAACAGCGGGCCGCTGCGTTTGAACAGTTGGCCGCCCAGGCAACGCACTTCGCCACGGAACGTCCGGCCGTCGCCGAGGCCTGGATCTGGAAAGGCATCGTCACCAGCAGTTGGGCCGGTGCCGAGGGCGGGCTCGGGGCCCTGGGCAAAGCCAAGGACGCCAAAGCCGATCTGGAAAAATCCCTGACCCTCGACCCCAAGGCATTGCAGGGTTCGGCCTACACCAGCCTTGCCGCGCTGTACGACCGGGTACCGGGCTGGCCGATCGGGTTCGGCGACAGCGACAAGGCTGAACAACTGCTCAAACAAGCCCTGCAACTCAACCCCGAGGGAATCGACAGTCTGTACTTCTGGGGCGATCACCTTTACCGTCAAAAACGCTACGCTGAAGCCAAAGCAGCACTGCTCAAGGCCCTGCAAGCCGCTCCTCGCCCAGGCCGGGAAAGTGCCGATGCCGGACGCCGCAAAGAGATCGCAGCGTTGCTGGTGGACGTGAACAAGAAACTCGACTGACGGAGTCCGTGTGCGTTTATTACTGATCGAGGATGACGTGGCCCTCGGCGAGGGCATTCATCAGGCGCTGGGGCGCGAGGGCTACACCGTCGACTGGCTCAAGGACGGCAGCAGCGCCCTGCACGCCCTGCTCAGCGAAACCTTTGATCTGGCGGTGCTCGATCTCGGCCTGCCGCGCATGGATGGGCTCGAAGTCCTGCGTCGTCTGCGTGGCAGCGGTTCGAACCTGCCGGTGCTGATCCTCACCGCCCGCGATGCCACCGAAGACCGCATCGCGGGACTGGACGCCGGCGCCGACGACTACCTGATCAAGCCCTTCGACCTGGCCGAGCTCAAGGCCCGCCTGCGCGCCCTGCTGCGACGCAGTGCCGGTCGCGCGCAGATGCTGATCGAACATGCCGGCATCAGCCTCAACCCCGGCACCCAGCAAGTCAGCTATCTGGGCCAACCGGTGGTGCTCACGCCCAAGGAATATCAGTTGCTGCACGAACTGCTCTCCCCGCCGGGTCGGGTCATGACACGCGACCACCTGACACAACTGCTTTACGGCTGGAACGAAGAAGCCGAAAGCAACACGCTGGAAGTGCACATTCATCACCTGCGCAAGAAATTCTCCACTGACCTGATCCGCACCATTCGCGGCGTGGGTTATCTGGTGGAGGAGCGCCGATGACCTCGATCCGGCGCCGCACCCTGACCCTGATCATCGGCCTGATGCTCGCCGGTCTGACCGTGCTCAGCCTGTTCAATCTGCACGACAGCAACCACGAAATCGCCGAAGTCTACGACGCGCAACTGGCGCAGAACGCACGGTTGCTGCAAGGCGTGATGCGCATGCCGTTGCCGGGGCAGGAACACGCGGATCTTTATCGGGCGTTCAACTCGGCCCTGGCCGAAGCCGTGCCCAAAGGTGACGGCCATCCCTACGAAAGAAAACTCGCCTTTCAGGTCTGGAATGCCAAGGGCGAAATCCTGGTGCATACCGCCAGCGCGCCCTCCTTCAGCACACCGCCAATCCAGCCAGGCTTCAGCGATGTGGTGGATCTGAACAAGCGCCACTGGCGGGCTTTTGTCCTGGAAGACAAACAGAACGGTTTGCGCATCTGGGTGGGTGAACGCGGTGACGTGCGAGCGGACCTGGTTGACCGGATTGTCCGCCATACCCTGTGGCCGAACGTGATCGGCAGCCTGATCCTGGCGGCGATGATCTGGCTGGCCATTGGCTGGGGGCTCAAGCCCCTGGCCAACATGGCGGCGACCCTGCGCGCCCGCCACAGCGGCTCCCTCGAACCGCTGCAACTGACGCCGCTGCCCAGCGAACTGGAACCAATGCAGGCAGCGCTCAACCGCATGCTTGCGCAGATCCAGGAAGTGCTCGGTCGCGAGCGCCGGTTCATCGCCGACGCCGCCCACGAAATGCGCACACCACTGGCGGTACTGCGGGTGCATGCGCAAAACCTGCTGGAGGCCGGCACCGAACAGGAGCGTCGCGAGTCACTCGAATTTCTGATCGCCGGCGTGGATCGCACCAGCCGGCTGGTCAATCAGCTATTGACCATGGCCCGCCTCGAACCCAAGGCCAACGCGCCTGCCAAACAACGCATCGACCTTGGCGAAACCGTGCGCAACAGTCTGGTGCAACTCACGCCATGGTTGCTGAGCAAGCATCTGGAACTGGCCTTCGACGTCAACGACCAACCGTTCCCTGTGCTCGCCGATGCCGCCACCATCGACATTGCCCTGAACAACCTCATCACCAACGCCGCCAACTTCTCCCCGGAGCAAGGCGTGATCAGCGTGCAATTGACCAGGGCCGACGGGTTTTACCATTTGAGCGTTGAAGATCAGGGGCCGGGGATCGATGAAGCGGATCGGGCTCGACTGTTCGAGCGGTTCTACAGCCGGGGCAATCCCCAGGGTGCCGGGCTGGGACTGACCATCGTCAATACCATCGCTACGCGTCTGGGTGGGCGGATCACACTGGAAAACCGGGTCGAGGGCGGCTTGCGGGCGACGTTGTCGATTCCCGCCGGTTGAACAGGTCTTGCGAGCGTTGAGTCATGGCGCAACCATCGGCGGCGCCTTGCCTTGCAGGGCGATCGAGTCGGCATCGGAGCGCTGCACCGTCTCCGGCACTGCCAACCAGAGCAGCACCAGCGCCGCCATTGCCACCGCCGCCAGGGTCAGGAACGCAGCGCTGTAACCGGCCTCCTGAACCACAATCCCCGCCAGGCTGTTGCTCAATGCCGCACCCAGACCGAACACCGTTGAAATCGCCCCGAGGCTGACATTGAAATGTCCGGTGCCCAGCGTCAGGTCTTTCACCACCACCGGAAACAGCGCGCCGAAAATCCCCGCGCCGATGCCATCGAGCAACTGCACCGAAACCAGCCACCACGGATCATTCGACAGCACATACAACACGCCACGCAATGGCAGGATCAGAAACCCCGCCAGCAGCAACGGCTTGCGCCCCCACAGATCGGCCTTCGCACCCACCAGCAGCGCGACCGGCACCATCACCAGTTGTGCCGCGACGATGCAGGCGGACGTGAGTGGCGTGGCCATTTGCAGATTGGCCTGCGCCAGCTTCTGACTCACCAGCGGCAACATCGCCGCGTTCGCCAGATGAAACAGCGCACAACAAATCGCGAACATCAGCAACGGTCGGTTGGTGAGCAATACGGAAAAGCCCGAAGGCTGCTTGCCCTGCCCCGTTTCGCTGGGATTCAGGCCTCGGGCGAGATCGTGGTCAATCGCATCTGCCGACACAAAGGAGACGGCAATCACGCTGGCTAGCGCCATGACCGCCATCAGATAAAACACGGCGACCGGGCCAAACAGGTACGCTGACAAACCGGCCAACAACGCGGCGCAGGCGTTGCCGGCGTGATTGAAAGTTTCGTTGCGCCCGGTTCTTGGCGTGAAGGCACGAGGCCCGGTAATCCCGAGGGTGATCGCGCAAATGGCCGGCGCGAAAATCGAAGCGGCGACGGCACTGATGGCTTGCGTCACCGCCACCAGGCTGAACGACGTCACAAACGGCAGCAGCAGGCAGCTTGCGGTGACCACCAGCGCGGCAATCGCAATCAGCGACCGTTTGAAGCGCGTGCTGTCGACCAGCGCACCTGCCGGGGTCTGGGTGATGAGCGCGGCGATCCCGGCAAGGGTCATGACCAGACCAATACTCGCCGGCTCCCAGTGGTGAACCGCCAGCAGGTAAATCGCCAGATAAGGACCGAGCCCGTCACGCACATCGGCGAGGAAGAAATTCAGGCTGTCAAGGGACAGGTTGTTGCGGCGATCGAGGTGAGTGGCCACGGGTAACGTCTTCGTTGTCGAGGTTCTGCGAGATGACTCAACCTCCGCAAATCGAATGACCTTTTGCCAAGCGTTTTAGTTGCATGAAACAGCCGTCTTTACTGGCCCATCAACAACTCGCGCTCGCCTTCGCACAGCCCCACCACGTAATCCCAGACCACCCGCAACCGCACCGATTTGTGCAACTCGCGCCGCGTGCTGATCCAGTAGCTGCGCTCGATGCTCTCATCGGGCAACAGCGGCACCAGATCCGGGTCCGACGCCGCCATGTAACAAGGCAACACCGCAATCCCCAGCCCCGAGCGCGCGGCTTGTTGCTGGGCAATCACGCTGGTGCTGTGAAACACCACCCGAGGGTTGCGACAGAAGCTGTTGAGGAACATCAGCTCCTGACTGAACAGCAGATCATCGACATAGCCGATCCACGCATGCCGGCCGAGATCTTCGCGACTGCGCAGCGGCGGTGCGTTGTCGAGATAGGCGCGGCTGGCATAAAGCGCGAGTCGGTAGTCGGTGAGTTTGCGGGTGACCAGCATGTCCGCCGCCGGTCGTTCAAGGTGAATGCTGATTTCCGCCTCGCGGTTGAGGATGCTGACGAAGCGCGGCACCGCCACCAGTTCCACTTCCAGTCCCGGGTAGCGTTCGAACAACCCGATCATGCGGCTGGCGAGAAACATGATGCCCAGGCCTTCGGTGACCCCGACGCGGATCTTGCCCAGCGGCGCCGTCGATTGGGTGATTTCTTCCTGAGCCAGCAGCGCGACGTTTTCCATGGCTTCGGCGTGTTTGAGCAGCGCCTCCCCCGCCGGAGTCATTTCGTAGCCTTGGGCGTGCTGGACGAACAGCGCGGTGCCGAGGCTTTTTTCGATGGCCTCGATGTGCCGGGCCACGGTGGCGTGAGTGGTGTTCAGGCGGCGGGCGGCAGTGAGCAAGCGCCCGCTGCGTTGCAACTCGAGAAAGAACCGCAGGTCGTTCCAGTCGAACATGGCTTGTCCTTGTCGGCTATCGTCAGGAAGCGCTGTTTGAAAACGCACAGCGGCTGCGCAAAAACTAACATTCTTTTGACGAAAGCTAACAACTAGGATGACCGACAACAAAAACAATAAGCGAGGTCAGGGAATGCAGACTTCCCTCGATGAATTCGACTACATCGTGGTCGGCGCCGGGCCGGCCGGGTGTTTGCTGGCCAATCGGCTGTCGGCCGATCCACAGCAGCGCGTGCTGTTGCTGGAAGCCGGCGGGCGCGACAACTACCCGTGGATTCACATCCCCGTGGGTTACCTGTTCTGCATCGGCAACCCGCGCACCGACTGGTGCTTCAAGACCGAAGAACAACCGGGTCTCAACGGCCGCGCGCTGAGTTATCCGCGCGGCAAGGTGCTGGGCGGCTGTTCGTCGATCAACGGCATGATCTACATGCGTGGCCAGGCCAACGACTATGACGGCTGGGCTGCCGAGGGCAATCCGGGCTGGGCCTGGAATGACGTGCTGCCGCTGTTCAAGCAGAGCGAAAACCACTTTGCCGGCGCGGCGGACTTTCATGGCGACAAGGGTGAGTGGCGAGTCGAACGCCAGCGCCTGTCGTGGCCGATTCTCGATGCCTTCCGCAGTGCTGCCGAGCAGAGCGGCATCGCCAGCATCGATGACTTCAACCAGGGCGACAACGAGGGTTGCGGCTACTTTCAGGTCAATCAGAAGGCCGGGGTGCGCTGGAATGCGGCGAAGGCGTTTCTGAAGCCGATTCGCGATCGGGCCAATCTCACGGTGTTGACCGACATCGAGGTGGATCGAGTGCTGTTCGAGGACGGTCGCGCCTCGAAAGTCAGTGCCCGGTGGCAGGGTCAGCAAAAGAGCTTCAAGGCGCGCAAGGAGATCGTGTTGTGCGCCGGCTCCGTGGGCTCGCCAAGCATTCTGCAACGCTCCGGAATCGGCCCGCGCCTGCTACTGGAAAAGCTCGGCATCGGCGTGGTGCATGAGCTGCCGGGCGTCGGCGGCAATCTGCAGGATCACCTGCAACTGCGCCTGATCTACAAGCTGGAAAACGCCCGCACCCTCAACCAGATCGCCGGCAGTGTGTGGGGCAAGATGGGCATGGGCCTGCGTTATCTGTATGACCGCAGCGGGCCGTTGTCGATGGCGCCGAGTCAGTTGGGCGCGTTTGCCCGCTCGGGGCCGGAACAGACCTCCGCCAATCTCGAATATCACGTTCAGCCGCTGTCGCTGGAGCGCTTTGGCGAACCGTTGCACAGCTTCCCGGCGTTCACCGCATCGGTGTGTGATTTACGGCCGCAGAGCCGGGGCCGGGTCGAGATCCGTTCCGCCGATCCGCAAGCAGCGCCGCTGATCCAGCCCAATTACCTCAGCCATCCCGAAGACCTGCGCGTGGCCGCCGATGCGATTCGCCTGACCCGGCGCATCGTCAGCGCCCCGGCCCTGCAAGCTTTCAACCCGGTGGAGTACCTGCCAGGCGCCAGCCTGCAGACCGAAGAACAATTGCACGAAGCGGCGGCGAAGATCGGCACAACGATTTTCCATCCGGTCGGCACCTGCCGCATGGGCAACGATGCGGACGCGGTGGTCGACGCACAGTTGCGCGTGCACGGCGTACCGGGGCTGCGGATTGCCGATGCGTCGATCATGCCGCGCATTACCTCGGGCAACACCTGTTCGCCTACGCTGATGATTGCCGAGAAAGCGGCACAGCTGATTCTCAACCCAGCAACTGTAAACACAACCCCTGTGGGAGCTGGCTTGCCAGCGATGACGGAGTGACATTCAACAATCATGTCGGCTGATTAACCGCCATTGCCAGCAGGCTGGCTCCCACAAGGGGCATATTTGATTCAAGGACATCGCGCATCACCCGGACACGCAACACCAGTGGAAACAACAAAAACAATCACTGTGAGGGATACCGATATGTCAGAACACGTTCAGCCACTGGATGCCGTGCGCAGCACGGACGCCAGCCCCGATACCCGAAAGGTCATCTTCGCCTCGTCCCTGGGGACGGTGTTCGAGTGGTATGACTTCTTTCTCTACGGCGCCCTGGCGGCGGTCATCAGCAAGCAGTTCTTCGCCGGGGTCAACGACACCACCGCGTTCATCTTCGCGCTGATGGCATTTGCCGCAGGCTTCATCGTGCGGCCGTTCGGGGCGCTGGTGTTTGGTCGGTTGGGGGACATGATCGGGCGCAAATACACGTTCCTGGCGACCATCATCCTGATGGGTGTAGCGACGTTCGCCGTGGGCCTGCTGCCGACCTACGCCAGCATCGGCATCGCCGCGCCGATCATTCTGGTGATACTGCGCATGCTGCAGGGTCTGGCCCTCGGCGGCGAATACGGCGGCGCCGCGACTTACGTGGCGGAACACGCGCCCATCGGCAAACGTGGTTTCCATACGAGCTGGATTCAATCCACCGCAACCCTCGGTCTGCTGCTGTCATTGCTGGTGGTGCTGGGTTGCCGCTACTTCACCGGCGATCAATTCGAAGTCTGGGGCTGGCGCATTCCGTTCCTGCTGTCGATCGTGCTGCTGGGCATCTCCACCTGGATTCGCCTGAGCCTGCACGAGTCGCCGGCCTATCTGAAGATGAAAGAGGAAGGCAAGGCCAGCAAGGCGCCGATCCGCGAATCCTTCGGCAAATGGGAAAACCTCAAGGTCGTGCTGATCGCCCTGTTCAGTATCAACGCCGGGCAAGCGGTGACCTTCTACGCCGCGCAGTTCTACGTGCTGTTCTTCCTCACCCAGTTCCTGAAAATGGACCCGGCGGTGGCCAACAGTCTGCTGATCATCAGCGTGGTGATCGGCGCGCCGTTCTTCATCATTTTCGGCTGGCTGTCGGACAAGGTAGGGCGCAAACCGGTACTGATGCTCGGCCTGTTGCTGGCCACGGCGCTGTACTTCCCGATCTTCAAATCCCTGGCCCACTACGCCAACCCGGCCATCGACCACGCCAGCCGTCAGGCACCGATCACCGTGGTGGCTGACCCGGCGACCTGCACCTTCCAGTTCGATCCGGTGGGCAAGGCCAAATTCGACAGCCCGTGCGACAAGGTCAAGACCTTCCTGGTCAAGCAAGGCCTGCCCTACTCCAGCGTCGCCGCCCCAGCGGGCAGCACGGTGCAAGTGAGCGTCGGCGATGTGAAACTCGACGGCTTCGACGAAGCAGCCTTACGCGGCGCCATCACCCTCGCCGGTTATCCGCAACAGGCTGACCTGCAGCAGATCAACAAACCGATGATCGTGGCCCTGATCGTCGGCCTGATCATCATCTCGGCCATGTGCTACGGCCCGCTCGCGGCGCTGATGGTCGAACTGTTCCCGACCCGCATCCGCTACACCTCGATGTCCCTGCCGTACCACATCGGCAACGGCTGGTTCGGTGGTTTCCTGCCGACCGTGTCCTTTGCGCTGGTGGTGTACACCGGGGATATCTTCTACGGGCTGTGGTACCCGGTGCTGATTACCGGGGTGAGCCTGGTGGTGGGGATGATCTGTCTGCGTGAGACAAAGAATATCGATCTGGACAAGAACTGATTGATAGACGTGTGGCGGGGGCGCAATGCCCTCGCCACCCTGCGAAATCTCAGACCTCCGCTTCCAGCAACTCAAACTTCACCTGATCGGGATAAAACGCCACATAGTCCTTGATCTGGCTCACCGAAATCTTCGGATTTTCGTACGTCCACACCGCATTCGCCCCTTCATGCCCCGGCACTTGCAGACTGAAATAGTTGGCATCGCCCTTGTACGGGCAGTAAGTGGTGTGATCGGTGCGGGCGAAGTATTTTTCGTCGATATCCTCGCGCGGGATGTAGTAGACCGGCGGGTAATTGGCTTCGAGCAGCACCAGCGCTCGGGCCGAGGCGGCGACCTGTATGCCGTGGAATTTCACAAGCAGGCAGCCTGGTTGCTCGGCGATGGTGATAACGGGACTGGGACCGGACGTTTTCATCGGTTTCTCCTGACGGCGGCGAAGGCACCGGTTCAGGTATAACCCATGCGGGGGACACTCGTCGGGTTCGCAGCCGAACGGTTTTTCTTCGACCAGATATGACCGCCGCTTGCGGAGGCGGCGGTTTCTGGTTTCATATCACGCGCAAAACGGCCAAAACGCTCACCGACAGGAGTCATCATGCGTAAGGATTACCTGGCTTTCTTCATCTCGCTGTTCCTGTCGCGGCTGGCGGATCAGATCCTGTTGTTCATCGTGCCGCTGGTGGTGTTCCAGACCACCAACAGCGCGTCCTGGGCGGGGCTCGCATTTTTCGTCGAGTCGCTGCCGCGTTTTCTCGCGTTTCCACTGTGTGGGGCCCTGTGCGACAAGTTCTCGCCCATCAGGATTCTGCACATCAGTCAGGTCTACCGGGCGCTGCTCTGCGTGTTGGCGGTTGGGCTTTATGCCGTCTTCGGCGGTATCGCGTGGCTTGTGGTGCTGTCTGCGCTGTGCGGCGTGCTGACTACTCAGGGCATCATGGCCCGCGAAGTGCTGATGCCGCATATTTTCCAGCACTACAGCTACACCAAAACCCTTTCCTACTCGCAGATAGCCGACCAGACCGGACTGGTTCTGGGACCCTTGGTGGCGGCATTGCTGCTGGAGGTTTCGGCCTGGCACTGGGTGGTGCTGTGGGTGGCCGGGCTGTTCCTGCTGGCCGACCTGAGCATGCTGGTGTGGCAACGTTTCAGTCGTATCACCCTCGAGGTGTTTGAGCAGCATCAGGACATCTGGCTGCAGCCTCTGCGCATCGCGTTCAGGCATATACGCGAACTGGCGGAGCTGAAAAAGATCATCACCCTGGCGATCGGGGTCAACCTGATTGTCGGGGTCACCCTGGCCACTTCGGCGGCCATGGTGCTCGGTCAATACAGCGCCGGCAAGGACGACTACGCCGTGCTGCAAGCGGCTGGCGCGGTGACCACCATCGTGATTCTGTTTTTCCTCGCCCGGGTGGTATTGCCGTTGCGCGTATTGGGTGGCGTTGCCTGTTCGATGCTCGCCGCCGGCGCCTTCATCAGCGCCCTGAGCCCGAACCTGGCGGGTTATGTGCTGGGTTTCCTGTTGATCGTCGGCTTCGACAAGATGTTCAACGTTTACATGCGCAGCATTCGCCAGCGAGTCATTCCCCCTCAGGACTTCGGCAAGACCGTGGGCGTGATCACCCTGCTCAACAACTTGTCACAACCGCTCGCGGGACTGCTTGTTGCGCTGCTCGCCGCGCCTTTGGGGGCACAACGTGTGATCCTGATCCTGGCTGTGCTGGCGACGCTGCTGGGCGTTGCAGCTCTCTGGTGGTTTGCCAGAGTACGTAATACATCCGCCGCTTCGATCCTCGAAACCGAGCAGTAACCGATTTCAATGTCGTAGAGCGATGTCCGAAAACAAAAAAACCGCAGCCTGCGAAGGACTGCGGTTTTTTCGTTTCAGATTTTCCGTTTTCAGATCAGGCGACGATATCGGTCGCCACAGCCTGCCCCACCACACCCACGGCGAAATCCACCGAACCCTGGCCTGTCAGGTCGATCATCAGGCTGGTCTGGTTGGTCTGTTCGAAGTAAGTGAGGATCGCATCGCCCGCGTGGCCGGTGAAGCCGCTGACGAAGTTCAGCGTGGCTACGCCGGTGGCGAACCCGGCGATGCCCGACAGGTCGATCTTGTCCAGGCCACTGGTGAAATCCATGATCCAGTCCGGCGCAGTCATGGTCGAGTCGCTGGCCGCACCGAACACGAAGGTGTCCGCGCCCTCACCGCCCCACAACGAATCACCGCCGCCACCGCCGTAAATGATGTCGTTGCCGGCACCGCCGATCAGGTCGTTGGCCGCCGCGTTGCCGATCAGCAGGTCATTGCCCGAACCGCCAATGGCGTTTTCCACGGTCACGCCGTGGGCGATGGACACGTTGCCCACCAGACCGCCGACGTCGGAGAACGAACCTTCGTTGAGGTTGATCTTCTGGTTCTGGCTGAAGCCGGAGAAATCCAGGGTGTCGTTACCACCGCCATCCCACACCGAGAACACCACTTTCGAGGTGTTCGAGGTTGCGCTGTAGAAATCGCGATCGGCGTTGGAGTTGAAGCCGTACACGGTGTTGTCGGCACGGGTTTCGAAGTTGGCGCCGTAGAGTTTCTGCACCGCGACGATGTCGTCCATCAACGGTGCCGAGGCGTAGGCACCGCTGCCGTCCTTGCTGAAGTTCTGGTCGGTGTTGGCTTCACTCCAGTAGCTCATCAGGCTGTAGCCACGGGTGTCTTCGGCGTACTTGGCGTCACCGTAGGTCGGGTTGCCATTGCCGGCGTTGTAGGCGCCCGGGTGCGACAGGCCGAGGGTGTGGCCGATTTCGTGGGTCAGGGTCTGACGCCCGTAGTTGTTGGTGTCCGGGGTCTTGTTGACCTGGTACTGATCGTTGATCAGGTACCACGATTGGCCGTCGTAGCTGCTGCCCTGCGGCAGGTAGGCGAACGCCGCGCCGCCGGTGCTGACGTCGTAGTTGCCGAAGGTCATGTGGCCGTCACCGCCCTTGCCTTCGGTGAAAGTCACGTTGGCTACGTCCGACCACGATTGCATCGCCAGCACGGCCTGGGCTTTCTGCTGGGCGCTGAACTCGCTGAAGTTGCCGAGTTTCGGGTTGTAATTCGACGGTTTGTCGGTCAGGAACGTGTAGGTCAGATCAATCTTGCCGTCGGCATTCTTGTCCTGCCACGACATGCCCTTGCGCAGGATTTCGTCGGCGGCCTGGTCGGCGGTGAACGACGGCTTGCCGTTGACTGTCCCGGTGCCACGGTCATACAGGTGGCTGAAGGTGTCGACGGCGGTGAAGGCGCTGCTGGCCTGGGAGGAAGGTTGAGACATGGTGTACGTCCTTGTTTCTGAAGAGTCAGTGTCAGACAGAAAAACGGCGATCTTCTGGCGAGATCGTCCTGTCACTCGCCTTGTCAGGCAGATTGAACCTGCCACAGCCGCCAACGGGGGCGCTAATCAATTTCTCGATAGCGTCCCGGATTGCCCCGACGTGGCTGTCATGACCGGCAATCTTTTTATCTGTATATCCATACAGATAAAAGTTGCCCGAATGCCCGAGTCAGGCCATCCTGTGCGCCTCTTCGGGCAATAATCGACGACGGTGGTTATGCGGCTGTACCTCTGTGAAAAACCCTCCCAGGCCAAAGACATTGCGGCCGTGCTCGGCGCAAAGCGTCGGGGCGACGGCTGCTGGCTGGGAACGGACGTCACGGTGACCTGGTGCATCGGCCACTTGCTGGAAACCGCGCCGCCGGATGCCTACGACGCCAAATACAAGCGCTGGGTACTGGCCGATCTGCCGATCATCCCGGACAAATGGAAGATGACCGTCAAGCCGCGGACCGCCAGCCAGTACAAGGCAGTCAAGCGCCTGCTCGGCGAGGCCAGCGAGTTGATCATCGCCACCGACGCCGACCGTGAGGGCGAGATGATCGCCCGGGAGCTGGTCGAGCACTGTCGCTATCGCGGGCCGATCCGCCGCTTGTGGCTCTCGGCGCTGGACGAGGCGTCGATTCGCAAGGCGTTGGCAGCACTCAAACCGGGCGCCGAAACCTTCAGCCTGTACCACTCGGCATTGGGGCGCTCGCGGGCAGACTGGCTGATCGGGATGAACATGAGTCGTCTGTTCACCCTCCTCGGCCGGCAATCAGGCTATCAAGGCGTGCTGCCGGTGGGCCGGGTGCAGACGCCGACCTTGCGACTGGTGGTGGATCGCGACCGCAGCATCGCCGATTTCGTGCCGGTCGCGTACTGGGCCATCGATGTGCAACTGCTGCAGAACGGCACGCCGTTCACGGCGCAATGGCGTGCGCCAAACGATGCCTGTGACGATCAGGACCGCTGCCTCAATCAGGCCCTCGCCCAGCAAGCGGCCGCCGCAATCAGCAGCGCTGCCAGCGCCCGGGTGATCAAGCTGCGCACCGAACGCATGCGCGAAATGGCGCCCCTGCCCTTCGATCTGGGCACCTTGCAGGAAGTCTGCTCGAAGAAGCTCGGCCTCGGTGCCCAGGAAACCCTCGACATCGCCCAGGCCCTCTACGAAACCTACAAAGTCATCACCTACCCGCGCAGCGATTGCGGCTACCTGCCCCTGAGCCAGCACAGCGAGGCACCGGGAATTCTTGCGGCGCTGCGTCAGGCCGACCCGAGCCTGGAAGCGCTGCGCGAACATCTGGAGCCGCAGCGTCGCTCCCGCGCCTGGAACGACGCCAAGGTCAGCGCTCACCACGGCATCATTCCGACCGCTGCCGCGAAAAATCTGGAGCGCCTGACCGGCAAGCACCGCGCGGTCTACACGCTGATTCGCGCGCGGTATCTGGCGCAGTTCCTGCCCAATCACGAATACGACCGCACCCAGGCCGATTTCGATTGCGCCGGGGAAGCCTTGCGCGCTGTCGGCAAACAGATCATCGAGCTGGGCTGGAAACGCGCGTTGCCCGAAGCGCTGGCCCCGGCCAAGGGCCGTGAAGCCCCCGCGCCACAGACTTTGCCCACGCTGACCCAAGGCGCCGAATGCGCCGTGGCGGACGTGAAGCTCAAGGATCTGTGGACGCAACCGCCCAAACCCTACACCGAAGGTGATCTGATCAAGGCGATGAAGAACGTCGCCAAACTGGTGGAGGATCCGCTGCTCAAGCAGAAACTCAAGGACACCACCGGCATCGGCACCGAAGCTACCCGCGCGTCGATCATTCAAGGGTTGCTGGATCGCGGCTATCTGGTGAAAAACGGCAAGGCGCTGTCCGCCACGCCCGCCGCGTTCAGCCTGATCGACGCCGTTCCGCGCGCGATTGCCGACCCCGGCACCACAGCGATCTGGGAGCAGGCGCTGGACATGGTGCAGAGCGGCGAGATGAGTCTTGAAGAGTTCGTTACCAAACAGGCCGCGTGGATGAGTAAGCAAGTCACCCGATGCGCCGGGCTGAGTCTGACCATCAGCGGCCCGCCACCTGCCGGCAAGGCCGCTGCGCCATGGAAGAACAAACGCAAGTCCACTCGGCGCAAAACCACCGGTACCAGTAAACGCTCAGCGAAACCAGCGGCCAAATAGCCCGTTGCACGCTACTGTTTCAGCAGTGATGGTCAGGAGGCAGCGGCATGTCTGTCATCGAACTGCGTGTCGCACGGCGCGACGAACTGGACACCCTCGAAAACCTGATGCAGTTCTACACCTATGATTTCAGCGAGTGGCTGCCGCTGAAGCTGGGCGGGCATGGGTTCTTCCCGATCCAGTTGAAAGACGATTACTGGCGACAGCCAGCGACCCGGCCATTCCTGATCCACGTCGACGGCGAACTGGCGGGGTTCGTGACCGTGGATGACCACCGCCTCATTGAAGGCGCCGACTACAACATCGGCTATTTCTTCGTCAGCCGGCGCTGGCGTGGCCAAGGCGTCGCGCAGTTTGTCGCCTCTGCCCTCTTGAGCCACCTGCCCGGTCGATGGCAGATTTTCCATGTCGATGCCAACCTGCCTGCACAGCGGTTCTGGGCCCGGCTCATCCCCGAGCTGAGCGGCGGCGACTTTACCCGCCAGACCAGAACCGTGGACGGCTATCCCTGCACGTTCTACTGCCTGCGCAGCCTTTCTCCCGCTGCCTGAAGACCTCTTTTTTCATTCCAGAATGACTTTGTCCGACAATATGTAGTGAGCAAAAATAATCACTACAAAACCGTTGACGGCGTCGTTTGGCTTTTGCATGATGCAGACGTCTCCCCGATCGGGAGCACTGGCAACACGCTTGAGCAAGCTCGTCTGACCGCCGAGCTGTTTTTTCCGGATACACGCTGCCCACAAGGCAGATTGAAGAAGCTGACCTGGCCTGAACGTCCAGTACAAGGACGAGAAGCGCTGGCGAAAATTCTCAAGACGCTTGTGGTCGACCCTGAAAACGTCGTCAAGGAGCCTCCCGGTTTTCGCTGCTTCTCCTCGTTGTGACGCTATTGCGTAGCAGTTATTCAACACGACTACATGCAACAGACGCATGTCCCCGTACTTCACACGGGCGACCGCTGACGTCCTGGTTTCGGTGCCAGGGATCAACTAACCGATGGGCTACCTGTATTAGCGAATCAACTTTGAAAGATCACCAGACTGGTCAAGGGGCAATATCATGAATCTGAACAATCAACCTACTATCGAAGAACTGGCTCGTATGTTCGCTGCGCAAAAAGACAGCCACGACAGCCATATTCTGTGGATCAGCAAGTCGGGTCAGGTCCATATCGACTGCCTGTCGCCCCATGCTGGTGAAGAAGAGTTCGACCGGAACAACCAGAACCTGCTGGCCCGCCTGAAGATGTACCGCCGCGGCCACGGCTATGTCGGCAAGAAAGCCGCGGCCGACAAGGACTTCATCGGTAATGTTCTGCAGACGCTGAAACAGGCGTGGGACTCGATGCAGAACAACAACGAAGTTCGGGTGATTGATCGGTTCTGCTAAGTTAAAACTTCAATAAAAAAAGGGCCTGCTTTGAAAACGAAGCAGGCCCTTTTTATTGCTCGCAAAAAACTCATGAACGAGTTTCCAGCACCAGCTTCATGAACGCTTCAGCCGCCGCACTATGATAGTTGTTCTTGCGCCGCAACAACGCCGCTCCCCGCTGCGGCGCCTCGCTCTCGACACGCAACCGACGCAGTGCCCGGTTCTCGGTCGCAATCGCCTCCGGCAACATGGTCGCAATCGGCGCATGTCGGATCACTTCCAGCAACGTACTCACCGAGTTCACCTCGATCTGCACCTTGGGCGTGATGCCGTGCTGGCGGAAGTACTCATCAATCGACAAGCGCGTGAAGAAGTCTGGCGCCAGCAAGGCGAAATCCAGCTGCGCGATGTCATCCGGGGTCAACACCGATGAGCTGTCGTACAGCGGATGCTCGCGCCCGACCATCACCCCCAACGTCTCGACAAATGCCGGAATGCATTCAATGTCCGGATTGCGCACCGGCGTGAAGGCAATCGCGATATCCAGCGAGTCATCCGCCAGCCCGGCCTCGATGTCGTCCATCGACAACTCGAAAATCTCCAGGTGAATCCCCGGATACCGCGCCACGTAATCGCGCACCAGCGGCCCGACCAGATACGCCATGAACGTCGGGGTCATGGCCAGGCGCAGTGAGCCTCGGGACAGATCCTTCACGTCATGCAACGCACGCTTGCCCGCCTCCAGCTCCACCAGCACCCGTCGCGCGCATTCGATATAGGCCTGGCCGGCATCAGTCGGTTTCACCGAGCGCGAGGTGCGGTCGAACAGATCCACCCCGAGGCTTTCTTCCAGTTGGCGGATCTGTTGCGACAGGGTCGGCTGGGACACGTGCAGCGCCTCGGCCGCCCGGGTGAAGCCCCCGTGATCGGCCACGGCCAGCAGGTATCGCAAATGTCGCAGCAGCATGAGACGCTCCATCTATAGGCAGTGCTTATGCCTGGCATTGTATATCGGTCTTGGACGCTATGGATCAATCGGCAGAAGATGAATCCCACACAGCAAGCCAACCCCGAAAGGAGAAGCACCATGCAATCCCAAGCCTACAACGACAGCCGCATCGCCCTGACCACCCGCACCCTGGATGCCAAGGCACAGAAGAACCTGTCGTGGCAGGATCTGGCCGACGGCACCGGCCTGAGCCTGGCCTACGTCACCGCCGCCCTCCTCGGCCAGCATCCACTGCCGAAAGCCGCGGCCGAAGTGGTCGGCGACAAGCTTGAGCTGAGCGCCGAAGACGTCGCCGCCCTGCAAATAATCCCGCTGCGCGGCAGCCTCGACGGTGTGCCGACCGACCCGACCATCTACCGCTTCCACGAGATGATCCAGATCTACGGCACCACCCTGAAGGCGCTGGTTCACGAGCAGTTCGGCGACGGCATCATCAGCGCGATCAACTTCAAGCTCGACATCAAGAAAGTCGAAGACCCTGAAGGCGGCTCCCGCGCCGTGGTCACCCTCGACGGCAAGTTCCTTCCGCTGCGTCCGTTCTGAACCCTCCGGGCCCGTACACCGCGTACGGGCCCATCCAAACCTGAATTGCCCTGTCGTCACCACACCTGTCTGGAGGCTGCCCCATGCAAAAAATTCTGTTGACCCTGGCCCTGCTCGCCGGTCTGGCCGCCCAGGCCCAGGCTGATGAAGAGGCCGTCGCCTACCGCTACGGCATGTCTTTGGATATCGCTGAAGTCGTGAGCATCACCCCGGTCGCCGACGTCTGCGGCGTAGTACCGGTCGAGATGACTTACCTCGACAGCCACGGCGCAAAACACATTCTTCAATACAGCGAATTCGGCACCGGCTGTTCGAACTGAGAGAACTACACCATGAAAAACCTGATCGAAGGCTTCCTGAAGTTCCAGAACGAGGCGTTTCCGCAACGCACCGAGCTGTTCAAACACCTGGCGACGACTCAAACCCCGGGCACCTTGTTCATCACCTGCTCCGACAGTCGCGTCGTCCCGGAACTGCTGACCCAGCAGGAGCCCGGTGAGCTATTCGTGATCCGCAACGCCGGCAATATCGTGCCGTCCTACAGCCCGCATCCGGGCGGGGTTTCGGCAACGGTGGAATACGCGGTAGCCGTGCTCGGCGTGACCGACATCGTGATCTGCGGGCACTCCGATTGCGGCGCCATGACCGCCATCGCCCAGTGCAAATGCATGGATCACCTGCCCGCCGTCAGCGGCTGGCTGCAACACGCCGAGTCGGCGAAAGTGGTCAACGAATCGCGGCCGCACGCCAATGACGCCGCCAAACTGAGTTCGATGGTGCGGGAAAACGTGATCGCGCAATTGGCGAACATCCAGACTCACCCAAGTGTGCGCCTGGCCCAGGAGAAAGGCCTGCTGAATCTGCACGGCTGGGTCTACGACATCGAGACCGGCTCGATCGACGCGCTGAGTGCCGACCGCCGTACCTTCGTCTCGCTGGCCGAGCAACCGTCGACGTGCGCGGTGTACGGTCAGGCAGTCGATGCGGCTTGAAAACACAACGCCGCGCCCGTCATTGCGACGGGCACGGCGTTGTTCTGTTCAGCGTTTTACGCCCAGATCGATTTGCGTCATACGGCTGCGGACGGTGAACACACCGTCGCCGGAGAGGATCGCGCTGCGGGCAAACAACCGGCCACTTTCCCAGTTCGAAAGCCCCAGTTCCGGCTTGTTCAGCGCGTACTGGCCATCGACCCAACGGGTGATCCCGTTGCCCACAAACGGCGCGTTGACTGCGCTGTAGAAACGCTCCTGAACCGCCGCGTCTTCGCTGATCAGCGACACGGTGAACTGCGGGCTGTAGCGATTGAACAACGCGATGGCCTGATCCAGATCGTCGACGATCATCAGGCTGGTTTCCGGGGTTTCTTCCCATTCCCACTCGCGGCCCAGTTGCGCTTCCGGCAGCGGCTCGGCCAACGCTTCGGTCTGGTAACCCTCGGCGCGATAGACCTCGACCGTCGCGTTCTGCCAGTCGCTCGGCAGATAGCTTTCGCTGCCTTCGACGATGTGCAATTTGCAGCCCTGACCGCGCGCGGTGCCGGCCTGCTGCAAGGCGTCGAGGAACAACGGCACCAGCTCGGCGGCGCGTTCGCGCTGGATCAGGCAGACATTCAAGGTGTTGCAGACTTTGCGGTCCAGCGAGTTGCGTACCACCGCGGCGAAGCGCTTGGCGTCGGCATCGCGATCAGCAATCAGCCACGCGCCACCGGTGCCGTGCAGGCTGACGGCGGTGCCGGCCTGCTGGGCGATGCTGCCCAACTGGCTGACCGCACGGCCCGAACCACGGGCCACCGCCAGCGACAGACGTCGGTCGGCGAACATCGCCCAACCGGCGGCGTGGTTGACGCTCTCCACCAGCGACACCGCACCTGCCGGCAGACCGGCATCGGCCAGCGCCGGGTTCAGGGCGTGAGTGACGATGGCTTGCGCGGTGCCCAGCGCATCGCTGCCAATGCGCAGTACGGCGGTGTTGCCGGTGCGCAGTACACCAGCAGCGTCGGCAAAGACGTTTGGCCGGCCTTCGAACACGAATGCGACGATGCCCAGCGGCGACACCACCTGCTCAACCTTCCAGCCATCATGTTCGACGCTGCTGATGACTTTGCCGCGGGTGGCCGGCGCATCACGCCAGGCGCGCAGGCCGGCGATCATGTCGCGGCGCATGCGCTCGTCGGCGAGCAAACGGGTAGTGGAACGACCGCGCGCCTTGGCCCGCTCGATGTCGGCAAGGTTGGCGGTTTCGATCAGTGCCCAGGCGTCCGGGTTTTCCAGGCGTTGGGCAAACAGATCGAAGAAGCGGCTGATGGCCTCATCCGGCACAGCGGACAACGCCGTAAACGCCGCCGCTGCACGCTCGATCGCTACCGATGCAGCCTGCTGATCCACCACCGGAATCAGCAGCAGCTCGCCGCTCACCTGCTCCACCAACAGGTGGTCGCCGGGTCGGAAACGCTCGGCCAGTTCGGGGCTGACCACGGTGACGCGGTTACCGGCGAAAGGAATAGGCGTGCCAGCGACGAGACGTTCGAGCGCGAGAGACATGGAGCGGATTCACCATATTGAGGGCGGCCGGAAAATGTATAGGTTGGCCTCCCTCAAAGCAACACGGGCTCAGAACACCGACCAGCCAATCCGCGAACTGAGCATTTCCAGCGCCGCCATCCCCGCCAGCGAGTTGCCCGCCGTGTTCAGCTCCGGCGACCACACGCACACCGTGAACTGCCCCGGCACCACTGCAACGATGCCGCCACCGACGCCGCTCTTGCCCGGCAGGCCGACGCGATAGGCGAAGTTGCCGGCCTCATCGTAGAGACCGCTGGTGGCCATGATCGAGTTGACTTGCTGGGTCTGGCGTCGGCTGAGGATCTGCTCGCCGCTGTGTTTGCAGAAACCGTCGTTGGCCAGGAAGCAGAAGGCCCGGGCCAGGTCGATGCAGCTCATGCGCAACGCGCAGTGGCTGAAATAGCTGCGCAACACCGCCTCAACGTCATTGTGGAAATTGCCGAAGGATTGCATCAGGTACGCCATCGCCGCGTTGCGCGCGCGGTGCTGGTATTCGGAGTCAGCGACCTTGCCGTCGACCATCACCTGCGGGTTGCCCGACAGCCGCCGCACGAAGTCGCGCATCGACAAGGCCGGTGCGGCAAAGCGCGACTGGTTGATGTCGCAGATCACCAGCGCCCCGGCATTGATGAACGGATTGCGCGGACGACCGCGTTCGAACTCCAGCTGCACCAGCGAGTTGAACGGCTGGCCGGACGGCTCGTGGCCCAGGCGTTCCCAGATCGCCTCGCCGGAATGTTCGATGGCCTGCACCAGGCTGAACACCTTGGAAATACTCTGCACCGAGAACGGCGTCTCGGCATCGCCGGCGCAATACATCTCGCCGTCATTGCCATATACGGCGATGCCCAATTGATTGGCCGGCACAGTGCCGAGGGCGGGAATGTAGTCAGCCACTTTGCCCTGCCCGATCAGGGGCCGGACCGCGTCAAGGATCTCGTTCAACAGCGCTTGCATGCCGGGTCTCGAAGTCTCGCCCCATGGGATTGCGGGGACACGGTGGCTAGACGCTGCGGGTCGGAGGCAAATCACACATTCGGAATAATTGAAGATCCAGTGTGGGAGGGAGCTTGCTCGCGATCAGGCCAGCACAGCCAGCACCCTCGGCGCCTGACCCACCGCTATCGCGAGCAAGCTCGCTCCCACAGGTTTCTGCGCAGGCTGTGTATCGCACTGTGTACGGCCCGACACCCGACACATCCCGCGCACAAATCCGGCCCTTCGCGACACATCCGCGATACAGCCCGGCGTTCAAATGAACCTGTCGATCGGCAGCCCCGATCAAGCCTTTGAACTCACCTATCGCATCGGAGATACACCATGACCAAGCGCTCGAAAACCTCCCTGACTCTGGGCCTGCTGCTTGCCGGTGGCGTGGCCCTGTCCAACGCGGCTTCGGCTTCAGACGCGTTCAGCGTCAAGCAACTGGATCACGGCTATAGCCAGACCCAGGCCAAGGCCGACTCGGCGGAAAAAACCTCGGAAGGCAAATGCGGCGAAGGCAAGTGCGGCGCCGGCGAGTAACCCTTTTTTACGGGGCACGTCGGTGCCCCGTTTTCTTTTGAATGAATGGAGCCTTGCCATGACCACAGCTCTCTCGTCGGCCGTCAAAGGCCTGCATGTGAACCTTGACCGCGCCGGCCAGTGGCTCGCGCCGCTGACCTTGCGCCTGTTCATCGCCTGGGAATTTTTTGAATCGGGGCTGGAGAAATTCAACGGCCAGAACTGGTTCGAAGACATTCAGGAGCGGTTCCCGTTTCCCTTCGATCATCTTCCGGCGACGCTGAACTGGGAGCTTTCGATGTGGGCCGAGCTGATCTGCGCACTGGCGATCCTGATCGGATTCGGCACGCGGATTTCGGCGATTTCGCTGATTGTCGTGACCGTCGTCGCCACCGCTGCCGTGCACTGGCCAGCGGACTGGTCATCACTGAGTGAGCTGGCCCAGGGTTACGCGATTACCAACAAGGGCTTCGGCAACTTCAAGCTGCCGGCGATCTACCTCGCCGCACTGGTGCCGCTGGTATTCGCCGGTGCCGGCAAGTTGAGTGTGGATGCGTGGCTGGCGCGGTTGTTCTGGAAACGCGCCAGCCGTTGAGGATCAATGCGCCCGGTCCAGCCCCGCCAGCAACGCACTGTCCCGGCTGTAGATGTCCGGCGCGTAAAGCACGCGGCCCTGGCCGTCAACCTGGGCCGTCCAGTACGTCATGAGGATCGGCACGGGATTGCTCAGGCGGAATTCATGGGTGGTGCCGGTGGCGAGCAAGGTGTCGGTGCGCGCCTTTTCCGCCGGGCTGAGCAGCAAATCGCGCAGCTTCATCGGATGCTCGACCCGCACGCAGCCGGAGCTGAACGCCCGCGGTCCCTTGTCGAACAGCGCCTTGCTCGGCGTGTCATGCAGGTACACCGAGAACGGGTTGGGGAACCGAATGACCATCTGCCCCAGCGGGTTGCGCGGCCCGGCGTCCTGACGCAGGAGGATGTTGCCGGGGTTGTCCCAGTCGATGTCGGCGGCGGCCAGTGGCTGACCGTTGGCGTCGAGCACCTGCAGGTTCTGGCGGCTGAGGAAGGTCTGGTCCTTGCGGATTTCCGGCAGTTTGTCTTCCTTCCAGATGGTGGGCGGCACGGTCCAGGTCGGGTTAAGCGTCAGGCGCGTGACCCGGGATTTGAGCAGCGGGGTCTGGCGTTCGGCGCGCCCGACCTGGGTGCGGGTCTGCCACACCGGCAGGCCACCCTGGTAAAGCGTCAGCTCGGCCGCGGCGACGTTGACCAGCAGACCGTCCGCCTCCATGTCCTGGGCCATCCAGCGGAAACGTTCAAGGTTGACCCGCAACTGTTCACGGCGAGTCAGCGGACTGATGTTGAGTTCGGCAATCGTTCCCGGCCCGACCACCCCGTCGGCCTGCAACGAATGGTTGGCCTGAAAGCTCTTCACCGCCTCCACCAACACGCCGTGATAAGCGTTGTCCGGCGTGCCGACCACGCTGCTCAGATAACCTTCGCTGTAGAGCCGGCGGGCCAGTTCCGGCACGCGTTTGTCTTCCATGTCCGGACGCAGCAACGGACCGTTGCCCACCGACGTCCACTGCGGCAAGGCTTTGAGGCGCTGCGCGGCATACAGATGACGCAGGTTCTGGTACTGCGCCAGCTGTGGACGGGCCAGATCGAAGGCGGCCGAAACGTTGTGCACGCCTGGCACGGCGATCGCCAGCAATTCAGCCTGCCGGTCGCGTGGCGTGTCGTCGGAATGCCACAGCGGTTCGAAGTGCGATTGCAGCAGGCGCCCGTAATGCAGATCCTGCAGGGCTTGCAGGTAATAGCGGCTGATCTCGATATCGGCGCACAGTTCGCCGTCCTGCGGGGCAGTGAGCGCTACCGGATAGCGTTTCGGGTTCAAGCCATCGTCGGCTAACAGCTGCAATTGCGCATGCAAGGCCGGCAATTGCCCGCCATCGGCCCACACCGGCAGCCAGTCCTGCTGCTTGTAGAACGCGCGCAACTGATCCAGCGCCGGGCCGTTGAGACTGGTGCCGATCGTCGGGCACGCCTGGGGCAGGCTGATCAGCGCAGCCTGCAACGGGCTCTGCGGTTCGATGGGCATTTCCGTCGGCACGGGCGGCAGCGTCGGGAGTCCCGGCAACGGCTCTTCGGCGCAAGCGACAAACGGCGCAGCGAGCAAACAAATGCTCAAGTAGCATGCGTACTTTTTGAACAACTGCTTTACTCCAATCCATGGCCGTCCTGATTGACGGTCAACCTTACCTCAGGTGCGGTGAACAGTCAGGCCCGATTCGCGGGCCTGCCGGGGACGACTGGACGTCAGGAGCCTAAGTGCCGAACAAGTAGCAAGTGGAGACTCACGTTAAATGTTGACGTTTTTGCGCCGACTTCTGCTGACTGCCACCGCCCTTGGCGTGCTGACCAGTCCAGCCTTTGCCGCCGGTACCTCTTCGCCGGTTCTGTACACCAGCCTCGCCCACGCCGCGCCGGAACTCAATCCCCAGGCGCTGAAAGGTGCCTTGAACGCCATGCAATGTGCGATCAACAACGGCGCGAAGCAGTCCCGTCACCTGGCGATCATCGACTATTCGCAGCCGTCCACCGAGCGCCGGTTGTGGATCTTCGACCTGACCCGGAAAAAACTGGTGCTGCGCGACCTGGTCGCCCACGGCTCGAACTCCGGGGAAAACTTCGCCACCCGGTTCTCCAACCGTGAAGGCAGTTTCCAGTCCAGCCTCGGCCTGTTCCGCACCCAGGAAAGTTACCAGGGCACCCACGGCTACTCGCTGCGCATGGACGGTCTGGAACCGGGCATCAACGACATGGCCCGTGACCGCGCCATCGTGATCCACGCCGCCGACTACGTGAACCCGTTCTGGAGCAAACGTACCGGCCGTCTGGGCCGCAGCCAGGGTTGCCCGGCCGTGCGACCGCAGGTTGCCAAACGGGTGATCGACAGTCTGAAGAATGGCCAATTCATGTTCTCCTGGTACCCGGATCAGCAGTGGCTGAAATCCTCGCCGTACCTCAACTGCCAGCCACAACAGATCGCGAGCATTCTCAGCACTCACGCCAGCTGAATACTCTGTGGGAGTGCGCTGGCTCCCACAGGTTCGGTTTATTACAGATTTGTCATCGAGTTGTCGGTTTGCCGAGCGGATCGCCCGGTAGCTTGAAGTTGTCCCGGCCAGAACGCCGATCAACTTCAACGACTCGAGTGACCCATCATGAAAACCCTGATCCTCGCTTTCACCGCCCTCCTCGCCACCGGTTCCGTGTTCGCCGCACCTGCGCCGGACGCTGCCGTCATTCATGACAAAACCGGCTTCTTCGTGCACCTGGATGTCGACAAAGTCCTCTCCAGCACCGATATTTCCCAGGCCTGCGGCGTGATCCCCGCGCAGCTCGACTACCTCGACCACCAGGGCCGTGAACATGTGCTGGACTACCAAGTGCAAGGCAGCGGCTGCACCAACGACCATTGAGGCGCAGTAGCCATGAATATCCTTGTTGTCGAAGACGAACCCAAGGCCGGCAATTATTTGCTCAACGGCTTGCAGGAACTGGGCTACAGCGTGAGCCTGGCCCGGGACGGCGCCGACGGTCTGCACCTGGCGCTGGAATTCGACTTCGATGTGATCGTGCTGGACGTGATGATGCCGAAAATGGATGGCTGGGAAGTCCTGCGCCGGCTGCGCAAGGAAACCGACACGCCAGTGCTGTTCCTCACCGCCCGCGATGACATCGCCGACCGGGTCAAGGGTCTGGAACTGGGCGCTGACGATTACCTGATCAAGCCGTTTTCCTTCGCCGAACTGGTGGCGCGCCTGCGCACCCTGACCCGGCGTGGGCCGATCCATGAAGAGGAGCAATTGCAGGTGGCCGACCTGCAGATCGACGTGCTCAAGCGTCGGGTCACCCGGGCCGGCAACCGGATCACCCTGACCAACAAGGAATTCGCCCTGCTGCAACTGTTTGCCGCCCACACCGGGCAAGTGCTGTCGCGTTCGCTGATCGCCTCGCGGGTGTGGGACATGAATTTCGACAGTGACACCAATGTGGTCGATGTCGCCGTGCGCCGCCTGCGGGCGAAGATCGACGATCCGTTCCCGCTCAAGCTGATCCACAGCGTGCGCGGCATCGGCTACCGCTTCGATATCCAGCCATGAAAATCGCCGGCACTTATTCCCTGACCTTGCGTCTGGCGCTGGTCTTCGCCGTGCTCGCCTTTGCCGCTCTGGCAGGCCTGGGCGCAGCGCTTTACAACCAGCTGGAAACGCAGTTGATCCGTCGTGACGACATTCAACTGGTCAGCCGTGTCGATCAATTGCGCACCTTCCTCAACGACAGCAACACCCTGGAGCTGATCAAGAACAAACCGGCGTTGTTTCAGAACATGCTCGGTAACCGTGAAGCGTTGCTGACCATCGGCGCACCCGGCCAGCCGCCGCTGTTGGTGGTCAATCCCGGTAATCTAGCCACTCCGACCTTACCGGCCGTACCGGTCGATCACCCGATGGCCCTGAGCGATGTACAGCACTTGCCGAGCGTCAACGGCGTGCCATTTTCGGCGGTGGCGGCGACCATCGACTCGGGCGATCTGGGCAACCTGCAAGTGCTCACCGGACGCCTGATGACCGAGCGCACGGCAATGCTCGCCAATTACCGGCTCAGCGTGTACGGCCTCGCATCATTGGCCGCGATTGTGCTGGCGCTGGTCGGCTGTCTGCTGGTGTATCGCGGCCTGCTGCCGTTGCGGCGGATGGCCCGACATGCCCACGGCATCGGCATCGCCAACCTTGGCGAACGCCTCGACCGCCAAGGCACGCCGAAGGAATTGCAGCCGATGATCGAAGCCTTCAACGCGATGCTGGACCGGCTCGATCGAGGGGTTGCGCAACTGAGCCAGGTCTCCACCGACATGGCCCACGAACTGCGCACGCCGATCAACAACCTGCTCGGCGAGACCCAGGTCGCGTTGCAACAGAACCGCAGCGTCGACGCCTATCAGCAGTTGCTCGCTTCCAACGTGGAAGAACTCGAACGGCTGGCGCGGATGCTCGACAACATGCTGTTTCTCGCCCGCACCGACCCGGCCAGCGCGCTGAGTCAGCGGCAGGAGCTGGACGCCGGCGATGAGATGCAACGCATTGCCGATTACTTCGAAGGATTGGCGGCGGATGTCGGCGTCACCATCGAGGCCAGTGGCAGCGGCGTGATCTGGGCCGAGCCGATGCTGCTGCGGCGGGCCCTGGCCAACCTGTGCGCCAACGCGATCAAGTACGGCGCGGCGGACTCGACGTTGCAGGTCGAAGCCATCGCTGAAGCGGACGGCAGCTACCTGCGGGTACGCAACCAGGGCACGACCATTCCTGCCGAACACCTGTCGCGACTGTTCGAACGCTTCTACCGCGTCGATCCTTCCCGCGAGCGTTCGGCCCAGTCCAACGGACTGGGCCTGTCGATTGTCGCGACCATCATGCAGTTGCATCAGGGTCGCTACAGCGTCAGCAGCGCTGATGGCATCACCTGCTTTGAACTGTTCTTTCCGGCACGGGAGACGCGAGACGCAGGTGCGTGAAGGCGCCGAGCGCAGACGCCGCGAACATCAACGCCGTAGCCACACCGAAGGTCATGTGCAAGCCGCCTGCGATGACCGCGGCCGGCGCCTCAGTCGGATCGTCCGTGGCCAGTGCAAACACCGCGCCCATCGCCGCCGCCCCGGTGATCAAGCCCAGATTGCGCGACAGCCCGAGCATGGCCGAGACCACACCGCGCTGATCCTGAGCAACGCCGGACATCAACCCGGTGTTGTTGGCGGCCTGGAACAGCGCGTAACTCAACGCCACCACCGCGATCGGCAGCACGTATGCAAGCACTCCGAAACTCACCGGAAACAGCGCCAACAGACCACACCCGCAAGCCAGGCCGAACAACGCACCCGGCACCATCCGCCGCGCGCCGAAACGATCCACCAGCCGCCCGGCCGGTACGCCGCTGAACGCCGCCAGCAACGGCCCGATCGACAACACCAGTCCTACCTGCGTGCTGGTGAGACCCAGGCCTCGGCTCAGGTAAAACGGCCCGACCACCAGCGTGGTCATCATCACCGTCGTGACCAGCAAGGTCAGCGCCAGACTGCTGCTGATTCGCGTGTCGGTGAACAATGACAGATGAATCAGCGGCGCCTTGCTCCGCTTCTCGACCAGAATGAACAAACCCACGCCCAACAGGCTGAGCAACAGCAACGTCGGGGTGAATCCATCAACCGTCATCGCCAGTGCATAGGCCGCCAGCGTCAGCATCAATACGGCTGTGCCGGGATAATCAAATGCAACACCCGAGCGAACGCTCCGATCCTTCGGCAGATAGCGATACACCAGCCACGCATTGAGCAATCCCAACGGCACGTTGATCACAAAAATCGACTGCCAGCCGACATGCGCCATCAACAGCCCGCCGAGCGACGGCCCGAGGGTGGTGCCGGTGGCCGACATCGTGGCCAGCAATCCCATCGCACTGCCGGCCCGGGACTTGGGCACCGCATCGGCGACCAGCGCCACCATCAGCGCAAACATGATTGCCGCGCCAAGGCCTTGCACCGCCCGCGCACCGATCAGCCAGGCCAGGCTCGGCGCCAGTGCGCAGACCAGCGAAGCGGCGGTAAAAATGCCGATGCCGATCAACAACAAGCGCCGCCGCCCGAACCCGTCACCTAACCGCCCGACGCTGACAATCAAGGTAGTGACCGCCAGCAGGTAGGCCAGAACGATCCATTGCACCTGTTGAAACGTCGCATCGAATGCCGCCGCCAGCGTGGGCAATCCGGCGTTGGCGATGCTGGTATCCAGCGACGGCATGAGCATCGACAGCGCCAGACTGATCAGCGCCCAGCGGGCTGAAGGGCTCAGGGGTTCTCGGTGCATGGGGGGCTCACAGGGCAAAGGTCATGCGACATAGCCTGAGCCTCGACAATACAAGGCGCAAGACGCATGCTTTGCACTTGATACCTGCATGGAACGCCATGTCATGAATGCACCGGATCTGAACCTGTTGATCACCCTCGACGTGCTCCTGAGCGAAGGCAGCGTCGCCCGCGCCGCCGAACGCCTGCGTCTGAGCCCTTCCGCCATGAGCCGCGCATTGGCCCGGCTGCGGGAAACCACCGGCGATCCGCTGCTGGTGCGCGCCGGCCGAGGACTGGTGCCGACCCCGCGTGCGCTGGAGCTGCGCGACCGGGTCAGTTATCTGGTGCAGGAAGCCGAAGCGGTTTTGCGCCCGGCAGAAGTGCTCGATCCCGGCCAGTTGCGGCGCACCTTCACCCTGCGCAACACCGACGGTTTTGTCGAAACCTTCGCCGCCGCTCTGCTCGCCCGCATCGCCGAAGAGGCCCCCGGCGTGCGCCTGCGCTTTGTGCAAAAAGCCGACAAGGACAGCACGCTGTTGCGCGAAGGCCGGGTGGACCTGGAAACCGGCGTGGTCGACGACAGCACCGACCCGACGCTGCACAGCCGCATCCTATTCCGCGATCAGTGGATCGGAGTGGTGCGTGAAGGACATCCGCTGAGCAGCGGCAAGGTCAGCGCCAAACGCTTTGCTGCAGGCCAGCACATTCTGGTGTCACGGCGCGGGCGCAGCAGCGGACCGGTGGACGAGGCATTGCTCGCCTTCGGGCTGACGCGGGATATCGTCACCTCGTTCGGCGGATTTTCGGCGGCGCTGACGCTGGTCCGTGAATCGGATCTGATCGCCACCGTTCCGGAACGTCACACCAGCAAACTGCGCACGGGCCTGCACAGCTTCGCCCTGCCATTCCGGATGCCGGACATCAGCGTGTCGATGCTCTGGCACCCGCGCATGGACGCCGACCCGGCGCATCGCTGGTTGCGCAATTGCGTGCGGGAAGTCTGCGCCTAACGCGCATCCCCGCCCGCGGGTTTGTAGAACAGGAATTTCCTGGTCTCGGCTGTTTTCCTGTATTCCTTGGCCCAGCTCGGATGTACGTTGCGGTCGTGGAAGTACAGCGCGCCGTGAGTGCGATCGGTGAGTTGACGGTTCAGCGCCTTGCCGGCGATTTCCTTGGCCAGCGCGTATTCGGCATCTTCCTTGACCTGATCCGGACGCCCGTCGCACCACCAGGAAAACTGGCAACTCTTGCTTTCCGAGCCCTGCTTGACCACCTCGCACACCGTGCCTGGAAAGCCGTCATGCCCGAGGCGATTCATCACCACACTGGCCACGCCTTCCATGTCGGCAGTGTCCTTGCCCTTGGCTTCCCAATAGATACTGCGCGCCAGACAGGTGATCGGATCGTCCAGCGGTGCGGCGCCGGCGGGGTCGACCGCCTGTGCTTCGGTCGGGGTGATGGCTTCGGATTTGGGTGCCGGAGGTGCGTCGGGTTTGTCGGCGGCCTTCTCTTCCAGAACCTCGGCTTTCGCCTCGGCCTTTTCCTTGATCGGCGCCTGATCGGTGGCCAGCGCAGCACCGCTCAGCAGGGTCAACGCAAGACAGCAAAGCAACCCGTTCAATCCCATGATCATTCTTCCGGCAGGGCCCGATGCGGGCGAAGTGTTACGTGGTTGAGACGCCCGGTTTCCGGGGTCTTCGCGAAGTGTAGACGGCAAATTGCACGGAATCGTTCGGCAGAAAAATCCGCGTTGTGAAGAAAAAGACATTGCACGAACCGGGGCCCTTTCGCGCATGATGTGCGCACTCAGCCCAAGGGAGATTTCCATGCGCTTCATGCCATCCGTTCTGCGACTCGCCGCGTTGTCCGTGGGCCTGGCGCTGGCCACTTCGGCCATGGCCACCGACGAGTCGCAATTGATCGAGTCGATCAACAGCTACCGCAGCCAGCCGCAGCGTTGTGGCAGCCAGGCGTCCAGCGAATTGCCGCCGCTGTCGGCCGATCCGCGCCTGATTCTGCCGGCCAGCGGCGTGGTGGATTTGCAGCAGGCGATGTCCAGCGCTCGCTACCCGATGGTCAACGTGCAGGCGATCACCCTGAACGGGCCACGGGATGCGGCGTCGGCGATGAAGGCGATTCAGGAAAGCTTCTGTCAGGTGGTGCTGGATCCGCAGTTCGTCGATATCGGCGTCAGCCGCGCTGACCGTGACTGGCACATCACCCTCGCCCGGCCACTGCTGTCCGCCCGCCTCGGCGACGGTCAGGCTGAAGGCCAGAAACTCCTCGAGCAACTCAACGCCGCCCGCGCCCAGCCGCGCCAGTGCGGCGGTCAGGCATTCGCAGCGACTGCGCCGCTGGCATGGAACGCGGTGCTCGGCGGCGTTGCCCAGGAACACAGCCGCGAGATGGCCAACAACAATTATTTCGACCACAAGGACCGCAACGGCGGCACTCCCGGCGACCGCGCGGAACTGGCCGGTTACAGCGGTCAGCAGGTCGGCGAGAACATCGCCGCCGGGCAGGACACGGTGCAGAAAGTCGTTGCCGGCTGGCTCGCCAGCCCCGGCCATTGCGCCAACCTGATGAACCCGCAGTACCGCGAGCTGGGCGCTGCTTACGCAGTCGATCCGAAGAGCAGTGCCGGGATTTACTGGACGGCGATGTTTGGCGGGGAGTAAGTCTTAAAACCACCACCGAGCAATGTGGGAGCTGCGGTGCGACGATTCGACTTGCCAGCGATGGGGCCAGCACAGTCAAACCATCATCGACTGATCCGCCGCCATCGCTGGCAAGCCAGCTCCCACAGGACTCAGTGGTGGACTCAGATTGGGGCAATAAAAAACCGGAGCCAGGCTCCGGTTTTTTTTGGTCAGTGGGTTCTCATCCCCGCCGCATACATCGCCAGTTTCAACAGACTCGCCACCACCGCCAACGAGACCACGCTGCCGGACCAGATCAGCAACAGCCAGCCCAGGCGCTTGTACCAGCGACTTTTCACTTCACGCATTTCAATGGTAGCCATCGCCGATCCTCACTTTGCCGCGGAACACGTAGTAGCTCCAGAAGGTGTACATCAGGATCACCGGCAGGATGAACAGCGCACCGATCAAGGCGAACAGCTGGCTGGTGGCCGGTGAAGCTGCCGCCCACAGGCTGACCGATGGCGGGATGATGTTCGGCCAGATGCTCAGCGCCAGCCCGATGTAGCCGAGGAACATCAGCACCAGCGTGAACACGAACGGCCAGTGGGTGTGCCGCTGACGCAACGAACGCAACAGCCCGAACAGCGCCAGCACCGCCAACACCACCAGCCCGGCGAACACGATCAGATGCGCATGGTTGAACCAACGACTGGCCAGTTCCGGGTGCAGTTGCAACGTCCACGCGCCGATCACCACCACCATCGCCAACAACAGCCACGCCAGTGGACGGCTGTAGTGACGCATCCGCGATTCGAGCATGCCTTCGGTCTTGACCAGCAGCCAGGTACTGCCGAGCAAGGCGTAAGCAATCACCAGACCGACGCCGCAAACCAGCGGAAATGGCGCCAGCCAATCGAGACCGCCACCGGCAAACTGCCGATCCACCACCGGAATCCCCGCCACATACGCGCCGATCACCACGCCCTGGGAGAACGTCGCCAGCAGCGAACCGCCAATGAACGCCCAGTCCCACAGATGACGTTTTTCAGCCGGCGCCTTGAAGCGAAACTCGAACGCCACCCCACGGAAAATCAGACCCGCCAGCATAAAGATCAACGGCAGATACAGCGCCTCCAGAATCACTCCGTAAGCCAGCGGAAACGCGCCGTACAAAGCCGCCCCGCCGAGCACCAGCCAGGTTTCGTTGCCGTCCCACACCGGTGCGACGGTGTTCATCATCACGTCGCGTTCCTGCTCGTCGCTGATCATCGGGAACAGGATCCCGAGGCCCAGATCGAAACCGTCCATGATCACGTACATCATCACCCCGAAGGCAATGATCACGCCCCAGATCAACGAGAGATCGATACCTTGAATACCCATGACTCAACGCTCCTTTATCAGTGGATCCGGGTCGCGGATTCGAGGTTGTCGGTAACCGCCGAAAGTGGCCGGCGCGGGGGTCTGCAGCTGAGTGCCTTCGGGCGGATGTTCGTGGTGCGGCTGCGGGCCCTTGCTCACCAGTTTCATCATGTAGCCGATGCCCACGGTGAACACTGAGCAGTAGATGACGACGAACAGCGCCAGCGAGGTGCTCATCTGCGCCACCGAGTGATGGGACGCCGCGTCATGGGTGCGCATCAGGCCGTACACCACCCACGGCTGACGCCCGACTTCGGTGGTGATCCAACCCGCCAGCAACGCAATCAGTCCGCTCGGCCCCATCAGCAACACCAGTCGCTGGAAGCCGCGATGCCGGTAGACCTTGCCGTTGCGCCGCAACGCCAGACCCAGCACACCGACGAGGATCATCAACATGCCCAGCCCCGCCATCACGCGGAAGCTCCAGAAAATCACGGTCGAGTTCGGCCGGTCTTCTTTCGGGAAGCTCTTGAGCGCCGGGATCTGCTTGTCGAGGCTGTGGGTGAGGATCAGGCTGCCGAGGTAGGGAATCTCGATCGCGTATTTGGTCTTCTCCGCCTGCATGTCCGGAATGCCGAACAGCACCAGCGGGGTCGGCCCGTTGTCGGCGTTTTCCCAGTGGCCCTCGATGGCGGCGATTTTCGCCGGTTGGTGTTTCAGGGTGTTCAAGCCATGGGCGTCACCGACCACCGCTTGAATCGGCGCCACGATCAGCGCCATCCACAGCGCCATGGAAAACATCTTGCGCACCGGTTTGCTGTCGTTGCCGCGCAGCAAATGCCAGGCCGCCGAAGCGCCGACGAAGAACGCCGTGGCGACGAACGCAGCAATCGCCATGTGCGCCAGACGGAACGGGAACGACGGGTTGAACACGATCGCCAGCCAGTCGACCGGCATTACCCGACCGTCGACAATTTCGAAGCCTTGCGGGGTCTGCATCCAGCTGTTGGAGGCGAGAATCCAGAAGGTCGAGATCAGCGTGCCGATGGCGACCATCACCGTGGCGAAGAAATGCAAGCCACGGCCCACGCGGTTCCAGCCGAACAGCATCACCCCGAGGAAACCGGCTTCGAGGAAGAACGCGGTCAGCACTTCATAGGTCAGCAACGGCCCGGTGACGCTGCCGGCGAAGTCGGAAAACCCGCTCCAGTTAGTGCCGAACTGGTACGCCATGACCAGCCCCGACACCACGCCCATGCCGAAGTTGACGGCGAAGATCTTCGACCAGAAATGGTAGAGATCGCGGTAAGTGTCGTTACGGGTTTTCAGCCACAGGCCTTCGAGCACCGCCAGGAAACTCGCGAGACCAATGGTGATCGCCGGGAAAATGATGTGGAACGAAACCGTGAACGCGAATTGAATTCGCGCCAGGTCCAGTGCCTCCAGGTTGAACATGATGATGTCCTCATCAAGGCTGAAAAGCGGCAGCACACGGCCGGGCCACCGCCAGGCGCGAACGCCTGCAGCCAGTCAAAATGCAAAAGGGTTGGATCGCGTGGGTCGGCTACGCCACCGACGACGGGATCAGGTTGCTCGCCTCGGCGGCTTCGAGGCGGATCGCCACGAATTTCGAGGTCGGCGTGTAGGTGCGGTCGCCGTAGCTTTCCAGCGGCACCAGCGGATTGGTTTCCGGGTAGTACGCGGCAGCCTGCCCGGCCGGAATGTCGTAGGCGATCAGGGTGAAACCACTGACCCGACGCTCACGCTCGTCATCCCACAGCGCCACCAGATCAACCTTCTGCCCCGGTTCAAAACCGAGCCGGCGGATGTCCTGTTCGTTGGCGAACACCACGTCGCGCATGCCGTAGACCCCGCGATAACGGTCGTCGAGGCCGTACAGCGTGGTGTTGTACTGATCGTGGGACCGCATGGTTTGCAGGATCAGATGCGGTTTGACCGGCAGGCTGCGCACGCCTTCGCTGATCAAATGCTCCGGCAGCACGCACGGAGTGAACTGGGCTTTACCGGATTCAGTGTTCCAGACCCGGTCGGAGGCGTTGTTGCCGAGGTGGAAACCACCGGGGATCAGCAGCTTCTCGTTGAAATTCTCGAAGCCCGGAATCACGTCGGCGATCAGGTTGCGGATGCGCCCGTAGTCGCCCACCGCCCATTCCCAGTCGATCGGGTGTTTGCCCAGCGTGGCGGCGGCGATCCCGGCAATGATTGCCGGCTCGGATTTCAGGTGCGCCGACTTCGGCTTCAGTTGGCCGAACGACAAATGCACCATGCTGAAGGTGTCTTCCACGGTCACGCCTTGCGGACCTTCGGCCTGCACGTCGATGTCGGTACGGCCCAGGCACGGCAGGATCAGCGCATTACGCCCGGTCACCAGATGGCTGCGGTTGAGCTTGGTCGAGATGTGCACGGTGAGGTCGAGTTTGCGCATCGCGGCGTGGGTGCGCGGGGTGTCCGGCGTAGCTTGAGCGAAGTTGCCGCCGAGCCCGATAAACACCTTGGCTTCGCCACGTTCCATGGCACCAATCGCCATGACCGTGTTGTGGCCGTGCATCCGCGGCACCTTGAAGTTGAAGCGTTTTTCCAGGGCGTCCATCAGCTCGGTCGGGGCCAGTTCGTTGATGCCCATGGTGCGGTCGCCCTGCACGTTACTGTGGCCGCGCACCGGCGACAGCCCGGCGCCAGGACGGCCGACATTGCCGCGCAGCAGTTGCAGGTTGATGACTTCCTGCAGGGTCGGCACCGAGTGCACGTGCTGGGTCAGGCCCATGGCCCAGCACATGATCACGCTCTTGGCGCGGGCGTACATGCGCGCTGCCAGTTCGATGTCATGCAGCGGCACGCCGGACTGCTCGACGATGTGCTCCCAGTTCGTGGCATCGACTTCGGCCAGGTAGCTGTCGAGACCCGACGTGTGCTCGGCAATGAAGGCGTGATCGAACACCGGTTCGCCGCCGGTAGCCTGGGCTTCGCGCTCCCACTCCAGCAGGAACTTGGCCATGCCGCGAATCATCGCCATGTCGCCGCCCAAGGCCGGACGGAAATACGCGGTGTTGGTCGCTTCCCAGCCGTTGCTGAGCATTTCGATCGGGTTCTGCGGATTCTGGAATCGCTCCAGCCCACGCTCTTTCAGCGGGTTGATGCACACCACTTGCGCGCCACGCTTCACCGCCTCTCGCAACGGTTCGAGCATGCGCGGGTGGTTGGTGCCGGGGTTCTGGCCGATGACGAAAATCGCGTCGGCGTGGTGCAGGTCTTCATAGACCACCGTGCCTTTGCCGACGCCGAGGCTCTCGCCCATGCTCACCGCACTGGCTTCGTGGCACATGTTCGAGCAGTCCGGGAAGTTGTTGGTGCCGTAGGCGCGGACGAACAACTGATAGAGAAACGCCGCTTCGTTGCTGGCACGACCCGAGGTGTAGAACTCGGCCTCGTGGGGCGATTTCAAGCCTTTGAGGTGTTTGGCGATCAGCGCGAAGGCATCGTCCCAGGTAGTTTCCACATAGCGGTCGACCCGTGCGTCGTAACGCATCGGATGGGTGATCCGGCCTTGGTATTCGAGCCAGTAATCGCTTTGCTCGGCCAGGGTCGAGACTGTGTACTTGTTGAAGAACGCCGGATCGACCAGGCGGCCGGTGGCTTCCCAGTTCACCGCTTTGGCGCCGTTCTCGCAGAACTTCAACATGCTCGCGCCGGGTGCTTCACCCCAGGCGCAACCGGGGCAGTCGAAGCCGCCGTTCTGGTTGGTCTTGAGCATGGCGCGGATGTTTTTCAGGGCGTTTTCACTGCCCAGCCAGTTCTTGGTGAGGCTGATGACAGCGCCCCAACCCGCAGCGGCGCCCTTGTAGGGTTTGTAACGGTCGACTTGTGACATGGGACTTCTCCATGACGATGCACACAGGCAAAAACCTGATCGGGTTTAAACAGCGGCGACTGACTTTCAAGTTAAAAAAGCGGTCGTTTCGTTTGACGGTGCCAAGGATAGGAACCGCTGCAAAAACTTGTCTAATCGCTATTAATGACTGCGTTATCGAAAGCATCTATCACGGACTTAAAACCTTTAAATACGGGCACTTGCAAAACTAAGAAGGGAAAAACAGCAAATAATTATTTCATCATCGACAGCATCAATCGGCCGGTCATTAAGAGTGATTGGACGCAGTCTCAAGTTGCTCATAACCTGCGCCGACCCAATCCCTTCAATAGCGGATTTCACCCAAGCGAGGCTGTCATGTCAGAGCGCGTCTTGATCGATGGTTACAACCGCCGCGTCGACTATCTGCGCATGTCGGTCACCGACCGCTGCGACTTTCGCTGCGTGTATTGCATGGCTGAAGACATGCAGTTTTTGCCGCGCCAACGGGTGCTGACGCTGGAGGAGATCTATCAACTGGCGCAGAGCTTCGTTGCGCTGGGCACCCGCAAGATCCGCTTGACCGGTGGTGAGCCGCTGATTCGCCCGGGCGTCGTCGGGTTGTGCAAGCAGATCGCCGCCCTGCCCGGCCTGCGCGAACTGTGCCTGACCACCAACGGCTCGCAGCTCGGCAAACTCGCCAGTCCGCTGTTCGACGCCGGGGTCAAACGCCTCAACGTCAGTCTCGACAGTCTTGATGCCGAGCGCTTCAAGCAGATGACCCGCACCGGTGACCTGGCCCAGGTGATCGACGGCATCGACGCCGCGCGCGCCGCCGGATTTACCCGCACTAAACTCAACTGCGTGGTGATGCAGGGCCGCAACGATCACGAGATCAACGATCTGGTGCAGTTCGCCATCGAACGGGATCTGGACATTTCCTTCATCGAGGAAATGCCGCTGGGGATCATTAGCGAACACAGCCGCGCCGAGTCGTTCTTTTCCAGCACCCAGGTGCGCGAAAAGATCGCCGAGCGCTACACCCTGATCGACTCCGCCGAATCGACCCAGGGCCCGTCGCGGTATTGGCGGCTGGCGGAGGCACCGCACATTCGGCTGGGGTTCATCTCGCCCCACAGCCACAACTTCTGCGGCACCTGCAACCGGGTGCGGCTGACCGTCGAGGGGCGTTTGCTACTGTGTCTGGGGAACGAGCATTCGGTGGACTTGAAGGCAGTGCTGCGCGCTCATCCGGGCCAACCGGAACGGCTGGAGAAAGCCATCATCGAAGCGATGAAGCTCAAGCCTTACCGGCACAACTTTGAAGTGAACGACGACGTGCAAGTGGTGCGTTTCATGAACATGACCGGCGGCTGATCCGCCACGTTTGCAAGGCAGAGAGCCGCATGATCATCCGACCCAGGGTCAATCAATTCGCCATTCTCTTCACCCTCAAGGGCTCGATCGCCAAGCGCATCGCCCTGCGCGCCCTGATGGTCACGCTGCTGGCGTCGGCCATCGTGCTGGTGGAAATGCTCCACCCGAGCAACTTCACCAAGGTCAACGCCACGCCGTTCACACTGCTCGGCCTGTCGCTGTCGATCTTCATGAATTTTCGCAACAACGCCTGCTACGACCGCTGGTACGAAGCGCGCAAGGCCTGGGGCGAAGTGATCGTGCATGTGCGTTCGGTGATTCGCGAGACCCATGTGATCCGCGAATCTGCCCAGCGTCGGTTATTGCTGCTTAACCTTTGTGGGTTCGCTCATGCGTTGAATGCGCGACTGCGCCGGGAAGACGAAGCCGCCGCCAGCGCCGAGTGGATCACCCCGCAACACGATGCGCAGGTGCCGGACTACAGCGGGCGAATTCTGCAGACGGTGGGTCAGCAATGCTCCGATCTGCATGAGGCGGGCGTTCTCAGTGAATGGCGCTACATGCTGCTGGCCAATCACCTGACCAGCCTGACCCAGGCGCAGGCGGTGTGCGAGCGGATCAAGAACACGCCGCTGCCCTTCCCCTACACCCTGCTGCTGCATCGCACGATTTACCTGTTCTGCATCCTGCTGCCGTTCGCCATGGCCGAACCGCTGGGGTGGCTGACGCCGCTGTTCACGGCGATTGTCAGCTACACCTTCTTCGGCCTGGATGCGATTGCCGATGAGCTGGAGGACCCGTTCGGCCGGGATGAAAACGATTTGCCGACCGATGCGCTGGTGCGGGGTATCGAGCGGGATATTCTCTCGGAGCTGGGGACTGAGCCGTTGCCGCCGGCGCTGAAACCGGTGGACTACGTCCTCAGTTAATCGACTGCCTCCCCTTCCGGGGAGGGAGACTCATCAATCCAGATGCGCCCAGGTCATGCGGAACGAAGCGCCGCCCCACGGCGAGTCGCCGACCTCGACCTGCCCGCCATGGGATTGCGACACCCGTCGCACCAGTGCCAGGCCAAGTCCGAAACCGCCCGTGCGGCGGTCGCGGCTGGCGTCCAGACGCGAGAACGGTTCGAAGATTTTCTCCCGCCCTGCCAGCGGCACACCCGGCCCGTCGTCGTTGACCTGAACTTCGTATTGATCGCCGATGCGCACCAGCGACACCTCGACCCGCTGCTCGGCATACCGGATGGCATTGCGCAGCAGATTGATCACCGCCCGCGCCATGAAACGCGGTTCGATCCGCACTTCGTCGACCCGGCAATCTACGATCAACAGCTGCACCCCGGCGGCCTCGGCTTCCAGCGCCACGCTACCGACCACGCTGTCGAGCCAGTTGGCAGCCTGAATGTTTTCGCGGGTGATCACCGTCGCGCCGCGTTCAAGGCTGGCGTAGGTCAGCAGTTCGGAGACCATTTCTTCCAGCTCGCCGAGGTCGGCGTACATGTCGGCGATCAGTTCGCGGTTCTGGCTGGCGTCCGGTTGCTGCTTGAGCTGATCGAGCTCGAACGACAACCGGGCAATCGGCGTGCGCAGTTCGTGAGAGACCGCGTTGGTCAGTTCGCGCTGATTGGCGATCAGGCCTTCGATGCGCGCCGCCATCAGGTTGAAGTGGCCGGCCAGGTCGCGGATGTTCGAGCGCTTGGACAGCTGGATACGTACCGAGAGGTCGTTGTCGCCGAAACGCTCGGCGGCCAGCCGCAGTTTTTCCAGATCGCGCCAGTGCGGGCGAACCCAGAAGTACAGGACGATGCCCAGCAGCACCGCCAGCATCAGGTAGGCCCCGGCAATGTAGAACGGCATCAGGCTCGGCTCGGGCGGCAGCTTGATGCTGAGCAACTGCGAACCACCGTCGATGTTGCTGATGAACTGGGTGTAATCGTCGCGGATCACCAACAGATCCTGAGCCAGTTCGGCTTTTTCCTGATCGTTGAGGTTCAGTTGGTCAGCCTCGATCAGGCTCAACGTCAGCCCGTAGTGCGGCCGCAACGCCTCCAGTTGCGCCTCGCGCGCCGCGCCCTGCTGGTCGCGCATGTGTTCGACCAGCGACCAGGCCTGACCGCGCACCGCCTCGCGGTTGTAGGCCTGCATCTGGTTGTCGAGCAACGCGTTGAAGGTGTGTTCGACGGTTTGCAGCGCCGCCACCAGTCCGACGGTCATCACCAGAAACAGCCCGAGAAATAACCGCAGCATCTACAACTCCCACGCGAACGGATTGAACAGGTAACCCTTGCCCCACACGGTCTTGATGCACACCGGTTCGCGAGGGTTGTCCTTGAGTTTGTTGCGCAACTTGCTGATGTACACGTCGACGCTGCGGTTGAGGCCATCGAACGCGATGCCGCGCATGCGGTTGAGAATGTCATCGCGCGACAGGATCTTGCCGGCAGCGCTGGCCAGCAGCCACAGCAGTTCGAATTCCATGGTGGTCAGTTCGATCAGCTCGCCCGCCAGACGCACTTCGCGGCAACTGCGGTCGATGACCAGATTGCCGAATTCCAGCGAGCTGACCACACCGCTGTCCGGCACCTGCCGGCGTTGCAGGGCCCGCAGGCGTGCGAGCAGAACAGGCGGCTTGATCGGTTTGATCACGTAGTCGTCGGCCCCGGACTCGAGGCCCAGAATATGGTCGAGGTCATCTTCCTTGGCCGTCAGAATAACAATCGGCGTGTCCGAAACGCTGCGGATTTCCCGGCACACGTGCAGGCCGCTCTGCCCCGGCAGCATCAGGTCGAGCACCACCACTTTGGGCTTGAATTCGAGAAACGCGGCCACGGCCAGGTCGCCGCGATGCACCGTGCGTACCTCGTAGCCGTGTTGTTCGAGAAAGTGGGCGATCAGTGCGGCCAGCCGCTCATCGTCTTCCACCAGCAGGACTCTGCCAAAACCCAGGTTATCCATAACAACCGCCGCCAACCCTCAGTGAAGTGGGCGACATTATGGCGGCATTCACAGGCGAGACACCTATTGCGGGCAGCAAAAACCGGCCACTTGGGCCGGTTTTCGCTGATGTTTCATACTCTTAAGAGTTTTTAACAATTCAGGCCGCGACAGGTACGCCGCTGTGGAAACGGAATTCCTCGTCCGGCGACTCGATCAGGTCCTGCTCGGCGGCGCGGACTCTCTCGATCACCTGGGCGATGTCCTTGGCGTCACCGTACTGGTAGGCCAGTTTCAGGTAACCCTGGAAATGCCGGGCCTCGCTTTTCAGCAGGCCGAAGTAGAACTTGCCGAGTTCTTCGTCCAGATGCGGCACCAGCGCTTCGAACCGCTCGCAACTGCGCGCTTCGATAAAGGCGCCGACCACCAGGGTGTCGACCAGTTTCACCGGTTCATGGCTGCGCACCACTTTGCGCAGGCTCGAGGCATAACGGCCGGCGTGGAGCTGGCGCAGTTCGATCTTGCGTCGCTTCATGATGCGCATCACCTGCTCGTGGTGCACCAGTTCTTCCCGGGCCAGACGCGACATCATGTTGATCAGATCGACGTGGGAATGGTACTTGGCGATCAGGCTCAACGCGGTGCTGGCGGCCTTGAACTCGCAGTTCTTGTGGTCGATCAGCAGGGTTTCCTGATCGGCCAGCGCGGCCTGGACCCAGGCGTCAGGCGTGCGGCAACCAAGGAATTCGTGGATTTCGGGAAGGATCATGGGGCTCACGGTCAAAAGGTGTTCGAGCGAAGGGCGCCGATTATACCGGCCTGCCCGCAGACCACCAGCCGCGCGCGTTGATATGCATCAAGTCGCAGACGGATGCGCAGCAACTATAGTTGTGCAACGCCGTGCCTTTTCATTGCTGGAGACTCACTCATGCAAGCCATTCGCAGCATTCTGGTGGTCATCGAACCCGAACACGCGGAAAGCCTGGCGCTCAAGCGCGCCAAACTGATCGCCGGGGTGACCCAGGCCCATCTGCACCTGCTGGTCTGCGACAAGAAGCACGATCACGCCGGCATGCTCAGCGTGCTCAAGGCCGCGCTGCTGGCGGACGGCTACAGCGTCACCACCGAACAGGCGTGGAACGAGAGCCTGCACGAAACCATCATCGATGTGCAGCAGGCTGAAGGCTGCGGGCTGGTGATCAAGCAGCACTTCCCCGACAGCCCGTTGAAAAAGGCCCTGCTGACCCCGGCGGACTGGAAACTGCTGCGCCACTGCCCTACTCCGGTGCTGCTGGTGAAGACCGCCGGTTCGTGGAAGGACAAGGTGATTCTGGCAGCGGTCGACGTCGGCAATGCCGATGGCGAACACCGTCATCTGCACACCACGATCATCGACCACGGCTTCGACATCGCCAGCCTGGCCAAGGGGCATTTGCACGTGATTACCGCCCATCCGTCACCGATGCTGTCGGCCGCCGACCCGACGTTCCAGCTTAAGGAAACCATCGAGGCGCGCTATCGCGAGCAATGCCGGGCGTTTCAGGCTGAGTTCGACATCGATGACGAACATTTGCATGTCGAGGAAGGTCCGGCGGACGTGTTGATTCCGTTCATGGCGCACAAGCTGCAGGCGGCGGTGACCGTGATTGGCACCGTGGCGCGCAGTGGCGTATCTGGTGCCTTGATCGGCAACACGGCAGAGCAGGTGCTGGATCAATTGGAGAGTGATGTGCTGGTGCTCAAACCGCAGGAGGTTGAAGACCATTTGGTGGAGTTGGCGGTGAAGCATTAACTATTGGGGCGCCTGCAAGGCCGTCATCGCTGGCAAGCCAGCTCCCACAGGGACTTAGGTGTGCACTCCATGGAGAGCTTTACACCATCATTGTGGGAGCTGGCTTGCCAGCGATAGCAATAGATCAGTCGCCGAGGGCGTCCTTGAGGAAACCGGGCGCGATGTAGCGCTGATAGTGCGCTTCCGATAGCAGGAAAAATTCCCGATCAATGGCATCGCGCAGTTCCGGCAGGTTCCAGTCGCGAAACTCCGGCAGCAATACCATTCCGTAGGCTTCCAGATTAATGATCACCCGCGCGCCCCGGGCGATCAGCTGATACGCCCAGCAATATTCCGACTGATGCGGCACGAAGCGGATCTTGCGCTGTTCCAGTTGCAGACGCAGGCGCGCCGGGTCGAAGACCTCGACCTTGCTCGCCATCACTTGTGACAGCAATTGCTCAAGACGCAGCCACACCGCACGCTTTTCTTCCTCGTTGTAACCGTTCCAATGGATCACTTCGTGGTGGAAACGCTTGCAGCCACGGCACACCAGATCACCGTAAACGGTGGAGCAGAGGCCGACGCAGGGGGTCTTGATGGTCTGATTGGGCATAAATGGGCAGAACACTTGAAACGCGGAACAGGTCGGCATGTTAGCCCTTTGTCCGCCATTCATCACCCCTCAAACGTCAGGGGCAAGCGCTGGATCAAGGTTTGCCCGAGCCGCGCACAACGCAACCAAAGTCCAATAGAGCGCGACTTACCTTTAAATTTTTTTTGCCGTAGAATCAGCCAGCCTTTTTAGGCGCCAATGTCCGTTAGAAGCTGTTTTCAAAGCGTCACGAGCACAGTCGTTCCTTCAGAGCGGTGTTGGCGTAGGGTTTTTCCAGCGGGGAAAAGCCCTACGCCAACCCTCATCAGCTCCCCGTTCTGCAGGCGTAAAACTTTGAAAGCAGCTTCTGTAAGGAATGCCCGGTAATTCTGGCTAAGCGGCCCACAACGCCACGCAGCGCATGAGTACGAGCATTTCGGGATGAGCGTCCCGGACACCCATTTGGGACCACTGATGAGGGTAATAACTGTGCTTGAAGCCTACCGCAAACATATCGAAGAGCGTGCAGCCCTGGGTATCGTTCCCCAGCCGCTTAACGCCGAACAAACTGCAGGCCTGGTCGAGCTGCTGAAGAATCCTCCGGCTGGCGAAGAAGCTTTCCTCGTTGACCTGATCACCAATCGCGTACCACCAGGAGTGGACGAAGCCGCCTACGTCAAGGCCGGTTTCCTCTCCGCACTGGCCAAGGGCGAAGTCTCCTCCCCTCTGCTGGACAAGAAGCGCGCTGTAGAACTGCTCGGCACCATGCAGGGCGGCTACAACATCGTGACCCTGGTTGAACTGCTGGACGACGCCGAGCTGGCGCCAGTGGCAGCCGAAGAACTCAAGCACACCCTGCTGATGTTCGATGCCTTCCACGACGTGGCTGAAAAAGCCAAGAACGGCAACGTTCACGCCAAGGCCGTGCTGCAATCCTGGGCTGACGGCGAGTGGTTCAAGAAGCGCCCTGTACTGGCCGACAAGATCAGCCTGCGCGTCTTCAAGGTCACCGGCGAAACCAACACCGACGACCTGTCCCCTGCCCCGGACGCCTGGTCGCGTCCAGACATCCCGCTGCACGCCCTGGCCATGCTGAAAATGGCCCGTGACGGCATCGTTCCGGACGAGCAAGGCAAGACCGGCCCGATGAAGCAGATCGAAGAAATGCGCGGCCAGGGCTTCCCTATCGCCTACGTCGGTGACGTGGTCGGTACCGGTTCCTCGCGTAAATCGGCGACCAACTCGGTTCTGTGGTTCTTCGGCGACGACATCCCTTATGTGCCGAACAAGCGCGCTGGCGGTTTCTGCTTCGGCAGCAAAATCGCTCCGATCTTCTACAACACCATGGAAGATGCCGGCGCACTGCCAATCGAGTTCGACGTATCGAACATGAACATGGGCGACGTGATCGACCTGTACCCGCACGCTGGCAAAGTCTGCAAGCACGATACCGACGAAGTCATCACCACCTTCGAAATGAAGACCCCGGTCCTGCTGGACGAAGTCCGCGCCGGCGGCCGTATCCCGCTGATCATCGGCCGTGGCCTGACCGAGAAGGCTCGCGCCGAACTGGGTCTGCCAGCGTTCGACCTGTTCAAGAAGCCGGAAGCACCGGCTGAAAGCACCAAGGGCTTCACCCTGGCGCAGAAAATGGTCGGCAAGGCTTGCGGTCTGGCAGAAGGCAAAGGCGTTCGTCCTGGCACCTACTGCGAACCGAAGATGACCACCGTAGGTTCTCAGGACACCACCGGTCCAATGACCCGTGACGAACTGAAAGACCTGGCGTGCCTGGGCTTCTCCGCTGATCTGGTGATGCAGTCCTTCTGCCACACCGCGGCTTATCCAAAGCCGATCGACGTGACCACCCACCACACCCTGCCTGACTTCATCATGACCCGCGGCGGTGTTTCCCTGCGTCCGGGCGACGGCATCATCCACTCGTGGCTGAACCGCATGCTGCTGCCGGACACCGTCGGTACCGGTGGTGACTCGCACACCCGTTTCCCGATGGGCATCTCGTTCCCGGCCGGTTCCGGTCTGGTCGCGTTCGCCGCAGCCACCGGCGTCATGCCGCTGGACATGCCGGAATCGATCCTGGTGCGCTTCAAAGGTAAAATGAAACCTGGCATCACCCTGCGTGACCTGGTTCATGCCATCCCTTACTTCGCCATCCAGAACGGTCTGCTGACCGTTGAGAAGAAAGGCAAGAAAAACGCCTTCTCCGGCCGCATCCTGGAAATCGAAGGCCTGGAAGGTCTGACCCTGGAACAGGCGTTCGAACTGTCCGACGCCTCGGCCGAACGTTCGGCTGCCGGTTGCACCATCAAGCTGTCGAAAGAGTCGATCACCGAGTACCTGCAGTCCAACATCACCCTGCTGCGCTGGATGATCGGCGAAGGCTACGGCGATGCCCGAACCCTGGAACGTCGCGCCCAAGCGATGGAAGCCTGGATCGCCAACCCGCAACTGATGGAAGCCGATGCCGACGCCGAATACGCCGAAGTCATCGAAATCGATCTGGCCGACATCAGCGAGCCTGTACTGTGCGCGCCGAACGACCCGGACGACGCCCGCCTGCTGTCCAGCGTTGCTGGCGAGAAGATCGACGAAGTGTTCATCGGTTCGTGCATGACCAACATCGGTCACTTCCGCGCTGCCGGTAAGCTGCTGGATCAGGTCAAGGGTCAGCTGCCAACCCGTCTGTGGCTGTCGCCGCCGACCAAGATGGACGCTCACCAACTGACCGAAGAAGGCTACTACGGCATCTACGGCAAGGCCGGCGCCCGCATGGAAATGCCAGGCTGCTCGCTGTGCATGGGTAACCAGGCACGCGTTGAGCCGAACAGCACCGTGGTGTCGACGTCGACCCGTAACTTCCCGAACCGTCTGGGCGACGGCGCGAACGTCTACCTGGCCTCGGCTGAGCTGGCGTCCGTTGCTTCGATCCTGGGTCGCCTGCCGACCGTCGAGGAGTACATGGAATACGCTGGCAAGATCGACAGCATGGCGGCCGACGTTTACCGCTACCTGTCCTTCGACCAGATTGCCGAGTTCCGTGAAGCTGCTGCGAACGCCAAGATCCCTGTCGTTCAAGCCTAACGCTGCAACGCAATGATAAACGCCGCCCATCGCGAGATGAGCGGCGTTTTTTTATGCCTGCCGGATGGGGCCTCGCCCCGCGCTGATCGTTCCCACGCTCCGCGTGGGAACGATCATCTTGGGAGCGAACCTGCCCGCGAAGATCGCAGGCACAAAAAAGGCCGACCTGCGAGGCAGATCGGCCTTTCTTTTTCACAAGATCAATTAGAACCTTGTTGCTGAACCTTAAGCAGTCAGCGAGTAGATCAACGCCGAAATCGCCACCAGACCCACTGCGGTGACAAACACGTTCGACATCTGCCCACGATAACGGGCCATCGCCGGCACTTTGCGGATCGCGTACATCGGCATCAGGAACAGGATCGCCGCGATGACCGGGCCACCGATGGTTTCGATCATGCCGAGGATGCTCGGGTTCAGGGTCGCCACGATCCAGCACACCACCAGCATGAACGCCGCCACAATGCGATCCAGCGCCTTGGCGCCCGGACGCTTGCCGCTTTTGACGATCAAGCCTTTCAGGCCTTCGCTGGCACCGATGTAGTGACCAAGGAACGACTTGGAGATCGCCACGAACGCAATCAGCGGCGCCGCGAACGCGATGGTCGGGTTGCTGAAGTGGTTGGCCAGGTACGACAGGATCGACAGGTTCTGCGCCTTGGCTTGCGCCAGTTGCTCCGGCGACAGGGTCAGTACGCAACTGAAGACGAAGAACAGCACCATCACCACCATCAGCAGGTGGGCGCGGGACAGGATCTGCGAGCTACGCTCGTCGGCGTGGACACCGTAACGGCGCTTCTGATCCACCGCAAACGCCGAGATGATCGGCGAGTGGTTGAACGAGAACACCATCACCGGAATCGCCAGCCACAGCGTGTGCAGCAGCGCCGACGGTGCCGGCACTTGCGAAGCCGTGGTCAGGATGCCGCCGTTCCAGTGCGGAATCAGGTACACCGCCAGGAACAGCAGCGCAACGATGAACGGATACACCATCAGGCTCATGGCCTTGACGATCACTTGCTCGCCGCAGCGCACCACGGCCAGCAGGCCGAGGATCAGCACGAACGACAGCAGCGCGCGCGGTGGCGGCGTGATGTGCAGTTGGTGTTCGAGGAAACTGGCGACCGTGTTGGTCAGGCCGACGCTGTAGATCAGCAGGATCGGGAAGATTGCGAAGAAGTACAGCAACGTGATCAGCGCGCCGGCCTTGATGCCGAAATGCTGCTCCACCACGTCAGTGATGTCGGCGCCTTCGCGACCGGAGAGCACGAAGCGGGTCAGACCGCGGTGTGCGTAGAACGTCATCGGGAAGGCCAGCAGCGCGAGGATCACCAGCGGCCAGAAGCCACCCAGACCTGCGTTGATCGGCAAAAACAGGGTACCGGCGCCGATGGCCGTCCCGAACAGTCCCAACATCCAGGTAGTGTCATGGCGATTCCAGCTCGACAGTTCGGCTGGTGCTGCCGCCTCAAAGCGTTGTTCGACGCTATTGGCCTGATCATTCATCCGGTCGGATCTCCGCATTCCGGTCACTTGCCACTCGGTCAGGACGCGTCGGAAAAAACCGACAGACATGCTCCGGCCGAAACAGGGGCGCGATTCTCCGCGATAAATGAGCAGAAGCAAAGACTTAGCTGAGGAATGGTTGTGCGGAGCAGACCGGAGGATTGTCGTTTTTGGGAAAAAGACTGTCGGCGCCAGATACGCGATATGTCGTTTTATGGCATGTACCGGCGCCGAATGTGCCATGGGAAAACCCGATCAGATCGATCGGGCCAATATGAAGCCGAGGAACATGCAAAAGATGCCCAGACCCATCAACGCCCAGATCGGGCGCATTTCTTTCCTGTCTTTGATACGTATTTTTTCGGCCCACTCATCGTGTTCCCGTTCCAGTTGTTCCATTCTGGCTTTGGCGTCATAGGTGCTCATGTTGATTTCCTTTTGAGTCATGTGTCTGAAGATTGCGAAAACGAACGCTCAAAACTTGAAAAAGACGCCTGCCAATGCCGCGCTTGCCGTCAACACGCCGGCCACCACCGCAACTGGATAAAAATACGTCTCCCACTTCAGCTTCTTCTGTTCCGCCATAAGCTTCTGCCGCTCAGCTATCAGTTTTCGCGTTTCGTTATGCAGCCTGTCGAGTTCCAGGTTTTCGCGGTTGTTCTGAAGCATTGGCCTTCCTTGGCTGATGGCAATTTCCGTCCGGATTACTGCTTCGTCATGAAGAACGCATCCCGTCCTGCTCTCTATAATTCCGCGCTTCTCACCCCGCCGTATAGCGGATGAATCCGGCAGCACTCGTAGGCAACATCCGTAAATCCCGCAGGACGGTGCGTCCATTTCCTAACGTTTTTAAACAACCTCACCGTCTGGCATTTTTCGGCTATACCCAATGGCGAATTGACTGACATCCCCGTCCAGTCCCCTCACCTGTGGAGCCATCCCATGCCTCTCGTCCGCGTCGACATCAAGAAAAACCCGGACCCGACGTTCGCCAAACGCATTGGCGAAGTGATCTACGCCGCCCTGCGCAGCGAGATCAATGTGCCGGAACACGACAATTTCCAGGTGCTGGCCGAGCACGACGACCAGCACTTCGTCTATGACCCGCAATACCTGGGAATCCAGCGCAGCGACGGCATCGTGTTCATCCAGTTGACCATCAGCGAAGGCCGCACCGTGGAAATGAAACAACGGCTGTTCCAGACCATCGCGCGCAACCTGAACGAGCAACTGGCCGTGCGTCAGGAGGACGTGTTCATCAATCTGGTGGAGGTGAAAAAAGAGAACTGGTCGTTCGGCAACGGCATCGCCCAGTACGTCACCTGATCCGATGATTGACAGTCCGCAAGCGCCGCCAGCATGATCGGCCACATGAACCTTTGCGCGCTGCACCTCACCCGTACCACCACGACCGCCACCGGCGGGTCGTGGTGTTTGTGCGTGAGGTAAAACCAGCGCAGCAAACCCAGGGCCCCGCCAGCAATGGACGGGGCCTTGTCGTTTCTCCCGTCCGTGCGGCACTTTTGGCACCCAAGGAGAAACACCATGTCCGCAGCACTGTTGATCATCGATATGCAGGTCGGCCTGTTCCAGGGTCAGGAAAAGCCCCACGACGGCGAACGCATACTCGCCAACATCCAGCACTTGATCGCCCGGGCACGCCAACGACAAGTGCCGATCCTTGCCGTTCGGCACACCGGCCCGCAAGGGTCACCCATTGCCGCCGGCAGTGCGTTCTGGCAACTGTTGCCAGAGCTTGAGCTGGACGCCGCAAATGCCACCCTTCTCGAAAAATCCCGCCCCAATGCCTTTCACGACACAGAACTGGCTCGGCAACTCAACGCCGTGGAAGTCGACGACCTGTACATCGTCGGCATGAAAACCCAGTTCTGCATAGACAGCACTTGCCGCGCCGCCGCCGACCTGGGATTCAAACCGCTGCTGGTGTCTGATGCCCATACTTGTATGGACACCCCTGCACTGCCGGCGCAGGCAATCATCGAACACCACAACGCAACCCTCGGCGCGGCGTTCGTGCGGTTGATCAACACTGCCGAAGTGGCGTTCTGACCAGGTTTTCGTAAGCGGCCCGTAGCAATCCTCGCGTCTCCACTTCCCGATTTTAGATAGTATGGACAGCCAATCGGATCCAATTTCAACAGGTACGAAAACATGGGCAAAGGCATCAAAATGCTGACTGCAGTGGACACTTATAATCAGCCGCACACACTGGAGACCCTGCAACACAGACACGATAACCATCAAACGATCCCGGCATTATTGTGTGATGGTGGTGATTGCAAAGTACCAGTGCGTTTCGTGCCAAGGGGATTGCGCAACAACCCTGGCAAAGAGCCCTCTGACAGGGCCGCTTACATCGGTTTGACCGCAGGTGCCGAGTCGGATCACAAGGCGGGCTGCAAGTACGATGCGCTTGGCCAACTGAAAACCATCATTGCCGATCAATCGGACTCAGACTTCATTGGTGCGATTGATGAAGGCCAGTTCGAATTGCGCTTACTGCTTTTGCACAACAGTTTGGGCGGCCAATCACTGGCAGGCACAGAAAATACACCGTCATCCACAAACGGCTCGGCACCTCGTCGCCCCTCTACCTACCAGGCTTCCGGTAACAAACTCGACAGCTACCTGCGCGCCACTTCTGACATCCTCAAGTTGCGTGAGCGATGTGAAGCGGATGACGTTCTGAAGAACAACCTGATCCTGCGTTTCGGCGACAAAAGAATTCGCTGGTCCGAGTTCTACTTCGAACCGGATCGCTATGAAGACGCCTGGAAAATGGCTAATCGGCGCGGCACTCAATGCCACCCGTTCGCAATTGCCGGAACCGTCAAGCTGCTCAGAACACCAAAGGAAGGGGGCAAATATAAGAATCACTTTCTGAATTTGCATTCCGAGTACAACCGGGCCGACGCAGAAGATATTGTCGAGACCTTCGACATCAGCGTGGGCAGCATCGATGCCGACTGGTTGGCAAAATTCCCGAGTGACACGGAAGTCATCATATTTGGGGTGTGGAGTGTGAGCGCGCCCCGCAAGAATCCCTACACCAAAAAGGGCGCTCCGGGAAAAGTGACAAACTTCATCAATCACGGATTGACGCTCTATCCCAAGTTCCATCGGCAGCTGTTGAAAGTAGACTAAGCTCCAGCGAATCCGATATCCCGAGCCCTCAGGAGCCAAGTAATGCCTGCAACCGTTCTGGTACTGGTTGAAACCATCAATGATTATTTGCCGATTCTCGAACGACAGGGTTTTCATCTGATTCTCGCGCCGACCCCTGCCGAACGCGCGCAGGCCATTGCCACCCACGGGGCACGGATCGACGCGGTACTGACCCGTGGCCCGCTGGGCTTATACGCCGAAGAAATGGCAGCATTGCCCGCGCTGAAAATCATCTGCGTGATCGGCGCCGGTTACGAGCAGGTCGACCTGCAAGCCGCCAGCGACCGTGGGCTGACCGTGACCAACGGCGCCGGCGTCAACGCTTCGTCGGTGGCCGACCACGCCATGGCGATGCTGTTGGCGCTGGTGCGCGACATCCCGCGCTGCGATGCGGCGGTGCGTCGGGGCGAGTGGCCGAAGATCATGCGCCCTTCGCTGGCCGGCAAGCGCCTGGGGATTCTCGGTCTGGGCGCGGTGGGGATGGCGATTGCCAAACGCGCGGGGCTGGGCTTCGACATGGAGATCAGCTATCACAATCGCCAGGTGCGCAGTGATGTGCCTTACGCATTTTGTTCAACGCCGACCGAACTGGCGCGGGCCTCGGATTTTCTGGTGGTTGCCACGCCCGGCGGCATCGGCAGCCAGCATCTGGTGACCCGCCCGGTGCTTGATGCCCTGGGGCCCAATGGTTTCATCGTCAACATTGCCCGTGCCAGCGTGATCGCCACTGCCGACTTGATCGCCGCACTGGAACAACGTCGAATCGCCGGCGCAGCGCTGGATGTCTTCGATCACGAGCCGCAAGTGCCCGATGCGCTGAAAAACCTCAGCAACGTGCTTCTTACCCCTCACGTCGCCGGGTTGTCACCGGAAGCCACTCAAGGCACCGTTGAGCTGGTGGGCAAGAATCTGGTGGCGTTCTTCTCAGGGCAACCGGTACTGACGCCGCTCCAGCTACCGCCGAAACTCAACAACCAGCGCGTGCACTGAAGCACGCTGGGCAAAGTCCTCAGACGCCAGGCTGCGCATGGAAGGGCGGCGCTGGCACAGACTTTCGCGCAGCCTGTTTCCAGGCTCGCTTCTGAACAAGGCATACGCGCTAAACCTTAGTCGCGAGCGGCCCGCCGCGCCCATTCCCAAAGTTGATTACCGTCCAACACGCTAACCTATAAGACCGAACCGCGCTTGTGACCGCCCGAGCGCGCCATTAGATTAGCCAATGATGTCTGGCCTCCAAAATAAGCAGAAGGGATAAGCATGGCGCTTACTGACCAGTCCACCCGTATCCGCTCTGGCGAAGAACTCGATGCCAGCCTGATCGATCCGTACCTCAAGGCGCACATTCCGGGCCTGACCGGCACACCGCAGATCAGCCAGTTTCCCGGCGGCGCGTCGAACCTGACCTACCTGCTGGAATACCCGGACCAGGAATTCGTCCTGCGCCGTCCGCCGTTCGGCCACAAAGCCAAGTCCGCCCACGACATGGGCCGCGAATTCCGCATCCTCAACCAGTTGCGCGACGGTTTCCCGTATTGCCCGAAAGCCTATGTGCACTGCACCGATGAGTCAGTGATCGGTGCCGAGTTCTATGTGATGGAACGGGTCAGGGGGATCATCCTGCGCTCGGACCTGCCGCCGGAACTGGGCCTGGACGCGGCCAAAACCGAAGCCCTGTGCAAGAGTTTCATCGACCGTTTCGTCGAGCTGCATCGGGTCGACTACAAAGCCTGCGGCCTCGGCGATCTGGGCAAACCGGAAGGCTACGTCGCCCGCCAGATCAAAGGCTGGAGCGAACGCTACGAGAAAGCCCTGACCCCGGACGCACCGCACTGGGAACAGGTCAAAGCCTGGCTCAACGACAAGATGCCGGCCGATCACCCGACCTCCAGCATCGTCCACAACGACTACCGCTTCGACAACGTCATCCTCGACCCGAGCAACCCGATGCAGATCATCGGCGTGCTCGACTGGGAACTGACTACCCTTGGCGATCCATTGATGGATCTGGGCAACACCCTCGCCTACTGGATCCAGGCCGACGATCCGGCGCCGGTACAACTGATGCGCCGCCAGCCAAGCCACGCCCCGGGCATGCTGACGCGCCGCGAATTCGTCGATTACTACGCCGAGCGTTCGGGCATCCAGATCGACAATTTCGACTTCTACTACACCTACGGCCTGTTCCGCCTGGCCGGCATCGTGCAGCAGATTTACTACCGCTTCTTCCATGGCCAGACCCAGGACAAACGCTTCGCGCAGTTCATTCACATGAACAAACTGCTGGAACAGATGAGCCTGCAGGTCATTGACAAATCCAGCCTCTGATGACGGCGTTATAACAAGGCTTACTACAAGGGAATCCCATGTCCAAGACTCAGTTGTTCGACCTCGACGGCAAAATCGCTTTCGTCTCCGGCGCCAGCCGTGGCATCGGTGAAGCCATCGCCAAACTGCTGGCCCAGCAAGGTGCCCACGTCATCGTTTCGAGCCGCAAACTCGAAGGCTGCCAACATGTGGCCGACGCCATCATCGCCGCCGGCGGCAAGGCCACCGCCATCGCCTGCCACATCGGCGAAATGGAACAGATCAGCCAGGTCTTCGCCGGCATCAAGGAACAGTTCGGGCGCCTGGACATCCTGGTCAACAACGCCGCGACCAACCCGCAATTCTGCAACGTGCTGGACACCGACCTCGGCGCCTTCCAGAAAACCGTCGACGTGAACATCCGCGGCTACTTCTTCATGTCGGTGGAAGCCGGCAAGCTGATGCGCGAAAACGGCGGCGGCAGCATCATCAACGTGGCCTCGATCAACGGCATTTCGCCGGGGATCTTCCAGGGCATCTACTCGGTGACCAAAGCCGCCGTGATCAACATGACCAAGGTCTTCGCCAAGGAATGCGCGCAGTTCGGCATCCGCTGCAACGCCCTGCTGCCAGGCCTGACCGACACCAAATTCGCCTCGGCCCTGGTGAAGAACGACGCGATCCTGAAGCAAGCGCTGACGCAGATCCCGCTCAAACGCGTAGCCGACCCGAGCGAAATGGCCGGCGCCGTGCTGTACCTGGCGAGCGATGCCTCGAGCTACACCACCGGCGTATCGCTGAACGTGGACGGCGGATTCCTGTCCTGATCCGCTTCTGACGCAAAAGAAAAGGCAGCCCAAGGGCTGCCTTTTTCATGCCTCTAGAACCTTCGGCAACTGCCAGCCGAAATGCACCGACAACAACCGCAACAACAAACACGCCGCCCCCGCCAGCAACGCAGCTGCCACCGGCGGAACACCCAGCCTGCGCCCGACAATCAACACCGCCGCCCCGACAAACGCCGAACTGGCATACAAGTCCGCCTGCAACACCACTGGCACCCGCGCCAGCACAATGTCACGCAGCACCCCGCCACCGACCCCGGTAATCGTGCCCATCAGCATGGCCACAAACGGCGAGATGCCGAAATTCAACGCCTTCTGCGCCCCTGCCACGGCAAACAACGCCAACCCCGCCGCATCCAGCACGATCAGCGTCGAACCGGACCAACCCAGCACCAGCTCATGAAAAACAAACGCCACCCCGCCCATGGAAAACGTCAGCGCCGGATAGCGCCAGTCCGCCACAGCCTTGGGCGGCGCCGCACCGATCAACAGATCACGCGTCACCCCGCCACCGAGCGCAACGATGAACGCAATCACCATCACCCCGAGCAGATCGAGCTGACTGCGCATCGCCGCAATCGCGCCTTCAACCGCAAACACCGCCGTGCCGACCAGATCGGCCACCAGCACAATCCACTCGACCCGCGCCTTCAACGGCGCCCGGCTTATTGAGTGACGCAACGGGTCTTGGTGATGTGTCGAGTCACTTGCCCGTCGGCGTAGGCATCGCCGGCGACCTCGGTATTTTCCATGACCTGACAAGTCCGCTCAGGTGGCGGAGGCGGCGCAGCTGGCGGAGGCGGTGGAGGACTGGCGCACCCACTGAGCAGCACCAGACCGACAGCCGACAACAACGAAAAACACACGCGTTTCCCAGGATTGTTCATAGGATGACCCGCGATGAATGGAAGAAAACTCCCGTCGCCGAGCAGGACAACGCCCGGTTATGGAAACCGAACCACTCATTCCTTATAGACCAGTGGACTGCAAGTGCCAGTGAAATGGCTCGAACTGGCAGGATTTGCTGTCGATTTTCGGGATGAGTCGACTAATCCATCGCCACCGCCGACAAGCCATCACCCACAGGTGAACCTCGGATTGGGACGCAGAGCGTCCCGGGCTGCATTCCCACGCGGAGCGTGGGAACGATCAAACTCAAGCTTTGAAGACCACACAAGTCGGCTTCGCGCTCCTCACCACTCAAAACGATGAGCGTTAGCTCAAGTACCGCTTTTGATCGCAGAGCCCGTCGGCAGGCTGAGTGGAGGGATTGATCCGGGGGTGGGAGCGCAGCGACCGTTTGGCGAAGCCAAACACATCGAGAGGAGGTGCAGCGAAGCAAACCGTAGGCGATGCCCCCGGATCAATCCCGGAGCGAAGGAACCCGAGCCACAGCGAGGGCCGTACGTCAGGGTAAAGCCTTTTGGGTTACCTTTTCGGCGTTTGGAAAAGGTGACTCGCCGTAAGGGCGAAACCGCCAGCGGCTGCACCCGAAGAACCGGATATTCACCTAAACCGAACAAGAACCTGGTCGGCCCAAAGGCCGCCAAGCTCAACTGGGCGAACGCAAAGAATTACTCTCAAGCTCATACCGCAACTCACCAATCAAAGCATCCACCGCTTCCGGAGTACGCAAGGCACCAAGACTCAACCCACTGATCACCAGATCCACCCGCCCCGAAACCGGCTCATAAAGCTTCACAGTAAGGGAATGATCCCCATCCACCACACACTCACAAGCCAACGGCGAAAAACTGCGCTCAAGCCGAGCCCGCAACTGCGCCAGATAAATCATAGCGCCAGCTCCGACAATCGACGCAACACGCCAGGTTCAATGACAAACAACACATTCATGGTCAAATCCATTAACAACGACGGAGGGGAGACGATCACGAACAAAACCCGCATCGCACCTCACCAGACTAAGAACAGCCCGCCCCGCCAGACACCCGAATTTGCACCCCATGAACTAGTGCATTTGCACCTTACCGCTGCCCCCGACCGCCCCCCGAAAACAACCCGCGCTCGCGAGCCCAGACAATCGCCTCGCTTCGACTGTGCACATCCAGCTTCGAATACACCGTCGCCACATGATTGCGCACCGTGTTCGGCGCCAGCTTGAGCCGCGCAGCAATCTCCTTGTCCGCCAGCCCCTCACAGATCAGCGCCAGCACATCACGCTCCCGGGCCGTCAGATCGGTGAACGACACGCTCGGCAGCTGCGGCGAGTTGACCTTCTTCACATTGGCCAGCTTTTCGATCAACGTCCGACTGAACCAGGATGCATCCTTCATCACCTCTTCAATCGCGGCCACCAGCTCAAGCTCGGTGCGCTTGCGCTCGGTGATGTCCATCAGCACCAGCAGATAGCACACCGCGTCCTGGATGTTGACGGTGTCGGCGGACATCGCGCACTCCAGCAGCTCGGCGTCTTTCCTGCGGATCCGCATATCGACGCGGTCAACGCGGCCGGTTTTCTCCAGTGCCGCCAGTAACCGGGCGCGTTCCGCCGGTTCATCGATGAAGTCCAGTTGCGCGACGGTCTTGCCGAGCACGTCGTCGCTCTCGTAAGCCAGGGTATCGAGAAAGGCCTGATTGACGTCGATCAGCCGCTGCTCATCGGCGCTGCAAATCAGGATCGGTACCGGCGTCAGGCGAAAGGCCTTGGCGAACCGCTCTTCACTCTGGCGCAGGGCGACTTCGGCCTTATGCCTGAGCTCCATGTCGACGAACGAGAACAGCATGCAATCCTCGTCATTGAGCACCAATGGCTGCCCCGCGACGATCACCTGTTTACTGCCACCGTCCGGCAATCGCAGCTCGGCCTGCATCTGCGGGATCGTCGCGACATCGCGCAAGCGCTGGATCGCCAGGTCCTTGCGCTCGGCCTGTTCGAGAATATCCAGCTCATAGGTCGAAACGCCGATCACCTGATCGCGGGTGTAGCCGGTCATTTCCAGAAAACCCGGATTGACCTTGATGTAACGCAGATCGCTGAGGCGGCAGATCACCGCCGGGGCCGGGTTGGCGTTGAAGGTTTTTTCAAAGCGCTGCTCGGCGTTGGCCCAATCGGTGACGTCGCTCATGATCAGCACCAACGACTCGATGTCGCCGTCCCGATCGGTCAGCACCATGCTGCGCACGCTGTGCACCCAGGTGCGTTCTTCATCGCTGCGCGGGGAAACCTCTACCAGCACATCACTGAACGTTTCCCCGGTCGCCACGCGGCTGATCGGGTATTGCTCCGGCGTCAACGTGTGGTTGTTGCGATACCGCAGGTTGAAGCGCTCGACGTATTCCCCGGCGTTGTTGCCCAGCTCGCCGATCCGGCTGACGCCATGCATCGCCAGCGCCGCCTCGTTGGCCCAGAGAATCGTCTGGTCGAGCTCCAGCAGAATCACCCCGTCGGAAAGCCCGGCAATGATCTGCTGCAACTGACGGCGATTGGTTTCGGTGGTCAGGACGTCCCGGCTCATTGGTTCTCCACAAGTTCGCGCATGTGAAGTTTACGACCGCAGGCCGTTGTGATCGTGCCGACAATCTCGGACATGCCGCCCTCTCTGTGATCCGCACAAGTGTGCGGGTATTCGCGCGCCCACGGTTTCTCGACTAACGTTAGTACCTCATCGGATTGAGCCCCTGCCAGCCACACCGGGCTCTTGATCAAGGAGAGACTGATGACATCCCGCCGCCTCATCGAACAGACCTATCGCAGCTGGTCCAGCCCCATCCTGCTGGAACTGAAAAAGCGCGAACACCAGATGGCGCCAGTCGAGCGTCAGGCGCTAGAGAATGTAATGGTGGAAAGACGATTGCTGGACGTTGGCAACCCGAATGGCGTTGAGCGACGAAAAGCGCAGTGAAAGGAAATACTGCTCGGGGCAGTCCGCCGTAAGCTTTGCGCGTGGTGCGGGCCTGGCGTAGGCGTCAATGTCCAGATACGCCGAGCCTGAGGTGATGACTTTGATGGGCGACATTGCGCGTCCTGACTTCCTTTTCAGGGGCGGCAACGTCGCACATTTTCATGAACGATTAATGAACGTCAGGCAGCGCGTTGCCCCCCGGCCACCGCCGTCGAAGCCGCCAGCATTGCCCGCAGCAAGACCGCACACCCGGCCGCCAGATCGTCCGGCGCGGCGTTTTCGATTTCGTTGTGGCTGATGCCGCCTTCGCACGGCACGAAGATCATCCCGGCCGGACCCAGTTCGGCGAGGAAAATCGCGTCGTGGCCGGCGCCGCTGACGATGTCCATGTGCGACAGGCCCAGGCCTTTGGCGGCGCCGCGCACGGCTTCGACACAGCCTTTTTCGAAGTAAAGCGGCGGGAAGTCGGCGGTCGGGGTCAGTTCATAGGTCAGGCCGTGTTCCTCGCAGGTCGCTTCGATGACTTGCTTGACCTCGGCGATCATCGAGTCGAGGCGTGCCGGTTCCAGGTGGCGGAAGTCGAGGGTCATGCGCACTTCGCCGGGAATGACGTTGCGCGAACCGGGATAGGCTTGCAGGCAACCGACCGTGCCGCAGGCGTGGGGTTGATGACCGAGCGCTGCACGATTGACTGCACCGACAATCACCGAGGCGCCGACCAGGGCGTCCTTGCGCAGGTGCATCGGGGTCGGGCCGGCGTGGGCTTCGACACCGCGCAGTTTCAGGTCGAACCACTTCTGCCCCAGAGCGCCGAGCACTACGCCGATGGTTTTCTGTTCGTCCTCAAGGATCGGTCCTTGTTCGATGTGCGCTTCGAAATAGGCGCCGACCTTGTGCCCGCTGACCTTGCGCGGCCCGGCGTAGCCGATGGCGTTCAGTGCTTCGCCGACGGTTACGCCGTCGGCATCGACCTTGGCCAGGGTTTCTTCGAGGGTGAATTTTTCGGCGAACACGCCGGAGCCCATCATGCATGGGGCGAAGCGCGAGCCTTCTTCGTTGGTCCAGACCACCACTTCCAGCGGTGCCTCGGTTTCCACGCCGAAGTCGTTGAGGGTGCGCAACACTTCGACCCCGGCCAGCACGCCGAAGCAACCGTCGAACTTGCCGCCGGTGGGTTGGGTGTCGATGTGGCTGCCGGTCATCACCGGTGGCAGGTTCGGGTCGCGGCCGGGGCGACGGGCGAAGATGTTGCCGACTTCATCGACCGTGACGCTGCAACCGGCGTCCTTGCACCACTGCACGAACAGGTCGCGGGCCTGGCGGTCGAGGTCGGTCAGGGCCAGGCGACAGACCCCGCCCTTGACCGTGGCGCCGAGCTTCGCCAGTTCCATGAGCGACGCCCACAAGCGGTCGCGGTTGATGTGCTGATGGGTCGATTGCAGAACGTCTACGGCTGCATTCATGGGGATCTCCTCAGGCAGTTAGTTCCCACGCTCTGCGTGGGAATTCATCCATGGACGCTCTGCGTCCGCTGTGGGGACGCGGAGCGTCCCGGGCTGCATTCCCACGCAGAGCGTGGGAACGATCATCTGCTACACCGGTGATTTCACTACCGAAGGCTGCGCACGCATCGCGCACAACCCGTAATAGATCAACCCGCCCAGCGCCGAGCCGGTGAACCAGCCGTAGCTGTAGAACCAGCTGAATGCGCTGCTGCCCAGCGACAGCAGGGTCAGCACCACCGGCACGCCGAAAGCGATGAACCCGGACCAGTTCCACGCCGGGTACACGTCGTCGCGGTACAGGCCGGCCAGGTCCAGTTGCTGTTTCTTGATCAGGAAATAGTCCACCACCATGATCCCGGCAATCGGCCCGAGCAGACTGGAATAGCCCAGCAGCCAGTTCGAATACACGGTTTCCAGGCTGACATCGGAGACGATCAGCCCAAGCTTTTTCAGCAGCTCATGGCCCATCAGCGCCAGGCCGACGAACCCGGTGAGGATTACCGCTTTGGTACGGTTGATCACCTTGGGCGCGATGTTCTGGAAGTCGTTGGTTGGCGAAACAATGTTGGCGGCGGTGTTGGTCGACAGCGTGGCGATGATGATCAGCGCCATGGCCACCGCGACCCACACCGGACTCTGGATATGGCCGATCAACGTCACCGGATCGGAGACGCTGACGCCCACCAGTTTCACCGACGCGGCGGTCATCACCACGCCCAGTGCGGCGAACAGGAACATGGTCAGCGGCAGGCCGAAAATCTGTCCGAGGATCTGATCCTTCTGGCTGCGGGCATACCGGCTGAAGTCAGGAATGTTCAGCGACAACGTGGCCCAGAAACCGACCATCGCCGTCAGCCCGGCGGCGAAGTAGCTGACCACGCTCGCACCTTCGGGACGCTTCGGCGGAATCGCCAGCAACTCGGTCATCGACACATTCGGCATGGCCCATACCAGCAGCCCGATGCCGACCGCCACCAGCAGCGGCGCGGAAAGGGTTTCCAGCCACTTGATCGACTCGGCGCCACGGATTACCACCCACAGGTTCAGCGCCCAGAAGATCATGAAACCGATCACTTCTCCCGTCCCGCCGAGGGATTTCCAGCCCTCGAACACCGAGCCGAGAAACAGGTGAATCGCCAGGCCGCCGAACATGGTCTGGATGCCGAACCAGCCGCACGCCACCAGCGCGCGGATCAGGCACGGCACATTGGAGCCGAGAATGCCGAACGACGAGCGCAGCAACACTGGAAACGGAATCCCGTACTTGGTGCCGGGAAACGCGTTGAGCGTGAGGGGAATCAGGACGATGACGTTGGCAAACAGAATCGCCAGCAGCGCCTCACCGACGGTCAAACCGAAATACGCGGTGAGCACGCCGCCCAGGGTGTAAGTCGGCACGCAGATCGACATGCCGACCCACAGTGCGGTGATGTGCCACTTGTTCCAGGTTCGTTCGCGCACCTTGGTCGGTGCCATGTCGTGGTTGTAACGGGGACTGTCGAGGACGTCGCTGCCGGCTTCGAGTTCGAACAAGCCGTCGCGCTCGGTCACTTGCGATCTGTTCTGTTGCATGGCCGCTCCACTGTTCTTCTGATTATTTTTTGCTCATCAGGCGGCTGCACACGCAGGTGCGAGCCGGACGATGGCCGGAGGAACTGACAACTTTCATGCACCGGCCATGGTGTCAGCGGCGGCATCAATAAACGTGCCGGGGGAACCGCCTGGCGCCAGGTCCGTGCTTTGATCTTTTTGTAACTGACTGATGTTTATCAGTTTTAATTATTCACCTGGTGAGGCCGCGAAAACTTGACTGAACACTCAAGCCAAATGCCAGGCAAGTTGTCCGAACTGTCAGGACTCAATCTGGTGCACTGCATTATTTTTCTTCAGGACGCCTCACTCTCCGCTCAACTTCAAGCGGCTGATTTCACATAGGAAATCTTGCTCATATTTCCATCCTGTCAAGTGCGTCAAAATGGTGAAGCGCCTCACCATTTTGGTGATTTTGTATTTTTATCGTTATTTTTCAATTACTTAAAACAGTCATAAGCTTATAAAAAATAATCTTGATCAATTGCATAACTGCGACTAGCGTCTATTCCTGACAGCGCTGACAAGATTACGTATTCGGCGCTGCAGACAATAAAACACTAGAACCGGCACAAGTCGGTCATGCCTGCGAGGAACTCGGAATGTCTCTGTTGATCCGTGGCGCCACCGTTGTTACCCATGATGAAAGTTACCGCGCCGATGTCTATTGCGCTGACGGCGTGATCAAAGCCATTGGTGAAAACCTGGATATTCCCGCTGGCGCCGAAGTGCTCGACGGCAGCGGCCAATACCTGATGCCCGGCGGCATCGATCCGCACACCCACATGCAACTCCCGTTCATGGGCACCGTGGCCAGCGAAGACTTCTACAGCGGCACCGCTGCAGGGCTGGCCGGCGGCACCACCTCGATCATCGATTTCGTGATTCCCAATCCGCAGCAGTCGCTGCTCGAAGCCTTTCACCAGTGGCGCGGCTGGGCGGAAAAGTCCGCCTCCGACTACGGCTTCCACGTCGCGATTACCTGGTGGAGTGAGCAGGTGCGGGAGGAAATGGCCGAGCTGGTCAGCCATCACGGGATCAACAGCTTCAAGCATTTCATGGCTTACAAGAACGCGATCATGGCCGCCGACGACACGCTGGTGGCGAGCTTCGAGCGCTGCCTGGAACTCGGCGCGGTGCCGACCGTGCACGCAGAAAACGGCGAGCTGGTCTATCACCTGCAACGCAAGTTGATGGCCCAGGGCATCACCGGGCCGGAAGCGCATCCGCTGTCGCGGCCCTCGCAGGTCGAAGGCGAAGCCGCGAGCCGGGCAATCCGGATCGCTGAAACCATCGGCACGCCGCTGTACCTGGTGCACGTCTCGACCAAGGAAGCCCTCGACGAAATCACCTATGCCCGCAGCAAGGGCCAACCGGTTTACGGCGAAGTGCTGGCCGGGCATCTGCTGCTGGACGACAGTGTCTATCAGCATCCGGACTGGCAGACCGCCGCCGGTTATGTGATGAGCCCGCCGTTCCGTCCGCGCGGGCATCAGGATGCGCTGTGGCATGGTTTGCAGAGCGGCAATCTGCACACCACCGCCACCGACCATTGCTGCTTCTGCGCCGAGCAGAAAGCCGCCGGCCGCGACGACTTCAGCAAGATCCCCAACGGCACTGCCGGCATCGAAGACCGCATGGCGGTGTTGTGGGATGAAGGGGTGAACTCGGGACGGTTGTCGATGCAGGACTTCGTCGCCCTCACCTCCACCAACACTGCAAAGATCTTCAACCTCTACCCGCGCAAAGGCGCGATCCGCGTCGGCGCCGATGCCGACCTGGTGCTGTGGGACCCGCAAGGCACCCGCACCATCTCCGCCAAGACCCACCATCAGCAGGTGGACTTCAACATCTTCGAAGGCAAGACCGTGACCGGTGTGCCGAGCCATACCGTCAGCCAGGGCCGGGTGGTCTGGGCCGACGGTGACCTGCGCGCCGAGCGTGGGGCGGGCCGGTATATCGAACGGCCGGCGTATCCGGCGGTGTTTGATTTGCTGAGCAAGCGGGCTGAGTTGCACAGGCCTGTGGCCGTCAAGCGCTGATTCCCTGATTGCCGTTGATCGTTCCCACGCTCTGCGTGGGAATGCCTCAAGGGACGCTCTGCGTCCAGTGACGCGGAGCGTCACGGGCTGCATTCCCACGCGGAGCGTGGGAACGATCAAACACAGCACAAAAAACCACTGCCCGACAGAGGCAGAAAACCTCAATTAACCGTGAGGCAAAAACCGTGATCGAGACCCTGAACCATCTCCCGCACCCGCACGAAAGTGCGGCCGCCCTCGCCGGCCATTTCACCGATCTGGCGCCACCGCTCAACGACCGTCAGGCGCATCTGGAAGCCTCGCGCTGCCTGTATTGCTACGACGCGCCGTGCGTGAATGCATGCCCGAGCGAGATCGACATTCCGTCGTTCATCCGCAATATCCATCAGGACAACGTGCCCGGCGCAGCGCAGAAAATCCTCTCGGCGAACATCCTCGGCGGCAGTTGCGCCCGCGTCTGTCCGACCGAGATCCTCTGCCAGCAAGCCTGCGTGCGCAACAACGCCCACGAATGCGCACCGGTACTGATCGGCCTGCTGCAGCGTTATGCCGTGGACAACGCGAACTTCACCGAACATCCATTCCAGCGCGCCGCCGCGACGGGCAAACGCATCGCCGTGGTCGGTGCCGGCCCGGCGGGTTTGTCCTGCGCGCATCGCAGCGCCATGCACGGTCACGAGGTGGTAATTTTCGAAGCGCGGGAGAAGGCTGGCGGGCTCAACGAATACGGAATCGCCAAGTACAAACTGGTCGACGACTACGCGCAGAAGGAACTGGATTTCCTCCTGCAGATCGGCGGCATCGAAATCCGTCACGGCCAGAAACTCGGTGAGAATCTGACCCTCAGCGAACTGCATCAACAGTTCGACGCGGTGTTCCTCGGCCTCGGCCTGAACGCCAGCAAGCAACTCGGCCTGCCCCACGAAGACGCCCCCGGCCTGCTCGCCGCCACCGACTACATCCGCGAACTGCGCCAGGCCGATGACCTGTCGCAACTGCCGTTGGCCGAACATTGCATCGTCCTCGGTGCCGGCAATACCGCCATCGACATGGCCGTGCAAATGGCCCGCCTCGGCGCCCGCGACGTCAATCTGGTCTATCGCCGTGGCGCGGCAGACATGGGCGCCACCGGCCATGAGCAGGACATCGCCAAAGCCAATCAGGTGCGACTGCTGACCTGGGCCCAACCGGACGAAGTGCTGCTCGACGCTCAAGGCAAGGTGCGCGGCATGCGTTTCGCCCGCACCCATCTGGTGGACGGTCGTCTGCAAACCACTGGCGAAACATTCGAACTGGCCGCCGATGCGATCTTCAAAGCCATCGGTCAGGCCTTCGACGGCAGCGCCCTCGCCGACCCGCTGGCCCGCGAACTCAAGCGTCAGGGCGAACGCATCCAGGTCGATGAAAACCTGCGCACCAGTATCCCCGGCGTGTACGCAGGCGGCGACTGCACCAGCCTCGATCAGGACCTGACCGTGCAAGCGGTGCAACACGGCAAGCGCGCCGCCGAGGCGATCAACGCTCAACTGATGCTCAATGTGGAGGCTGCGTAAATGGCCGATCTCTCGATAGTCTTCGCCGGTATCAAAGCCCCCAATCCGTTCTGGCTGGCCTCCGCGCCACCGACCGACAAAGCCTACAACGTGGTGCGCGCCTTCGAGGCCGGCTGGGGTGGCGTGGTCTGGAAAACCTTGGGTGAAGACCCGGCGGCGGTCAACGTGTCGTCGCGCTACTCGGCGCATTACGGCAACAACCGCGAAGTGCTGGGCATCAACAACATCGAACTGATCACCGACCGCTCGCTGGAAATCAACCTGCGGGAAATCACTCAGGTGAAAAAGGATTGGCCGGATCGCGCGCTGATCGTGTCGCTGATGGTGCCGTGCGTCGAAGAGTCGTGGAAACACATCCTGCCACTGGTGGAGGCCACTGGCGCCGATGGGATCGAGCTGAATTTCGGCTGCCCCCACGGCATGCCCGAGCGCGGCATGGGCGCGGCGGTCGGTCAGGTGCCGGAGTATGTCGAGCAGGTTACGCGCTGGTGCAAGACCTATTGCTCGCTGCCGGTGATCGTCAAACTGACGCCGAACATCACCGACATCCGCGTCGCCGCCCGCGCTGCACACCGGGGCGGCGCCGATGCGGTGTCGCTGATCAACACCATCAACTCGATCACCAGCGTCGACCTCGAACACATGGTCGCCCTGCCCACCGTCGGCAGCAAAAGCACCCACGGCGGTTATTGCGGCTCGGCAGTGAAGCCGATCGCGCTGAACATGGTCGCGGAAATCGCCCGTGATCCACAGACCCAGGGCCTGCCGATCTGCGGCATTGGCGGCATTGGCAGCTGGCGTGACGCGGCGGAGTTCATCGCACTGGGCAGCGGCGCGGTGCAGGTGTGCACGGCGGCGATGCTGCACGGCTTCCGGATCGTCGATGAGATGAAGGATGGCCTGTCGCGGTGGATGGACAGCCAGGGTTACGCCAGCATCGCCGAATTTTCCGGGCGCGCGGTGGGCAATACGACCGACTGGAAGTACCTGGACATCAACTACCAGGTGATCGCGAAGATCGACCAGGCGGCGTGCATCGGTTGCGGGCGTTGCCACATTGCCTGCGAAGACACTTCACACCAGGCGATCAGCAGTCTGAAACAGGCCGATGGCACGCATAAATATGAAGTGATCGATGATGAGTGTGTGGGGTGCAATCTGTGTCAGATCACCTGCCCGGTGGCGGATTGCATCGAGATGGTGCCGATGGAGACGGGCAAGCCGTTCCTGGACTGGAATCATGATCCGCGGAATCCGTATCACGTCAGCCCTTGAATGATCGTTCCCACGCTGAAAGATCGTTCCCACGCTCCGCGTGGGAATGCAGCCATGGACGCTCTGCGTCCGCTTCAGAGCATGACGCAGAGCGTCACCGGAGGCATTCCCACGCGGAGCGTGGGAACGATCAGTTACAAGGCTCAAGGTTCTAATCCGATCCCCCGCAAAATCACGCTGGTCACCGTCTGCACCGCCCGCTCGAACTGCATGTCCGACAACGGCTGGTGCTCATTCAGAATATTTACCTGATGATCAAAGTCCGCATAGTGCTGCGTCGACGCCCAGATCATGTACAACAAACTCGACGGCTCCACCGGCAGAATCCGCTTGTCCTCGACCCACTGCCGGATCTTCGCCTCTTTCATCTTCGCCCAGTCATACAGGCTCACATCCAGGGCCTCGCCGAGGGTTGGCGCGCCGTGGATGATTTCGTTGGCCCAGACTTTCGAACCGTACGGCCGGCTGCGCGAGTGGTTCATCTTGGCGCGGATGTAGCTGCTGAGCACCACACGAGGATCATCGAACATCTCGAAGCACAGCGCGTCCTGCTTCCACACTTCCAGCAGGTCGAACAGCACCGCGCTGTACAGCTCGCTCTTGGTCGAAAAGTAGTAATGCAGGTTGGATCGCGGCAGCTGCACTTCAGCAGCAATGTCCGCCATGGCGGTGCCGCCGAAACCTTTTTCGGCGAAGACTTTTTCCGCCGCCAGCAGGATCTTGTCGACGTTGGTGCGGCGGATTTCGATCTTGTGATTGCCCATGAGGGCTCCCTGAAGACAACGTTGTTGAAGACTAGCATCCGCTCTGGGCACGGGGCGACAGCCGAGAACGATTCTTCACACACTTGGGCTTTTTTCTGGTTTAGGATCGCCCTCCTTCTCCCCGTCAGACACTGAAGGATCTGTCCATGGCCATTCGAAAGCGCGTCGCTGCGGATGATCCGCAGCTCGCCGCACTGTGGGAGCGCTCGGTCCGCGCCACCCACGATTTCCTCCCGGAAGACGACATTCACCGGCTGTTCCCGCTGGTGCGTGACACCTACCTGCCTGCCCTGAATGTGCAGGTTTTCGAGAACCCCGATCACTCCCCGGCAGGCTTCATCGCCACCGACGATGACACTGTGCAGATGCTGTTCATCGACCCGGCTTACCGTGGCCAGGGGATCGGCCGACGTTTGCTCGACCATGTCCGCCGCCCGTTGCTGAAAGTCGACGTCAATGAACAGAACCCGCAAGCCCATGGTTTCTACCGGCACTACGGCTTCGAAGACATCGGCCGCTCGGCACTCGACGGCGAAGGCCGGCCGTTTCCGGTCATTCACATGCGCCTGAAAGCCCTGTGATCCACGTCCTATACTCAGCCCGCCATTTCACTGAAAGGAATCGTTCCATGTCGATGAAAAAACTGTTCACCGCTGGCGCGCTGCTGGCCTCGCTGATCGTCACTTCCCAGGCCTTCGCCCACGCCCATCTGAAAAGTCAGACCCCGGCCGCCGACAGCACCGTCGCCGCACCGGCGGATCTGCGCCTGGTGTTTTCCGAAGGCGTCGAAGCCAGCTTCACCAAAGTCACCGTGACCCACGACGGCAAGCCGGTGGCGGTCAGACCGCTGACCACCGAAGGTGACAAGAAAACCCTGATCGTCACCCCCGAAGCACCGCTGACCGCTGGCGAATACAAGGTCGAATGGCATGCGGTGTCGGTCGACACGCACAAGAGCGAAGGCGCCTATCAGTTCAAGGTTGGCCAGTAATTCATGAGCGAAGCGCTGGTGCTGTGCCGGTTCCTGCATTTCATCGTGGTATTGATGCTGTTCGGGGCCTGGCTGTTCCGGCCGCTGCTGCTCAAGGGTGAAGCGCCGGCGCTGGATCGGCGGCTGGCGCAACTGTCCCGCTGGCTGGTGGCGATTGCCCTGGCCAGCGGCGTCTGTTGGGCGTTGTTGATTACCGCCAGCATGGCCGGTTCGGCGGCTGCGGCGTTTGATCCGGCCACCGTCGAGCTAGTGCTGGGGCACACGTTTTTCGGTCAGGTCTGGCGCTGGCATCTGTTGATCAACGCCTTGTTGCTGGCCTTGCTGTTTACGCCGTGGCGTTCGAACCGGCCATTGCGGTTGGGCCTGAGCGCGCTGCTGCTGATGACGCTGGCACCGGTCGGACACGGCGCGATGCTCGATGGTTTCAGCGGACAGATGCTGATCCTCAATCAATTGATACACCTGACCTGCGTCGGTGCCTGGCTTGGCGGGCTGCTGATGCTGGTGATGATCCTGCGCCAACCTGACAAAAACATTCGCGAAATCCTGCGGCGATTCAGTGGGCTCGGTTACGGGCTGGTCGCCGGCCTGCTGATCACCGGGTTGATCAACGTGCGCGTGCTCACCGGCCAGTGGTGGCCGACACCGCTGTTCTCGGGATTCGCCCTGATCCTGTTGATCAAGGCGCTGCTGGTGTCCGGCATGCTTGCACTGGCGCTGTTCAATCGCCTGCGGATCAACGATTGCGAACAGCGTATGGACACCCTCAAGCGCAGCGTCATGCTCGAATGGCTGCTGGGGATCGGCGCCGTGGCGGCGGTTTCGGTGCTCGGCACCCTGCCGCCGATGATCGCTGCCTGAAGGCTCACCACACATCCCTGTGGGAGCGGGCTTGCCCGCGATCGCGAAATATCAGAAACAGAGATCGTGTAGTGCCGACCCCATCGCGGGCATGCCGGCTCCCACAAATTGATGTGTTGATCAGTGAGGTTGTGTATCACCGGCGGCCGTATCAATGCTGACCACCACCGACATCCCCGGCCGCAAGCGCTCGCTTTCCTGCTGATCCGGATCGATGGTGATGCGCACCGGCACCCGCTGGGCGATTTTCACAAAGTTGCCGGTGGCGTTGTCGGCCTGCAACAACGCGAATTCAGAACCGGTGCCCGGCGAGATGTGCTGCACGTGGCCGGTGAATTTGCGGTGGTTCAAGGCATCGACGGTGAAGCTCGCCGGTTGCCCGACGCGCACGTTGTCCATCTGGGTTTCCTTGAGGTTGGCGATTACCCATTTCTGGTTCGGTACCAGCGCCATCAACTGCGCCCCGGAGTTGACGTAGGCGCCGAGGCGCACGCCGATCTGCCCGAGCTGACCGTCACGCGGGGCGATGATCCGGGTGTTGGACAAGTCGATCCGCGCCAGCTGCACTGCCGCCTCGGCACTTGCCACCGCGGCTTCCAGCGAGCCGCGATTGACGATCACCGTTTGCAGATCCTGCCGGGCGATTTCCAGATTGGCCTTGGCCTGCGCCACCGCCGCAATGCTTTGCGCATTGGCAGCCAGCGCCACGTCCATCTCACGCTTGGACACCGAACCGTCATTGACCAGCGCCTTGTTGCGACGCAGATCCGCCTCGCTTTTACGTAACTGCGCTTCACTGTCGGCCACCACCGCCTGACGTAATTTGATCGTCGCTTCGGCGCTGTTGCGCTGCTGCACGACGTTGGCCAGCGAAGCCTTCTGCACCGCCAGTTGCGCCAGCGATTGGTCGAGGCGTTGCTGATAGATGCGGTCATCAAGACGCACCAGCAAATCCCCTTCCTTCACAAACTGGAAATCCTGCACCGGCACTTCAAACACATAACCGCTGAGCTGCGGACCGATGATCGTCACCTGCCCGCGCACCAAGGCATTTTCAGTGGTCTCGACCGCGCTGCTGAACGGAGGTAGTTGCCAGGCATACAACACGATCAGCACACCGACGATGGCAATCGCGGCAAAGCCCAGCGACGAGATGATCCGCACCCGCAACGAGCGCGGCTCGGTGTTCGGTGATGACGGCGGCGCCACGCCTTCAGGGGTGGCGGCGATGGCATTGGTGGTTGTGGTGGTCGGTTCGGTCATGAAGAGGTGGCACCGCTGGAAGGTACGGAAGATGTCGGGGCGACGGCTCGGGTGGTGCTGATCAGCCACAGCGCACGGATGGAAATCCAGATCATGGTCAGGATCGCGATCACCGCGATCAGCATGAACACATCGTTGTAGGCCAGCACATTGGCTTCGCGGGTGGCGGCGTTGGCCAGGCTGCGGATCCCCGCCAGATGACGCAGGCTCGGATCGGCGATCAGCGAGCCAACCGCCGAGCCCCCGCTTTGCACCCGGGCGGCAACACGCGGGTCGGACATTACCAGTTGCTCGACGATATGGCTGGAATGAAATTTCTCGCGCACGATCTGGAAAGTCCCCAGCAATGCCGCGCCGATCAGGCCGCCGAGGTTGTTGCAGATCCCGAACAACACGGAAAAGCTCACGAGGTTGCGCGGGTTGGTCAGCACGTTGCGCGTGCCCAGCACCATGGTCGGACCGAGGAAGAAGGTACTGCCGAACGCCAGCAGGAACTGGCTGAAATACAGGTTGCCGGGGCGAGTCAGGTTATTTGATGAGCTGTCCAGGATCGAGCCGGTGGCCATCAACGCCAGCGAAATGATCAGGGGCATCAGCAAGTGTTGCGGGTTGATGGTCAGCGCACTGGTGAGCAGCCCGGCAACGCTGCCGATCAGCATGACCACATACAGGCTGTGCAACTGCTGGCTGCTCATGTTCAGGTTTTGCATGAAGCCCACGGCGCCGGTCGATTGCTCCGAGGTCACCATGCGAATCAGGATCACCGCCAGCGCCAGGCGGATCATCACCCCGCTGCCGAGCCAGCGGGTCATCAGCATCGGGTTGCTGCGGTTATGTTCGATAGCCAGCCCCGCGAGAATCAGGGCAATCGATGCGGCCAGGGCGATACCGATCCAGTCGGCCTCCAGCCACCAGTCGATCCTGCCCAGGGACAACACCGCGCACAACAGCGCAACGCCGGTCGCAAGGATCGCGAACGTCAGGAAGTCGAGGGGTTCGAAGGTCTTGAAGCGGTCACCCGGCGGCAGTTTGAGCAACAAGACGCAGCCCAGCGACAGCAGTGCCATGCCCAATTCGAACAGGTACAGGCCGCGCCATTCGGCAATCTGCAGCAAGTCTTCGGAAAACAGCCGCGCCAGCGGCAAGGCCAACTGCGAGGTGCCAAGGCCCAGTACCAATGCCTTCAACCGCCATTTGGCCGGGAACGCCTGCACCATGTAATACAGGCCCAGCGAGCTGAGCGCCGCGCCGACCATGCCGTGGGCCGCGCGCACCGCGACCGCCGAATTCAGGTCATTGACGAACAGATGGCCGAAGGTCACCAGCGCATACAGCACCAGAAACACCTCGGTGAATGCCCGCAGGCCGAACTGCTGGCGAAATTTCACCAGCAGCAGGTTCATCGAGACGTTGGTCATCACGTACGCCGCCGGCAGCCAGGCCATCTCCGCCGTGGTCGCTCCAAGCGCACCTTGCAGGTAAGGCAGGTTGGCGACCACCAGCGCATTGCCCAGACCACCGGTCACCGCGACAAGCACGCCCACCAGCGCATAAGCCAGGCGCTTGGGGTTGGAATGCAGCGGCGTCGAGGGGGAACCGGGCAGACTGGGCTTCTCGTGCGGCTGCCAGTTGCGCGGGGCGTATTGATCCATTGAAAGGCCTTGTCTTGTAGTCGCTTAAGTGTGCCGCAATTCCTGGTCGAACACCTATCCAGTGAGAGAGCAAGCTCACTCCCACAAAAGATTTTGGGTGGATTCGTAAATTCTGTTTAAAAGACATCTCGCCCGCAGCTGATTTTTCCCAAGCGTAGCGGATGCCAACCTTGCCGCACTTCTCAACCTGCAAGGTGCCCGATATGACCACTCCCCGCTGGCAACGCTCCCCGCGTCTGCTGAAAAACCTGCTGGCCGCCACGCTGTTGCTGCCCGCCCTCGCCTTCGCCCAGGAACGCCCATGGCCGGATGGCTCGCAACTGGTGATTTCGGTGTCGATGCAATTCGAAACCGGCGGTCAACCCGAGGGCGCCGAAAGTCCGTTCTCCGGCACACCGCTGCCAAAAGGCTACCCGGATCTACCGGCGCAGACCTGGTTCGATTACGGCTACAAGGAAGGCCTGTGGCGCATGCTCGATCTGTGGGATCGCACCGGCATCAAAGTCACCTCCCACGTGGTCGGCGAAGCGGCGCTCAAGCACCCGGAACTGGCCAAGGCGATCGCCGAGCGCGGTCATGAACTGGCGGCCCACGGCATGCGCTGGGCCGATTCATACAACATGAACTACGCCCAGGAAAAACAGTTCATCGGCGACGGTGTCGCAGCGGTGGAAAAAATCACCGGCCAGCGCTCGGTCGGCTACAACGCCAACTGGCTGCGCCGCAGCCCCAATACGTTGAAGGTGCTGCAGGATCTGAATTTCACCTACCACATTGACGACGTCAGCCGTGACGAGCCGTTCGTGACCATGGTTCGCGGGCGTAAATTCGCCGTGGTGCCATACACCCTGCGCAACAACGACATCGTGCTGGTCGAGGGTCGGCACTTCTCCGCCGAGCAGTTCTACCAGCAACTGGTGCTGGAATTTGATCGCCTCTACGCCGAAGGCGCGAGCAAGCGGCGGATGATGTCGGTGAGTCTGCACGACCGCATCGGCGGCACCCCGGCGATGGTCGAGGCCATGGAGCGCTTCATCCGGTACGCCCAGTCGCATCCGAAGGTGAGTTTCATGCGCAAGGATCAGATCGCGCAGATCGTGCTGACCGAAAAAAATCCCCTGATCGATAACACTGAAGCGCTCTACAACCAATAAACGTGCCGAAAGCAGCCCTCTTCACAGCGCTTTGAGGGCTGCCCGCTCACCCAAAGTCATCGTACGACGCCCTGTTGACATTTCCGGAAAACCTCGCAAATATCCGCAACCATGTTGTACGACGACGTATAACAAATAATAAAAACAACAAATGAAACAGGGAGCGTCACAGTGAGCACACTCGTCTGCAATTCCGTCCGCACGTCCCGTTTTTCTGTCCCCCGCCCGCGTTCCACCTTGAGCCTGATCGGCTGCAGCAGTCTCGCTCTCGTCTTGCCGATGAGTGCCGATGCCGAGGGTTTCCTCGAAGACAGCAAAGCCACCCTGAACCTGCGCAACGCCTACTTCAATCGCAACTTCGTCAACCCCAACTACCCGCAGGGCAAGGCTGAAGAGTGGACACAGAACTTCATCCTCGACGCCAAATCCGGTTTCACTCAGGGCACCGTCGGGTTTGGCCTGGACGTGCTGGGCATGTATTCGCAGAAACTTGATGGCGGCAAAGGCACCGGCGGTACGCAGCTGTTGCCGATCCACGATGACGGGCGCCCGGCGGACAATTTCGGGCGCCTGGGTGTAGCGCTCAAGGCCAAGGTGTCGAAGACCGAATTGAAGGTGGGTGAATGGATGCCGGTGCTGCCCATCCTGCGCTCGGATGATGGTCGATCACTGCCCCAGACCTTTCGCGGCGGCCAGATCACGTCTACCGAAATCAATGGCCTGACCCTTTACGGTGGCCAGTTCCGCGGCAACAGCCCGCGCAACGATGCCAGCATGGAAGACATGTCGATGAACGGCCGAGGCGCCTTCACCTCCGACCGCTTCAACTTCGGCGGCGGCGAATACACCTTCAACGATAAGCGCACGCTCGTCGGTGTGTGGTACGCCGAACTCAGCGACATCTACCAACAGCAGTATTTCAACCTCAGCCACAGTCAGCCACTGGGCGACTGGACACTCGGCGCCAACCTCGGTTTCTTCACCGGCAAGGAGGACGGCAGCGCCCAGGCCGGCGACCTCGACAACAAAACCGCGTTCGCCATGCTTTCGGCCAGGTACGGCGGCAACACGTTCTACATCGGCTTGCAAAAGCTTAGCGGCGACGATGCCTGGATGCGCGTCAATGGCACCAGCGGCGGCACCCTGGCCAACGACAGCTACAACGCCAGTTACGACAACGCGAAGGAGCGCTCCTGGCAGATTCGCCACGACTACAACTTCGTCGTCCTCGGCGTCCCCGGCTTGACGCTGATGAACCGCTACATCAGCGGTGACAACGTGCACATCGGCACCATCACCGATGGCAAGGAATGGGGTCGCGAATCGGAACTGGCCTACACCGTGCAGAGCGGCCCGCTGAAGAACCTCAACGTCAAATGGCGCAACGCGACGATTCGCCGGGACTTCAGCACCAATGAATTCGACGAGAACCGGATCTTCATCAGTTACCCGATTTCCTTGCTGTAAACCCGAACATGGCATGAGCGGAAGGTGAATCAGCCTTCCGTCATTTACACCGAAAGTCGCGTTGACAAGTTCCGGAAACCCTACCGATACTTCAACGCAGTCATACGACAACCTACAACAAACCTAATAACAACGTGTAAGGGATTGCCATGACGTCCACCTCCACCGCCCCAACTCCGTTCAATCGCCTGCTGCTGACCGGCGCCGCCGGTGGCCTGGGCAAAGTCTTGCGCGAACGTCTGCGCCCGTATGCCAACGTGCTGCGCCTGTCGGATATCGCCGCCCTCGCCCCGGCCATCGATGACCGGGAAGAAATCGTGCTCTGCGACCTCGCCGACAAAACCGCCGTGCATCAACTGGTCGAAGGCGTGGATGCGATCCTGCATTTCGGTGGCGTTTCAGTGGAGCGCCCCTTCGAAGAAATCCTCGGCGCCAATATCTGCGGTGTGTTCCATATCTATGAAGCGGCACGCCGCCACGGCGTCAAACGGGTGATCTTCGCCAGTTCCAACCACGTCATCGGTTTCTACAAACAGGATGAGCATCTCGACGCCAGCTCCGCTCGCCGCCCCGATGGCTACTACGGTCTGTCCAAGTCCTACGGCGAAGACATGGCCAGTTTCTACTTCGATCGCTATGGCATCGAAACCGTCAGCATCCGCATCGGCTCGTCGTTTCCCGAACCGCAGAACCGCCGAATGATGCACACCTGGCTCAGCTTCGACGACCTCACCCAATTGCTCGAGCGTTCGCTGTACACCCCCAACGTCGGCCACACCGTGGTTTATGGCATATCCGCCAACAAGGATGTGTGGTGGGACAACCGCTTCGCCAGCCACCTCGGCTTCGAGGCCAAGGACACCTCCGAAGTGTTTCGCGACAAGGTCGAAGCGCAGCCGATGCCCGCCAGCGATGACCCGGCGCGGATCTATCAGGGCGGGGCCTTTGTTGCGGCGGGCCCGTTCGGCGATTGACCGGCGCGTTTCACCTCTCCAACAAAACCAAGGGAATGAGTATGCAAGCCGAATTGATCGTCGACGCCCGCAACGCGGTGGGTGAAAGCCCGGTGTGGGTGCCGCAGGAAAATGCGCTCTACTGGGTCGACATCCCCAACGGTGGCCTGCAACGCTGGGATGCCGACACTGGCCATGTTCACGCCTGGAAGGCTCCCGAGATGCTCGCCTGCCTCGCCCGACACAGCCGGGGCGGCTGGGTGGCCGGCATGGAGAGCGGGTTCTTTCAACTGCGCCCCCACAGCGATGGCAGCCTTGACAGCGACCTGCTCGCGACCGTGGAACACAGCCGCCAGGACATGCGCCTGAACGACGGCCGCTGCGACCGTCAGGGCCGGTTCTGGGCCGGCAGCATGGTGCTGAACATGGGCCTGAATCTGCCCGAGGGCCGGCTCTATCGTTACGGTGCCGGGCAAACAGGCGTGATAGCGGCACAACTTGATGGCTTCATCGTGCCCAATGGTCTGGGCTTCAGCCCGGACGGCAAAACCATGTACCTGTCGGACTCGCACCCGAACGTGCAACTGATCTGGGCTTTCGATTACGACACCGAGACAGGCACACCCTCCAACCGCAGGGTGTTCGTGGACATGAACCATTTTTACGGCCGTCCCGACGGCGCTGCCGTGGATGCCGATGGCTGCTACTGGATCTGCGCCAACGATGTCGGCCTGATCCACCGGTTCACCCCGGAAGGCCGCCTTGACCGCTCGCTGCCGGTACCGGTGAAAAAACCCACCATGTGCGCCTTCGGTGGCAGCCGGATGGACACCTTGTTCGTGACTTCCATCCGCCCCGCCGACGACCAGGACCCGCATTCGCTGGCCGGCGGCGTGTTCGCCCTCAACCCCGGCGTCAAAGGCCTGCCGGAGCCATTGTTCGACGACCTGCTGTAACCCCCTGCTGCATCGCTGTGCCTTGAACACAAAAATAACAAGACTGGAGAACCCCTCATGGACTTCAAACGCACGTTGCTCGCCGCCGCTCTCCCCCTCGCGCTCACCTTCGGCAGCGCCGCCCAGGCGCTGGAAATCAAATTCGCCGACATCCACCCCGCCGGGTATCCGACCGTGGTCGCCGAAGAACAGTTGGGCAAGACCCTGGTTGCCGAAAGTGACGGCAAGCTGACCTTCAAGATGTTCCCTGGCGGCGTACTCGGCTCGGAAAAGGAAGTGGTCGAACAGGCACAGGTCGGCGCCATTCAAATGGCCCGCGTCAGCCTCGGCATCGTCGGCCCGGTGGTGCCGGACGTGAACGTGTTCAACATGCCGTTCGTGTTCCGTGACCAGGCGCACATGCGCAAGATCATCGACGGTGAAATCGGTGACGAGATCCTCGACAAGATCACTCAATCCGAATTCAACCTCGTCGCTCTGGCGTGGATGGACGGCGGCACGCGCAACATCTACACCAAGAAACCGGTGCGCAGCCTTGAAGACCTCAAGGGGATGAAAATCCGCGTGCAGGGCAACCCGATGTTCATCGAAACCATCAACGCCATGGGCGGCAACGGGATCGCCATGGACACCGGCGAAATCTTCAGTGCGCTGCAGACCGGCGTCATCGACGGCGCGGAAAACAACCCACCGACCCTGCTTGAACACAACCACTACCAGAACGCCAAGTTCTACAGCCTGACCGGGCACCTGATCCTGCCCGAACCGATCGTGATGTCGAAAATCACCTGGGAAAAACTCACGCCCGATCAGCAGACGCTGGTGAAAAAAGCCGCCAAGGCTGCACAGGCTCAGGAGCGCACGCTGTGGGACGCCAAGTCCGTCAGCAGCGAGGAAAAACTCAAGGCGGCCGGCGTCGAGTTCATCACCGTCGACAAGAAGCCCTTCTATGAGGCCACCGCCTCGATCCGTGAAAAATACGGCGCGCCCTACGCCGACCTGATCAAGCGCATCGAAGCCGTTCAGTAAACCTCCCAGCCCTTTGCAAAAGGCCCGGCAGCGCTGACGTCGCCTGATGTCCGCGCATGCCCGGTTACGGTGGAACCCGATGAAGAATTTGCTGCTGCGCATCAATGACCGGATCTACATGGCCTGCATCTGGGTCGCCGGTCTGTCGGTGCTGACCATTTCCCTGATCATCCCCTGGGGCGTGTTCGCCCGTTACGTCCTCGGCACAGGTTCGAGCTGGCCGGAGCCCACCGCCATCCTGCTGATGATGGTCTTCACTTTCATCGGCGCCGCCGCCAGCTATCGCGCCGGCGCGCACATGGCAGTGGCGATGGTCACCGACCGCCTGCAACCAAAGATGCGCCGAACCATGAGCATCGTTTCGCAAGTGCTCATGGGCACCATCTGCCTGTTCATGACCATCTGGGGCACCAAGCTGTGCCTGTCGACGTGGAACCAGTTCATGAGCGCCCTGCCGACATTGCGGGTCGGCATCACTTACATGCCGATCCCGATTGGCGGTGCGCTGACGCTGGTTTTCGTACTGGAAAAACTCTTGCTCGGCGATCAAAGCAATCGCCGCGTGGTGCGGTTCGACCTGGTTGAAGAAAACGAAGGGGCTGCCTGATGGACGCATTGATTCTGCTGGGCAGTTTTATCGCACTGATCCTGATCGGCATGCCGGTTGCCTATGCCCTCGGGCTGTCGGCGCTGATCGGCGCGTGGTGGATCGACATCCCATTCCAGGCCTTGATGATTCAGGTGGCGGGCGGGGTGAACAAATTCTCGCTGCTGGCGATTCCGTTCTTTGTGCTGGCCGGCGCGATCATGGCCGAGGGCGGCATGTCTCGGCGGCTAGTGGCGTTCGCCGGGGTCCTGGTGGGCTTCGTGCGTGGCGGGCTGTCGCTGGTCAACATCATGGCCTCGACCTTTTTCGGCGCGATTTCCGGCTCGTCGGTGGCCGACACCGCGTCGGTGGGTTCGGTGCTGATCCCGGAAATGGAGCGCAAGGGCTACCCTCGGGAATTCTCCACAGCGGTCACCGTCAGCGGTTCGGTACAAGCCCTGCTGACCCCGCCGAGTCACAACTCGGTGCTCTACTCGCTGGCGGCCGGCGGCACCGTTTCCATTGCGTCGCTGTTCATGGCCGGCGTGGTGCCGGGCCTGCTGATGAGCGCGTGCCTGATGGTGTTGTGTCTGATTTTTGCGCGCAAACGCGACTACCCCAAGGGCGAAGTGATCCCGCTGCGCGAAGCCCTGAAGATCTGCGGCGAAGCCTTGTGGGGCCTGATGGCGATGGTGATCATTCTCGGCGGGATTCTGTCGGGGATCTTCACGGCCACCGAGTCGGCGGCCATTGCCGTGCTGTGGTCGTTTTTCGTCACCATGTTCATCTACCGCGACTACAAATGGAGTGAGCTGCCGAAATTGATGCATCGCACGGTGCGCACCATTTCCATCGTGATGATTCTGATCGGCTTCGCCGCCAGTTTCGGCTACATCATGACCCTGATGCAGATCCCGGCGAAGATCACCACGCTGTTCCTGACCCTGTCCGACAACCGCTACGTGATCCTGATGTGCATCAACGTCATGCTGCTGTTGCTCGGCACCGTGATGGACATGGCACCGCTGATCCTGATCCTCACACCGATCCTGATGCCGGTGATTCTCGGTATCGGCGTCGACCCGGTGCAGTTCGGCATGATCATGCTGGTCAACCTCGGTATAGGCCTGATAACGCCGCCGGTGGGCGCCGTGCTGTTCGTGGGTTCGGCGGTGGGCAAAGTCAGTATCGAAAGCACGGTGAAGGCGCTGCTGCCGTTCTACGCCGTGCTGTTCCTGGTGCTGATGCTGGTGACCTACGTTCCGGCGCTGTCGCTGTGGTTACCGCACCTGGTGTTGTAACGCGATCACTGTGGCGAGGGCGCTTGCTCCCTCGCCACAGGTGTTGTCTCACGCCCGCAGCAACATGTAAGCCGCAACCACCAGGCACACACTGGCAAACCCCACATGCAACGTCCTCGCCGGCACCCGCGCGCAGAGTTTGCGGCCGATGATCATGCCGACGATGCTCGCTACGATGAACGACGCACCCAGATGATCGATCCGCACCCCGGCATGGAACGCACCGATTACGCCGATGGCGGAAATCAGGCTGATGACCATCAGTGAAGTGGCGACGATGCCGCGCATCTGCACATCGGTCAGTTGCTTGAACGCCGGCACGATCAGAAACCCGCCGCCAACCCCCAGCAACCCGGACACCACACCCGTGACCGCGCCCAGTGCCGCGAGGGTCGCGGTGCATTTGGCGGTCCAGTCGAAACGGCCGGTCTGCTCATTGAGCATGCAGTTCTTCTGGCCCCAACTGGCGTGGCCATGATCGCTTGGCCCCTGCTGCTGGCGTTCGCGGCGCAGCATGCGCCACGCCACCATCACCATCAGCAGGCTGAACAGAATCATCAAAACCTTTTCCGGCAACTGATGGGCGAAGTAGATGCCCACTGGCGAAAACACCGCGCCGAGCGCTGCAATCAGCAGCGCCGCGCGATAGCGCACCAGACCGTGACGCAAACCATCGATCGCGCCGACCGCCGCCGCGCTGCCCACTGCAAACAACGCCACCGGCGCCGCCTGCGTCATCGTCCAGCCCAGCCCGAGCACCAGCGCCGGTACGGCGAGAATCCCGCCGCCGGCCCCGGTCAGACCGAGGATCAATCCCATCACCACGCCAAACAGACTTGCCAGCAACATAGAGTGTTCTCAGTCGACCCTGGACAGACGCGTCAGCCATTCGCGGCCCTTGAGCATGCCGTTCCAGTAGAACCACGGCAGCAGCGTCGCCTTCAGCCACCACGCGGAGCGGCGCGGCACGGTCGGGTCGAGGGGAAAGGTCGGCAACAATTTTCCGCCGTAGCCGAACTCGGCGAGGATCACCTTGCCCTTCTCTACCGTCAGCGGGCAGGAACCATAGCCGTCGTACTTCAGCGGCAGCGCCAGTTCTTTGCGCAGGGCCAGCAGGTTTTCCGCCACCACCACGACCTGCTTGCGCACTGCCGCGGCGGTTTTCGCATTGGTGGTGCCGCAGATATCGCCCAAGGCAAACACTTCCGGATAGCGCGGGTGTTGCAGCGTGTGCGGGTTGACCTCGCACCAGCCGGCGGCGTCGGCCAGCGGACTTTGCGCAATGAAATCCGGTGAAACCTGCGGCGGGACGACGTGCAACAAATCGAAAGTCTTGGCCTGACGGGTAACGTTGCCGTCCGCATCCTTGACGTCGAACCAGGCAGTTTTCGCCGGGCCGTCGACCTTCACCAGATTGGAATTGAATGCCAGCCGCGCGTTGTATTTCTCGATGTACTTCATCAGCGGCGGTACGAAGGTCGGCACGCCGAACAGCGCGGCACCGGCCAGATTGAACTCGACATCGACCTGACTCAGCACGTTGCGCTTGAGCCAGTGATCGCAGGACAAGTACAGCGCCTTTTGCGGCGCGCCGGCACACTTGATCGGGATCGGCGGCTGGGTGAACAGCGCTTTGCCGCCGCCCAGTTTCTGCACCTGATCCCAGGTGTATTGCGCGTGCTGATAGCTGTAGTTGGAGGTGACGCCGTGCTGGCCGAGACTGTCCTGCAGGCCTTCGATCTTCTCCCACGCCAGGCGCAGGCCGGGGCAGACGATCAGGTTCTGATAGGTAATGGTGCGTTGATCGTTGAGGGTGAGACGGCGCTGGTCGGGGTCGATGCCGGTCACGGCGGCCTGAATCCAGGTGGCCTGGCGCGGCATCACTTTGTTCATCGGTCGGGCGGTGTCTTTGGCGTCATAGGCGCCACCGCCGACCAGCGTCCACGCCGGTTGGTAGTAATGCAGGGTGCTCGGCTCGATCACCGTGATTTTCAGGCCGGGATCGCGCTTGAGCAGGCTCGCGACAAAACCGATGCCGGCAGTGCCGCCGCCGATGACCACGATGTCCGCACTGATGGATGGGCCCCAGTGTTGATCGTTCATTGTTTGTTCCTTATGGCTGCACGCAAGGATAGCCGGGTCTATTGCGCCCAGCTTTTGAGCACGGCTCCGCAGTAGAGTCCGGAGAGGGTTTTCATCACCTGGATCACTTCGTGACTGGCGAGACCGTAAAAAATGTACTTGCCTTCACGACGGGTCGCGACCAGCCCTTCATCACGCAGGATGCCCAGTTGCTGGGACAGGGTCGGCTGACGCACGCCGGTCATTTTCTCCAGTTCGCCGACGTTGCGCTCGCCCTGGGTCAACTGGCACAGGATCAACAGCCGATCCTCGTTGGCCAAGGCCTTGAGCAGCGAACAGGCCTTGGAGGCCGAGGCGCGCAGTTGCGCCACTTCACATTCGGTCAGACTGGATTGCATTTGCAGGATGCCTTCAACGTCACTTAAGCTGCGGACATTATGTGTTTACATAAAGTGTTGCAACCCTGACTTCCCACCTTCCCGCACAGGACCGTGTTCATGCCCGCGCTGATTGAAGCTTTCCTCGACCCCGCCTCTTCGACCTACAGCTATGTGGTCTACGAGGCCGACGGCGGGCAGTGCGCGATCGTTGACCCGGTGCTCGATTACGACGGCGCCGCCGGCCGCACCTGCACGGCTCAGGCGGACAGGATCATCGCCTTCGTGCGTGCCCATCACTTGCAAGTGCAATGGCTGCTGGAAACCCATGCCCACGCCGATCACCTGTCCGCCGCGCCCTACCTGCGCCGGGAACTGGGCGGGAAAATCGCCATTGGCGAATCGATCAGCAAAGTGCAGAACGTGTTCAAGGCACTGTTCAACCTGGAACCGGAATTTCGCGTCGACGGCTCGCAGTTCGATCACCTGTTCGCACCGAACGAATCGTTCAGGATCGGCAATCTCAAGGCCACCGCCCTGCATGTCCCCGGCCACACCCCGGCGGACATGGCCTACCTGATCGATGGCGAACAAATCCTGGTCGGCGACACGCTGTTCATGCCCGACGTCGGCACCGCCCGTTGCGACTTCCCAGGTGGCAACGCCCATCAGTTGTTCAATTCAATTCAAAAGCTGCTGGCCTTCCCTGCCAGCGTGAAGCTCTATGTCTGCCACGACTATCCGCCGCAAGGCCGCGACTCGCAGTGCCAGACCACCGTCGGCGAGCAGCGTAAAAGCAATATCCATGTACATGACGGCGTCGACGAAGCCGCGTTCGTCGAGATGCGTACCAAGCGCGATGCAGGACTGGGAATGCCGACGCTGTTGCTGCCGGCGATTCAGGTGAACGTGCGAGCAGGAAATCTGCCGCCGGCTGAAGGCAATGGCGTCGTCTACCTGAAGATCCCTATCAACTCCGTGTAAGAAAAAATCATTGAGGGAACTCAAAACAAGAGTATTCGTACCTGTCACGTCGAATGCCATGAGCTGGGCGTAATCTCCGCGGGCAGGCAGACTTCATTGGGCAATCAACCCATGGAGATTTGGCAATATGGATATTCGCCGTAACCACCGGGATCTGTCCCGGGAAGAGAAATCCGCCTTCATCAACGCAGTCCTCAGGCTGAAAAACAACGTCAACAGCGTGCTGCGTCCCGGTCAGCAAAGCCGTTACGATGACTTCGTTCAGATCCACAAAAACTCAATGGGACGTGGCAATCCGCTCGCACCCAGCCCTCATCAAAGCCCCTTGTTTTATCCGTGGCACCGGGTCCTGATCCGCCAGTTCGAACTGGCGCTGCAGGCCGCCGCCGATGACCCTCGCATCACACTGCCCTACTGGAACTGGCAAATCGGCGGCGCCGACAATCCATTCACCTCGGACTTCATGGGCGGCAACGGTGACAATACCCAGAATCAGCTGGTAACCAGCGGACCCTTTTCCAATAACCAGTCGCCATTCATCGTCTCGGTATGGGACGAGGGTGTCGGTGATGCGGGCTTGCGTCGCAATCTCGGGGCTGCCGGCGCCTTGCCGTCACCAGAAACCGTCATCTCGGCCCTGAACAGAACGTCCTATTGGATGGAGCCGGGCGGTTGGGAAAACTTTTCCGAACGTGAACTGCACAATCCCGTGCATGCCTGGATCGGAGGCAACATGATGGAGGCATCCTCCCCCAATGACCCGATATTCTTCCTGCATCATTGTTATCTGGATCTGCTCTGGGAGCGCTGGAAACACCAGCATCCGAACGTTCCCTCTTTCCCGCAGGAGGAACTGAGCAACTCGACACTGGTCTTTCACCCCGAAAACGAACTCGCTCCGTGGCCTCAAAGCTTCACCATTGAGCAGACTCTTTTTACCGAAGAACTGGGTTATCGATATGAATACCTGTGAACGGCACCGGATTCAGTTGCCCAGCGTCAAACCGTTCGCCGGCAGCGGCAATGCCGTCTTATAGCGCACCTGCTTGAGCGCAAAACTTGACCGAATGTTGGCCACGCCCGGCACCTTGGTCAGAAAGTCCATCATGAAGCGTTCGAGCGACTGAATGGTCGGCACCAGCACCCGGATCAAGTAGTCAGGGTCGCCGGCCATCAGGTAGCACTCCATGACTTCGGGACGATCGGAAATGGCTTCTTCGAAATGCTGCAGCGCTTCCTCTACCTGCTTCTCGAGACTGACGTGGATAAACACGTTGACGTGCAGTCCCAGCAGATCGGCATCGAGCAGGGTCACCTGCTCGCGGATCAGCCCCAGCTCTTCCATCGCCTTGACCCGGTTGAAGCACGGCGTCGGCGACAGATTGACCGAACGGGCCAGGTCGGCGTTGGTGATGCGCGCGTTCTCCTGAAGGCTGTTGAGAATGCCGATGTCGGTACGGTCCAGTTTGCGCATGAGACAAAACCACCTGTTTTTTATGTTTATGCAGAATTTCTATCTGCAAATGATCTTCAGCGCAACGAAACAGAGAGAAATATTCTTCTTGCCCGGGCCTATGATTGTTGTAGGACAAGATTTCTTTTATCGAAGAATGACTGCCAGCTCACTACAAGAAATTCACAAGATCGAGCGTAGAAGCCATGACCCAAGCGTATGAACCGCTGCGTCTGCACGTCCCTGAACCCTCGGGCCGCCCAGGCTGCAAAACCGACTTCTCCTACCTGCATCTGACCGATGCGGGCACGGTGCGTAAACCTTCCATCGACATTGAACCCGCCGACACCGCCGACCTGGCCCGTGGCCTGATTCGCGTGCTCGACGACCAGGGCAACGCCCTCGGCCCATGGGCTGAAAACGTGCCGGTCGAGATCCTGCGCAAAGGCATGCGCGCCATGCTCAAGACCCGGATCTACGACAACCGCATGGTGGTTGCCCAGCGTCAGAAAAAAATGTCGTTCTACATGCAGAGTCTTGGCGAAGAAGCCATTGGCAGTGCCCAGGCCCTGGCCTTGAACATCGACGACATGTGCTTCCCAACCTACCGCCAGCAAAGCATTCTGATGGCTCGCGACGTGCCATTGGTCGACCTGATCTGCCAACTTCTGTCCAACGAGCGCGACCCGCTCAAGGGCCGTCAGCTGCCGATCATGTATTCGGTCAAGGACGCCGGTTTCTTCACTATTTCCGGCAATCTCGCCACCCAGTTCATTCAAGGCGTGGGCTGGGGCATGGCCTCGGCGATCAAGGGCGACACCAAAATCGCCTCGGCCTGGATCGGCGACGGCGCCACCGCCGAATCTGACTTCCACACCGCCCTCACCTTCGCTCACGTCTATCGTGCGCCGGTGATCCTCAACGTGGTCAACAACCAGTGGGCGATCTCGACGTTCCAGGCCATCGCCGGTGGTGAAGCCACCACCTTCGCCGGACGCGGTGTCGGTTGCGGCATCGCCTCGCTGCGGGTGGATGGCAACGATTTCTACGCAGTCTATGCCGCCTCCGCTTGGGCTGCCGAACGCGCCCGCCGCAACCTCGGCCCGACCATGATCGAATGGGTCACCTACCGCGCCGGCCCGCACTCAACCTCCGATGATCCGTCCAAATACCGTCCTGCCGACGACTGGAGCCACTTCCCGCTGGGCGATCCGATTGCCCGCCTGAAACAGCACCTGATCAAGGTTGGCCACTGGTCGGAGGAAGAGCACGCCGCCGTCAGCGCCGAGCTGGAAGCCGAAGTGATCGCCGCACAGAAACAGGCCGAGCAGTACGGCACCCTGGCCGGTGGCCAGATTCCAAGCGCCGCGACCATGTTCGAAGACGTCTACAAAGAGATGCCGGAGCACTTGAAGCGCCAGCGTCAGCAGTTGGGGATCTGACATGAACGATCACAACAACAATATTCAGTTGGAAACCGCCATGACCACGACCACCATGACCATGATCCAGGCCCTGCGCTCGGCCATGGATGTGATGCTTGAGCGTGATGACAACGTGGTGGTGTTCGGCCAGGACGTCGGTTACTTCGGCGGCGTGTTCCGTTGCACCGAAGGCCTGCAGACCAAGTACGGTACTTCGCGGGTGTTCGACGCGCCGATTTCCGAGAGCGGCATCGTCGGTGTCGCCGTGGGCATGGGCGCTTATGGCTTGCGTCCGGTGGCCGAGATTCAGTTCGCCGACTACGTGTACCCGGCGTCCGACCAGATCATTTCCGAAGCCGCCCGCCTGCGTTATCGCTCGGCCGGCGAATTCACCGCGCCGATGACCCTGCGCATGCCCTGCGGCGGCGGCATCTACGGCGGCCAGACCCACAGCCAGAGCATCGAGGCGATGTTCACTCAGGTCTGTGGTCTGCGCACCGTCATGCCTTCCAACCCGTACGACGCCAAAGGCCTGCTGATCGCCTCCATCGAAAACGATGACCCGGTGATCTTCCTCGAGCCAAAACGCCTGTACAACGGCCCGTTCGACGGCCACCACGACCGCCCGGTGACCCCGTGGTCGAAACACCCGCAAGCCCAGGTGCCGGACGGTTACTACACCGTGCCGCTGGACGTTGCCGCGATTACCCGTCCGGGCAAGGACGTAACTGTGCTGACCTACGGCACTACCGTGTACGTGTCGCAAGTCGCTGCTGAAGAAAGCGGCGTTGACGCTGAAGTCATCGACCTGCGCAGCCTGTGGCCGCTGGACCTGGAAACCATCGTCAAATCCGTGAAGAAAACTGGCCGTTGCGTCGTGGTTCACGAAGCCACCCGCACCTGCGGTTTCGGCGCCGAACTGGTGTCGCTGGTGCAAGAGCATTGCTTCCATCACCTGGAAGCGCCGATCGAACGCGTCACCGGTTGGGACACCCCCTACCCGCACGCGCAGGAGTGGGCGTATTTCCCTGGGCCGTCCCGAGTGGGCGCGGCGCTGAAACGGGTCATGGAGGTCTGAATGGGCACGCACGTTATCAAGATGCCGGACATCGGCGAAGGCATCGCAGAAGTAGAACTGTCGCAGTGGCACGTCAAGGTCGGCGATCTGGTCGTTGAAGATCAGGTGCTGGCGGATGTGATGACCGACAAGGCGATGGTCGACATTCCGTCGCCGGTCCACGGCAAGGTCATTGCGCTGGGTGGTCAGCCGGGCGAAGTGATGGCGGTCGGCAGTGTGCTGATCAGCATCGAAGTGGAAGGCGCCGGTAATCTGAAGGAGTCGGACAAACCGGCGCCTGTTGCAGCTAAAGAAACACCTGTCGCACCCAAAGTTGAAGCTGTCGTTGAAAGCAAACCCGTCGCGCCCCGAACGGCTCCGGTTTGCCAAGGCCCGATGGTTGCCCGCGAAGCCAATGAGCGCCCGCTGGCCTCGCCAGCCGTGCGCAAACACGCGCTGGATCTGGGCATTCAATTGCGTCTGGTGCGCGGTTCCGGTCCGGCCGGTCGCGTGTTGCACGAAGACCTCGACGCCTATCTGGCGCAGGGTCAGTCGAATGCTTCGGCGCCGGTCGCCGCTGCGTACACCCAGCGTAACGATGAAGAACAGATTCAAGTGATCGGCATGCGCCGCAAGATTGCCCAGCGCATGCAGGACGCCACCCAGCGTGCTGCGCACTTCAGTTATGTAGAAGAAATCGACGTCACCGCGATTGAAGAACTGCGTGCCCACCTGAACGAAAAACATGGCGCCAGCCGTGGCAAGCTGACCTTGCTGCCGTTCCTGGTGCGCGCACTGGTCGTCGCCCTGCGCGACTTCCCGCAGATGAACGCCCGTTACGACGACGAAGCCCAGGTCATCACCCGCCTCGGCGCGGTGCATGTCGGCGTCGCCACCCAAAGCGACGTCGGCCTGATGGTGCCGGTGGTGCGTCACGCCGAAGCGCGCAGCCTGTGGGACAGCGCGGCGGAAATCTCGCGCCTGGCCAACGCCGCCCGCAATGGCAAGGCCAGCCGCGATGAACTGTCCGGCTCGACCATCACTCTGACCAGCCTCGGCGCCCTTGGCGGCATCGTCAGTACCCCGGTGCTGAACCTGCCGGAAGTGGCCATCGTCGGCGTGAACAAAATCGTCGAACGTCCGATGGTCGTCAAAGGCCAGGTGGTGATCCGCAAGATGATGAACCTCTCCAGCTCCTTCGATCACCGCGTGGTCGACGGTATGGACGCGGCGCTCTTCATCCAGGCCATTCGTGGTCTGCTCGAACAACCCGCGACCCTGTTTGTGGAGTGATGGCATGCAATCTCTGAACACCACGCTGCTGATTATCGGCGGCGGTCCCGGCGGTTACGTGACGGCCATTCGTGCCGGGCAACTGGGCATTTCGACCATTCTGGTCGAGGGTGAATCGCTGGGCGGCACCTGCCTGAACATCGGCTGCATTCCGTCGAAAGCGCTGATCCATGTGGCCGAGCAGTTTCACCAGACTCAACATCACAACCAGCATTCGGCACTGGGCATCAGCGTTTCGGAGCCTACCCTCGACATCACTAAAAGCGTCGAGTGGAAGGACGGCATCGTTGATCGCCTGACCACCGGCGTCGCCGCGCTGCTGAAGAAGAACAAGGTTCAGGTCATCAACGGCTGGGCCAAGGTCATCGACGGCAAGACTGTGGAAGTCGGCGACACCCGCATCCAGTGCGAGCATCTGGTGCTGGCCACCGGTTCGAAAAGCGTCAATTTGCCGATCCTGCCGATTGGCGGGCCGATCATATCGTCCACCGAGGCGCTGGCGCCGAAGTCGGTGCCGAAACGCCTGATCGTGGTGGGCGGTGGTTACATCGGTCTGGAATTGGGCATTGCCTATCGCAAGCTCGGCGCCGAGGTCAGTGTGGTCGAGGCGCAGGATCGGATCCTGCCGGCCTACGACGCCGAACTGACTCAACCGGTGCACGACGCGCTGAAGCAACTGGGCGTGAAGCTCTACCTCAAGCACAGCGTGCTGGGTTTCGACGGTACGTTGCAGGTGCGCGATCCGAACGGCGACACGCTGAATCTGGAAACCGATCAGGTGCTGGTGGCCGTCGGTCGCAAACCCAATACCCAGGGCTGGAACCTCGAAGCGCTGAACCTGGACATGAACGGTTCGGCGATCAAGATCGACAGCCGCTGCCAGACCAGCATGCGCAACGTCTACGCCATCGGCGACCTGAGCGGCGAGCCGATGCTGGCCCACCGCGCCATGGCCCAGGGCGAAATGGTCGCCGAGCTGATCAGCGGCAAGACCCGCGAATTCAACCCGACCGCCATCGCTGCCGTGTGCTTTACCGACCCGGAACTGGTGGTCGTCGGCAAGACGCCGGACGAGGCCAAGGCGGCGGGACTTGATTGCATCGTGTCGAACTTCCCGTTCGCGGCCAATGGCCGGGCGATGACACTGGAATCGAAAACCGGCTTCGTGCGGGTGGTCGCTCGTCGGGACAATCATGTGATTGTCGGCTGGCAGGCGGTCGGTGTCGGGGTCTCGGAATTGTCGACCGCGTTCGCGCAAAGCCTGGAAATGGGCGCGCGACTGGAAGACATCGGCGGCACCATCCATGCGCACCCGACCCTGGGTGAAGCGGTGCAGGAAGCGGCGTTGCGTGCGCTTGGGCACGCTTTGCACCTGTAACTCTCGGTCGCAGATCGTTCCCACGCTCTGCGTGGGAATGCCTCCACGGACGCTCCGCGTTCGGCTGTTGGGACGCGGAGCGTCCCGGGCTGCATTCCCACGCGGAGCATGGGAACGATCAAAGGCAGAGATTTCGGGCTGCGAAACCGCTCAAGAATGAAGTATTGTTGTGCCCATCCAAAAAAACGTCAGAAGCCTTGAACCGCTTCGGCGGTTGTTCAGTGATAGAGGGTGTCATGGGTAACGAAAGCATCAACTGGGACAAGCTGGGTTTTGACTACATCAAGACCGACAAACGCTATCTGTCGTACTTTCGCAACGGCGAGTGGGACAAAGGCACCCTGACCGAAGACAACGTGCTGCACATCAGCGAAGGCTCCACTGCCCTTCACTATGGCCAGCAATGCTTCGAAGGCCTGAAGGCCTATCGTTGCAAGGACGGCTCGATCAACCTGTTCCGTCCCGACCAGAACGCCGCGCGCATGCAACGCAGCTGCGCCCGCCTGCTGATGCCGCATGTGTCTACCGAGCAGTTCATCGAAGCGTGCAAGGAAGTGGTTCGCGCCAACGAGCGTTTCATCCCGCCTTACGGCACCGGCGGCGCGCTGTACCTGCGTCCGTTCGTGATCGGCGTGGGTGACAACATCGGCGTGCGTACCGCGCCTGAGTTCATCTTTTCGGTATTCGCGATCCCGGTTGGCGCCTACTTCAAGGGCGGCCTGACCCCGCACAACTTCCAGATCTCCAGCTACGACCGCGCCGCGCCACAAGGCACCGGTGCCGCCAAGGTCGGTGGCAACTACGCGGCCAGCCTGATGCCAGGCTCCCAGGCCAAGAAAGCGCACTTCGCTGACGCCATCTACCTGGATCCGCTGACCCACAAGAAGATCGAAGAAGTCGGTTCGGCCAACTTCTTCGGGATCACCCACGACAACAAGTTCGTGACCCCGAACTCGCCATCGGTACTGCCGGGTATCACCCGTCTGTCGCTGATCGAACTGGCCAAGTCCCGTCTGGGCCTGGAAGTGGTCGAAGGCGACGTATTCATCGACAAGCTGTCGGACTTCAAAGAGGCCGGCGCCTGCGGTACTGCGGCGGTGATCACCCCGATCGGTGGCATCAGCTACAACGACCACCTGCACGTATTCCACAGCGAAACAGAAGTCGGCCCTGTGACCCAGAAGCTCTACAAAGAGCTGACCGGCGTGCAGACCGGCGACGTCGAAGCGCCAGCAGGCTGGATCGTCAAGGTTTGACCTGACGGCCAGATGCACAAAAGCCCCCATCGAGTGATCGATGGGGGCTTTTTTATTCGTTTGGCTCGGTGGCCTTCATGGCAATCCGCTTGCCCGCGCGACCGGCAATCCCGCTCGCCTGTCCGTTCTGCTGCTTGCCCATTCGCGCCTGGGTAATCAATCCGGGAATCAGCTCTCCTTCCGGCAGGTTCTTCCAGAACCGCGTCGGCAAATGCCCTTGCATGACCTTCTCGTTCAACCGCGCCGGGTTGAAGATGTGGCTGTAGTACGTCAGCCACAAGTCACCGTGGGGGTCGTCGACGTTCTGCGCCAGTTGCTGCCACTCCAGCGGACACTGACGTTCATGGATCAGTTGTTCACCATCGTAATAAACCCCATCGCGGGGCGTGGCGATCAGCCAGCGATGCCGGCCCATGCGTCCGATGAAGTGTTCGCTGGCACTGTGCAGAATGTCGTGGGCCGGCTCGTGCCACGCGACGTATTGCGGGCCCGGCAGCTCTGGCGGGCGCTCGATGAAGCGCACGAACGCATGCAGATGATGGGCTTCGCGCTGCACCTGCTTGATCCGCCGCTGCAACTCGCTGCCCAGCTTGTCGCCGGCCATCATTGCCGTGCGGTCGCCGTGGCTGACTCGCCACAGCACTTCATACAGCAAACTCCAGCGCTGATCGCCACGGTATCGCGACGCTTGTTCCAGGGTGTCGAGCAACGCACGCGGAATCCGCGCCTGAAACGGTCCCTGCCCCTCGGGCACCGACACGTCACTGGCAAACAGATCACTCACGCCTTCCGACGCCCAGCTCACCAGACTCGGGTCGATTTCATGGCTGAGCAGCCAGCGCGCCTGTTGGCGCCAGGTGTCGAACAGGTCGTCGCAGTCGAGGTTGATCATCCCCACAGCCCCATCTGTTGCGGCATTGGTCGGTCGCGCAATTGCTGATAAAGCATCTGGCTGGTGACTTCCGCCTGCTGAGGGTGGTAATCGCTGGTGATGATGAACGGCTTGGCTTTGGCCAGCACACAGCGCATGCGCGCCACGTCTTCGTAGCGAATGCGCCGCTGCCGACGCAGTTCCACCAGACGTTCGGTGGTGCGCAGGCCAATGCCGGGGATGCGTGAAATCAACGCCGGTTCGGCGCGATTGAGATCCAGCGGAAACACCTCACGATTCTGCAGCGCCCAGGCCAGTTTCGGGTCGATGTCCAACGCCAGATTGCCCGGCCCCTGAAGCAATTCACCGGCGGTATAGCCATAACCGCGCAACAGAAAATCCGCCTGATACAAGCGGTGCTCGCGCATCAGTGGCGGTGCGGCCAGCGGTACGCTTTTCGGGCTGTCGGGAATCGGGCTGAAGGCCGAGTAATAGACCCGGCGCAGACGGAAGTTGCCGTAGAGCGCCTGAGCGCTGTGCAGGATGGTGCTGTCGTCAGTGTCATCGGCACCGACGATCATCTGCGTGCTCTGCCCGGCCGGGGCGAACTTCGGGGCACGGGGTTCGTTGAGCACGGTCTGCACGCCGGTGTAGATCGTGTTCATCGCCTGTTTGATCGAGCCGATCTGCTTCTCCGGCGCCAGGGTTTGCAGGCTGGCATCGGTGGGCAATTCGATGTTGACGCTCAGGCGATCGGCGTAACGCCCGGCCTCTTCGATCAGAGCGGGATCGGCGTCAGGAATGGTCTTGAGATGGATGTAGCCACGGAACTCATGATCTTCGCGCAACAGCTTCGCGACACGCACCAGTTGCTCCATGGTGTAGTCCGCCGAACGGATGATCCCCGAGCTGAGGAACAACCCGCTGACGCAATTGCGCCGGTAGAAGTCCAGGGTCAGCGTCACCACTTCCTCGGGCGTGAAACGCGCACGGGGCACATCGCTGGAGCGGCGGTTGACGCAGTATTGGCAATCGTAGAGACAGAAGTTGGTCAGCAGAATCTTGAGCAGCGACACGCAACGCCCGTCCGGCGTGTAGCTGTGGCAGATGCCCATGCCATCGGTCGACCCCAGCCCGGTCTTGCCTTCGGAACTGCGCTTGGGCGCGCCGCTGCTGGCGCAGGAGGCGTCGTACTTGGCGGCGTCGGCGAGGATGCTGAGCTTGTCGATGATTTGCATGGCAGGCACTCGATACTGTTCACATATACAGTATAGAGAGCGGTTGGCTCATACAAGGCGCAACGCCGCTCTTCGTCGGAATGTCATGCCACAGCAGTCAGGTCAATTTGACTCAAGCGCAGTCAGATTGACTCGATGTAACAAAGGTCATAATGACTATCAAACCTGCGCAGCCCTTGATATTAAAGGCTCTCCGGCATGGCCCGAAAATTGACCGGTTCCCCGTAGCCATTTGGCTGAAGACCAAAAACGGGAGTCGAACATGGATCATATTTTTCAGGGCAAGATTGCCGTCATCACCGGCGCCAGTTCGGGCATAGGCCTGGCCGCTACCGAGCGTCTGCTGGATCAAGGCGCACGCGTGTTGGCCATGTCGCGAAAGCTCGGCCCACTGGCCGAACTGCTTGAGCGGTATCCGCAGCAACTGGTCTGGCATCCCGGCGATGTCACTCAAGCCTCTGACCTTGCCTCCTTGGCCGAGCAAGCTGCACACATCGGTCCGGTAAGCTTCGTGGTGCCCAACGCCGGTATCGCAGAACTGGCCGACGGACTCGACAGTTCGGCGTTCGATCGCCAATGGGCAGTAAACGGCGCCGGCGCCCTGAACACCTTGGCCGCCCTGCGCCCGCACCTTGCAGGCAAGGCGTCAGTGGTGTTCATCGGTACTTTTCTGGCCCAAATCAGTTTCGCGGGACTGGCCGCCTACATCGCGTCAAAAGCGGCGTTGATCGCCCATGCCCGAACCCTTGCGGTCGAGCTGGCACCCCATGGCGTGCGCATCAATTGTGTCTCCCCCGGCCCGACCGCAACGCCGATCTGGTCAACGCTGGGCCTGAGTGACGAAGCGCTCGGCGACGTCGCCCAAGGCGTCAACAAACGACTGTTGGGCGGACAATTCCTGGAACCTGCGGCGGTGGCCGACGTCATTCTTTTCCAGCTGGGCAATGGTGCTCGCGGCGTCATCGGTCAGGATTGGGTGGTCGATAGCGGATACACCTTGAGCTAACGCGCATGCAGCGATCCGGGCGTGGAATCCGTCAGCTGGCGGCCTGACGATTCCCGCCCGGCCCCAGGCAAAACCAGTCCCCAGCGCGACGCCAGTTCCCGACGCCCCTGCACCGTCAACGTCAGTGCCCGACTGTCCAGATCCTGCGTCACCCATTTGCGCTTCAACGCGGTCTGCAACAGCGACGCTCCAAGTGATCCACCCAGATGAGGCCGACGCATGCTCCAGTCCAGGCACGGGCAGGCAAAGCGTCGGCGCAAGGTCGACAGATCCCTGACCTCAACCCCCAAGCCTTCGAACAGCGCTTCTCCACTCTCGCTCAAGCGGTACGCCTGCTCATCGGTTTCCACCAGCCAACCACCCTCCAGCAACCGGTCATGCAGCAGCACTGCCAGCGTGCCGGCCATGTGGTCGTAGCAAGTACGGGCGAATTGCAGGCGATCCGGTGTGTGGGGTTTGAAGGCCGGCGCGGGGTTCTGTCCGATCACCATCAGCGCTTCGAGGGCCTGGGCCACACGCTTGTCGGCGAGGCTGTAATAACGATGGCGGCCCTGCACATGCAGGCGCACCAGCGCCAGGTCCTTGAGCTTGGCCAGGTGTGCGCTGGCGGTCGAGGCGCTGACGTCGGCGAGGCTCGCCAGCTCCGTGGCGGTGCGGGCGTGGCCGTCCATCAGCGAACACAGCATTTTGGTCCGCGCCGGTTCCGCGATGGCGGCGGCCACTTGCGAGACGCCGATGTCTTGATGTGCTGCGTGCATATTTCGCTCCCGGACGAATCATCGCTCTCAAGGACTGGAGATAGTAGCAACACTTCCCCCACCGACAAGGTTGCGATCCATGGACCCGATCATCGCTGCGACTCACGCCGATCCCTACCCCTACTACGCCGAACTGCGCGCGGCGGGCGGGCTGACCTTTCATCACGGACTGAAACTGTGGGTTGCCAGCAGCGCCCGCGCGGTGTGCGCGGTGCTGGCGCATCCGGATTGCCGGGTGCGTCCGGTGCAGGAACCGGTGCCCAAAGCCATCGTCGATGGCATGGCGGGCAAGGTGTTTGGCCTTTTGATGCGTATGAATGACGGCGAAGCTCAGCGCTGCCCGCGTTCGGCCATCGAGCCGCCGCTGGGATTGATTGATCGGGAAGAAGTCAGCGATCTGGTGTCCGCGCGGTTGATCACGAACGATGCCGACGGCCTCTATAAAGCCATGTTTCGCGGCCCGGTGTGCGTGGTTGCATCGCTGCTCGGGTTCACCCCGGCGCAGGCGCGGGTCATCAGTGAACTGACGGCGGATTTCGCGGCGTGTCTGTCGCCGTTGAGCAATGACCTGCAACTGGCGGCAGCCCATCGGGCGGCGGAGCAATTGCGCGGATACTTCATCGAATTGCTGGCGGATCCGAATCCGTTTCTCGCCGACATTCGCCAGCGTTTTGTCGGCAATGAGGACGTGCTGCTCGCCAACCTGATCGGCCTCTGTTCGCAGACGTTGGAGGCTACCGCCGGGTTGATTGGCAATGCGCTGGTGGCGCTACAGCGGCAGCCTGAATTACACAATGCGTCCTTAGATTCGCTGCTCGCCGAAGTCCAGCGTTTCGATCCCTCGGTACAGAACACCCGTCGATTTGTGGCGAAAAGCTGCGAAATCGACGGCGTGCGGCTGGAAGCCGGCGACGTGATTCTGGTGCTGCTGGCCTCGGCCAATCGAGACCCGGCACTGAATGAAAACCCGGATTGCTTTATGGTGGATCGCCCGAACCGACGCAGCTTCACGTTCGGCAGCGGTCGGCATCAATGTCCCGGACAGACGCTGGCAATGACGATCGCCAGCGCCACGCTCACCGAAATCCTCGCCCACAACATTGATCCGGGAAGATTCGCGTGGCACTACCGGCCTTCGCTGAATGGACGAATTCCGATGTTCAGCGAGGTGCAGCCTTAAGCGTTGCGCAATTCGATGGTCAGGTGCGAAAGTTCATGCACAGGCGCCAGGCGCTCACGGATCGCGTCGGCAGTCACGCCCGCCACCGCGACCACACTGACAATCGCCGCCCGCGCCTGTGGGCCGACCTGCCAGACATGCAAATCGCTGATGCGCACATCATCGGAGGTTTCCAGCAGTTCGCGGATCTCCTCGGCCACGGGTTCATCGGTGGTGTCGAGCAACACGGCGGCGCTGTCGCGCATCAGGTTCCAGGCCCATTTGGCGATGACGATGGAACCGACGATGCCCATCACCGGGTCCATCCACACCCAGCCCAGATAGCGCCCGGCCAGCAGCGCGGCAATCGCCAGTACCGATGTCAACGCGTCCGCCAATACGTGCACGTAGGCTGAACGCAGGTTGTTGTCGTGATGGTGGTGATGACGATGATCGTGGCTGTGGTCGTGACTATGGCCGTGGTCGTGATGGCTGTGGTGACCGGCCAGCAGAAAAGCGCTGAGCAGGTTGACGCCCAGGCCGACCACGGCAATCAAGGTTGCTTCGCCGAACGCCACACTGGTTGGCTGGAACAGACGGAAAACCGATTCCCCGGCAATCCCCAGCGACACCAGCCCCAACACCATCGCCGAGGCAAAACCCGCCAGATCACCGACCTTGCCGGTGCCGAAACTGTAGCGTCGGTTGTTGGCGTTACGCCGGGCAAAACCATAGGCTGCCGCCGCGATGCCCAAGGCGCCGGCGTGGGTCGCCATATGGAAACCGTCGGCCAGCAATGCCATGGAACCGGTGAGATAACCGGCGGCAATTTCGCCGATCATCATCACGAAAGTCAGCACCACCACCCACAGGGTGCGGCGGGCGTTTTCATCGTGCGAAGCACCGAGAAACTGATGGTTGTGGGAAAAGTCATCAACCTTGAGGGTCATGATGTCGGCGCTCACTTGGAATATCGGCGGATGGCCAGCAGCAACTCTTCCACGCCCTGGGCGCGGGCTTCGTCGCTGAGGTCGGGACGGGCGACATGCTCGCGGGCGTGGGCCTCGATGAACTGCTCCATCAAGCCATTGACCGCGCCGCGAATCGCCGCCATCAGGTGCAACGTCTTGGCACAATCGGCCTCGGATTCCAGCGCTTTTTCAACAGCCTGAACCTGCCCGGCAATGCGCCGAACCCGGTTGAGCAACTCGCCTTTGTGTTCATGCGTGTGCGACATACCTATACCCCCTACCCCTATATAACGAGCATGGTCGCTGTTCCGATCGGAAGGGGCAAGGCCTGTTTGGGATTGGAGGACAAACGGATGACTTCAGCCTACGCATACCCCTGTGGGAGCGAGCTTGCTCGCGATGGCGGACTGAAAAATGACGCATCATTTTGCCCCCATCCGAGAGGCTACATCGCCTTGCGCCTTTGCCTACAACTACGCCAGAATCCGCCGGCTTGTGCGGTTTTGAGGGCGTCGGTAACTTGGTTCGCGTCACTGAATGGTCAGTGATCGGGTTTAGTCGCTCGATGATTTCTCAAAACTTTACATGTGCTCCAGACAGTCAGGTGACCTTCATCTGCACTCTATGGCGGCTGTGTGCAGGGCACCCTCGGGTGCGCCGGTTTTGGGAAGTCGCCGGTCGACTAACCTGCGTACAGCTGCCACCTTTTCGTTTAGTCGCGAGGTGGTGTCGGCATCACTTTGAGGCTTTCCCGAATGTTCAAATACGTCCCCGATCCACCCGAAACAGACAAACCCAACGAATCCGATCCGGCCTCGCCCTACGCCTCCGCCGATTCCAGAAAACTCCACGAAGCCGCCGAGCGCGCCCTCGACCATTACCTGAAACCCACCGCCCCGAAACAACACTGCCCCGGCCGCATGTTCCTGGTCGCCCCCGACCTGGATCAGCATGCCCTGCTGGCCCACGCCTGCGAATCGATGACTTCGGCCAGCGTGATGCTCAGCGACTTCGCCGCGCTGCTGGACCCGCCCTACCGCAACACTGTGCTGGGCATCGCCCAAGTTGTGATGTGTGGCGAACTGGCTGTGAACCGGGCGCTGGACACTCTCGATGCCACGACCTGAGGAACACCCATGGAAAGCAAATCCGATGCACACATCATCGCCGCCCTGATCTCCATCGGCCTCAACGAGAAAGACAGCCAATGGGCCCAGAAAGCCTGTCTGCTACTGCTCGAGAGCGAACGGAAATCCATTGTCAGCGCCGCCCTCACCGCCCTCGTCCAGATTGCCCGCGACCATGGCGAACTGGACCGCAACCGCCTGCTGCCGGCACTCACCAGCGTAAAGCGCCGATTCCCAAGCCTGACCGGCACGATTGCCGCGACGCTGGATGAGATCGCGATGGCTGCGTAACACCTGGGGTACAAGGCAAGAAAAAACCCGCTGTCTCCGTGAAGGGAGGCAGCGGGTTTTTATGACTTCAGCAATGAAACGGTCATCAATCCTCCCGCGTCAAAACCTCAAGCAACTCAATCTCGAACACCAGATTCGAATTCGGCGGAATCTTGCCCATCGTCCGCTCGCCATAACCCAGATGCGCCGGCACCAGCAGTTTGCGCTTGCCGCCAACCTGCATCCCCATGATGCCCTGATCCCAACCCTTGATCACCCGACCGGTGCCGATCACGCACTGAAACGGTTTGCCCCGGCTCCAGGACGAATCGAACTCGGTGCCGTCTTCCAGCCAACCGGTGTATTGGGTGGTGATCAACGCGCCTTTGACGGCGGCTTTTCCGTCTCCGGTCTGAAGATCGATTATCTGCAGTTCATCATTCATAACATTCACTCTATTGTTCCGCTGGCCGCCGTTTTCCCAGAAATACCGGCCATTGGCAACCGTTTGACCCTACGTCGGCCGTGATGGATGATGGCCACCCGCTACCAATCCTGATCGATACGCCATGACAGCGACGCTTGAATGACTCAACTCTGGATCAGCTTCGCCATTGTCATTGTGCTGTTGGTCGTGATCGCCGTTCTGATCCGGCGAGTGCGCGCGCTTCGTCAGCAACTCGCCGAGTATCGCGAACTGCTCACCCGCGCCGCCGAGGGCCAGAACATCCGTCAGGATGGCGACGCCGACCGCTTCAAGCGCAGCCAGTATTTTGCGCGGATCGGCACTTGGGATTGGGAAGTCGACACGGATCGACTCTATTGGTCCGACGCAATATTCGGCATGTTCGGCTTCAAGATCGGCGAAGTGACGCCCTCCTACGCGCTGTTCTGTTCCTGCGTACACCCCGATGACCGCGCCAGGGTGCGCGCGGGGGAATTGCGATGCCTGGAGACCGGCGAAAACCACGACGAGGAGTACCGCGTGGTCTGGCCCGACGGCACGATTCGCTGGCTGCGGGAAACCGGCAATGTGGTGCGCAACGATCACGACGCGGTGATCAAGATGATGGGCGTGGTGCGCGACATCACCGAAGAAAAGGCCTCGGCCAGCTACCTCCAGCACCTCGCTCATTTCGACCCGCTGACCGGCCTGCCGAATCGGCTGGTACTGGAAGAGCGGCTATCGGAAGCACTGGAACATGCGCGCATGACCGAAACGCGGGTAGCGTTGGTGTTTATCGATCTCAACGGCTTCAAAGCGATCAACGACCGCTACGGTCACGCCGCCGGCGACCGCGTTCTCATCACCACCGCCACGCGCCTGAAACGCATCCTGCGGGTCAGCGACACCGTCGCGCGCATCGGCGGCGATGAATTCGTGGTCATTCTGCAAGGCCTCGCCCCCGGCCTGAACCTGCAGGACGAAGCGCGCAGCATCTGCCAGAAGATCTTCATCGAACTGTCCCCGCCCATTCCCATCGGCAACGACCAACGCCACATCGGCACCAGCCTCGGCGTCGCCGTCTTCCCCGACCACGCACCGACCATGGACCGGTTGCTGCACATTGCGGATCTGGCGATGTATGAGGCCAAGCGCAGTGGGAACAATCAGTATCGATTGGGTGGCGGGCAGACGCTGAGTCATGGCCGGGCTGATTGAGCCCGACGCTATTTCTCCACCGGCTGAATCGCCACAATCGTCCCGTTGGTGATCATCACCATCACATATTTATCGTTGATCTGTACCCACTGCGCCTGCGGTTCCGGCTGCTTGAGGCCTTTCTGTTTCCAGTTTTTGATGGCTTTTTCGCTGCGCTGGTAAATGTCCGGGGCGCGGTCGTTGACGTTCAGTTCGCGGTTGCCGGTCGGTGATTGTTCGACAGTGTCGTTCGAGGTTTGCGCCGCTTGAACGAGGGGGCTGATCCCGGCGATGCTGGCGACGAGGGCCAGGCTGGCGATTAGGGTCTTGTTGTTCATCGGTGAACCTCCTTCAGATGTGTGATACCTGAACTCCGACTGCGAGGTTCGGGAATCATTCCTTGTTTATTGATGGACGTTGAGATTGTAGCCACGCTCCGGAACGCGATCCGGGCTAACCCGCCACCGGGCCAATACAGTCAACAGCATCCATTTGCGATAAGATCGCGCCCGCCCTCGCCGAGTGAACAAGGACATCACTGTGAAAATCTACCTCATCGTCAATCTGGTATTGCTTGCGCTTCTGGGGCTCTACGCTGTCAATCTTTTCAATAAGCTCGTTGCCCGGCGCAACGAGATCAAAAACGCATTTGCCCAGGTCGAAGTGCAGCTCAAACGCCGCTATGACCTGATCCCCAATCTGGTCAGCATCGCCAAGGGTTATCTGGCCCATGAGCGCGAAACCCTTGAAGCCGTAATCGCCGCACGCAATGCCGCCGTGGCCGGACTTGAGGCTGCACAGGCGAAACCGGGCAGCGCCCAGAACATCGCGCAATTGGGGCTGGCGGACAGCGCACTCAGCAGCGCGGTGGATCGCTTGAACCTGACGCTGGAGGCTTATCCGGAACTCAAGGCCTCGCAGAACATGCAACAGCTGAGCGAAGAGCTGAGCAGCACCGAAAACAAAGTGAGTTTCGCGCGCCAGGCGTTCAACGATGCGGTGATGGCCTACAACACGCTCAAGCAGAGCTTTCCGGCAGTGCTGCTGGCGGCCAGTTTTGGCCATCGCGAGGATGCGGTTCCGTTGAAGTTTGCCGATACGCTGGCCATCAAGACCGCGCCCAACGTTTCTTTCTGATTGCTGCTCTCCATGGATGGCCCGATGAATTTTTTTGAACGACAAACCCAGGCCCGAAACCAAACGTCACGGCTGGTTTACCTGATGATTCTGGCGATTGTCATGCTGATCGGGATGACCAGCCTGCCCTTCGTCTTCAATGGTTTTGAGGATTACCTGAGCGGGACCGGCACGCTGGCGGATGCGCTACTGGCAATGGCCGTTATCGCATTGTTCATCAGCAGCATCGTGGTGATTGGCGGTCTGCTGAAATATCGACAGCTGCGCGCGGGCGGCAAGGTCGTCGCGGAGAAACTGGGTGGCCGCCTGCTCAACGGCAATGCGCACACCCTGGACGAGCAACGGTTGATGAACGTCGTCGAAGAAATGGCAATTGCCTCCGGCACCCGCGTGCCATCGGTATATCTGCTACAAGACGAAAGCATCAACGCCTTCGCGGCCGGATTTACACCGGAAGACGCGGCCATTGGTGTGACCCGTGGCGCAGTGAAACTACTGACTCGAGAAGAACTGCAAGGGGTGATCGCCCACGAATTCAGTCACATTTTCAACGGGGACATGCGCCTCAACACGCAACTGGTGGCGGTGGTGCACGGCCTGTTGGTGCTGGGGCTGGCTGGCACTTACATACTGGCCAGCCTGCTCAAGCGCGACAAACGCGACGTGCGATTGATGCTGGTGGTTTTTGCGCTCGGTGCCGCACTGTGCGTGGCCGGGTTTATCGGGAATCTGTACGGCAATCTGATCAAGGCCGCAGTCAGTCGTCAGCGTGAGTTCCTCGCTGATGCCAGCGCGGTGCAGTACACGCGCAATCCGCAAAGCATTGTCGGTGCCCTGAAAAAAATCGGCGCCCATAAACAAGGTTCCGTCATCAACTCCCCCCGTGCCGCCGAATTCAGTCATTTGTTCTTCAGCACAGGCGGCTCAGGTTGGCTGAGCCGGATGTTTGCGACCCACCCTGATCTGAGCGTGCGGATTCGTCGGATCGATCCGCAGTGGGACGGGAGTTTTACGACGGCTGCCGCAGCGGGCAAACCGGTGCCTGATCAGATGGCGGCAACGGCGGATTGATTCAGACTCCACGTCCACGGATGGCTAGATGAATTTCTTTGAACAACAGTGCCGGGCCAAACGTCGCTCGGTGCAGCTCGTGATCCTGATGTTTCTCGCCGGACTCGGCTTGATTCTTGTGTCCTTCATGCTACTGATTCTGCCGATCTCGTACGGCAAAACGCTCGAGGATCTGGCGGAAAACTGGCAGTTTTTCGCGATCATTGCAGCGCTGGTAACGGGTGTTGTGTTGCTCGGCGGGCTGGTCAAATACATCGAACTGAAAGGGGGCGGCAAAGTGGTCGCGCGCCGTTTGGGTGGTCGTCTGATCAACCATGACGCGCGGACTCTGGAAGAGCGCCGTTTGGTCAACGTGGTGGAGGAAATGGCCTTGGCGTCCGGCACCGCAGTCCCTCCCGTGTATCTGCTGCCGGATACGGGCATCAATGCATTTGCCGCCGGTTTCACCCCTCAGGATGCAGTGATCGGCGTCACTCAAGGTGCGATAAGCCTGTTGTCACGCGATGAACTGCAAGGCGTGATCGCCCACGAATTCAGCCACATCTATAACGGCGACATGCGCCTGAACACCCAACTGGTCGCGATCGTTCACGGGATCATGGTGATCGGGTTGGCGGGAAACCATCTCTTGCGCGGTCTTGAGGACACACCACACTCATCTGCCAATCGTAAGCAGCCGACCATTCTGGTCAGCATGTTTGGCACTGCGCTGTGCATTGTCGGATTCTCCGGGACGTTCTTCGGCAACCTGATCAAGGCTGCAGTCAGCCGGCAACGCGAATTCCTGGCCGATGCGACCGCCGTGCAATACACCCGCAACCCCGACAGTATTGCCGGGGCACTGAAGAAAATCGGCGGATACAAAATGGGCTCGACCCTCAAGGCCGCCCGTGCCGCCGAGTTCAGCCACCTGTTTTTCGGCCCTGGCACTTCCAGCTCTCTTCTGCTCTCGGGCCATCCGGATCTGCGTGAACGCATTCGCAGGATAGACCCTGACTGGGACGGGACTTTTGTGAACATCGCCGCACCAGCGCAAGACTCGATGGTAGCCAGAACCGTGCAGGCAGCGACGCCAAAACAGCTGCCATAGCACGCCATTGATCTGCATAGCACATCAATCCATGCCAACAATGCAATTAACAAATCGATCCCTGCGCGCCACTATCCGCCCCAATAAGAACCGTGCGCCGCCTCCCCGTCGCGCACGTCATAAAAGCGGTGGAGTACTTTTCTATGACAGCCTCAATCCCACACGGCGGCTCGCGGGCCGGCGCCATTTTCCGGGTGACCTCGGGTAACTTCCTCGAACAGTTCGACTTCTTTCTGTTCGGTTTCTACGCCACGCAGATCGCGGCGGTGTTCTTTCCGGCGAGCAGTGAGTTCGCGTCCCTGATGATGACTTTCGCAGTGTTCGGCGCAGGCTTTTTGATGCGTCCGCTGGGGGCCATCGTGCTCGGCGCGTACATCGATGACGTCGGTCGGCGCAAAGGTTTGATCGTGACGCTGTCGATCATGGCCAGCGGCACGATATTGATTGTGCTGGTGCCCGGATACGAAACCATCGGCCTGTTTGCCCCGGCGCTGGTGTTGATCGGAAGGCTGTTGCAAGGTTTCTCCGCCGGTGCGGAACTGGGCGGAGTTTCGGTGTATCTCTCCGAAATCGCCACGCCCGGTCGCAAAGGCTTTTTCACCGCCTGGCAGTCGGCCAGTCAGCAGGTGGCCATCGTCGTCGCCGCTGCGCTGGGTTATGGCTTGAACCAATGGATGGCGCCGGAAGCGGTCGCCGATTGGGGCTGGCGGATTCCGTTTTTCGTCGGCTGCATGATCGTTCCGTTCATCTTCTTTCTGCGACGCAATCTGGCGGAAACCGAAGAGTTCGCCGCTCGCAAACATCGTCCAAGCATGAAGGAAGTGTTCCGCACCCTCGGTCAGAACTGGGGCGTGGTGCTGGGCGGGATGCTGATGGTTGCCCTGACTACCACTGCGTTCTACCTGATCACCGTGTACGCACCGACCTTCGGCAAAACCGTGCTGCACCTGAGCACATCCGATGCGTTGCTGGTGACGTTGCTGGTGGGCGTTTCCAACTTCTTCTGGCTGCCGATTGGCGGTGCATTGTCCGATCGCGTCGGCCGCCGTCCGGTGCTGATCGCCATGGCGCTGCTGGCGCTGGCCACCACGTATCCAGCGCTGTCGTACCTGGTGCAGGCGCCGAGCTTCAGTCACATGCTGCTGTCGCTGTTGTGGCTGTCGTTTATCTACGGCCTGTACAACGGCGCGATGATTCCCGCGCTGACCGAGATCATGCCGGTGGAAGTGCGAGTGGCCGGTTTCTCCCTGGCCTATAGCCTCGCCACTGCCGTGTTCGGCGGATTCACTCCAGCGATGTCGACCTTCCTGATCCAGTACACCGGCGACAAAGCCGCACCGGGTTACTGGATGAGCATTGGCGCGCTCTGCGCATTGGGCGCGACGCTTTATCTGTATCGCCGGGCCGGCGGTCGTCTGCAACCTGTTACTGCCTGAGAACATCACCATGAAAAAATTGTTTACCGTTTCCGCCCTGCTCGCCGGTCTTGCGTTCAACGTTGCGGCGCAGGCCGAAGAACTGCGGGTCATGACTTCCGGCGGTTTCACCGCCGCCTACAAGATCCTCGGACCAAAATTCGCCGCCGCCACCGGCAACACGCTGGACACCCAACTCGGCCCGTCGATGGGCAAGGCGCCGGAGGCAATCCCCAATCGCCTCGCCCGTGGTGAAAAGGCCGACGTGGTGATCATGGTCGGTTACGCCCTCGATGACTTGATCAAACAAGGCAAGGTCGACCCGGCGTCGCGGGTGGAGCTGGCGGATTCGCGGATCGGCCTGGTGGTGCGCGAGGGCGCGCCGAAACCGGACATCAGCAACGTCGACGCCCTGAAGAAAACCCTGTTGGATGCAAAATCGGTGGCCTACTCCGACAGCGCCAGCGGCGTGTACATCGAGCAGCAATTGTTCAAGAAACTGGGTATCGAAGATCAACTGAAACCGAAGGCGAAGATGATCCCGAAAATCCCGGTGGGTTCGGTGGTCGCGACCGGCGACTATCAACTGGGCTTCCAGCAGGTCAGCGAATTGCTGCCGGTGCCGGGGGTGAGTTTTGTGGCGAAGATTCCGGAGTCGGTGCAGTCGGTGACCCGATTTGCAGCGGGCATTCCAGTGGGTGCGCAGCATCCGCAGGAAGCCAAGGCGTTGCTCGCTTATCTCGCCGCACCCGCCGCCCAGCCTGACGTGCAGGCCACCGGTCTGGATTCGGTCAAGCGCTGACCGTCGGCGGCTGGACTTTCATTTCCACCACCAGCCGCTCCAGTTCCAATGCCGCCGGGGTCAGCGTACGACCCCGGCGTTTGATGATGCCGACGCTGCGCATCACTTGCGGATCGGTCAGCGGCACCCGCGTCAGGATCGGATGATCCGCCGCCGGCATCGCCATCAATGGCACCGCTGCCACCCCCAATCCCGCTTCCACCAGACCGATCATGGTCGTCACATGCCGCGTCTCGCAGATGCTCGGGCGCTGCGGCACCACTTTCGCCAGCGCTTGATCGAGCAAAAAGCGATTGCCCGATGTCTTGTCGAGCGAGATGTAATCCTGCCGGTAGAACTCGTCCCAGGTGACGCTGCTGCGCCCGGCCAGCGGATGATCGCGGCGACAGGCGACTACGTAGCTCTCCTGCACCAGCGGCTCGAAATCCACGCCCGCCTCCTGGGTACCCATGAAACTCAGACCGAAATCCGCCTCGCCGTTGACCACCGCGCTCAGCACATCGTGGGCGCTGGAGTCGAGGACTTTGACTTTGATTCGCGGAAACTGCCGGTGATAACGGGCGACGACGCTCGGCATGAAGTAGTACGCCGCCGACGGCACGCAAGCGACGGTCACGTGGCCCTGCCGATTCGAGGCGACCTCACTGATGCCGAGCAACGCGACGTCCAGATCGTCGAGCAAGCGTTCGACGCTGGGCATGAAACCGCGTCCGGCCTGGGTCAGGCTGACCTTGCGCGTGGTGCGCTCGAACAGCTTCACGCCGAGAGCGTCTTCGAGCTTTTCGATGCGCCGGCTCAGGGCCGGTTGCGACAGGCGCACGGTGTCGGCGGCCTTGCGGAAACTGCCCTGCTCGACCACGGCGCGAAAGGCTTGCAGGTCATTGAGGTCGAAGTTGATGGCCATGAAAGACTCGAAGGAATTGATTCGTTGAGGTTATAAATGTAACCAATTGATGCAAATTATTACAGAAGCACATCTGCTCAAGCGGGGCCGGCGGTAGATCTGCCATCGTTGCAACCTTTATCCTTGTCGCCCCCCCGCCGTACCGCGTTACTGGAGTTCCGCTCATGCCCCATGAAGGCAATCTGTTACAAGCCGCCGTCGTCTTTCTCTTCGCCGCCGTGCTCACCGTTCCCCTGGCCAAGCGCCTGCAACTGGGCGCGGTGCTCGGTTATCTGTTTGCCGGGGTGATCATCGGCCCGTCGGTGCTCGGCCTGATCGGCAATCCGCAAAGTGTCAGCCATATTTCGGAACTGGGCGTGGTGCTGCTGTTGTTCATCATCGGTCTGGAGCTGTCGCCGCGACGTTTGTGGGTGATGCGCAAATCGGTGTTCGGCGTGGGTCTGGCGCAGGTGCTGCTGACCGGTTCGGTGATCGGTGTGCTGGCGTTGTCGGTGTTTGGCCAGCCATTGAACAGCGCGATTGTTCTGGGCCTCGGTCTGGCGCTGTCGTCTACCGCGTTTGGCCTGCAAAGCCTTGCCGAGCGCAAGGAATTGACCAGCCCCCACGGGCGGCTGGCGTTTGCGATTCTGCTGTTCCAGGACATCGCCGCGATCCCGTTGATCGCGCTGGTACCGATGCTCGCGGGGGTCGATCACCACACCAGCACCGCCGACGACGTTCGCCACAGTTTGCAGGTGCTCGGCGGCATCGCGGTGGTGGTGATCGGTGGACGTTATCTGCTGCGTCCGGTGTTCCGCATCGTGGCGAAAACCGGTCTGCCGGAAGTCTCCACCGCCACCGCGTTGCTGGTGGTGATCGGCACCGCATGGCTGATGGACATGGTCGGTGTGTCGATGGCGCTGGGCGCATTTCTCGCCGGGTTGCTGCTGGCGGATTCGGAATATCGCCATGAGCTGGAAGCGCAGATCGAGCCATTCAAGGGCCTGCTGCTGGGGCTGTTTTTCATCAGCGTCGGCATGGGCGCCAACCTCAGTCTGCTGCTCAGCGCGCCGATCACGGTGCTGGGGCTGACGCTGCTGCTGATCGCCCTGAAGTTGCCGTTGCTGTTTGTGGTCGGGCGCCTGGCCGGTGGGTTGAACAAGGTCAGCGCGATTCGCCTCGGCATCGTGCTGGCAGCGGGCGGTGAATTTGCGTTTGTGGTGTTCAAGATCGGCCGCGATCAGGGCCTGTTTGAACCACGTCTGTACGACCTGCTGGTACTGACCATCACCCTGTCGATGGCGGTGACGCCGCTGTTGCTGCTGGTCTGCGCACGACTGGTCAGCCCGAAGGTGCAGCCGGTGGAAGTGCCGGAGAAATTCCGCCAGATCGAGACCGAATCGCCACGGGTGGTGATTGCCGGTATGGGTCGGATGGGTCAGATCGTGGCGCGGATTCTGCGGGCGCAGAACATCAAGTTCGTCGCGCTGGACACCTCGGTGGAAACCATCGAACTGTCGCGCAGTTTTGGTGGCGTACCGGTGTTCTACGGTGACCCGATGCGTCCGGAAATCCTCAGTGCTGCCAAGGTCGGTGAAGCGGAGTACTTCGTGATTGCCACGGATGATCCGGAAACCAACATCAAGACCGCCGAGATCATGCGCAAGCTCTACCCAGACATGAAGATCATCGCCCGGGCGCGTAACCGGCAGCATGTTCATCGGTTGGTGGATGTGGGGGCCGATCCGATTCGGGAAACCTATTACTCCAGTCTGGAAATGAGCCGCCGTACGCTGGTTGGCCTCGGCTTGACCCAGGCCCAGGCCGATGCGCGGATCAAGCGCTTCAAGCACCATGACGAACAGGTACTCGAGGCTCAACACGCGGTGTACGACGACGCGGCCAAAGTGCTGCAGACCGCCCAGGAAGCGCGGGCGGAACTGGCCCGGTTGTTCGAGTCGGATCAACTGGAAGAACAATCGGGCAAGTCCTGAGCCCCCGCACACTGCGCGCGCCGACCGCCTGACCCTGATCGTTCCCACGCTCTGCGTGGGAATGCAGCCCGGGACGCTCCGCGTCCCTTCCAGAGCTGGAACGCGGAGCGTCCCTTGAGGCATTCCCACGCGGAGCGTGGGAACGATCACAAGTCAGGCCATCTCCAGCGCCCGTTTTTCCTGCACAGGCGCCACTTCAAACCGGTCCGCAAGAAACGGCGTGATGTCCAGCGGCAACGGTTCATCGTTGATCAGCTTGTCCAGCAACACACCGGTGATCGCCGACGTCAGTACCCCGGTGCGGAAATGCCCGCAGGCGTTGAGGTAACCGTCGACCCCGGCCATCGGCCCGAGAATCGGCAACTCGTCCGGCGAGCCCGGCCGCAATCCGGCCCAGGTACGCTTGAGGTTGATGTCCGCCAGTTCCGGCAAACAACGCACCGCGCCCTGCACCAGCCCGGCGATTTCCGGCCAGGTGGTGGTGACGTCGAAGCCCTTGTCCTCGGTGGTACTGCCGATCAGGATTTCGCCGTTGTCCTTCTGCGCCATGTAGCAATCGCTGGTGGTCAGGCAACCGTTGAGGATTTTCGGCAGACGTTCGGTCAGCAGGATCTGGCCTTTCACCGGTTTCACCGGAATACGGATGCCCGTGGCCCACTCGCTCAAGTCCGCTGCCCAGGCGCCGGCGGCGTTGATCAGGGTCTTGCAGTGGAACACCCCGGCTTCAGTCGTCTGCACCCCGGTCACCCGCGTGCCGTGATGCAGCACGCCGGTGATGTTGGTGTTGACGTACATGTCCACGCCATTCTGTCGGGCGCCTTCGGTGTAGGCGTCGGCCAGGCGGAACGGGCTGACCTGATGATCGCAGAGGAATTCCAGCGCCCCGCGTGCCTCGTGGCTGACGCTCGGCTCGGACTCGCGCAACGCCGCCTGATCCAGCCAGCGCACTTGATCGGCCAGGTGCGGAATGCAGCCGACGATGTGCTCGGCGTACAACCGGTCCTCATCGTCATAGATCACGAATTTGAGCCCGGTCTTTTCGAACTTGAAATCCATCCCGTGGTTGTCCTTCAGCTCGCGATGCAACGCCGGGTACAGCGCGTTGGACTGCAAGGCGAAATCGAAGAACGACGGCGGCAGAATGTGAGGCGTGCTGGCGTCCACCGCCACCGCCGCGCCTTGGGTTTCGCACTTGCGGTTGGCCGACATCATGCGGAAGAAAATCACCCCGCAGCCCAGCCCCACCGACTCGCCAATCGCCCACAAGCCACCGGCCGAGGCGCGGGTCGCGTTGCCCGGACGCTTGGCGTCGATCAGCGCAACCTTGAGGCCTTTGCGTTTGGACAACTGATAGGCGATGGAGGCGCCGATCACACCGCCGCCAGCGATGACCACGTCATAGAACTTACTCATGGGAAACGGCCTCCGTGCCGAGGGACTGGAACGCGGAAAAAGGGATCGGATCGATCGGGAAACGCGGGCGCAGCCAGCCGACATCCTTGCGTCCGGTGGCCTGACGCAAGCGGTCGCTGCAATAGCCGACGCACATCCGCCCCTGACAGTCGCCCATACTTACGCGGGTGCGCATTTTCAGGCTGGCGATGTCTTGCACGCCCTGCTCCAGCGCCCGGTCGATGTCGGCGCGGGTCGCGTGTTCGCAGCGGCAGATCACCGTGTCGGCGGCTGGCAATGCGGTTTGCCCGACGCCGCGTTCGGTGTAGCGATCCACCGCAGCGCGGAAACGTACGATAGCTTTGAGTTTGCCCAGATAACGGTCGCGACGGACGCGCGCCAGTTCCTCTTCGAGCACACCGCGTTGTAGCAGGATCGAAGTTGCCGCGATCTTGCCGGCGAGCATCGCCGCTTCGCCGCCGCGAATCCCGCCCATGTCACCGGCCAGGTGCACGTGGGGCTCGCTGCTTTGCTGCCAGATGTTGGCGTTGGCACGCAGGTAACCGTCGTCACTGAAGCCGTGATCCAGACCCATTTGCTGACTCAGTTGCGTGCGCGGGATAAAGCCGTAACCGACCGCGAGCGTCTTCGCTTCGAAGCGTTCGACGCGGCTCATGTCCGGCTCCCACGTTGCCGAGTACGGCGCCACGCTGACGCTTTTCAGTTCGCCGTCGCCGTGCGCTTCGACCACGCCCCAGCCGTAGTTCATCGGGATGCCATGCAATTTCAGATAGGCGAGCATGCTCAAGCCATCGAGGAACAGCTGCGGCTTGTTCAGCAGCGCCAGGCTCTCCTTGGCGATCTTGCCGAATGCGCAAGCCTCGTAGACCCCCGCCACACTCACGCCCGACGCGTGCAACTGGGTCGCCACCAGCGGCAACAGCGGCCCGGTGCCGGCGATCACCACCGGCCCCTGCGGTTTGACCACCCCGCTTTTGATCTGCAATTGCAGACCGCCCAGCATGATCACGCCGGGCAGCGTCCAGCCTGGAAACGGCACGCTGCGTTCGTGGCAACCGGCGGCCAGCAGCAACTGCGGGTATTCGATTTCGTGCAGACGCTCGTCGCCGTCCAGCACCACCAGCGAGCGCGTGCCTTCGGCGCCGACCACGCGATGGTTGAGGCGCACGTCGATCAGCCCGGACTGCTCCTGGAAATCACCGTGCAATTTGCCCAACGCCTCGGAATAGCGCGGCCCCAGATAATCCAGCTGCACGCCGTCACGCAGCGGCCCGCGATAGACCACGCCACCCAGGCGCGATGCTTCTTCGAGCAAGGTGCAGCGCACCCCGTGCAGGGCCAGTTCGATGGCCGCCGCCATTCCCGCCGGGCCACCCCCTACGATCACCGGATTCTGGCTCATAGCACCTCCTGCCCGTGAATGCGGTTGACCCGGGTCTCGATCAGCATGCCGTCGCGCACCACGGTCTGGCAGGCACGCCGCTTGTGCCGGCCGTTGATTTTCACCAGGCAGCACTGGCACACGCCCATGCCGCAATAGGCGCCGCTGATCTGGTTGTGATCGTTGCGCGCGACCTGGCGCACGCCGAGGGACTGAATGACGCTGAGCACGGTTTCGCCAATAGCGGCAGTGACCGGCTGGCCGTTGATGTGGACAGTCATATCCGCCTGCGCCAAAGGCTGGATATCGAAGGTTCTTTCTAGGCAGTGCATTGCGATGATCATCCGTGAAAAGTTCAGGTGAGGTTGAAACAGCTCCTTGCTGCACTACACCTCGCCGGCTCGTGGGGGTTATCGCTCTCTATCGGGCCGGCAGGCGGGTTTTGCTCGCGCAGCAGAGTGCGCGCAAGCAATGTAGTCGATCCAGCGGCAAGGGCCTGGAAATTTCACGTTAGGGGATATTGCGTTAACGGATATTGATCCAGGCCATGGAAATGACTGTACGGTTCTGCGCCTTCGGCCCCGCGCAGAAAGCAAAAAGCCGCTTCAACCCGAAGGTGGAAGCGGCCAAGGCATGTGCCTCAAGGAATCAGTGCACGAACAGGGCGATCAGGATGATGATCGGGATTGGAACGCCGAGGAAAAACAGCAGTAGTGAGCGCATGGTGATTCTCCTTGATTAACGGACTGGCGGCAGCGTGGTCGTGGTGTAGGTTTCGACTTCGACGTACTCGACCGCATCCCGGCGGCGACCGCCGAAGGTGGCCGAGAGGCTGGCGAAGAACGCACCGGCCAACAGTGCGATGAACATCCATAGCGAAGTCCAGGCAGCGACTTTGGCGGCGGTGTCGGCGGCTTGTTGCGCTTTCACTTTGGCGTCCGCGATAGCTTTCTGGGTACGGGCGTAGATTTCATCGACCCGACGTTCGGCGTCGGCCTGGGTCAGGTTGGTACGCTGAGCGACCAGTTGCGCGAGGTAGGTACGGTCTTCGGCGCTGAGCTGACCGTTGGCCAGGCTCTGGGCGAAGATCCGGGTCACGGTGCCACGGGCGGCGTCATCGCTGACGGCGGCGGGACGATCGTCGCGGAACAGGCTGTCGACGAAGTAGCCGTACTGGTCACTGTCGGTGTTGCCGGCCGCCGTGCCGGCCGCTTGCGTCATGGCACCGGCAGCGCCGCCGACAACACTCGCACCGGCCTGCACGCCACCGCTGACGATGCTGCTGACCGAGCCGACCACCAGCGTTGCGGTGACCAGAGTCGCTACACACCAGGAGAGAAAGCCATGAGCGGTGTCGCGGAAATACACCTCGTCACCGTGCATGTTGGCCCACTTCACCCTCAAGCGACCGGCGATGTAGCCGCCGAGCCCCGAAGCGATGATTTGCGTGGCCGCCAGCCAGATGATGGTGGAAATGCCCAGGCCCTTGGCGCTGACGCCCTCCCCGGCCCACGGTGAAACGGCGGAGAAGCCCAGACCGAAGCCCAGCAGCACGAGAATCAGCGACAGTGCCGCCGCAGCGGCAGCCCCTGCGAAGATCGCGCCCCAGGACACCCCCGAGACGTTGCTCGACTCTCCTTCGTAGGCAGGATAAAACCCATCAGAGGATCTATTCATTGTTGTAGTGCTCCAGGCATGAAAAATGGTGTTACAACTCGTCATCAGAGAAATTGCAGTGACCGTGCCAGTCGCCAACATTAAATAAATCGTTTGGATTCAATCAGTTAAAAAGTCTGAACTTCCCAGAACCATGCAATTTGCAACAACGGCTCGATAACAGCGGGTTTTATGCATTGGCACAAAAGCCCGGTCGTAGCGTTTATATCCGCTAAAACATGAAAGTTAATTTAAAGCGCCCGCGTAAAATCTTGGCAAAATGCTGCCATTGCGTTTGAACAGACCAGCAGGCCCACCATGACTCGCATCCTCACCATCGAAGACGACGCCGTGACCGCCCGGGAAATTGTCGCCGAATTGAGCAGCCACGGCCTCGACGTGGACTGGGTCGACAACGGCCGTGAAGGCCTGGACCGTGCCGTCAGCGGCAACTACGACCTGATCACCCTCGACCGCATGCTGCCGGAACTCGATGGCCTGGCCATCGTCACCACCCTGCGCACCATGGGCGTGGCGACGCCGATCCTGATGATCAGCGCGCTCTCTGACGTCGACGAGCGTGTGCGTGGCTTGCGCGCCGGCGGCGATGACTACCTGACCAAACCGTTCGCCACCGATGAAATGGCCGCCCGAGTCGAAGTGTTGCTGCGTCGGCAGAACAGCAACGGCGCCCAGCCGACCACGTTGCAGGTGGCGGATCTGCAACTCGATCTGATCAGCCACGAAGCCCGGCGCGCCGAGCAGGTGCTGACATTGTTGCCGACCGAGTACAAATTGCTGGAATTCCTGATGCGCAACAGCGGCCAGATCCTGTCGCGGATGATGATTTTCGAGGAAGTCTGGGGCTATCACTTCGACCCCGGCACCAACCTGATCGACGTGCACATCGGCCGCCTGCGCAAGAAGATCGACCCGCCGGGCAATGTCCCGCTGATCCGCACGGTGCGAGGCTCGGGTTATGTCATTGCCGAACCCGTCTGACGGTTGGCGCTCTTCCAGCAGCCGCTTGCTGGCGCTGTACAGTTCGTTGTTCGTGGCCTGGAGCGCGATCCTCATGGGGGTCATGTACTTCGAGGTCTCCGGTTACCTCGACAACCTGGCCAAGCATTCGCTGATGCAACGCCAGCACCTGTTTTCGCACTTTCGCGGTGATCAGCTGGAAGACGCGCTCGCCGCCAGCATGACCTTCGACATTCGCGGCATCGACGCCTATGGGTTGTTTGACGCTCAGCATCGCTACCTCGGCGGCGCGTTGCAGAAGATTCCTGAAGGCCTGCCGCTGGACGGCAAGATCCACATGCTCAGCGAATGCGCCGACTCCGACGACCCGACCCTGCCCACCGACAGCTGCGACGCGGTCGCCACTCCGACCCGCGACGGCCGCTGGCTGGTGTTGTTGCGTGACAACGGTTCACTGTTCGCGGTGACCAGGATCATTCTGCATGCGTTGTTCTGGGGCGTGTCGCTGACGATTGTGCCGGGGATTATCGGCTGGCACTTGCTGCGTCGCCGGCCGTTGCGGCGGATCCGGGCGATCCAGGCCAGCGCCCAGTCGATTGTCGCCGGCGACCTGACTCACCGTTTGCCGCTGTCCAATCGTCGCGATGAACTGGACATGCTCGCCGCCATCGTCAACGCCATGCTTGATCGCATCGAACGCTTGATGAACGAAGTCAAAGGTGTGTGCGACAACATCGCCCATGACTTGCGCACCCCGCTGACCCGTTTGCGCGCGCAGTTGTATCGCATGCAGCAGCAGGCCGGCGAAGGCTCGCCGGAAGCGGCGCAACTGGATCTGGTGCTGGCCGAGGCCGATACGCTGATGGCGCGGTTTCGCGGTTTATTGAGAATTTCCGAACTGGAGGATCGTCAGCGGCGCTCGGGTTTTGTCGAGCTCGATCCGGTGTTGCTGCTGCAGGAATTGCACGAGTTCTATCTGCCGCTGGCCGAAGACGACGAGCTGCGCTTCGAGCTGAACATGCCGGAAACCCTGCCGATGCTGAACGGTGATCGGGCGTTGCTGTTTGAAGCGCTGGCGAACTTGTTGAGCAACTCGATCAAGTTCACCCCGGCCGGTGGCACGGTGGTGTTGCGCGGGGTCAATGATGCGGGGCATACGCGGATCGAAGTGCACGACTCCGGGCCCGGCATTCCCGAGACCGAGCGGGAGGCGGTGTTCCAGCGTTTCTACCGCGCCGAGGGCGGGCAACTGCAGAATGGTTTTGGTCTGGGGCTGTCGATCGTCGCAGCGATCGTCAACCTGCACGGGTTCAGTCTTGAGGTGGGACGCAGTGATCTGGGCGGGGCGAAGCTGGTGCTGGATTGTCGGCAGAGCCTGATTTCACAATCTTGAGATAGATCGTTCCCACGCTCTGCGTGGGAATGCCTAAAGGGACGCTCCGCGTTCCAGCTCTGGAAGGGACGCGGAGCGTCCCGGGCTGCATTCCCACGCGGAGCGTGGGAACGATCATCAACTTAAGCGGGGTAGTTGGCGCGCAGCGCCTCAAGCCCACCCTGATAGATCCCGCTGAACAGCGCCACCACTTCCTCCTCGCTCACGCCCTTGGCCGTGAAGCGTCCCGACCACGTCACCTTCGCGCCCTGCCCCTGGGCTTCGACCCGAATCGTCGCCAGATAATCGGTGGCTGGAAACGGTGCCTGCTCGATCGAATAACTGTACGTCTTGCCCGCGTTATCGAACGTCTCAAGACGCTCGACCACCACTGCGCCGTCAGCGGTTTGCAAAGTGCGCACACGCCCGCCTTCGCTCAGTTCGCTGTTGGGAATGAACGGCAGCCAGTCCGGCAAGGTGTTGAAGCCGCCAATCAATTGCCAGACCTGATCGGCCGAAGCCGGGATGTCGATCGTTGCTGATGCTGTTGCCATAGATAAAAAGTCTCTCTCGATAAATTCAGATAGTCAGGCTGTCGACCACGCCGCCGTCGACCCGCAACGCGGCGCCGGTGGTGGCCGAGGACAGCGGTGAAGCGATGTAGGTGACCAGGTGCGCGACCTCTTCGACATCCGCCACGCGCTGGATGATCGAGCTCGGACGGGCCCGGCGCACAAAGGCGTCGGCTTCGTCCCGCAGGCTGCGGCCAGACTCGGCGGCAGCATCCTTGAGCATTTCCTCGACACCGTCGGTGAAGGTCGGCCCCGGCAGAATCGCGTTGACCGTAACCCCGGTGCCCGCCAGGCGTTTGGCCAGGCCATGGGACACCGCGAGGTTGGCGCTTTTGGTCACGCCATAGTTGATCATGTCGGCCGGGGTGGCCACGCCGGATTCCGAAGACAGGAAGATCACCCGGCCCCAGCCCTGCTCGACCATCGCCGGCACGTAATGCCGCGACAGGCGCACGCCGGAGATCACGTTGATTTCATAGAAGCGCGTCCACTCATCGTCCGGTGCGTCGAAGAAATCCACGGCGTTGTAGATGCCGAGGTTGTTCACCAGGATGTCGGCTTTCGGTTCGGCGGCGAACAGTTTCTGCGCGCCTTCGGCCGTGCCCAGATCCGCCGTCAGACCGCGCAGTTGCGCGCCCGGCACCTTGTCGCGGATGCTTGCCAGCGCCTGTTCGACCTTGGCCGCGTCGCGACCGATCACCACCACCGTGGCGCCCGCCTCGGCCAGCGACTGGCTGATGCCCAACCCGATGCCCGCCGTGCTGCCGCTGACAATCGCCAGTTTTCCGCTCAGATCGATCTTCATGCTTTCACCTCGTCGATGGGTAATGGTGCACGTTCGGACACCAGTTTCGCTTCACGCATGGCCTGCCAGAAACCGGCCGGAATGACCGCCGACAGCGCCGCCACATCTTCAGCGATGCGCCCCGGTTTGCTCGCGCCGGGAATCACGGCCGCCACGGCCGGATTGGCCAGCGAGAATTGTAGTGCAGCCGCTTTGACATCGACGCCGTGAGCTGCGGCGATGCGTTTGATCTGCTCGACCCTGGCAACGATTTCAGGACTCGCTTTCTGGTATTCGAAGTGCGCACCGCCGGCCAGGATCCCCGAGCTGTAGGGACCGCCGACCACGATTTCTACGTTCTGCGCCCGCGCCGAATCCATCAAACGCTGCAAGGCGCGGTCGTGGTCGAGCAAGGTGTAGCGGCCGGCCAACAGGAAGCCGTCAGGCTGCGCCTCGGTCAGGTCCAGCGTCAACTCGCACGGTTCGACCTTGTTCACGCCCAGGCCCCAGCCCTTGATCACGCCTTCTTCACGCAGACGCGTCAGGACTTTGAAGGCGCCGGTACGGGCCTGATTGAAGTACTCCAGCCATTGATCGCCGTAGAAATCCTGAGCGATATCGTGGACCCAGACGATGTCGAGGCGATCGGTTTTCAGACGTTTGAGGCTGTCTTCGATCGAGCGCGAGGTGGCGTCAGCGCTGTAGTCGTTGACGATCTTGTTCGGGCGGCCGTGTTCGAACACCCCGCTTTTCTCGCCCAGATCCCGCGCGGCGGCGTCTTCGACTTCATCGAGAATCACCCGGCCGACCTTGGTGCTGAGCACATAGTCGTCGCGCTGGTAGCGGGACAGTGCTTCGCCGAGGCGGATTTCCGAGAGGCCCGAACCGTAGAACGGCGCGGTGTCGAAGTAACGCACGCCGGCATCCCATGCCGCGTGCACGGTGGCTTGCGCTTCCTCTTCAGGAATGGCGCGGAACATGTTGCCCAGCGGCGCGGTGCCGAAGCCGAGTTGGCCGGGGAGTTTGTCTTTCAAGCTCATGATGCTGTCCTCATAGTTCGTGGTCGGTGTTGACCGTTGAGCAGATCCTAGATTGCGCCACTCAGACCGTCCAAGACATAATCCGCAGCACTTGAGTCCCTTAAGGTCTGACATGATCGACATCCGCCAATTGCGCTACTTCGTCGCCGTCGCCGAGGAAGAACACGTCGGCCGCGCCGCCGAGCGCCTGCACATTTCCCAGTCGCCCCTGAGCCGGCAGATCGCCCAGCTCGAAGAGCGCCTGGGCCTGACTCTGTTCGAACGCAGCCAGCAACGCATCCGCCTGACCCGCGACGGCCAGACCTTTCTCGCCGAAACCCGCGCCCTGCTGACCCACGCCAATCGTCTGGAATCCCTCGGCAAGCGCCTGGGGCGTGGCGAAGAAGGTGGCTTGTGCATCGGCTACATCGAGAACGCGATGCATGCCGGGGTCTTGCCCAATGCCTTGCGCGTGCTGCGGGTCGACCGGCCGAACGTGCATGTCGCGCTGTACAACCTCAGCTCCGCCGAACAACTCGAAGGCCTGCGTCAGCGTAGTCTCGATATCGCACTGGTCAGCGAACCACCGACGACCGACGATCCGGATCTACTGGGCTTTCAAGTGCTGGACGACCCGATGCTGTTGGCGCTGCCCGAACATCACCCGTTGGCGACGCAGGCTTCGCTGACCCCGGACCATCTGGCCGATCAGGAATGGATTGGCGTGCAACCGCGCCAAGGGGCCGACGATGAGTTCGTCAGCGCCTGCATTCGCGCAGGTTTCACGCCGGATGTGCGGATGCAGGCCACCGAGCCCTTTACCGCGCTGGGGCTGGTCGCCTCGGGCCTGGGCATCGCGATGATCCAGAAAGGCCTGAGCCATAACGCCCCGCCGGGCGTGGTGCTGCGGGAGGTGCCGTGGCTGGCGTTTACCACGCCGTTGTGGGCGGCTTGGCACCGAGTCAATTTACGGCCGTTGGTGGAGACGTTTCGTAAAGTGTTGACCGGGTCCGATATCTCCGGCGCCTGAAAATCCGCTGGCCGTTGATCCTCCATACGCCGTTGCCACCGGCTAAACGCCGGGGATCGTGCCGGGATCTACACTGAACGGAACAGCTGTGAGGTGCCTATGAAAATGTCTGCGCAAATGACCGTGGTCGCCGTGCTCGCCACCCTCGCCTATCTGGGCCTGGCGATGTGGGGCATCGGTGGCGTGGCGGTGTTTTTTTCTCACGGGGCGTTGGTCGTGGTGGCACTGGCCACGCTGGCCATGGTGGTGGCGTCGTTGTTCACGGAAGTGAATCTGAGTACCGGCGAGCGCGAGGACCGGGCCAATCGCTGGGTGATTCCGGCGTTCGCCGTGATTGGATTGGTTAGCGCTTTTCTCCCGGCCTACTGCGACCGCATCGGCTTTTGGACCATCGGCCGCGAAGGCACCCGTTGGCTGGGAGCGTTGCTGTTTATCGTGGGTGGCGGGTTGCGCTTGTGGCCGGTGTTTGTGCTGGGCCATCGGTTCAGCGGGCTGGTGGCGATTCAACCGGGACACCGGCTGGTCACCGAAGGCATTTATCGGCATCTGCGCAACCCCAGTTATCTGGGGCTGGTAATCAATGCGATCGGCTGGGCGCTGGCGTTCCGTTCGGTGGTCGGCCTGTTGCTGGCGGCGCTGACGCTGATTCCGCTGATCGCCCGCATCCACTCCGAAGAGGCCCTGCTGCGCACACAGTTCGGCGCCGAATACGACGCCTATTGCGCCCGCAGCTGGCGCTTGGTGCCCGGGGTTTATTGAAGTTGCAGGCGCAGCTGGCCGTCGCTGCCGATGCTCAGCGCAATGTCGCGGTAACTGGCGATGGTCGCGTGGGCGGTTTCAAGCGGATGCTGGTGAGTCGTGGTGATGATCATCAACGGCGCACCCGCGGCTTCAGCGGCCTGGATGCCGACGGTGGCGTCTTCGAAAATCAGGCAGTCCGCCGGCTCCAGGCCCAGACGTCTGGCCGCCAGACGATAACCGGCCGGATCCGGTTTGCCAGCGGTCACATCTTCAGCGGTCACCATCACCGCCGGCTCCGGAATCCCCGCCGCCGCCATCCGCCGCAACGCCAGATCCCGTGGCGCCGAGGTCACCATGGCCCAGCGATCCGCCGGCAACGACTTGAGAAACGCAGCCGCGCCGGGGATCTCGACGATGCCTTCGACGTCTTCGATTTCCGCCTTGGTGATGAACGCCGCTTGCGCCTCGGCGTCCACGCCCGGCAGGTTCAAACGCGTGATGGTGTCGATGGCGCGCACGCCATGGATGGTCGGCAGGAACGTTTCGACATTCACCCCGTGGCGCACGGCCCAAGCGGACCAGATCCGCTCGGCGGCGGCGATGGAGTTGAGGACGGTGCCGTCCATGTCGAACAGGAACGCGCCGAACGCGCGGTTGAAAACAGCATCGTGAGCAGACAAAAGATCACTTCCTCGCAAGGGGCCGGGCAACGATGCCCGGCAATGTAGCACCTGCAGGATGCTTCAGTGCAGACGCGGCGCCTTGGATTTGAACGCACCGTCAACACAGTCGAGCAACTGGCCGATGGCCCACGGCTTCTTGATGAACGCCACCGGATGCTTCACGCCTGAGGTTTCCGGTGTTTCATAACCGGACATGACCATCACCGGTTTGTCCGGCCAGCGCTCGCCGACCAGATTGGCCAGGTCCGCGCCGTTAAGCGTGCCGGGCATGGTGATGTCGGTGAGCAGCAGCGCCACTTCCGGCGCATGCTCCTCCAGATAGACCGAAGCCGCATCGGCGCTGGTCTGCGGCTCGACCTTGAAACCTTCCTCCTGAAGAATTTCGCACAGAAACTCCAGAATCAACGGATCGTCCTCGACTACCAGAATCAATCCGCCAGGAAGATGCGCGCTCGACGTCGAAATTGGACACATGAACTGGCACTCCCTGAATTGCATGAACGATTTAGCGGCTTGAGTCCGCTGCTTATCAGGTATGAGCAGCACCTTCTACAGAAATTCATTTTTGATACAGGTCTTTTCGATAACACTCGGTTGATGGGCAGTCGCCGGTACGAAATTGCGGTTAAAATGCGCGCCCTTTTGCTGGCCGATCCCGATTGATGAACCCTCAAGCCCTCGCCGTTCTCCATGCCCACCTGCTCACCGCGCTGACGTCGGCACCGGCCGAAACCCGGCGCCTGTTCCATGGGCGCGGGCGTTGCTGGCCGGGACTGGAGCAAGTCACCGTGGACTGGCTGCAAGGCGTGGTGCTGGTGTCGCTGTTCAAGGAGCCCGAGGCTTCACAGCTGGAAGACCTCAAGCGCCTGTTGCTGGAGATCAGCGGTTCAGCGCCATGGCAGCAGTCCGGTGCCCACACCCTGCTGATCCAGCATCGCTACCTGCCGCAGAGCACCGCCGAATGGCTGTTGGGCGAAGAAATCGACGAGATGACCATCGTCGAGGGCGGGCTGAAATACCGCGTGGATCTGGGCCGCAAGCAGAACGCCGGGCTGTTCCTCGACATGCGCTACGGGCGCAAGTGGGTGCGCGAACAAGCGGCGGGCAAACGGGTGCTGAACCTGTTCGCCTACACCTGCGGTTTTTCGGTGGCGGCTATCGAGGGCGGCGCCAGCCATGTGGTCAACCTCGACATGTCCCGCGCTGCGCTGAGCCGGGGCCGCGACAATCACCGGCTGAACGCGCACGACCTGAGCAAGGTAAGTTTTCTCGGCCATGACCTGTTCAAATCCTGGGGCAAAGTGATCAATAGCGGCCCATACGATCTGGTGATCATCGACCCGCCGTCGTTCCAGAAAGGCAGTTTTCTGCTGACCAAGGATTACCAGCGCGTGCTGCGTCGTCTGCCGGAATTGCTGACTGCCCAAGGCAGCGTGCTGGCCTGCATGAACGACCCTTCGTTTGGTTCGGACTTCCTGATCGACGGCGTGACCCAGGAAGCGCCGAGCCTGCGCTTCGAGCAGCGGCTGGAAAACCCGCCGGAGTTTCCGGATATCGACCCTGAGAGTGGTCTGAAGGCGCTAGTCTTCAATTGCACTGAATAACTTCCTCGCCGGTTTCAGCGGAACAGTCCGAGGCCAATTTCGCGCGCCGCCCGCAACTGCATCGCCGGATCGCTCGACTCGGATTCCACCAATAACGCCGAGCTCGTCACCGTCGCCCCGCAGTAATCGAAAACGCCGTGATCGATCTGTGTCTTCATCGCTGCGCCGTAGCCGTGGCGTTCGTAAGTGCGCGCATCTGCCCCGCCCAGCGCAACCAGATGCACGCGCAGTCGGCCGAGCTTCTTCAGCGTCTTATCGCCGTCGAAATCAAAGGCCCAACCGTTGCTGAACACCCGGTCGATCCAGCCTTTGAGCATTGCCGGCATCGACCACCAGAACACCGGATAGACCAGCACCAGCGCATCGGCGCGGTCGATGCGTGCCTGCTCGGCCAGCACGTCCGCCGGTGGCGCGGATTCGCGGTGATGCACCGCCCAGTCGGCCACACCAAAGCGTGGGTCGAATTCTTCGGCGTGCAGGTCGGCGATTTCGAAGGTGTTGGAGGGATCGCTTTCCGACAGGCCTTTGGCGATCTGTTGCGCCAACCCGTGGGTCAGCGAACGTGGATCATCGTGATCAACAACAATCAATGCGTGCATGGGGAAATCTCCGGTTGGTGATTGCTGACCAAGGGCTTATCCTCTCGATAAGCTACACTTAGTAAGTTACCTTCAGTAAGTTACGTTTGGTATATAAGCAATGTCAACCACTGAAATCCCCGAACCCGCACAACCCCGTCGACGCCTCTCCCGGGAAGATCGCCAGCGCCAGTTGCTCGACATGGCCTGGCAGCTGATTCGCGAGGAAGGCACCGATGCCCTGACCCTCGGCTATCTGGCGGAAAAGGCCGGGGTGACCAAACCGGTGGTCTACGACCACTTCACTACCCGCGCCGGATTGCTCGCGGCGCTGTATCAGGATTTCGACCGGCGCCAGACGGCCCTGATGGACGCGGCGCTGGCCAATGCCGAAGCGACTTTGACCGGCACCGCGACGGTGATTGCCACGGCGTATGTCGATTGCGTGCTGACTCAGGGCAACGAGATTCCGGGGGTAATTGCGGCTCTGGCGAGCACGCCGGAACTGGAGAAGATCAAGCGCGAATACGAGGCGATTTTCCTGGAGAAGTGCCGCCGCGTGCTCTCGCCTTTCGCTGACGGCGCAGAGATCGGTCAGGCGGGATTACACGCCATGCTTGGTGCCGCCGAAGCCCTGTCGCAAGCAGCCGCCACCGATGAAATCAGCGCCGAACAGGCCCGTGACGAGCTGTTGGCAACCATCATTGCGATGGTCGAAAGAGCCGCTGCCCGCGCCCTCAAAGCAGGTGACTGACGGTACTTGAGCGCACCACCCCAGCTTCCTACGATGGAGCTACGCAGTCGCTTGGTCCGCCAAGCCGTTGCGTAGGTGCGGGTGCTCTGAACCCCAATCAAGCCCGCACCTGGCTTCATGCGCATCTTGAGCCTCGCGGGCTCTACTTCCTCCCCATCAAAGAGTCTTGAGGCTCTTTTTTTGTCTCTGAAAATCAGCGTTCGGGTTCGCGACGGATTGAGCGCCAAGTGGCCTGGGCCAGCAATTCGCGATACGCCTTCGGACTGCCTTGCACTCGCCCGGACAGCCACGCGCGGCAATAGCTGTCGGCCTGCCCGACGATCAGCGACGGCAACAGTTCGGCCGGGCACTCATTGAGCTCAGTCATGCGCCCGGACTCGGCCAGCCAGGTACGCAGGCCCAGGTTGCGGGTCTTGTTGCGCTCGGCCAGCTCATCCTTGTGCGGGCCACGGGTCACGGCATAGCGCGCGTGATACTGGAACCGCGCCCATTCCGGCTGATTCTCGACCCAATCCACGTAGCTGTAGACCAGCGCCTGCACGCCTTCTTCGGTGGTCGTCGCGTCGGCCAGATAGGCGTCGCGCAGGCGCGCCTGATCCTCCAGCGCGGTGAAGAACAGCGCGGCCACCAGCCCTTCCTTGTTGCCGAAATGGTGGTAGATCGCCCCGACGCTGGTGTCGCACTCGGCACGGATCATTTCGATGGTGGTGGCCTCGATGCCCTGCTCGTTGAACAGGCGCAGGGCTTTGCGAAAGATGTCGCGCTTGAGTTCGGCGCGGCGGCCGGGGTAGCTGCGTTCGAGGAGATCTGCGGTGTCCATGGGCCTTGAAAATCCAAGTTAAGGGCACATCCGTGCCGGTGATCGAAACACGCACAGGTTGACAGATTTCCCGCGAACAGAATACCGTTCCGTTACAGAATAATATTCTGTAACGGAACATGATTCTGTAAATCCCCTAACCGCGAGGCTTCATCCATGAGTCAGTTTCTCAGCATGTTCAACAGTGTCGGTTCCCAGGCGTTCAGCCAGATGGCCTGCCAGGTCGCGCCGTACTTCAGCACCATCAATCCGCTGGTGACCGAGTTACGGGCAGGTTCCGCGCAGGTGCAAGTGCCGTTTCGCCGCGAGATCACCAACCACCTCGGCACCGTGCATGCCATCGCCTTGTGCAATGCCGCCGAACTGGCAGCCGGGATGATGACCGACGTGTCGATTCCCGCCGGCGCGCGCTGGATTCCCAAGGGCATGACTGTCGAATACCTGGCCAAGGCCAAGACCGACGTGACCGCCGTGGCCAATGGTGAAGGGCTGGACTGGCAGACCGAAGGCGACAAGATCGTGCCGGTGGATGTCCACGACGCCGAAGGCAAGAAAGTGTTTACAGCGCGGATCACCATGAACGTGAAACTGTCCTGAAATCACCGGCACAAAAAAGCCCTTGTTGCGCAGATCGCAACAAGGGCTTTTGTCGTTTCAGAGAGAAAGAATCAGTGAACGGTCAGGCGCTGGCGGACAAATTCTTCAGTGCGGCGGGTGACCTGATCCAGATGCCGGTCGCGCTGTTTCTCGGCATCGAGCATTGCCCGCTTGCCGTGTTTTTGCAGCAAGTAGGTGTGGATCTGCTGCACTTCCAGTGAACGGTAGATCGGCGTCGTGTCGATAAAACCGCGCAGCCCGTTGCTGCGGTAATGCCGGGTACTCATCAGCACCTGCGTTTCGAGCTGGCCCAGCACTTCAAAGCCCAGCGCCTCGAAATACGGCACCTTGCCGACGCTGCAGGTCAGCTCGGCATGGGGGTAACGCGCCACCATGTCCGCGATCAACGAACGGGCCACGCCCTGACGCCGATGCCCCTCGCGCACCGCCAGGTAGGCCACGTTGCAAGCCTCCCAATCGCCCTGCACCGGCAGGTACAACAGGAAGCCGACCACCTGCTCCGGATCATCGTCGTCGGTGGCGACCAGCAGTTCCACCTCGGTGCCCTTCTCGCCGTTCAACGCCTCCAGATACAGATGCACCTCGTAGCCCACCGCGTACTGATAGACGTTGTACAGCAGATTGCTCGGGCCCAGCCCGACGGCACTGATGTCGGTGAGATAGTCGACCACCATTTGCAGGATCTGACTGTTGACGCCTTCGGGGCAAGGGGACTTGTAATGGGTGATGCGGGGCATGGCGGGCGGACTCCAACGGTAAAACACAAGTTGCCGGGCGGGTTGAGCGACCGGCGAACCGCGACATCATACCCTGTGCAAGCCTGACAAAAATTTCATCTGCCCGAGAACGGATCTTTCGCCGATTTGGCGTCCAATTTTTCAGCTGCGTTCATTTTCCGACGCAGGCCTTGAGGAGTTGCCATGAACGTTCTGCGTTGCGCGAAAACCATGAAATGCTTGCTCGCTGCCGCGCTGGTGGCGATCACCCTGTCGGGCTGTGTCGTCGAACCGGTTCGCCCGCATCGGCCACCACCGATCGTCGAAGTGGTTCCGGTCATGCCTGCGCAGGGTTATCACTGGGTTGCCGGGCATTACCGCTGGGCCGGCAACCAATGGCGCTGGATGCCAGGGCATTGGCGAGCGTACTGAGGCCAGTCACTGCGCGGGGGCAACGACCTTGAACTTGATGTCGATATCCTTCGATACCACGGTGTCCGCCCACTCCCCCGCGCCGAGGCCGAACTCGTCGCGCTTGAGCACCAGTTCGCCGTCAAAGATGCCGATGCTGCTGTCGGGTTTAAGTTGCACCGGCACCTGCACCGCACGGGTGATGCCTTTGAGGGTCAGGTGACCGTCGACCAGATAACGGTTGGCGCCGGCCGGGCTGAAGCGGGTCGACTGGAACACCGCCACCGGATACTGCCCGGTGTCGAACCACGCCGGTTTCACCAACTCGGTGTTGGCGTCTTCACTGCCGGCGTCGATGCTGGTGAGGTCGATGTGCAGCGTGGTGCGGGCACTGGCGAGGTTGTTGGTGTCGAAATCCAGCGTCGCGTCAAACTTGCCGAAGGTGCCGTACATCTGCGAGCCCATCTGGCTGTAAGTGAAACTGATCTGGCTGGCGGTGGTGTTGACCCGGGTGTACTCCACCGCACCCGCAGCAGGGATGAAGGTCAGGCAAGACGCGGCCGCCAACAACAATCGAATCGACATGCAATGCTCCGGTGCCCGATGGGCCTCGAATGACTTAAGCAAACATCCGTCACTTGCGCCAGCCCCGCCAATGGCGACCCTAAACGCTTCGTCACACCAGCCGCTCGATCTTCTGATGCTTCCAGACCCGTGTGTAATACAGCGTCTGCAACACCAGCATCCCCAGATACGCGATCGGAAACGCCATCCACACACCCTGCAGACCAAACTGCCCGTCCAGCCAGTAGGCCGCCGGCAACTGCACACCGAGCACGCAGATGATCGCCACGCCCACCGGCACCAGTACCGTGCCGCTGGCGCGCATGATGCCGCCGATGATCGCCTGGAAACCGAAGATCAACAGGCTCCACAACATGATGTGCAACAGATGCTCGGCCATCGCCCGGGTCGAATCTTCGGTCAGGAACAACCCCAGCAACCAGTGCGACAACAGGTAACCCGACAGGATCAAGCCACCGGTCAGGCACACGTTGATCCACAGCCCGGTGCGCAGGATCGAGCCCATTCGCTCCAACCGCCCGGCACCGATCGCCTGGGCGCCGAGGATCGACGCGGTGATCGCAATCGACAGCGCCGGGAACTGCACGTAGTTGACGATCTGCGTCACCGCGCCATAGGCCGCTGTCGCCTGCGAGCCATGCTGGTTGACCAGCGCCAGGATCACCAGCTCCGACAGCGACAGCACAATCATCTGCACCCCGGTCGGCAGGCCGATGCGCAATACCTTGCCGAGAATCGCGCCGTCCAGTCGCAGCGCCGCGAAAAACTCGCGATCCGGCGCCAGGGGATGGCCCTTGCGAATCAGGCGCCATGACAGCCACGCCAACGACGTCAGCGTACCGACCAGACCCGCAATTGCCGCGCTCTGAATGCCCAGTTGCGGCAAGCCGATCCAGCCGCGAATGAACGCTGGTGTCAGCGCCAGCCCGACAACGGTCGACAGCAGCAGCGCCAGCATCGGCGACAGCGTATCGCTCACCCCACGCAACAACTGGGTGAACAGCACGTACACCAACACAACCGGCAAGGTCCACATCATCACCCGCGCATAGGCCACCGCATCATCCAGCACATCCGCCGGCGTGCCCAAACCCTGCAAGGCCTGACGCGCAAACACACTGCCCAGCACCGCCGCCACCAGCCCGATCAATACCCCCAGCAGCAAAGTCGCCCCGGCAATCGCCTTGACCATGTGCGACTCACGCGCGCCCCACGCCTGACCGATCAACACCCCTGCCCCGGCGCCCAGGCCGATGACCAGCGCGATGAAGAAAAAGATGATCGGAAACATGCCGGACACCGCCGCCAGCGCCTGCGTGCCGAGCATCTGGCCGATGTAAATGCTGTTGACCGTGCCCGACATCGATTGCAGGAAGTTCGACAGCACCATCGGGGCCAGGAACAGCAGGTAGGTTTTCCAGAGGGCCGAATGGGCGGGGGTTTGCATTGAGGGTCCGTCTCGGGTGGGAGCTGATGACAGAGTCTAAGGTATGCAATGCCGTTCAGGTCGTACCGGTTTGCATTAAAACTTCGTAATCTGCACCTCGACCAATGTGCATAGCCTCCCCATCACGACAGGAAGTGAACCCCTCCCATGCGCCATTCCTCGTTTCTTCTGAGCTGCACCTTATTGACTGTTCTGGCGACGACTGCCCACGCCGCTCCCGCCCCCTCGCCCGAGGTGGTGCAAGGATTGGTGAACACATTGAACGAACGCCTGAACATCGGCGACCTCGTCGCCCTGACCAAATGGGACAGCGGCAAACCGATCCAGGACAGTCCCCGTGAGGCGCAGGTGATCGACAACGCCCGCAAGCTGGCCGCCGAACGCAAGCTCGATCCGGAAGACGTCGCGCAGTTGATCGCCGCACAGATGGAGGCCAACAAACTGGTGCAGTACGGTTTGCTCGCACAGTGGCAGGCAGCCGGTGCCGCGCCAGACACGCCGCGCCCGGATCTGGGCAGGCAGATTCGCCCGCGCCTGGATGAATTGCAAACCCGACTGTTGCAGCAATACGCCGACTTCGCGCCCTACCGCCACGACCCGAACTGCCCGGCGTGGCTGGCCAAGGCTCGCGCCGGTCTGACCCGCGATGCGCTGCATGATCTGGCCCTGACCCGCGCCACCGGAGAACTGTGCATTCGGCCGCTGGCGCCCTAGAACAAGGGTTCCGGCATTCATTGCTGGCGTCGATAGTCACCATCAGCTCAATGAAGTTCTCATAAAAAATCCGCGGCGTAACATCGGCTCCATACCCAACAAACAACACCCCTGGAGCACACGATCATGAAACGCCAAATCCTTCTCGGCATCGCTTTCTCGGTTCTTGCAGTCAACGCTTTTGCAGCCAAACCCGCCCACACCATGATCGCCGAAGGCGGTTCGGATCGGTTGATTGAAAGTCGCTTGGCTGAGGGTGGTTCGGATCGTCTGCTGGAACGCCGCGTTGCCGAAGGTGGCGCTGATCGCCTGCAAGAACGCCGCGTTGCTGAAGGTGGCGCTGATCGTCTGATCGAACGCCGCGTTGCTGAAGGTGGTGCTGATCGTCTGATCGAACGCCGCGTTGCTGAAGGTGGTGCTGATCGTCTGATCGAACGCCGCGTTGCTGAAGGTGGCGCTGATCGCCTGCAAGAACGCCGTGTGGCTGAAGGTGGCGCTGATCGCCTGCAAGAGCGCCGCGTTGCCGAAGGTGGCGCTGATCGTCTGCAAGAACGCCGCGTTGCCGAAGGTGGCTCGGATCGTCTGTTGGAACGCCGCGTAGCGTAACTCCGCTGTTTTACCGCAACACAAAGAAAAGCCCGGCCTGATCAGCCGGGCTTTTTCACGTCCAACCGGTGCTTATTGAACGGTTTTCAGCTTGACCACGTCACCGGAGACCTTGGTGGTGTAGCCGCTCAGGACCCATGCCCAGAACCAGTTTTCCTGAATCTGAGTATTGATCATGGCGTCGCCGCCCTTGGCCTTGATCGCGGCATCCTGTGCACGGACGAAACGGCTGTTCTGGCGGATCGGGATCACGCCGAACAGCATCAGGCCGGTGGCGGTGGCTTCGCTGTGGCCAATCACGGTGTATTGGCTGCTGTCGTAATGTCTGGTGCTCATCGGGGTGCCGGTGCAACCTGCCAGAACCACACCGAACAGTGCGGCGGCGACTACTTTGCTGAGGTATTTCACTGCGAGACTCCATGGGTAAACGCCCGGGATCCGTCTCTCGGGCGGCGCACACTTTATCGAACGAAGTGGCTCATTGATATCAGTCTCGGCAGATTTTCATTAAACGCCTTGCTGGCAGCCCGTCCGCGATGTCGCATACCATGGCGCCACTTCAATAAAAACAGACATTTCTCCATGCTCAAAGCCAGTCTGCGCAGCCACCTGACCCTTTGGTTTGCCGGTTTGTCTCTGCTGACGCTATTGAGCGTGGGCTTTTACGTCGGTGATATCGCCACTGAACAAATGAAACGCGCCAGCGGCAATGCGCTGCTCAGTACCGCGCGGTCGGCGGCGACGCTGCTGGGCGAGCAGTTGCGCGAGCGGCAACTGGAGGTCTATCTGCTCAGCCGGGCGCCGCATCTGGAACGCGGCGATCTGGACAATCCGGCAATTCTCAAATCGATGCAGCTGCGCACCGAGGCCCGCTCCGAGTATGCGTGGATGGGGGTGACCGATGCTCAGGGGCGTGTGCATCAGGCAGTCAACGGTTTGCTGGTCGGTCAGGTCGTGCAACAGCGCCCGTGGTTTCAGGCCGGTCTGCGCGGGGAATACACCGGCGATCCACACGAAGCCGTTTTGTTGGCGAAACTGTTGCCGGGTCTGCCCAACGGCGAGCCATTGCGCTTCATCGACTTCGCCGCGCCCATCCGCAACGCCGATGGCCAGGTGATCGGTGTGCTCGGCGCCCATGCGCACTGGAGCTGGGTCACGCACATCGTCGAATCGGCAGCGATGTCGCACAAGGGGGCGGAGCCGGATATCGAAGCGCTGATCATCGATCACGACGGCAAGGTGCTGTACCCGGAAGCGCTGGTTGGTCAACAAATGCCGGCCAAGGATCAGAAGTCCCCGGGCTGGGTCGTCGGCAACGGGTACCTGACCAGCGAGGTGACTGTGCCGACGCCTACGGGCACCGCGCTGTCGTGGTCGATTGCCGTGCGTCAACCACTGGACACTGCGCTGCAACCGGCGCGACTGCTGTTTTATAAATTGCTGTTGCTGGGGGTTTTCGCCGCCGTGGCATTCGGACTGGTTGCGTATTACCTGGCGCTGTACCTGAGCCGACCCATCGAGCACCTCGCGCGTTCAGCGCAAAAAGTGCAGAACAACCAGCCTGGTGCGTACTTTCCGCTCCGGCATCCCGTGCGGGAAATTGCCCAGCTCGGCCAGTCCATCGATGCCATGACCCAGTCGCTGCTTGCCAAGGAGCGTGAGCTGCAAGAGACCAACGCTTCGCTCGAAGCCACCGTCGCCCAACGCACGGCGGCCCTGACCCTGGCTAACGCCGAGCTGCTGAACCTGGCCACCCACGATGGCTTGACCGGTGTCTACAACCGCCGCCGCTTCGACGAAAAACTCACCGAATACAGCCTGCTGTTCCGTCGTACCGGGCGGCCGTTTGCATTGCTTCTGATTGATGCCGATCACTTCAAGCGCATCAACGACACTCACGGCCATGCGGCCGGCGACGACGTACTGCAGCAATTGGCGCAGCTGATCCAGATCAGCATCCGGAGCACGGATTTCGTCGCCCGTTACGGAGGTGAAGAATTTGCGGTGCTGCTGCCGGAAATCGCCAAGCCCGATACGCCCGATATCGTCGCCGAAAAGATTCGATCAGCAATTGCCGCAGCGACCTTTCCAGCAGTCGGCCCGGTGACGGTCAGCATCGGTGTCGGCCTTGCCGACCCGGCCGACAATGCTCCGACAGCACTGCTCAAACGTGCTGATCAACAGTTGTATCAGGCGAAAGCCGCGGGTCGTAATCGCGTAGCCTGCCAGACGTCACTCACCGAAGTGGCCGGACTCGGCTGACCTGCAATTGAATCAGATGTTGGTCTTCAACCGGGCAATCGCTGCCGGCAGTTCTTCACAGTGAACGGGAACTGCATCGCGCAGCTCCCGCACAGACGCTTCATTGCTGAGAAAAGGTCTGAAGATACGCCAACAAATTATCAATCTTCTCCTCGTCACTCAGCCCCCAGAAGATCATACGCGTGCCTGGCACCACGCCTTTCGGATCTTTCAGATACTTCGTCAGCGTTTCACGATCCCAGGTCAGGCCTGAGTTTTTCATCGCATCGGAATACACGTAATTCGCCGACGTCCCCGCCGGACGGCCGATGATGCCGTTGAGTTCGGGGCCGAATCCCGGGCGGGCAGATTCACCGACTTGATGACAACCGCCGCACAGACGCGGGAAGATTTTTGCGCCGGCCTCAGCGTCACCAGCAGCCAGAACGGGTGTGCTGAGCAGGCCAGCGTTGAGGATCAGGGCGAAAGTCAGTGCAGCGTTTTTCATCAGGGATTTCCAGGTCTTCGGCGGCGCCAAGGGTAATCCTGCGCGGTCACTTGCGCTACAGGTAGGCACCCACGACGTGGCGGACTTTGAGCAAGGCTTGACGCAGGGCAAGCATGTCCACCGATCCCAACGCCAGGCGAATTGCGTGGGGCACATGAGCAGACACGGTGAAGGGTTCTGCGGTGGTGACGGAAACCTGTTCGTGCATCAACTCGACCACGATATGGTCGGCCCGAACATCTTCCGGCAGCGGCAGCCAGAGGAAATACGAAGAGGGATGGCCGACAGTCGGCAGGCCTTCGAGAACCTGCGCGGCCAGAGCTTGCCGGGCCTGGGCGTCACTACGCTTTTGTGCTTCGAGCAGGGTGACGGTACCGTCGTCAAGCCAGCCGCAGGCGATGGCGGTCATTACCCCGGGGGTGTTCCAAGTGGTGGCGCGGATGATCCGCTCCAGTGCTGCCACCCGTTCGACCGGCGCGGCGATGAAGCCGACACGCAAGCCGGTGGCGATGTTTTTTGACAGGCCCGACACGTAGACCGTGCGCTCCGGCGCCAGATCGGCCAACGGCGGTGGTGGGCTATCGACCAGAAAGGCGTAGGCCGCATCTTCGATGATCGTCAGATCATGTCGGCGGGCAATCGCGATCAAACCCTCACGTTGTTCCAAAGGCATCACCCAGCCCAGTGGATTGTGCAGGGTCGGCATGCTGTACACCGCACGCACCGATCGTTGGCGGCAGAGTTTGTCGAGGGCCGTCAAATCGGGGCCCTGCTCATTCACGGGAATCGCCACCACTTCCAGGTGCAGCGCTTCGGCCAGCACTTTGAATCCGGAATAGGTCAAGGCGTCGGCGGCGATCACATCACCGGGCTTGAACAGCGCCATCAACGTGACTGCCAGCCCTTGCTGCGCGCCGTTGACGATCAGCACCTGCTCGGCCTCGACACTCAAGCCCCGGGTTTGCAGGTGCCGCGCCACCGAGGCCCTTTCATGCTGACGACCGGCGTGGGGCTGATAGCGCAGCAGCGCTTCGAGGTCGCCGGACAGCGCCAGCTGTCGCAACGCGGTGCGCAGCAACTCGGCCTGCCCCGGCAATGACGGGTAGTTGAAGTTCAGATCGATCATGCCCACCGCGACGTCTTTCTGGTCGATGCCCTGCCCCGGCAACAACGACGTTTCCCGCACAAACGTGCCGCGCCCGGCTTCGCCGCTGACCAGCCCCATCCCTTCAAGCTCGGCGTACACCCGCGAGGCTGTGACCAGCGCCAGCCCTTCGCTGGCTGCCAATTGCCGGTGAGTCGGCAAACGCGTCCCGGGCAACAGGCGGCCGGCGCGGATGTCAGCCGCAAAGGTGTCGACCAGGGTCTTGTAGCGGGAGCGCGGCATGTAGGGCTGTATCCATGACAATTTTTTGATTGTCTTGATTCTCAGCCCTAGGATCGATTCGACGCAACCCACCTCCGAGCGCCACACCCATGGAACGAACCTCTTACCTCGGCACCCCGGCTCTGGAAAAAACCAGCGGCTGGATCAATGGCTTCATCGGCGTCGTGATCTTCAGCGGCTCGTTGCCCGCCACGCGGCTGGCGGTGCTGGAGTTCGATCCGGTGTTCCTCACCGTCATCCGCGCGACCATCGCCGGCGCCCTGGCGCTGTGCCTGTTGTGGCTGTTTCGCGAGCGACGTCCGGCGCGGGATCAGTGGTTGTCGTTGTTGATTGTGGCGCTGGGCGTGGTCGTGGGTTTCCCGATGTTGACGGCCCTGGCGCTGCAATACGTGACGTCGGCGCATTCGATTGTATTCGTAGGATTGCTGCCACTGGCGACGGCGATTTTCGGCGTGCTGCGTGGCGGCGAACGGCCGCGTCCGGTGTTCTGGATTTTTTCGGTGCTGGGCAGTTCGCTGGTGGTCGGCTTCGCGATTTCGCAAGGCCTGACCGCTTCGCCCACCGGGGATCTGCTGATGCTGGCGGCGATTCTCGCCTGCGGCCTCGGTTACGCCGAAGGCGCCAAACTATCGCGCACCCTCGGCGGCTGGCAGGTGATTTGCTGGGCGCTGGTGCTGTCGTTGCCGGTGATGGCCGTGCTGAGTGTCTGGCTGGCGCCCGCCTCGTTCAGTGGTATCAGCCTGTCGGCGTGGGTGTGCCTGGCTTACGTTTCGCTGTTCAGCATGCTGATCGGTTTCGTGTTCTGGTATCGCGGGCTGGCTCAGGGCGGGATTGCGGCGGTCGGACAGTTGCAGTTGTTGCAGCCATTCTTCGGTCTGGCACTGGCCGCGACGTTGCTGCACGAGCATGTCAGCATGGGCATGCTGGTCGTCACGCTGGGGGTGATCCTGTGCGTGGCCGGGGCAAAGAAATTTGCCAGATAGTCTTCAGCTCGCACCGGCCTTCCATTCACGCGGGCTGAGCCCAGTCTTGCGCCGGAACGCCCGGGCCAGCGCCGAGGGACTTTCATAGCCGACCTCTTCGGCGATCAGGGCGATCGGCCGTCCCTCGCGCAGGCGTTTCTGCGCGAGGCTGATCCGCCAGTTCACCAGATAATCCACCGGCGTCTGCCCCACCACCCGCCGGAAATGTTCGGCAAAACCGGCGCGGGATAGATTGGCCGCGCTTGCCAGTTCGGCGACGCTCCAGGCCTTGGCCGGCTGCTCGTGCATCAGGTTCAAGGCTCGGGAAATCTTCGGATCGGCCAGCCCCGCCATCATGCCGGGCTGCTGGTTGCGACTGCTGATGAGGTGGCGCAGCAGCAGAATCACCAGCAATTCGAACAACCGGTCCATCACCGCTTCTCGCCCGCAATGGCCGTCGAAGGCTTCCTTGAACAGCCACTCCAAGGTGTTGGCCATTTCCGGCAGATCGGCGAGTTTCAGCACCAGGTAATCCGGCAGTGCCGCCGCCAGGGCATTGCCCGAGCCGCCGTCAAACGTCAGCGAAGCGCACACCAGTTGCGTGCCCATGGCTTCGTTGGCAAACAAGCGATGGGCCATGGGGCGAGGGAAAAAGATCAGGGTCGGTTCATTGAGCAAGAGTTCAGGATCGTTTCCCGGTTTGAGCAACAGCTCTCCCGCCTGGAGCAAATGCACATGCCCGCACACCTGATCGCCGCCGTAGGCGCTCACCCCACAAAACGTGCCACTGTGAAAGGTACCGGCATTGACACCGAAATGGCTGAGCAACGTGGAAAGGCGATCCATGGCTGATTCTCGCAAGGGCAGGTTTGGACGATCTGTCGCATATCCTCGACGATTTGCACCCAAAGCACCAGCCGCGCTCCGTAGCATTCACTCCATCCCCGGCGCACTTCGCACCGGACTTTCGGAGAATCACCATGAGCCGCATTGCCCCTCTCAGCCTCGAAACCGCCACCGACGCCACTCGCCCAGTGCTTGAAGGCGTGCAGAAAAAAATCGGCTTCCTGCCGAACCTGTTCAAGACCCTGGCCGTCGCACCTGTCGCGCTGGATGCCTACGTGCAAATCTCGGCAACCCTGGGCAAGACATCCCTGAGTGCCAAGGAAAAAGAAGCGGTGTACCTGGCCACCTCGCAAGTCAACGGTTGCGACTATTGCCTGGCGGCGCACACTCTGTTCGCCAGCAAGGCCGGGCTGGCAGCAGAAGAAATCGTCGAAGCGCGTCACGGTCGGCTGAATGCTTTCGCCACCCTGGCCCATCAACTGACCGAAACCCGTGGTCATCTGAGCGATGAGCAGATTGCCGCCGCCCGCGCCGCCGGCATCGACGACAAGAAAATCATCGAAGTGATCGCCATCGTCGCCGCGCAAACCCTCACCAACTACCTGAACAACGCGGCACTGACCGACATCGATTTCCCCGCCATCGAAAATCCAGCGTAATGCAAAAAACTGTGGGAGCGAGCTTGCTCGCGATGGCAGTGGATCAGTCAGCATCTTTGTCGATTGATACTCCGCCATCGCGAGCAAGCTCGCTCCCACATTGAATTTTGTACTGCGTCGGACGCGTCAGTCGTGATCGACCCCGGCGCGTTTCAGCAATTTCTTGCAGCGTTCGGACAGGTGAAACACCTGCAACTGCTTGCCCGCCTTGGCGTAGCGTTCGCGCAGGGTTTTCAGCGCGGCGATGGCCGAGTAATCGACAAAGCTCAGGTGCCGGCAATCCAGCGTCACCCGTTGCGGATCGCTGGACGGGTCGAATTGATTGAGGAACGGCGTGGTCGAGGCAAAAAACAGCGTGCCGTGCAGGCGATAGAGTTTGCTGCCGTCCGCTTCCAGATGCTCATCGGCGTAGAGCTCGCGCGCCTGCTGCCAGGCAAAATTCAGCGCGGCGATGATGATCCCGCACAGCACGGCCGTGGCCAGATCGGTAAACACCGTGATGGTCGTTACCGCGATGATCACCAGCACATCGTTGAGCGGCACTTTGTTCAGCACCCGCAACGAAGCCCAGGCAAACGTCTGTTGCGACACCACGAACATCACCCCCACCAGCGCCGCCAGCGGAATGCGCTCGATCAGCGGCGACAGAAACAGAATGAACAGCAGGATCAACACACCCGCCACCACGCCGGACAACCGTCCTCGCCCGCCGGAACTCAGATTGATCACGGTCTGGCCGATCATCGCGCAACCGCCCATGCCGCCGAATGCACCGGAGACCACGTTTGCCGCGCCCAGCGCCACGCATTCACGGTCCGGGTAGCCACGGGTTTCGGTGATTTCGTCGGTAAGGTTGAGGGTCAGCAGGGTTTCCAGCAGGCCGACCAGCGCCATCAGAATCGCGTAGGGGGCGATGATGCGCAGGGTGTCGAGATTCCAAGGGATGTCCGGTAGCGCAAACTTCGGCAGACCGCCGGCGATGTGCGCCATGTCGCCGAGGGTGCGGGTTGGCAGGCCGAACAGGTAAACCAGCAAACCGACGCCGAGGATCGCCACCAGTGCCGGCGGCACCGCGCGGGTCAGGCGCGGCAGGATGTAGACGATGGCCATGGTCAGCAGCACCAGCCCGGTCATCAGGTACAACGGCGTGCCGCTGAGCCACTGCTCGCCGCTCTTGAAATGCTCCAGTTGCGCCAGCGCAATGATGATCGCCAGGCCGTTGACGAACCCGAGCATCACCGGGTGCGGCACCATGCGCACCAGTTTGCCCAGTCGCAACAGCCCGAACGCCATCATGATCAAGCCGCCGAGCAACACCGTCGCCAACAGATATTGCACGCCGTGCTGCACCACCAGCGCGACGATCACCACCGCCATCGAACCCGCCGCCCCGGAGACCATGCCCGGCCGGCCACCGAACAGCGCGGTCAGCGTGCAAATGATGAAGGCGCCGTACAGGCCCATCAGCGGGTTGAGGTGGGCCACCAGCGCAAACGCAATGCATTCGGGCAACAGGGCAAACGAGGTGGTGAGTCCGGCCAGGACATCGGCGCGCAGACGAATCGGTTTCATGGCTTACCTGACAGAGCGGCCGACGGGCGCGGCCGCATGCATTGGCGCAAAAGAGCGCCGCGGAAAAAGAGGGTTGCGGATGTTACGCAAATGCACCGGCGTGGGCCAGTGATCGCTGACAGGAACGGGTTGGCGCTCTATGCTTGCACGCTTCATCGAGCAACGGGTTTGAACATGTCACCGCTATCCACTCGCGAAGTCTGCCAGCGCTTGCGCGATGCGGCGTTGGAGGTTTACGCGTTACAGCGTATTGCGCAGGAATACCGGCCTGGACAGATCTCGGTCGAGATCGACGGCTGGCGGCTGTTGCTCGACTTTGACGGTCAGCGCCTGCACCACTGTCTGCAATGTCGGAGCCCGGAAGATCGGGTGTGGCGACTCGACACGACTCAGCGTTTCGGCACCGACCCGGTCAGCCTGCTCAGCACCTGGGAGCTGGCGCAGATCGAGCGATTGCTGGCTCAGGTCGGCTGACCGGATCAGCCCTGCCGCAAGTCCAGCAGGTAGGTGTAATAGCCAGTGTCACGTATCCAACCGAGTGATTCGTACAATCCCTGGGCGGTGACATTGTCGGTGGCGGTTTCCAGCACCAGTCCCTTGGCGCCGGTTTCGACGGCGAAGTCGCGGGCGGTATTCATCAGCAATCGTCCGACTCCACGACCTCGGGCGGCCGGCGTGGTGAACAGATCGCTGAGCAACCACGTGCGATGGGCATCAATCGAGGAAAACGTCGGATACAGCTGGACGAATCCGAGCGCCTCACCGCTTTCATCCTCAACCAGAAAAATCGCCGATTCATTGCCGGCCATCCGCTCGGCAATAAAGGCTCGCGATTGCTCGAGGTTCGACGGCTGGCCATAAAAGCCGCGATAGGCGTCGAACAGCTTCGCCGCCGCGTCGAGGCGAGTCGTCGTGGCGCGCAGGGCCTGAAGGGTCATTGTGATTTTCCTGAGGTTACCGAAATTGAAACCAGCATAGCGCTGAGGAGCGAGTTCGCTGGCTTACTCGCTATATAGTTTTGTATATTACGAACCCGAAATGGCCAGACCTCCATGCCGTCCATGAGCAGCATCCGCGAACGCAACCAGCAACTGATCCTGGCCGCCGCCAGTGAAGAATTCGCCGCCAACGGCTTCGACGCGACCCAGACCCGCGACATCGCCGCCCGCGCCGGTGTGCCCAAGGCCAATCTTTATTACTACTTCCAGAGCAAGGAAAACCTCTACGGCAGAGTGCTGCTCGGCTTTGTCGAACCGTTGCTGGAAGCTTCGGCGGTGCTGCGCGAAAGCGATGACCCGCTGATCGGCATGCGCGCCTACATTGCCGCGCGCATCCGCATCGCCCGTGAGCATCCGGCGATCGCCAAGGTTTTCAGTGGTGAGTTGCTGCTCGGCGGCCGTCAGTTGCCCGACGAATGCCGCGACCTGCTGCATTGCGAAGCCCGGCGTAATGTCGAGTGCCTGCGCAGCTGGATCGACCGCGGGCTGCTGGCGCCGGTCGATCCAGAGCATTTGATGCTGTTCATCTGGTCGGCGACGCGCACCTACACCAACATCGGCTGGCAAATGGGGCGCATCACCGGGCGGGAGGTGCCGCAGGATGAGGATTATGCGGTGGCGGCGGAGACGATTACGCGGCTGGTGCTGGAGGGGGTCGTGGCTCCACGGAAGGGGGAAATCCGTGACGTGCTGTTTGCGACCTGAAGCGTCAGGGCATGAAATCCAGCGGAAGCGTGCGGTCGCCTTCCATCCGCTCGTACCATGCCTGGAACTGAGCAGGCAGGCGCTTTTTCCATTCCGGTACATTGGTGTAGTAACGGGCTCGCGTATGGCCCTCTTTTTCAGGCACCAACATCAGCACCCAGAAACGGTTACTGGCCGCACGCATCAGAATGGCCGCGTTCATATTGCCCAGCCCACGTACCCACATCTCGATGACCTCTGCATCAGGCACATCAACCGCCGGGTCGCCGACGGTCATCGTACTCGTACGGTCCACCAGTTTCTGATAATCACCCTTGAGCAGTTTATGCATCGCCTGATCCTCTTGCTGCGTACGAGCAAGTCCAAGGCTCAACAGGTTGTAATTCATCGATAGTGGTTTTTCAGACGCCACATAACGACCTGAATAAAAGACACCCATACCGGCACCGCAATCAACGTCATCGCCATTCTGTGTGACGTCCAGTACACCATTGATCGCTCGAAAAACAAGCGTGCAACTACCTTCTTCGAAACGGGCTTCACCACCGTTCAACACAGCAATACCTTCCAATTCACCAGAGTTGGCGCCCTCCTGTGCTGAAATCCCAAAGCGGATGTGTGTGGAGTCTTGACGCTTGATGATCACTTCGGATGCCGAGTTCACCCCGTGAGGAATCAACTGCCATGTGGCATCCCATGAGAACGTTCTGGTCGCATATTTCAGCTCAGTCAGGCGCATCAGATATTCACGATGCAAGCACGCCGGTTCAGCGCCACAAAGGCTGCGGTTCTTCAACCATGCTCTTTGATCAGCCTTGAGCGCTTGCGGGTCAGCCACCTGCGCCAACGCTGTCCGCCAGAGCGCCCCGAGTTTTTCATCGAGACTCGAGGTATACGGATCCGCACAAACGGCTTTTTCAACCGGACTGGAAGCTCCAGCACAGTCAAAACTGGCAGCGTGGGAGGTGGTAGCAAATACGAGAGACGTCAGCAGCAAGGCGTGACGGAGATTGAAAGCGAGCATCGACAGATTCCATTCCTGAGGCGGCGGCAGTATGCCGGGCCTGGGCTATTGATGCTCTGATTTTTCACCGGTTGCTGGCGGACAACCGGGCTCTTGTGCAAGAACGACTCAGAATCTGATTTCAGCCGCCGGCTTCACATCGATCCGCGCTACAGAACCGGTCAGTTGCGCCCAGTCCTTGTTGTGTTCGGCGATGATGTCTTCGGCGCTCATGTTGCCGTTGTCGACCGTCGTGTGGGCGTCGGCCGCCAGCTCCACGTCGTAGCCCAGCTGGTGGGCCTGACGCACGGTGGCGTTGACGCAGTAATCGGTTTGCATGCCGCAGATCACCAGGCGGTCGAAGTCTTCCCGGGGAATCAGTTTCTGCAGGTTGGTCTGGTAGAACGAGTCGTTGGCGGTCTTGTCGACGCGCAGATCGCCGGGCGCGGTGTTCAGGCCTTCAGCCAATTGCCAGCCTTCGGCACCGTGAGCGAACGGGCTGTCCTTTTCGTTGTGCTGAATCAGCACCACTGGCACACCTGATTGACGCGCGCGGGCGCTGAGGCCGTTGATGGTATCGATCACCCGTTTGATGTCGTGGCACTCGTATTCGCCTGTGCACAGGGCGCGCTGGACATCGATGATCAGCAATGCGGTGGTCATGGTGAGCCTTCCTTGATCGGTCCTTGAGACAGGGGCGGACGTGTGCCCGCCCCCTTTTTACTCCGCTCAGTAACCCAATGACAACCCGGTGTTGCGCCGTGGGTCGTTGGCACCGTAAAAGCGGTTCTTGCCGACCGGTTTGCCACCCAGCGATGGTGCGCCGACCAGAATCGCGGCGATGTGGTTGGCGTCTTGCGGGCCCGCGAACTTGTGGCCCCAGCTCTCGAGAATCTTCTTCGTGTCGGGGCTGGCGGCGAAGTCTTCGAGGTTGGTTTCCTCCGGCATCCACTGCTGGTGGAAACGCGGCGCGTCGACCGCTTCCTGAAGTCCCATACCGTAGTCGATGACGTTGAGCATGGTCAGCAACGTCGCGGTAATGATGCGACTGCCGCCCGGCGTACCGACCACCATCACCACTTTGCCGTCCTTGGTGACAATTGTCGGGCTCATCGAGGACAGCGGCGCCTTGCCCGGAGCAATGGCGTTGGCCTCGCCCTGCACCAGGCCGTACATGTTCGGCACGCCGACCTTGGAGGTGAAGTCGTCCATTTCATCGTTGAGGATCACTCCGGTCTTGCTCGCCATCACGCCGGCGCCGAACCAGTCGTTGAGGGTGTAGGTGACCGAGACCGCGTTGCCCCATTTGTCGACGATCGAGTAGTGCGTGGTGTTGCTGCCTTCATGGGGCGCGACGCCGGGCTTGAGTTCCGCCGACACGCCGGCCTTCTGCGGCTGGATCGCGTCACGCAGTTTGGTCGCGTAGTTCTTGTCCAGCAGGTGTTCGATCGGGTTTTTCACGAAATCCGGGTCGCCCAGATAACTGTTGCGATCCACGTATGCGTGGCGCATCGCCTCGATCTGGTAATGCATGCCCTGGGCCGAATGGAAGCCCAGATCCTTCATCGGATAGCCTTCGAGAATGTTCATGATCTGGCAGATCACGACGCCGCCGGAGCTTGGCGGCGGTGCCGATACCACGTGATAACCGCGATAGTCGCACTCCACCGGGGCCAATTCGCGGGTCTTGTACTTGTCGAGGTCGGCCTGGGTGATGATGCCCTTGTTGGCCTGACTGGACGTGACGATAGCATCGGCCACCCAGCCTTTGTAGAAGCCGTCGGCGCCTTTTTCGGAAATGGTGCGCAAGGTTTTACCCAGATCCTTCTGCACCAGTTTCTGCCCGACCTGCATCGGCTCGCCGTTGCTCAAAAAGATCGCACCGGAATCCTTGATGTCCTTCTTGAACACGTCGGTGGCGTATTCCAGCAGCTCAACGTCGCCCTGCTCCAGCGCAAAACCGTCTTCGGCCAGTTTGATGGCCGGGGCAATCATTTCCTTGCGCGGTTTGGTGCCGTACTTGCTCAGCGCCAGCTCCATGCCGGACACGGTGCCCGGAACGCCCACCGCGAGGTGGCCACGGGTACTCAGGTCCGGAATGACGTTGCCGTCCTTGTCGAGATACATGTTGGCCGTCGCGGCCAGCGGGGCTTTTTCGCGGAAATCGAGGAAGGTCTTGCGTCCGTCCGCCAGTTGAATGGTCATGAAACCACCACCACCGAGGTTGCCCGCCGCCGGGTAAACCACCGCCAGTGCATAACCCACGGCGACCGCCGCATCCACCGCGTTGCCGCCACTTTTCAATACGTCGACGCCCACGTGAGTGGCCAGGTGCTGGGCGGTGACCACCATGCCGTTTTCGGCGGCGACCGGAGCAACCGAGGCGGCGTGAGCCATCAGGCAACTGAGCGCCAATGAGGTCGCCATCAGCGATTTGGCAAAAGGTTCGTACTTCATGAGTCGGTCTCTTCTTTTTATAAGGTAGGAAAGCGCTTCAAGAGCATCAGCCAGTATGGTCGTGATTGCGGTTTGCGCCTCCCCGATCCGGCAGTATGCTGGGCGCAGTTTTCACCCCCGTCCCGGAGTTCTACCCATGACCTACACGTTCATCACCCTGCCCTCGCCCGTCGGCGAGTTGAAGCTGGTCGCGAACGGCTCACGTCTGGCCGCCATCCTCTGGGAAAACGACAAACCGAACCGGGTGCGCCTCGGGCCAATGAGCGAGGCACCGGACAACCCGGTATTGATGAAAGCCGCGCGACAGCTGGAAGAATATTTTGCAGGAACGCGAAACGCGTTCGATCTGGAGCTGGACTTTGCCGGCACCGAATTCCAGAAAAAGGTCTGGGCCGCGTTGCTGACCATTCCGTTTGGCGAAACCCGGACCTACAGCCAGATCGCCGAACAGATCGGCCACCCGAGCGCGGTGCGTGCCGTTGGCGCGGCGAACGGGCGCAATCCGATCTCGATCATTGCACCGTGCCATCGAGTCATCGGCGCCTCAGGAAAACTGACCGGGTTTGCCGGAGGCCTGGAAGCCAAGGAGCGCTTGCTGACTCTGGAGGGTGGCCAGTGGTCGGACATCGGTAAAACCGGCGATCTGTTTTAACCGCCGAACAGGTTATTCATCGCCGCGTACTGCAGCAGCATGATGGTCTTGGCATCGCAGATTTCACCCCGCTGGAACGCCGCCAGCGCGTCGTCGAAACGCCACTCCAGCACTTCAAGTTCTTCTGTTTCCTCTTCCAGACCGCCCCCTTCACTGACCTTTGACGAGGCATCGTACTCGGCGATGAAAAAGTGCAGTTTCTCAGTCACCGAGCCGGGGCTCATGTAGGCCTCGAACACCTTCTTCACGTCATGCACGCGATAACCGGTTTCCTCCTCCGCCTCGTCGCGGATGCGCTGCTCCGGCGCCGCGCCCTCAAGCAATCCCGCCGCCACTTCGATCAGCAATCCGTCGTGACCGTTGACGAATACCGGCAGGCGGAACTGCCGGGTCAGCACCACGGTGCGTTGCTCGCGGTTGAACAGCAGAATTGCCGCACCATTGCCACGGTCGTAGACCTCGCGCGTCTGACGCTGCCAGTCACCGTTGTTACGGTGATAGTCGAAGGTGATTTTCTTGAGCAGATACCAGTCGTGGGACAACACCTGGGTATCGACGATGTTGACCCGCTCGGCTGTGTTGGACATGACGCCTGATCCTTTTTTGTCATCGGAAGATGGCCATGGTAGGTGAAATAATGCGAACCGCCGACGAAAAAAGCCCGGCAGCGCTACCGGGCTTTTCCTTCACTGACTACTGATGAGCGACGTTCACCGTTGCGGCATCAGTGCCCTGCGCCGCAGACGGCGCCCCGTGAATCAGTGGTCCATAACGCCGACTGAATTCCCAGTTGTACGGCACGCGATCCTTGCTGGTGCCGTTGTCCCAGTTCACCGACCAGGTCATCAGGCCCTTGATCGGATGCCCTTTGACCGCCAGGCGTTTCATCGCGTTGCCGACCACGGTTTTGTCGATCACGTAACCGGTGGCAGCAGCATCGACGTTGGACGGCAGGCCGATGACGAACTTGTCCGCCGGGATCTTCGTAAAACCGCGAGTGCCGGTGACCAGGCTCTCGGTCAGGTAATAGAGGAAGTCCTCTTTCATCGCGTCGTTGTTCTGAGCGATCCACGCCCCGTTGCCGTTATTGGCCTCCGGCACCCAGACCCCGTCGCCACCCTGGTTGTAGAACTGCGGAGCGATGAAGTCGTAATAGCCTTCCAGCGCCTGCAGATAACCGACGTATTTGCCGGAGGTGGTCAGGTACGGGAACTCCGGCGCCATGCTGATGATGAAATGCTTGCCCTGGCCGGCGTAGTGATCCTTGACCAGTTTCAGCGCGGCCGGCAGGACGGTCTTGTTGGCAGCGAAATCAATCGCGCTCTGCTCAAGATCGATGTCCAGGCCATCAAAACCGTAGGTTTCCACCAGACGGATGATTTCATTGGCCAGCGGTTGCTCCTGACCGGCGCGCAATTCGATGTGCGCATCGGCACCGCCCAGTGAAATCAGCACGGCCCGTCCCTGACTGTTGAGCACGCCGACCTGACGGCGAAACTCGGCATCGGAGACGTTGAACGGCTTGAAGGTCGGAATCCCGCTGCCCGTCATGAAGGCCACCGCAACCACGTTGTATTCCTTGGGCACGTTTTCCAGGGTGATGTTGGCGAACTGGCCGCGCTGGTAACCATCGCTCGGGCCGGCCGGCCAGTTGTGCCAGAAGCCCATGAGGATCTTCTTGCCGGCAAGGCTCGGCATCAGCGACGCGGCGTCGCTGGCCTGGCTTTTCAATAGGGTAAAGTCGATGTTTGACATGTTCTAATCCTTCAGAACGTGTGAGTTTGACGTTGCGGGCTTATTTGAAGTCCATATCGAAGGCCTGATAGAAGGCGTTGCCGGTGTTGGCGACGATCCACATCAGGACGATGACGTGATGCCCGTGCTTGTTGTCCGGCAGTTTCACCGCGTGATTGACCTTGGCTTTCAATTCCGCCGCATGACTGTAGTACGGCACTTGCAGATAGAAATCCTCGGCGAACGGTTGAGCCTCCAGTTGCGCTCGGGTGATGCGTTGTTTCGGGTCCCAGCCATCCTTGGTGATCAGCCAGCGGTAACCGCGGGTGGTGTGCGGGGCGGTGTACTCCCACTTGACCTCAAGGGTCTGGCCAGGCGTGACATTGAGCAGCGGCCAGGAGAACGGACGCCCGAGCTTCTTGCTCATTTCTTCTGCGGTGAAGTTCACGCAGTCACGTGCGTCGTTTTTGCCGCCGCTGAGAATATAGCCGTCAGCCGGCGGCACGACGCTCGGATTGTCGCTTTCGAACGGCGCGGGGAACGGGCCGGCTGCCAGCGCCGGAAAGTTCTTGCCACCTTCCATTTCGTTGACCTGCCAGCCACCGAGCAATCCTTGCTCGATGGCCACCGCACCGCGGCTTGCAGGGGAGATGACGCGACCGTGTCGCAGTTGGGTTTGAGCTTGTGGTTGGTTCATGTTTTTCACTCCGTTGATTTAAGAACTCTCCTGTCCGAGGAGAGGCCTTCAAGCTAACGGAGGGGGATTTTTTGTCCATCGGCGGTTTTGTCGCAGTCTGCCTTGGCGAAACTCGAAAAACGCCGAAAACACTGTATATAAACACAGTGCATTACGACGACGCTCACCCAACGAAGGGCAAAAGGACTACACCGCGTTATTACAAAAACCCGCATTTACCGGTTCAGGGAAGCTGTGCCTCGAACTCCTTTTGATACTGCCCGGCGAGCTGTACCTTTTGCTTGTCGTCGAGCAATTTGCCGGCCATCTGGAAGAATTTCTGCTCTTCTTCCTGCAAGTGGTGATGGACCTTCTCCGAAAGCTTTTTCGCCGTGGCCAACCAGGCCGGGCTGGACATCTCGGTCTCGTCGAGCTCTTCCATCATTTCGTCCATTTCATGGTGCTCGGCGATGGCATGCCGACTGAGGTCGATACCGTTGTCGTACTCCATCAGCGGAATATAGAAATGGCGCTCTTCAGCCGTTTCATGGGCTTGCAGCTCAGCCTTCAACTGCTTGTAGGCCTCGACCCTTTCCGGGGTGTCACCGCTGGTCTTGATCAACGATTTCGCATAGGTCCGCTGACGATCGTGGCTTTCACGCAGGGCTTCGAAAATGTTCATGGAATCTCCCAGGCAAACGCGTTCCGGATGGACGCCCTGAAGGGCTAGACCGCGGCGCAGGAGCAACGGTTCCAAGCGATTGCTTCAACCGACGGTGGCGCGATAGGCTGCCGATTCATTACTACAAGGAAGACAACATGACGTTGCGGATCGAGCTGTCACAGGACCCCACCGAAGAACAGCGCGCGGCCATCCTGGCGCCGCTGCGTGCCCATAACATCGCCAAAGCCGGACCTTCGCTGTACGAACCGGTCGCGCTATTGGTACGCGACGACAACGACGCGATCCTCGGTGGCCTCTATGGGCACACGTTCTATCGGTGGCTGTTTATCGAGTTACTGGCGGTGCCGGAAGAAGGCCGGGGACAGGGCATCGGCTCGAAGCTGATGAACATGGTCGAGGAATTCGCCCGGGGAAAAGACTGCGTGGGGATCTGGCTCGATACCTTTGATTTTCAGGCGCCCGGGTTCTACAAAAAACTGGGGTATACCGAGTGTGGCGAGATTGTGGATTATCCGCTGGGGCACAAGCGGCATTTTTTCCAGAAGCGTTTGATTGATTGAATTCAGCGACCCTCGCCCGCAGGCTGGCGAGGGTCGCGCATGCTTCAATGCATTCAACCGCCCGTTACAAACAGGTCGCCAACGCCGCCAAGCGGCGCTTGGCCACAAAATCATCCTTCTGCGCGTAGTAATTCAGCACGGTGCCGGACGCATCCGTGCTCAAGTCGACGAACGACTCCGCCGAGCGCGTGTAGACCGTCGAACCGCCCTTCTTGCCCGGTTGCAGATACGCCGCCGCGTCCACGCCGAACACCGCCTCGTCCTGCCAGGCGAACTGAACGCATCGGGCCACGTCTTTTTCGGGCTTCTCCGAGCTCAGGGTCTTGTAAGGGGTTTGCGTGCGGGCGTCTTCCATCGCCGAGCCCGCGCAACCGGCCAGCAGGGTTGCCGCCAGTGCCACCATCAGCATTCGCATTGCATTCGCTCATTCGGAAAAAAGCGGACTGTATCACCGCGACGCCAAAAAACGTTCTGCTTTACTGCATTTAGAGCGCGACACATGCCGGCCGCTGCGGCACATTAACGTTCATCAGCCTTACAAGGAAAGCCCATGGCGCCTACTGACCAGCGACACGAACAGGCCCTGAAACTATTTCTCGATGCACGCCCCGAACTGCGCGAAGCCCTCGATCACCTCAACCCGCTCTTGGCCCAGGCCAAGGGCGAAACGCAGGCGCAGTACCGCGAAGAACGCCTGCACGAAGCCTTCGAAGCCGAGGCCGAAGGCCAAGGATTGTTTGCCTGGGAACTGACCTTGCAACTGACTGCCGCGACGCCCGAGGAATATCAGGCGCAACGCCTGGAAGTTCATCGCGAAGTGGCGGAAATGGCCGGCATGGACTGGCTGGAATACTGCGATCTGTATGGCATAGAACCATAACCCCTGCTCAAGGACGCTTTATCGATGCTGCCTTCGACTTCGACCCACCGCGCCAGCCCCGGACATCTTCACATACAGAAATGGCGCGGCCGTGTGGGCCTGGCGCTGGTTGCCAGCCTGTCGGTACTGGCCGGCATGACCGACGCTATCGGCTTCATGGCCAGCGGCGATTTCGTTTCCTTCATGAGCGGCAACACCACGCGGCTGGCGGTGGCGATCAGCGATGGCGACAGCGGACTGACAATAAGGCTGATCCTGCTCGTCGCGACGTTCATTGTCGGTAATGCCCTCGGGGTTGTAGTCAGCCGACTGGGTGGACGGCGGGCGCTGCCCCTGTTGTTGTCCATCGCCGCTCTGCTCTGTTTGGCAGCCTGGCCCTTTGACACGCAACTGCCGGCCCTGCTGGCAGCGATTGTTGCGATGGGTATGCTCAACGCAGCGGTGGAGGAAGTGAACGGTCTGCCGGTCGGGCTGACGTACGTCACCGGCGCCCTGTCCCGATTCGGCCGTGGATTGGGCCGCTGGGTGCTCGGCGAACGGCGAAGCGGCTGGCGGGTGCAAATGGTGCCGTGGAGCGGGATGCTGGTCGGCGCCATTCTGGGGGCGGTGCTGGAGCATCATCTGGGACTTCGGGCGATGCTGGTCAGCGGTCTGTTCGCTGGCGTTCTGGGGCTGCTGACCCTGAAAATTCCGCGGCGCTGGCAGTTGGGCTACATGCCGCGCTGACAGACACCTGATCGCATCAGGACGGACACGGGAAACATCGACTTCGCCGCCCCGCCGAGAAAGCTTTATCATGGCCGCAGTTTTGCTGATCGAGTCCGTCATGAAGTTCGCCATTGCGCTGTTTTCCGCCGCCCATGCGCCCTCCTCGCGCCGCGCCCTGCTATTCGCCCAAGCCGCACTGGCCGGCGGACATGAGATTGTCCGGCTGTTTTTCTATCAGGACGGCGTCCACAACGCGTCCGACGCGGTGGTCACACCGCAGGACGAACTGAACCTGCCCAAGCAGTGGCGATCTTTCATCACCGAACAAAACCTCGACGGCGTGGTGTGCATCGCCGCGGCCCTGCGCCGTGGCGTGTTGAATACCGAGGAAGCCGGGCGTTATCAGCGTGATGCCGTGGCCGTCAGCGCGCCGTGGGAATTGTCCGGCCTCGGCCAGTTGCATGACGCGGTGCAGGATGCCGACCGCCTGATCTGTTTCGGAGGCGCCTGACATGGCCAAATCCCTTTTGATCATCAGCCGCCAATCGCCGTGGTCCGGCCCCGGCGCCCGCGAAGCGCTGGACATCGTACTCGCCGGCGGCGCCTTCGATCTGCCGATCGGTCTGCTGTTTCTCGATGACGGTGTGTTGCAACTGGCGGCCGGGCAAAACGCCAAGGCACTGCAGCAGAAAGACCTGAGCGCCAACCTGCAAGCGCTGCCGATGTTCGGCGTCGAAGAGCTGTTCTACTGCGCCGACAGCGCCAGTGCGCGCGGCCTCGGCGATCGCTCACTGGACGAGGCGCAGCCTTTGGCCGCCGAGCAAATCACCGCCCTCATTGACCGTTACGACCAGGTGATCACCCTCTGATGTCGACTTTGCATGTATTGTCCCACTCCCCGTTCGGTGACGAACGCCTGACCAGTTGCCTGCGCCTGCTGGGTGCCAGCGATGCGCTGTTGCTGTCGGGCGATGCCGCTTATGCGCTGCAACCTGGCACTGCGCCGTTCAGTGCGCTGGAATCTCGTCAGGTGAAATTGTTCGTGCTGGCCGAAGACGCGCAAGCCCGTGCCGTGCAGGTTCCGGACTGGGCCGAAGCCATCGATTACCCCGCCTTCGTCGAGTTGTCGATCCACCACGACAAGGTCAACTCCTGGCTATGAATGCGCTGACCGTCGGCACCCGCGCCATCGAACTGGACAAGGACGGCTTCCTGGTCGACCTCAACGACTGGTCGGCCGAAGTCGCCAGCGCCCTCGCCGCTGCCGAAGACATCGAGCTGAGCCCGGAACATTGGGAAATCCTCGAACTGCTGCGCAGCTTCTATGCCGAATTCCAGTTGTCTCCGGCCACCCGGCCGCTGATCAAGTACACCGCGCTCAAGCTCGGCGCGGAGAAAGGCAACAGCCTGCACCTGAACCGACTGTTCAAAGGCACCCCTGCCAAACTCGCCGCGAAACTGGCGGGCCTGCCCAAACCGACGAATTGCCTATGACCGACTATCCAGCGCTGCCCCTCGAAACGCCCGCCGAACATCCGTTCGCCCAGTTCGTGCGCATCCTCGGCAAGGGCAAGCGCGGCGCCCGCGACCTGACCCGCGAGGAAGCGCGGGAAGCCATGGGCATGGTGCTCGACGAAGCGGTCGAAGAAACCCAGCTCGGCGCCTTCCTGATGCTACTGCGGCACAAGGAAGAAAGCGCCGAGGAAATGGCCGGGTTCACCGAGGCCCTGCGCGAGCGCTTGCAGGCGCCAGCACTGAACGTCGATCTGGACTGGCCGACCTATGCCGGCAAGAAGCGTCACCTGCCATGGTATCTGCTGGTCGCCAAGTGCCTGGCACAGAACGGCGTGCGTATCTTCATGCACGGCGGCGGCGCCCACACCGCCGGGCGTTTGTATTCCGAACAATTGCTCGGTCAGCTGAAAATCCCACTGTGTCGCAACTGGCAACAGGTCGGCGCGGCGCTGGATAACGGTGGACTGGCGTTCATGCCGCTGGTGGACTGGGCGCCGCAGCTGCAACGGATGATCGACCTGCGCAACACCCTCGGTCTGCGCTCGCCGATTCATTCGCTGGCGCGGATTCTCAATCCGCTGGGTGCGCGTTGCGGTCTGCAGAGTATTTTCCATCCCGGTTATCAAGCGGTGCATCGCGATGCCAGCGGGCTGCTTGGCGACACCGCAATCGTGATCAAGGGCGACGGCGGCGAAATCGAGATCAATCCGGATGCCGACAGCCACTTGTACGGCACCACTGGCGGCGAGAGCTGGGACGAGGAATGGCCGCAGCTGTCGGCGCAGCGTCACGTCAAACCTTCTTCGCTGGATATCGAGCATTTGAAGGCCGTCTGGCGTGGGGATGTGATCGACAGTTACCCGCAAATGGCGCTGATTTCGACCATGGCGTTGGCACTGCGTGGCCTCGGTCAGAGCCGTGAGCAGGCTTTCGAAACTGCCGAGCAATACTGGGCCGCGCGGGATAAATCGATTTAACCGATCATAAACGCCCGATCTTTGCGCTTTTTGTTCGAACTCATCGGAATAGACTCGGCTCCAACGATTACTGGTTTCTGGAGTCTTGATCATGGGTTTACTCGTCGACGGCCGCTGGCAGGACAAGTGGTACGAAAGCAGCAAGGACGGCGCGTTCCAGCGCGAACAGGCGCAGCGCCGTAACTGGGTCACTCGCAACGGCGAGCCGGGCCCGAGCGGTGAAGGCGGTTTCGCCGCCGAAGCCGGGCGTTATCACCTTTATGTCTCTCTCGCCTGTCCATGGGCTCATCGCACGCTGATCCTGCGCAAGCTCAAGGGCCTGGAAAGTCTGATCGACGTTTCCGTCGTCAGCTGGCTGATGCTGGAAAACGGCTGGACCTTCGATCAGAACCTCGGTTCGACCGGCGACAAACTCGACCACTTCGATTTCATGCACCAGCGCTACACCGCTGACACCGCCGACTACACCGGTCGCGTCACCGTGCCGGTGCTGTGGGACAAGAAGCTCAAGCGCATCGTCAGCAATGAATCGGCGGAGATCATCCGCATGTTCAACAGCGCCTTCGATGACTTGACCGGCAACGATCTGGACTTCTATCCGGCACCATTACGCGGCGAAATCGATGCGCTGAACGAGCGGATCTACCCCGCCGTGAACAACGGCGTGTACCGCGCCGGGTTTGCCACCTCGCAGAACGCCTATGAAGAAGCGTTCGATGATGTGTTTGCCGAACTGGATCATCTGGAGCAGGTGCTCGACGCCAACCGGTATCTGACGGGCGAATACCTCACCGAGGCGGACGTGCGGTTGTTCACCACGCTGATCCGTTTCGACGCGGTGTACCACGGGCACTTCAAATGCAATCTGCGGCGGATCAGCGATTATCCGAACCTGTCGAACTGGCTGCGTGAGATGTACCAATGGCCGGGCGTTGCCGAGACCGTGGATTTCCAGCACATCAAGCATCACTACTACGGCAGCCACAAGACCATCAACCCGACCGGGGTTGTGCCGAAGGGGCCGAAGCAGGATTTCACTGTTGCCCATGACCGGGACCGGTTGGGCGGGAAAGGAGTCTGGCGCAGAGGTTGAAAGCAGGATTGTTCCCACAGCGTGGGAACAATCCCTTCAGAGTCGTCAGATTTGACCCTGAGCGCCCTCGAACCACGCCAGTTTCTCGCGCAGTTGCACCACTTCGCCGACGATCACCAGCGTCGGCGCATGCACTTCATGCTCCGCCACCAGACGCGGCAGGTCGGCCAGCGTGCCGGTGAAGACCCGCTGATTGACCGTGGTGCCCTGCTGGATCAGCGCTGCCGGGGTATCGGCGGCGCGACCATGCTTGATCAACTGCTCGCAGATGATCGGCAATCCCACCAGGCCCATGTAGAACACCAAGGTCTGCGCCGGCGCGACAAGGTCCGCCCACAACAGGTCGGTGGAACCGTCCTTCAAGTGCCCGGTGACGAAACGCACCGACTGCGCATAATCGCGATGGGTCAGCGGAATCCCGGCATACGCCGCGCAACCGCTGGCCGCCGTGATGCCCGGCACCACCTGGAACGGGATGCCATGGGCCGCCAGTTCCTCGATCTCTTCGCCGCCACGGCCGAAAATGAACGGATCCCCGCCCTTCAACCGCACCACACGCTTGCCGGCCTTGGCCAGATCCACCAGTTGCTGGTTGATCTGATCCTGCGGCACGGCGTGATCGGCGCGACGCTTGCCGACGTAGACCCGCTCGGCATCGCGACGGCACAGTTCAAGAATCGCCGGAGCGACCAAGCGGTCGTACAGCACCACATCGGCTTGCTGCATCAGGCGCAAGGCGCGGAAGGTCAGCAGATCCGGATCGCCCGGTCCTGCGCCCACCAGATACACCTCACCGGTCGTGACCATGGCTTCGCCGTCAATCTTGGCTTGCAGCAAACGTTCGGCTTCGGCGCCCTGTCCTGCCAGTTGGCGATCAGCAATCGGCCCCTGGAACACGTCTTCCCAAAAACCGCGACGTTGCTGCACATCGGGAAACAGGCCTTTGACCTGATCGCGAAACCGCGCGGCCAGACCGGCCAGATGGCCGTAGGTCGAGGGAATCCAGGTTTCGATCTTGGCGCGAATCAGTCGGGCCAGCACCGGCGCATCGCCGCCACTGGAGACCGCGATGATCAGCGGTGAACGATCGACAATCGCCGGGAAAATCACGCTGCACAGCGCCGGCGCATCGACCACATTGACCGGCACGCAGCGCCGATGGGCATCGGCGGAGACTTGCGCGTTCAAGGCTTCGTCATCGGTGGCGGCAATGATCAGCCCGCAACCGTCCAGATCCGTTTCGGTGTAGCCACGCAGCAGGCATTCGCCACCGCTGGCGGCAACCAGTTCGCGCAGTTGCGCTTCGATTTCAGGTGCGACCACCCGCAGCAGCGCACCGGCATCGGCCAGCAGGCGGGACTTGCGCAAGGCAATCTCCCCCCCACCGACAACCAACACACGACTGCCGCGCAGGTTGTGAAACAGCGGCAGATATTTCATTTAACCGATGACCTCAAGGCCACCCATGTACGGCTTCAGCACGTCCGGCACACGGATCGAACCGTCGGCCTGCTGATAGTTTTCCAGCACGGCCACCAAGGTACGACCGACCGCCAGACCGGAACCGTTCAGGGTGTGCACCAGCTCAGGCTTGCCGGTTTCCGGGTTGCGGAAACGCGCCTGCATACGGCGGGCCTGGAAGTCGCCGCAGTTGGAGCACGACGAGATTTCACGGTATTTGTCCTGGCTCGGGATCCACACTTCCAGGTCGTACGTCTTGACCGCGCTGAAGCCCATGTCGCCGGTGCACAGCGCCAGGGTGCGGTAAGGCAGACCCAGCAGTTGCAGAACTTTCTCGGCGTTGGCGGTCAGGCTTTCCAGCGCTTCCATCGACTTCGACGGCTCGACGATCTGCACCATCTCGACCTTGTCGAACTGGTGCTGACGGATCATGCCGCGAGTGTCACGACCCGACGCGCCGGCTTCGCTGCGGAAGCACGGAGTGTGAGCGACGAACTTGATCGGCAGCTGTTTCGAATCGACGATTTCACCGGCCACGATGTTGGTCAGCGACACTTCGGCGGTCGGGATCAGGTACAGATCGGCTTCGCCTTCGCGAGCGATCTTGAACAGGTCCTCTTCGAACTTCGGCAATTGGCCGGTGCCTTGCAGCGCCGGAGCCTGAACCAGATAAGGCGTGTAGGCCTCTTCGTAGCCGTGCTCGGTGACGTGCAGGTTGATCATGAACTGCGCCAGTGCGCGGTGCAGGCGGGCAATCGGGCCGCGCAGCAGGGCGAAACGTGCGCCCGACAGCTTGGCGGCAGTTTCGAAGTCGAGCCAGCCGAATTTCTCGCCCAGGGCCACGTGGTCCTGTACCGGGAAATCGAAAGCGGTCGGGGTGCCCCAGCGACGGACTTCGACGTTGCCGTCTTCGTCTTCACCGACCGGAACCGATTCGTGCGGCAGGTTCGGGATACCCAGCAGGATCGAATCCAGTTCGGTCTGGATCGCGTCCAGCTCGACTTTACCGGCGCTCAGTTCGCCCGCCATGCGCTCGACGTCCGCCATCAGCGGCGCGATGTCTTCGCCGCGCTGCTTGGCCTGACCGATGGATTTGGAACGCGCGTTACGCTCAGCCTGCAGTGCTTCGGTGCGGGTCTGGACGGTCTTGCGCTGTTCTTCCAGCGCTTCGATGCGCGCGACATCCAGGGCAAAGCCACGGGAAGCCAGGCGGTCCGCTACGTCCTGAAGGTTGCTACGTAACAGTTTGGAATCGAGCATGTCGGTTTCTCGTTATCAAAGTTTGGTCAGGGACAGGCCGGCCCAGGTCGCGAGCAGCCCGCCGAATACGCTGATGGCCGCATAGCCCAGGGCCAGCGGCACTTGCCCGCTTTCCAGCAGGCGCACCGTATCCAGTGAAAAGGATGAAAAAGTCGTCAGCCCCCCGAGGAAGCCGACCATCAACCCGGCACGCACCTCAATCGGTATTTCCGGGCGTATCAAAAACAGGCCGTACAGCACGCCAATCAGCAGACAGCCCACGATATTAACGGCCAGCGTCGCGGTATAGAAGTGCCGCGGCCAATTGGCGTTGACCCAATTGCCGGTGGCGAAGCGCAACAAGGTGCCGGCAATCCCGCCGACGGAGACTGCAACGATCAGTGGAACCACTATTTTCTCCGCTGCCGGGGGCTTAATCGATCAAGTTGGGCGAGGTGGTTGAGCTTTTCGCCGATCTTCAACTCCAGGCCACGGGGCACCGGCTGGTAGAACGGAATCGGGTCGAGTTCTTCCGGGAAATAGTCTTCGCCGGCCGCGTAGGCGTCTGGCTCGTCGTGGGCATAACGGTATTCGTCGCCATAACCCAATTGCTTCATCAATTTGGTCGGCGCATTGCGCAGGTGCAGCGGCACTTCCAGCGAGCCATGTTCGGCGGCGGCGCGCAGCGCGGTCTTGAAGCCCATGTACACCGCGTTGCTTTTCGGCGCACAGGCCAGATAAGTGATGGCCTGAGCCACTGCCAACTCACCTTCCGGGCTGCCGAGACGTTCCTGCACTTCCCACGCGGCGAGGCACAGACTCAAGGCACGAGGATCGGCGTTGCCGATGTCTTCGCTGGCCATGCGCACCACGCGCCGGGCGAGGTACAGCGGATCGCAGCCGCCGTCGATCATTCGCGCAAACCAGTACAGCGCACCATCCGGATTGGAGCCGCGCACTGACTTGTGCAGCGCGGAAATCTGGTCGTAGAACGCTTCGCCGCCCTTGTCGAAGCGCCGGCGAGTGTCGCCGAGCAGGCTTTGCAACAGCTCGGTGCCCATCTCACTGTTGTCTTCAGCCAGATCCGAGGCGTTTTCCAGCAGGTTCAGCAGGCGCCGGCCATCGCCGTCGGCGGCAGACAGCAGCATCTGGAAGCCTTCATCGCTGAGGGTCAGATGACGCTTGCCCAGACCACGCTCTTCGGTGAGTGCGCGGTGCACCAGTTTGCGCAACGCCGCTTCGTCGAGGCTCTTGAGTACATAGACTCGCGCCCGCGACAGCAATGCGTTGTTCAGTTCGAACGAAGGGTTTTCGGTGGTGGCGCCAATGAAGATCAGCGTGCCGTCTTCAACGTACGGCAGGAAGGCGTCCTGTTGAGACTTGTTGAAGCGGTGTACTTCATCGACAAACAGAATCGTGCGCTTGCCGTATTGGCCGGCCTGCTGCTTGGCGATTTCCACCGCCTGACGGATCTCCTTGACCCCGGCCAGCACCGCGGAGACCGTTTCGAAATGCGCATCCGAGACTTCCGCCAGCAACCGCGCCAGCGTGGTCTTGCCCACGCCCGGCGGGCCCCAGAAGATCATCGAATGCAGGGCACCCTGCTCCAGCGCTTCGCGCAGAGGCTTGCCGCGAGCGAGCACGTGTTCCTGACCGACGTACTCATCCAGATTGGTCGCCCGCAAACGGGCGGCCAGTGGCTGGGCAATCGGTGCACTGCGAAACAGATCCATCACGTACTGATGAAACCTCTGTGTTTATTCCTGAATCACATCGGCACCCTTCGGGATGTCGAACTTGAACTTCGATGCCGGGACCGCTTCGTTGGCCTTCACACCGGTAAACAGGATGTTGGTGCGCTGGCCGACGCTGTCGATCAGTTGCATGTCATTGACCAGACCGTTGCGGAACGACAGACGCAGGCTGTCGAACAGGGTGTCCTTGGTTTTCGGCTTCAGGGTGAAGTCGATCACGCCGCCGGCCTCTTTGGCGGTGATGTCGAAGCTCTGGCTGATTTTCGATACGTCGCCGGACAGCAACAGTGCCGGGGTCTGGGTCAGACGTTCATCGAGCTTCTTGATGGTGGCCTGTCCCAGGTCCGGGTCCCACAGGGTGACTTTCTTGCCGTCGGAGACCATGGTCTGCTCGGCGGGCGCATTGGTGTGCCAGTAGAACAGGCCCGGACGCTGCAGGGTCATGTCGCCGGTGGTTTCCTGCAACTGGGTGCCGCTGCCGTCGAGGGTCAGCTGGGAGAAGTTGGCGGTCAGGGTCTTGGATGTTTCGAGCAATTGGGTCAGGCGAGCCACATCCTTGTCATCGGCGTGAGCCGTGAGGGTGGTCAAAGCCAGTACCGGCAGCAACATGCGGATAAGACGCATGGGAGTCCTCTTGAATACTCGTGGGAAAGAGGACGGCGCTTCATGCACCGCCCATTGCATTTGGATCAATCGAATCAGTCGCGTACCGGGCCAGGGGCCAGGACTTCGCGGGAACCGTTGGTGTTCATCGACGTCACGACCCCGGCCATTTCCATGGCTTCGATCATGCGCGCGGCACGGTTGTAACCGATCTTCAGCTTGCGCTGTACAGCGGAGATGGAGGCGCGACGGCTTTCCAGTACGAACTGCACGGCTTCGTCGTACAGCGCGTCGGCTTCCGGATCGTCGCCGTCACCGCCGCCGCTGCTGCCTTCAAAACCACTGCCCGCCTCTTCGACACCGTTGAGGATGTCGTCGTTGTATTCCGGCGCGCCGCGCAGTTTCCAGGCTTCAACCACCCGGTGAACTTCATCGTCGGACACGAAGGCGCCGTGAACCCGAATCGGCAGGCTGGTGCCCGGCGGCATGTACAGCATGTCACCGTGGCCGAGCAGTTGCTCGGCGCCGCCCTGGTCGATAATGGTCCGGGAGTCGATCTTGCTCGACACCTGGAACGCCATCCGGGTCGGGATGTTGGCCTTGATCAGACCGGTGATCACGTCCACCGACGGCCGCTGGGTAGCAAGGATCAGGTGGATACCGGCCGCACGCGCCTTCTGGGCGATACGGGCGATCAGTTCTTCGACCTTCTTGCCGACGATCATCATCATGTCGGCGAATTCGTCCACGACCACGACGATGGTCGGCAGCTTCTGCAACAGCGGCGCTTCGTCGTGGATGCTTTCGCGTTTGTACAGCGGATCGCTCAGCGGCTCGCCGGCATCCTGGGCTTCCTTGACCTTGGCGTTGAAGCCGGACAGGTTTCGCACGCCCATCTTCGCCATCAGCTTGTAGCGACGTTCCATCTCGGCCACGCTCCAGCGCAGGGCGTTGGCGGCGTCCTTCATGTCGGTCACGACCGGGCACAGCAGGTGTGGAATGCCTTCGTAGATCGACAGCTCGAGCATTTTCGGGTCGATCATGATCAGCTTGGCGTCGTCCGGGCCGGATTTGAACAGGATCGACAGGATCATCGCGTTCACGCCCACCGACTTACCGGAACCGGTGGTACCGGCCACCAGCAGGTGCGGCATCTTTGCCAGATCGGTGATGACCGGTTTGCCGCCGATGTCGTGGCCCAGGGCCAGAGTGACTGGCGATTTGAAGTTGTCGTACTCGGGGGTCGACAGCACTTCGGAGAAGCGCACGATCTGCCGGTCTTCGTTAGGGATCTCGATACCGACCGTCGTCTTGCCCGGAATCACTTCCACCACCCGCACGCTGGTCACGGCCAGCGAACGCGCAAGGTCTTTTGCCAGGTTGGCGATTCGGCTGACCTTCACGCCCGCAGCAGGCTGGATTTCGTAACGGGTAATGACCGGGCCGGGATGGATCGAATCCACGGTGACTTCGACGCCGAATTCCTTGAGCTTGATCTCCAGCAAGTGGCCGACCGCGGCCAGGGATTCAGGCGAATAATTGAGTTGTTTCTTTTCCGCGGGATCGAGGATCGAGATCGGTGGCAAGGTGCCTTCCACGGCGCTGTCGACGAACAACGGCACCTGCTTCTCTTTCTGCACGCGCTTGCTTGGCTCCGGCGCCTTGACCGGGGCCGGGGCGATGACCGGCGGCACCTGTTTCTCGCGCTCGGACATGTGCTTGCTCAGGGCCTGTTCGCGCTCGATCAGACGCTCCTTGACCTTGGCCTGCTCGCGTTTGTCGGTGACCGTCGGTGCAACCACGTCATGCACGCGATCGTCGACTTCACGCAGCTGCGCGACCAGTTGCTTGCGCTCGGTACGCGCCGACCACCAACGGTTGACCGCGCCCTGGAACAGTTCGAACAGGTCGAGGGTGATCTTGCCGGTGATGTCCATCACCTTGAACCACGACAGATCGGTGAACACCGTCAGGCCGAACAGGAAGAGCGCAATGAACAGCAACGTACTGCCCTGAATGTTCAGGGCATTGCGGGCCAGGTCACCAAGGCTTTCACCCAGCGCACCACCCGCGCCGGCCGGCAATCCGGTGGGTGCATGGAAATGAATGTGCGCCAGCGCGGCGCCGGACAACACCAGAAACACCAGGCCGATCAGGCGCCAGGAGAACAGCCAGCCGCTCCACTGCCACGGCTCGTGGCGCTGACGGAAGATCTGATACGCCTTGATCGCCAGCAGCAACGGGAAGATGTACGCGAAGTAACCCAGCACCATGAACAGGATGTCGGCGCTGTAGGAGCCCGCCGGGCCACCGAAATTCTGCACGTCATCGATCTTGCTGTTGTGGCTCCAGCCCGGATCGTCCTTGCCGTAGGTCAGCAAAGCCATCATCAGGAACAGGCACAAGGCGCCGATGGCGATCAATGCACCTTCCTTGAGCCGGTAGTGCAATTGCTGGCGCCAAAGCGGAACGACTGTTTTTGGTGCTTCCGTGGATTTCTTCAAAACGCTTCTTTTCCTGCGCCAGAGGCGCGTCCATCTATTGAATGACGATAAAAAACTGCCCAATCCAGGCAGGTAAAAAATTGACGGGCGCAACGGAGACTACTTTTAACACTGCGCCCCGCCTTTTATAAACACGGCACGCGGCGAATATTCTGTAACAGCCCGGCATTGTACGGGTTTGCGCGTTCGATGCCATGCTTCCAGGTCTCTGGTTCAAGCATAGCCAAACGCACAATACCCGGCGTTCAATTTGAGCATGCATTGTCTTTTGTGACAAAGGCTTATGAGGTGTATTTGATGAACGTAGCGAAGCATGCGCACCTCATCTCCCATGAACGCCACACATTGACGTCGGCAAGCTTGCTCGCACCGGTGCAACGCCCGATTACGACCGCATCCGGATGCTCAAGTTGCAGCTACGCAAAAGCCGTACTGCAACGGAGGACATTCGCGTCATTTCCCGGCACACTTTACCGCGGGCCCAGCGCCCACCGCCCTCCCCTTCTGCAAGCCCGGACGCCATGCTGACTTGGTTACAACGCAACTCACTGACTTTCCCGCCACTGGAAAAGGCCATGCGCGATCCCAACGGATTGCTGGCGGCCGGTGGCGACCTGTCCGCCGATCGCCTGATCCAGGCCTATCGTCACGGCTGCTTTCCGTGGTTTTCCGAAGGTCAGCCGATTCTGTGGTGGTCGCCGGATCCGCGCACCGTGCTTTTTCCCGACGAACTGCACGTCTCGCGCAGCCTTGGCAAATTGATGCGTAAACAACGCTATCGAGTAACCTTCGATCAGGATTTCGACGCCGTGATCCGCGCTTGCGCCGCTCCCCGGGAATACGCCGACGGCACCTGGATCACCGAGGCGATGCAGGACGCCTATATCGAACTGCATCGACGTGGCTTTGCCCATTCGGTGGAAGTCTGGGATCAGGGCGAACTGGTCGGCGGCCTGTACGGCCTGGCGATGGGGCAACTGTTCTTCGGCGAGTCGATGTTCAGCCGTGCGGACAATGCTTCCAAGTACGGCTTTGCCACACTGGTGCAACATCTCAAGGAAGCGGGTTTCGCGCTGATCGACTGTCAGATGCCAACCGACCACCTGCACAGCCTCGGCGCCCGGGCCATTTCACGGCAGACATTCGCCGACTATCTGACCAGATACCTCGATCAACCCAATCTTGCTACCTGGGTTTGCTGAGCGACTTTTGCGCGCGTGGCTTACACTTAATTCACCAGCTTACCCTTGAGGGTTGATCATGACCGAGTTGGCGCGGTTGAAGTTTTATGCCACTCAGCCTCACTCTTGCAGTTATCTGCCCGAGGAACAGGCGACGACCCTGTTTCTCGACCCGAGCCAGCCCATGGATGTGCATGTCTACGCAGACCTGTCAGAAATGGGCTTTCGTCGCAGCGGCGATCACCTGTACCGCCCGCATTGCCAGAACTGCAATGCCTGCGTGCCTGCGCGCATTCCTGTTGCGCAGTTCAACCCCAACCGGCAGCAGAAACGCATTTTCAAACGCAACAGCGATTTGCAGGTGCGCCCGGTCAAGCCGGCGTTCAGCGAAGAGTATTTCGACCTTTATCAGCGCTACATCGAACAGCGCCACGCGGATGGCGACATGTACCCGCCGAGCCGTGATCAATTCTCGACTTTTCTGGTACGCGACCTGCCCTTCTCCCGCTTTTACGAGTTCCGGCTCGACGGACGGTTGCTGGCAGTGGCCGTCACCGACCTCCTGCCCAACGGCCTGTCAGCGGTTTACACCTTTTACGAACCGCAGGAAGAACGCCGCAGCCTCGGGCGCTACGCCATCCTCTGGCAAATCGCCGAAGCCCAGCGCCTGAGGCTTGAGGCGGTCTACCTGGGTTACTGGATCAAAAACTGCAAAAAGATGAACTACAAGACCCAATATCGGCCCATTGAACTGCTCATTAATCAGCGCTGGGTCATCCTGAACTGAATGCAAACCCTAAACCCCTTGGCGTAAACCCCATTTTTCGGGCACAATGCACGCCGCTTTTGCCTGGCGCAGTTGCACCGGGCCATTCATTGGATACCGAGGGCTTTACTGCATGTCGAAAGAAGACAGCTTCGAAATGGAAGGCACTGTCGTCGACACCCTGCCCAACACCATGTTTCGTGTGGAGTTGGAAAATGGGCACGTCGTAACCGCGCATATTTCCGGCAAGATGCGCAAGAACTACATTCGTATTCTTACCGGTGACAAAGTGCGCGTCGAGCTGACGCCCTATGACTTGAGCAAAGGGCGTATTACTTACCGCGCTCGCTAATCAAGTCAATACAAGACGCCCGGCTTAATGCCGGGCGTTTTTGTTTGTCTGGGTTTTGGGTTTGTGCTTGAGTTTTGGGTGTATATCCGTTGCTGCGGTAACGGCTTCTTATGGTTTCGCTCTTACAGCGAGTCCCTTTTTCAAACGCCAAAAAGGAACCAAAAGGCTTTTGCCCCGGCGTACGGCACTTCGCCTAGGCTCAGTGTTCCCTCGCTACGGTGTCCACCAGGGGGCATCGCCTACGGTTTGCTTCGCTGCACCTCCTCTCGATGTATGCGGCTTCGCCGCACGGCGCTGCGCGCCTACCCCCTGATGAACACCTCCGCTCGGCCTGCCGAAGGGGCAAAAAATCAAAAGCCAGGGCCAGAGCAACAGCCAGATCAAGAGCCTTCCCTCACCCTAGCCCTCCCGAAACGTCGGACCGCCCGTAGGGAGAGGGAACTGAACGAGGTGTTTGGAGAGCTACGCCGACGTGAAGTACCGAGTCGAACTCAAGTTTTGAAAAGCCCACAAATCGGCTCCCTCTCCTCGGGGAGAGGGCTGGGGTGAGGAGTAAACCCACCACAAAACCAAAGCCGAACAAGCCCCGCTCCTACCCACTCAAAACGATGAGCGTTAGCTCGAGTAAAGCTTTTGATCACAGGGCCCGTCGGCAGGCTGAGTGGAGGGATTGATCCGGGGGTGGGAGCGCAGCGACCGTTTGGCGAAGCCAAACACATCGAGAGGAGGTGCAGCGAAGCAAACCGTAGGCGATGCCCCCGGATCGATCCCGGAGCGAAGGAACCCCGAGCCTCAGCGAGGGGCCGTACGTCAGGGTTAGAGACCTTTTGGTTACTTTTGGCTGGGCCGGCATTCCGGGCGTTTGCCAAAAGTGACCCGCCGTAAGGGCGGAACCCTAAGAAGCCGTTACCGCAACAACGGATATTCACACCAAACAAACAGACAATAAAAAGGCGCCCGAAGGCGCCTTTTCACTTACCAGCCGTCAGGCCATTTCTGCAGTGGTCTCGAAGTCAAACGTCAGCTCACCATCCTTGATGTCGATGTGAACCACACCGCCATGCTCGGCCAGCTCGCCAAACAGAATCTCCTCCGCCAGCGGACGCTTGATCTTGTCCTGGATCAGACGCGCCATCGGACGAGCGCCCATGGCCGAATCGTACCCACCGGCCGCCAGCCAGCTGCGCGCCGCATCGGTAACCTCCAGAAGCACACGCTTGTCTTCCAATTGCGCCTGAAGTTCGGTGAGGAACTTGTCCACCACACTTTTGATAACCTCATGACTGAGGCGACCAAACTGAATGATGGTATCCAGACGGTTGCGGAATTCCGGCGTGAAGCTCTTCTTGATCACTTCCATCGCATCGGACGAGTGGTCCTGATGGGTGAAGCCGATCGAAGCACGTGCCGCCGTTTCAGCACCGGCGTTGGTGGTCATGATCACGATCACGTTGCGGAAGTCCGCCTTGCGCCCGTTGTTGTCAGTCAGCGTGCCGTGGTCCATCACCTGCAGCAGCAGGTTGAAGACTTCCGGATGCGCCTTCTCGATTTCATCGAGCAGCAATACGCAATGCGGCTGCTTGGTGATCGCTTCGGTCAGCAGACCGCCCTGGTCGAAACCGACATAACCCGGAGGCGCACCGATCAGACGCGATACGGTGTGACGCTCCATGTACTCGGACATGTCGAAGCGCACCAGTTCGATCCCCAACGCCTTGGCCAATTGACGCGCGGCTTCGGTTTTACCAACACCGGTCGGCCCTGCGAACAGGAACGAACCGACAGGCTTGTCAGGCGACTTGAGGCCGGCACGGGACAATTTGATCGCAGTCGACAGCGAATCGATCGCCGCGTCCTGACCAAACACCGTCAGCTTCAGATCACGCTCGAGGTTACGCAGCAGTTCCTTGTCGGAGCTGGTGACGTGCTTCGGCGGAATCCGCGCGATTTTCGCAACGATGTCCTCGACTTCAGGGACTTCGATGCGTTTCACACGCTTCTCGACCGGTTGCAGACGCTGATAAGCGCCGGCCTCGTCGATCACATCGATGGCCTTGTCCGGCATGTGCCGGTCATTGATGTAGCGCGAAGCCAGTTCCGCAGCGGCGCGCAGTGACTCATCGCTGTATTCGATGTTGTGATGCTGTTCAAAGCGCCCTTTCAGACCGCGCAGGATACCGATGGTATCTTCCACCGACGGCTCGACGACATCGACCTTCTGGAAGCGACGCGCCAGGGCGCGGTCTTTTTCGAAGATGCCACGGAATTCCTGGAACGTGGTCGAACCGATGCAGCGAATGTCGCCAGACGACAGCAGCGGCTTGAGCAGGTTCGAGGCATCCATGACGCCGCCCGAAGCGGCACCTGCACCGATAATGGTGTGGATCTCGTCGATGAACAGGATCGCCTGCGGACGTTTTTTCAGCTCGTTGAGCAGCGCCTTGAAGCGCTTCTCGAAGTCACCGCGATACTTGGTGCCCGCGAGCAGAGCGCCCAGATCGAGTGAGTAAACGACGCTGTTGGCCAGCAGGTCCGGCACCTGGTTGTCGACAATGCGCTTGGCCAGGCCTTCGGCAATCGCGGTTTTACCCACGCCCGCCTCGCCCACCAGCAGCGGATTGTTCTTGCGACGGCGCGCAAGAATCTGCGCGACACGCTCGACTTCCGTTTCACGCCCGACCAGCGGATCGATCCGGCCCTGGCGTGCGAGTTCGTTGAGATTGCTGGCATAAGCGTCCAGCGGATTGCCTGAAGAAGAAGACTCACCGCCCTCATCGTCCTGCATATCTTGTTCACCTTCAGAGTGATCGCCATGCCCCGGCACTTTGGAAATGCCGTGGGCGATATAGTTGACGACATCAATGCGTGCAACGCTCTGCTGTTTCAGCAGGAACACCGCCTGACTCTCTTGCTCACTGAAGATTGCAACCAGCACGTTGGCGCCGGTCACTTCGCGTTTGCCCGAGCTCTGCACATGAAAGACAGCACGTTGCAGTACACGCTGGAAGCCCAGGGTTGGCTGGGTTTCGCGATCCTCGTCGTGGACGGGGATCAGTGGCGTAGTGGAGTCGATGAACTCCTGCAGGTCGTGCTTGAGTTTGTCGAGGTTTGCGCCGCAGGCACGCAATACGGTGGCGGCAGCCTCATTGTCCAATAGGGCCAGCAGCAGGTGTTCGACGGTCATGAACTCATGACGTTTCGAACGTGCCTCCTTGAAGGCAAGATTGAGGGTGACTTCGAGCTCGCGGTTTAACATAGCTTCACCTCATACCCAAGTGGTCGGCGATTAACCGTCCTTCTCGATTTCACAGAGTAGCGGATGCTGGCTTTCCCTGGCGTACTGGTTGACCTGCATGGCCTTTGTCTCGGCGATGTCGCGGGTAAACACTCCACATACTGCCCGCCCTTCTGTGTGGACGGCCAGCATGACCTTGGTCGCCAGCTCGCGATTCAGGTTAAAAAACACCTCGAGCACTTCGACGACGAAATCCATCGGTGTGTAGTCATCATTGAACAAAACCACCTTGTACATCGGCGGCGCCTGTAACGCAGGCTTTGCTTCCTGAACAGCAACGCCTGCCGAATCGTCGTCGTGCTCCTGTGGAAGATCCTTTTGGAGAAGCGGGCGATCCTGATTGAATGTTAGTCGAATCTGGCTGATTGCATGCATGGAAAGAAAGGTTCGTCAGTTGTGCAAATACAGTGGTGGGGGCGGCTTGACACGTTTTCAACTCCGACTGCCCGGTCACCTTGACTATCGGGAAAACGGTGTTACAACCAATAGAACCCACAGTGGGGAAAAAAGATCCGCGGAGTCAATCTTTTTAACGGATTCGACTGCGGATGAATTGGATGATACTCCAGCGATGGAGACTGTTGCAGAGGGATTTGAGCATGGCTGTCGGCAAGGTGAAATGGTTCAACAATGCCAAGGGGTTCGGTTTTATAAACACCGACTCCCGCGAGGGGAAGGACGAGGACGGCAAGGAGATCGATTTCTTTGCCCACTATTCCGCCATTGAAATGGACGGATACAAAACCCTCAAAGCCGGGCAGATCGTCAAATTCGAGATCGTGCAAGGCCCCAAAGGCCTGCATGCCACAAAAATTCAGAATGTCGAAGCCGCAAAAGATGCGGCCCCGTCCGCTGCTCATCACCAGTCAGTGACCAGCTGAAGCGACCCGAACACCTGCCAGAAAACAAACCGCCCGACTCGATTACTCGAGCCGGGCGGTTTCGTTGCAGCTGGCTTTATTACATGTGCTTGATCAGCGCATCACCGAAGCCCGAAGAAGACACCAGCGTGGCGCCTTCCATCAGACGTTCGAAGTCGTAGGTCACGGTCTTGGCCTTGATGGCGCCATTGGTGCCCTTGATGATCAGGTCGGCCGCTTCGGTCCAGCCCAGGTGACGCAGCATCATCTCCGCCGACAGGATCACCGAGCCAGGGTTGACCTGGTCCTTGCCGGCATATTTCGGCGCGGTACCGTGGGTCGCCTCGAACATGGCCACGGTGTCGGACAGGTTGGCACCCGGCGCGATACCGATACCGCCCACTTCCGCTGCCAGGGCGTCGGACAGGTAGTCACCGTTGAGGTTGAGGGTGGCGATCACATCGTACTCGGCCGGACGCAGCAGGATCTGCTGAAGCATGGCGTCGGCGATGGCGTCCTTGACGACGACTTCACGACCGGTTTTCGGGTTCTTGAATTTCATCCATGGGCCGCCATCGAGCAGCTCGGCGCCGAATTCTTCCTTCGCCACCTCGTAACCCCAGTCCTTGAAGGCACCTTCGGTGAATTTCATGATGTTGCCCTTGTGCACGATGGTCAGCGACTTGCGGTCGTTGTCCACCACGTATTGCAGGGCCTTGCGCACCAGACGCTTGGTGCCTTCTTTGGAAACCGGCTTGATGCCGATGCCGCAATCCTGGTCGAAACGGATCTTGGTGACGCCCATTTCTTCTTTCAGGAATTTGATGACCTTGGTGGCTTCAGGGGAGCCGGCCTTCCATTCGATACCGGCATAAATGTCTTCGGAGTTCTCGCGGAAGATCACCATGTCGACGTCGCCAGGCTTTTTCACCGGGCTCGGCACACCTTCGAACCACACCACAGGGCGCAGGCAGACATAGAGATCAAGCTGTTGGCGCAGGGCGACGTTGAGGGAACGGATGCCGCCACCGACCGGAGTGGTCAGCGGGCCTTTGATGGAGACCACGTAATCCTTGACCGCGTCCAGGGTTTCCTGGGGCAGCCAGGTGTCCTGGTCATAAACCTGAGTTGCTTTTTCGCCAGCATAAACCTCCATCCAGGAAATCTTGCGCTTGCCCCCGTAGGCTTTTTCTACGGCAGCATCAACCACTTTGATCATCACAGGGCTGACGTCGACGCCAATGCCGTCACCTTCGATGAAGGGAATGATCGGGTTATCAGGGACATTGAGAGAATGGTCTGCGTTGACGGTGATTTTGTCGCCGACGGCTGGAACCTGAATCTTCTTGTAACCCATGCTGAACTCCATTGTTTGGATTGAACATCTGGCTTGGTTCGAGCGTAACCCAGTTGAATCAACACGCAAACCCTCTGTTCCGGGCGCGACCACATCTCGTTTCGTACAAGCCTGAAAGCAAAGGGAAAAGCGCCAATCTCAAGCATTCACGGCGACTCTACGCCCCACCCCGCCCTGCGACCTTTAGACCAATGGACGAGAATCGTTGCATATGAACCATCGGCAGATTGCCAGCTACCTATGTATAATGCTGCCCGCTGACCACAGGGTCACGACGGCTGGCCTCTCTAGCACGAGACTTTCCGCCTGATTGGTCGGGTTGTTACCGCAGTCCGACTGCTTGACGCTCTACTGATGCACCCAACATCACCGCGAAGATTCTCGACATTCGGTTCATGGATGACTTTGAACGAACGCGCTTACCCGGCGCCCCTCGAGTTTCTGCGCACGCTTTAGCAAAGAAGAGAGAGTTAATCCGAATATGCCCACCCGCTCGAAGATCATCTATACCTTCACCGACGAAGCTCCAGCCCTCGCCACCTATTCCCTGCTGCCGATCATCGAGGCTTACACCGCCTCGGCCGATATCGCCGTGGAAACCCGCGATATCTCTCTTGCAGCACGCATTCTGGCCAGCTTCCCCGAGCAACTGGGCGACAAAGCCGTAGCCGACCACCTCGCCGAACTGGGCGACCTGGCCGTTACGCCTGAAGCCAACATCATCAAGCTGCCGAACATCAGCGCTTCGGTTCCGCAGTTGCAGGCCGCGATCAAAGAACTGCAAGCCCAGGGCTACAACCTGCCGGACTACCCGGAATCCGTGACCAACGACGCCGAAAAAGAAGCCAAGGCGCGTTACGACAAGGTCAAGGGCAGCGCCGTGAACCCGGTTCTGCGTGAAGGCAACTCCGACCGTCGTGCGCCGCTGTCGGTCAAGAACTACGCTCGCAAGCACCCGCACAAAATGGGCGCCTGGGCCAAAGACTCCAAGTCTCATGTCGCTCACATGAGCACCGGCGATTTCTATGGCAGCGAAAAAGCTGTCCTGATCGACGCCGCTGACGCCGTGAAGATCGAACTGATCGCCAAAGACGGCACCGCGACCGTCCTGAAAGAAAAGACCACCGTTCAGGCGGGCGAGATCCTCGACTGCTCCGTGATGAGCAAAAAGGCCCTGCGCGCGTTCATCGCCGCTGAAATCGACAGCGCCAAGCAACAAGGCGTGCTGCTGTCGGTTCACCTGAAAGCCACCATGATGAAGGTCTCCGACCCGATCATGTTTGGTCAGATCGTTGCCGAGTTCTACAAGGACGCCCTGACCAAGCACGCCGACGTGCTGGCCGAAATCGGCTTCAACCTGAACAACGGCATCGGCGACCTGTACGCCCGCATCAAATCCCTGCCGGCCGAGCAGCAAGCCCAGATCGAAGCTGACATTCAAGCGGTCTACGCCGTTCGTCCGTCGCTGGCGATGGTCAACTCCGACAAAGGCATCACCAACCTGCACGTGCCGAGCGACGTTATCGTCGACGCCTCGATGCCGGCCATGATCCGTGACTCCGGCAAGATGTGGGGCACCGACGGCCAGCTGCACGACACCAAGGCCGTGATCCCGGATCGTTGCTACGCCACCATCTACCAGGCCGTGATCGAAGATTGCAAAGCCAATGGCGCTTTCGATCCGACCACCATGGGCAGCGTGCCAAACGTTGGCCTGATGGCTAAAAAAGCCGAAGAATACGGTTCCCACGACAAGACCTTCCAGATCAAGGCCGACGGCGTGGTTCGCGTGACCGACAGCAAAGGCACCCTGCTGATGGAACAGGCTGTTGAAGCCGGCGACATCTTCCGCATGTGCCAGACCAAGGACGCGCCGATCCAGGACTGGGTCAAACTGGCCGTCAACCGTGCTCGTGCAAGCGCAACTCCAGCCATTTTCTGGCTGGACCCGATGCGCGCACACGACGGCGTGGTGATCGAGAAGGTTCAGGCTTACCTGAAGGATCACGACACCACCGGTCTGGACATCCAGATCATGGCGCCGGTCGATGCCATGAAATACACCCTGCAACGCACCCGCGAAGGCAAGGACACCATTTCGGTGACCGGCAACGTACTGCGCGACTACCTGACCGACCTGTTCCCGATCATGGAACTGGGCACCAGCGCCAAGATGCTGTCGATCGTGCCGCTGATGAACGGCGGTGGCCTGTTCGAAACCGGCGCCGGCGGTTCGGCGCCGAAGCACGTACAGCAACTGGTCGAAGAGAACTTCCTGCGCTGGGATTCGCTGGGTGAATTCCTGGCCCTGGCCGCTTCTCTCGAGCACTTGGGTGTGAACTACAACAACCCGAAAGCGCTGGTGCTGTCCAAGACCCTGGACCAGGCCACTGGCCAGTTCCTCGACAACAACAAGTCGCCATCGCGCAAAGTCGGCAACATCGACAACCGCGGCAGCCACTTCTACCTGGCGATGTACTGGGCACAAGCCCTGGCCGCCCAGACCGAAGACGCTGCACTGCAAGCGCAGTTCGCGACTCTGGCCAAAACCCTGACCGAGAACGAAGCGACCATCGTCGCCGAGCTCAATGCCGTTCAAGGCAAGCCAGTGGACATCGGCGGTTACTACCACGCCAATGCCGAGCTGATCAGCAAGGCCATGCGCCCAAGCGCAACCTTCAACGCGGCGATTGCTGCGCTGGTATAAGGTTGTAAAGGGAACATCACAAACCCCGGCCCCGTGCCGGGGTTTGTGTTTCTGAAGACAACACAAACCCTTGTGGGAGCTGGCTTGCCAGCGATGGCAGCCGATTAGCCAACAATCATGGTGATTGATCCACCGCTATCGCTGGCAAGCCAGCTCCCACAGGGATAGTGTTTCAAGATTTGGAAAATTGAGGACGACTTATGGACTGGCTCCCCCACATCACCGTCGCCACCATCGTCGAGGACAACGGTCGTTTCCTGATGGTCGAGGAACACAAGGCCGGGCGCAACGTGCTCAATCAGCCGGCCGGCCATCTGGATCCGGACGAAACCCTGATCGAAGCCGCCGTGCGCGAAACCCTCGAAGAGACCGGCTGGGACGTCGAGCCCACCGCCGTGGTCGGCATTTATCTGTACACCGCCCCAAGCAACGGCGTGACTTACCAGCGCGTATGCTTCAGCGCCAAAGCCGTGAAACATCACCCGGATTATCAACTGGACGACGGCATCGTCGGCGCCAAGTGGCTGACCCGCGACGAATTATTGGATCTGCGCGAGCACTGGCGCAGCGAGCTGATCATCCGCTGCATCGATGATTATCTGGCCGGCAATCGCTTCGGCCTCGAACTGATCCGCCCTTCCCTTTAGCCTTGAGGCCGTGAGCCTGATAGAATCGCGTCCTTTTTCAAGACACTCATTGAATCCCTATGCGTGATCCAGCCCCTTCTGACACATCCAAGAAGCGCGTCATTGTCGGCATGTCCGGCGGCGTGGACTCTTCCGTTTCCGCTCTCCTGCTGATCGAGCAGGGCTATGAAGTGGAAGGCCTGTTCATGAAGAACTGGGAAGAAGACGACGGAACGGAATACTGCACCGCCATGGACGACCTGGCGGATGCTCAGGCTGTGTGCGACAAGATCGGTGTCAAGCTGCACACCGCCAACTTCGCCGCCGAGTACTGGGACAACGTGTTCGAGCACTTCCTGGCCGAATACAAGGCCGGCCGCACGCCGAACCCGGACATCCTGTGCAACCGCGAAATCAAGTTCAAGGCGTTCCTCGACTACGCCATGATGCTCGGCGCCGACCTGATCGCCACCGGTCACTACGTGCGTCGCCGCGACATCGATGGTCGCACCGAGCTGCTCAAGGGCCTGGATCCGAACAAGGATCAGAGCTACTTCCTGCACGCCGTCGGCGGCGAACAGATCGCCAAGACCCTGTTCCCGGTCGGCGAGCTGGAGAAACCGGAAGTCCGTGCAATTGCCGAGAAGTACGAGCTGGCGACCGCCAAGAAGAAGGATTCCACCGGGATCTGCTTCATCGGCGAGCGCCGTTTCAGCGATTTCCTCAAGCAATACCTGCCGGCGCAACCGGGCGAGATCAAGACCACCGAAGGCGAAGTCATCGGCCGCCACCACGGCTTGATGTACCACACCATCGGTCAGCGCCAGGGCCTGGGCATCGGCGGTCTGAAAGACGCCGGCGATGAGCCGTGGTACGTGTTGCGCAAGGATCTGGACACCAACGAGCTGATCGTCGGCCAGGGCAACAACCATCCGTGGCTGTTCTCCAGCGCCCTGCTCGCTTCGGAAATCTATTGGGTCAATCCGATCGATTTGAGCCAGCCGCTGCGACTGACCGCCAAGGTTCGTTATCGCCAGAGCGATCAGGCCTGCACCCTGGAAAAAACCGCGACCGGCTATCGTGCCGTGTTCGACGAGCCGCAACGCGCGGTCACGCCGGGCCAGTCAGTGGTGTTCTATGACGGTGAAATCTGCCTCGGTGGCGGCGTGATAGAAGTCGCCGAGCCGTGGAGCGGCCAGGCATGAGCCCGACTCAGGAGCAATTGACGGCTCTGGGCGGGGTGTTTCTCGCCGCCGTGCTGGTCGACCGGATCGCCAAGACCGGCCAGACCAACGAAGCGGGCCTGAGCTGCATGCTCGGCAGCCTGCTGGTTCGCGACCCGAAAGACACGCTGGATGTTTACGGCGGCGACGATATCAACCTGCGCGAGGGTTACCGCGCGCTGATCGGCGCCCTCGAACGCGACCCGAGCACCTTGCAGCGCGAGCCGCTGCGCTACGCCCTGTCGATGCTCGGCCTTGAGCGACAACTGGCCAAGCGCAACGACATGCTCGACGTGATCGGCAAGCGCTTGCCGCAGATCCAGTCGCAGGTCGAGCATTTCGGCCCGGCCCACGAAAACGTGATCGCGGCCTGCGGCGCGCTGTATCAGGACACCCTGAGCACGCTGCGCCAACGCATTCAGGTGCATGGCGACATGCGCAACTTGCAGCAGCCGAGCAATGCCTCGAAGATCCGCGCCCTGCTGCTCGCCGGCATTCGCTCTGCACGCCTGTGGCGTCAGCTCGGCGGTCATCGCTGGCAACTGGTCATCAGTCGGCGCAAATTGCTCAAAGAGCTGTATCCGTTGATGCGCAGCGAGTAAATCACCGCGCAACAAAAGCTTTGTAGTCTGTAACGCGTAATACGCCGGTCAGTTGGCGACGGACCGGCGGATTTTTTCATGTATGATACGCGCCCCATTTCGTTGCCCGACTGTCCGAGAACACCCCATGCAGCTCTCTTCGCTCACTGCGGTTTCCCCTGTTGACGGCCGCTACGCCGGCAAAACCCAGGCCCTGCGCCCAATTTTCAGCGAGTACGGCCTGATCCGTGCCCGCGTTCTGGTTGAAGTGCGCTGGCTCCAGCGCCTGGCCGCTCACGCCGGCATCCCGGAAGTGCCAGCCTTCTCCGCCGAAGCCAACGCCGTTCTGAACGAACTGGCCGAAAACTTCTCGCTGGAGCACGCCGAGCGCGTGAAAGAGATCGAGCGCACCACCAACCACGACGTCAAAGCGATCGAATACCTGCTCAAGGAGCAGGCGGCCAAGCTGCCGGAGCTGGCCAAGGTCAGCGAATTCATCCACTTCGCCTGCACCAGCGAGGACATCAACAACCTGTCCCACGCCCTGATGCTGCGCGAAGGCCGTGACGACGTGATGCTGCCGCTGATGCGCCAGACCGCCACCGCCATCCGCGAACTGGCCCTGCGCTTCGCCGACGTGCCAATGCTGTCGCGCACCCACGGCCAGCCGGCTTCGCCGACCACTCTGGGTAAAGAGCTGGCGAACGTGGTTTACCGTCTCGAGCGTCAGATCGCTCAGGTCGCTGCCGTTCCGCTGCTGGGCAAGATCAACGGTGCTGTCGGCAACTACAACGCTCACCTGTCGGCCTACCCGCAGATCGACTGGGAAGCCAACGCCCGCGCCTTCATCGAAGACGAGCTGGGCCTGGCCTTCAACCCGTACACCACGCAGATCGAACCGCACGACTACATCGCCGAGCTGTTCGACGCCATTGCGCGCTTCAACACCATCCTGATCGACTTCGACCGTGACATCTGGGGCTACATCTCCCTGGGTTACTTCAAGCAGCGCACCATCGCCGGCGAAATCGGTTCGTCGACCATGCCGCACAAGGTCAACCCGATCGACTTCGAAAACTCCGAAGGCAACCTGGGCATCGCCAACGCACTGTTCCAGCACCTGGCGAGCAAACTGCCGATCTCCCGCTGGCAGCGCGACCTGACCGACTCCACCGTATTGCGTAATCTCGGTGTGGGTTTCGCCCACAGCGTGATCGCGTACGAAGCGAGTCTCAAAGGCATCAGCAAGCTCGAACTGAACGCTGACAAGATCGCTGCCGATCTGGACGCTTGCTGGGAAGTCCTGGCCGAGCCGATCCAGACCGTGATGCGCCGCTACAACATCGAAAACCCTTACGAGAAGCTGAAAGAACTGACGCGCGGCAAGGGCATCAGCCCTGAAGCACTGCAGACTTTCATCGATGGCCTGGACATGCCGGCCGCTGCGAAAGCCGAGCTCAAGCAACTGACCCCGGCCAACTACATCGGCAACGCTGTAGCGCAAGCCAAACGCATCTGATCGACTGCTTGACCCGTTTGAGACGCCCGGCCGCGCCGGGCGTTTTTATTCCCGTCTGAAAAATGCTTTTTTTCAATAGGTTACATATGAATCCCGATATTCCTCTTCAACTTCTGGGTGGTCTTACGGCGCGCGAGTTCATGCGCGATTACTGGCAGAAAAAACCACTGCTGATCCGCCAGGCGTTTCCTGATTTTGAAAGCCCGATCGACGCCGACGAACTCGCCGGCCTGGCCCTGGAAGAAGAAGTTGAATCGCGTCTGGTGATCGAGCACGGCGAGCGTCCCTGGGAACTGCGCCGCGGCCCGTTCGCCGAAGACGAATTCAGCAAACTGCCGGAACGTGAGTGGACCCTGCTGGTGCAGGCCGTCGATCAGTTCGTGCCGGAAGTCAGCGAGCTGCTGGAAAACTTCCGCTTTCTGCCGAGCTGGCGCGTCGACGACGTGATGATCAGCTTCGCCGCTCCGGGCGGCAGCGTCGGCCCGCACTTCGACAACTACGACGTGTTCCTGCTGCAAGGCCACGGCAAGCGCAACTGGAAAATCGGCCAGATGTGCGACTCCGAAAGCCCGCTGCTGCAACACGCAGACCTGCGCATCCTCGCCGAATTCCACGAGACTGAAGAGTGGGTCCTGGAACCCGGCGACATGCTCTACCTGCCGCCGCGCCTGGCTCACTGCGGCGTTGCTGTTGACGACTGCATGACCTACTCGGTCGGCTTCCGCGCACCGAGCGCCGCTGAAGTGCTGACCCACTTCACCGACTTCCTCAGCCAGTTCCTGACTGACGAAGAGCGTTATACCGACGCCGATGCAAAACCGGTCAGCGATGATCCACATCAGATCCAGCACGATGCCCTCGGCCGCCTGAAAGCGCTGCTCGCCGAGCACATGAGCGACGAACGCCTGCTGCTGACCTGGTTCGGCCAGTACATGACCGAGCCGCGTTATCCAGAGCTGGTGGTCGGTCCGGAAGAGGTCGAGGAAGAAGACTTGCTCGGCGCGCTCGAAGACGGCGCCATCCTGATCCGCAACCCGAGCGCGCGCCTGGCGTGGTCGGACGTCGATGACGATCTGCTGCTGTTCGCCAGCGGCCAGAGCCGCTACCTGCCGGGCAAGCTGCGCGAACTGCTGAAGCTGATCTGCTCCGCCGACGCCCTGCACACCGACAACCTCGGTGACTGGCTGAGCGACGAAGACGGTCGCGGCCTGCTGTGCGAACTGGTCAAACAGGGCAGTCTGGGGTTCGCCGACGATGAATAAGATTCGCGTACGTGTTGCAGACTGGCAAAAGGACAACGCCGAGATCCGCCGCATTCGCGAAACGGTGTTCATTGCCGAACAATCGGTTCCACCCGAGCTTGAGTGGGATGCCGATGACGCCACGGCGGTGCATTTTCTGGCCTTCGAAGGCGACTTTCCGATCGGCACCGCCCGCCTGTTGCCCGACGGGCATGTTGGCCGGGTCTCAGTGCTGAAGGACTGGCGCGGCCTGAAGGTCGGCGATGCGCTGATGCAAGCGGTGATTGCCGAAGCGGAAGCACGCGGCCTGAAGCAGCAGATGCTCAGTGCCCAGGTTCAGGCCACGGCGTTCTATGAGCGTCTGGGTTTCAATCTGGTCAGCGAGGAATTCCTGGAAGCAGGGATTCCGCATGTCGATATGGTTCGTCACTCAGCTTAAGACCGAGGAGCCGATCGTTCCCACGCTCTGCGTGGGGATGCCTCTCGGGACGCTCCGCGTCCCTCGCGGCATGTGACGCAGAGCGTCACTGGCTGCATTCCCACGCAGAGCGTGGGAACGATCAACACCTAAAACGCCCCGCCATCTCACGATGCCGGGGCGTTTTGCTGTCTACGATTCAACTTGCCCCACCCCGGGCCGACAAACTGGCAATATCAAGCCTTTCGAAAGCGGAGATAACGGACATGTCCCTACGCACCCTGCTCACCACCCTGCTGCTCGGCTGCAGTTTTTCGGTGATGGCAGCCACAGAAATCGTGCCCCTCAAGTACCACACCAGTGCCGACATGCTGCCGGTGGCTCAGGACTTCATCGGCAAGGACGGCCAGGTCAGCGCCTATGGCAACCAACTGATCGTCAAGGCCGAGCCCGGCAAGATTCAAGAACTCAAGGACCTGCTCTCGCAGCTCGACACCGCGCCCAAGCGCTTGCTGATCACGGTCGACACCAACGAAAACAACGGTCGTGGCGATGAAGGTTATTCGGTCAATGGCGCGCAAACCCGCATCATCAGCCGCGGCACCGCCAGCCGTGACGGCGGCATTCAGCAAATTCAGGCCAGCGAAGGTGCACCGGCACTGATCCAGGTCGGCCAGAGCGTGCCGATCACCAGCAGCCAGACCAACTCCTACGGCGATTACAGCAGCCAGACGCAATATCGCAACGTCACCCAGGGCTTTTACGTCACCGCCAGCGTCACCGGCGAAACCGTTCACCTGGCAATCAGTACCAACCGTGACCGCATGAGCCAGGAACGTCCCGATGTAGTGAACGTTCAAAGCACCGACACAACTGTCACCGGACGCCTGGGCGAGTGGATCACCCTCGCCGGCGTGAATCGCCAGACCCAGGCCGACAAACAGGGCCTGGCCCGCAGCTACTCGACTCAAGGCCGGGATGACATGACGTTGCGGGTGAAAGTCGACACGTTGGACTAAAGCACCGAAAACTGACTGATTAGTCGTATTAGACGAAAGATGTAGTGCTTGAAAAAAAGCACTACAAATCGTTTGACGAGCCAAAAAAGCGAAGGCATGATGGCCTCGCTCCCGCTAATCAGAGGCCCTGGCAAGGGCCTTCGAAGCGCTGCTCGCAACCATCCCCGCGAGCCGTTTCGTGTCTGTACCGCCCACAAGGTGTGTTTGACGAGGTTGCCGACTGGAACGAAGTTGTCCCGAGGGACGGAAGCGTAATTAGGTAACCCGGCTTTACACTGTAGTTCGTATAAAGGCCCACGACGCCCGAATGCGCCCGCCAGTTCGCCTTTACCTGCTCACTTCCCCTCGAGCCCATCGTTCATCCCGTCGCCTGCCCCGCCGAACCCGACCTGACCACCTAAGCTTCTGGTCAGCGAGCGCAAGGAATTTTCCACCGCAGAACAACTTTTCATAAAGACGCGACGAGGTTTATCTCCATGGCACTGACACGCGAACAGCAAATTGCAGCCCTTGAAAAAGACTGGGCTGAAAACCCGCGCTGGAAAGGCGTGACTCGCAATTACTCCGCTGCTGACGTCGTCCGTCTGCGTGGCTCGGTTCAACCAGAGCACACCTTTGCAAAAATGGGCGCCGAAAAACTGTGGAACCTGGTCACCCAGGGTGCCAAGCCGTCCTTCCGCCCAGAGAAAGATTTCGTCAACTGCATGGGCGCCCTGACCGGCGGCCAGGCTGTGCAACAGGTCAAGGCCGGTATTCAGGCGATTTACCTGTCGGGCTGGCAAGTCGCTGCGGACAACAACTCCGCCGAATCGATGTACCCGGACCAGTCGCTGTACCCGGTGGACTCGGTTCCGACCGTGGTCAAGCGCATCAACAACTCGTTCCGTCGTGCCGACCAGATCCAGTGGAAAGCCGGCAAGAACCCGGGCGACGAAGGCTACATCGACTACTTCGCGCCAATCGTGGCTGACGCTGAAGCCGGGTTCGGCGGCGTACTGAACGCCTACGAGCTGATGAAGAGCATGATCGAAGCAGGCGCCGCCGGCGTTCACTTCGAAGACCAGCTGGCTTCCGTGAAGAAATGCGGCCACATGGGCGGCAAGGTTCTGGTTCCAACCCAGGAAGCCGTGCAGAAGCTGACCGCGGCTCGTCTGGCTGCCGACGTTGCCGGTGTACCGACCATCATCCTGGCCCGTACCGATGCCAACGCTGCCGACCTGCTGACTTCCGACTGCGATCCGTACGACCAGCCATTCGTGACTGGCACCCGTACCCAGGAAGGTTTCTACAAGGTTCGTGCAGGTCTGGACCAGGCAATCGCCCGTGGCCTGGCCTACGCGCCGTACGCCGACCTGATCTGGTGCGAAACCGCCAAACCAGACCTGGACGAAGCCCGTCGTTTCGCTGAAGCGATCAAGAAGGAATACCCGGACCAGATCCTGTCGTACAACTGCTCGCCTTCCTTCAACTGGAAGAAAAACCTGGACGACGCGACCATCGCCAAGTTCCAGCGCGAACTGTCCGCCATGGGTTACAAGCACCAGTTCATTACCCTGGCCGGCATTCACAACATGTGGCACAGCATGTTCAACCTGGCGCACGACTACGCCCGCAACGACATGACTGCCTACGTGAAGCTGCAAGAGCAGGAATTCGCTGACGCCGCCAAGGGTTACACCTTCGTGGCTCACCAGCAGGAAGTGGGCACTGGCTACTTCGACGACATGACCACCGTGATCCAGGGCGGCACGTCCTCGGTGACCGCGCTGACCGGTTCGACCGAAGAAGAACAGTTCCACTGATCGACTTCGCCTGAGCGAACGGCCTTTGCGGACCGTATAGAAAGCTAACCGCACTGCCGAAAAACTGACGCCCCGACTGGTTCGGGGCGTTTTTTTGCCTGCGCTTTTCCGGGCACCTTAGGAAATGGCACAGCCTGTCAGGCAAAACATTGATCCAGAGCGGTATCCGTATCGGAAAAACCGGTTAAAACGGGCGCCGCCGCTACTTGCAGTAACGCGGATATAAGACAACTTCCCGACTACTGACCCGTTAAACAGTTACCCAATCACTCCAAACGATATCAATTATCATTTAGCGACAACTATGTTCGTTACATTTCCTACAAAACATAATTCGTGAAATCCCGGCTAATGCCCGCAGCGCATGGGCTGCGGGCCCTTCGAGGTGCGCTATGTCCTTATTCCAATAAATAATTTCGCTATAGGAATTTTACTTGCCGGGTGTTTAGCCATAAAATCAGCGCGATTGATTGCTGCGACATATCGTCACTGCCTTATTTCTTTATCAAGCTCAGAGACCTTTGCTCTCTGTTAAGGATTTCCAGCATGCCCGAAGCGACAGGACTCATGGCCCACAACTGGGGCTTTGCCATTTTCCTTCTGGGTGTAGTCGGCCTGTGTGCCTTCATGCTCGGCGTCTCCAGCCTCCTCGGGTCAAAAGCCTGGGGCCGCAGCAAAAACGAACCGTTCGAGTCCGGCATGCTACCTACCGGTGGCGCCCGCTTGCGGCTCTCAGCCAAATTCTATCTGGTCGCGATGCTGTTCGTGATCTTCGATATCGAAGCCCTCTTTCTCTTTGCATGGTCTGTGTCCGTCCGCGAAAGCGGCTGGACCGGATTCGTCGAAGCTCTCGTTTTCATAGCAATTCTGTTGGCAGGTCTTGTCTACCTGTTCCGAGTGGGCGCCCTTGACTGGGCTCCGGAAGCTCGTCGCAAGCGGCAGGCGAAGCTGAAACAATGAGGCTTTGGCAATGCAATACAATCTCACCAGAATCGACCCCGATGCTCCTAACGAGCAGTATCCGATCGGCCAGCGGGAAACCGTTTCCGATCCGTTAGAGGATCAAGTCCACAAAAACATTTTCATGGGCAAGCTGGAAGACGTGCTGAGTGGCGCGGTCAACTGGGGACGTAAGAACTCCCTGTGGCCGTACAACTTCGGTCTGTCGTGCTGCTACGTGGAAATGACCACCGCCTTCACGGCGCCCCACGACATCGCGCGCTTCGGCGCCGAAGTTATCCGGGCATCACCGCGTCAGGCCGACTTCATGGTTATCGCCGGGACCTGCTTCATCAAGATGGCGCCGATCATTCAGCGCCTGTATGAGCAGATGCTTGAGCCCAAGTGGGTGATCTCGATGGGTTCGTGCGCCAACTCCGGCGGCATGTACGACATCTACTCCGTGGTTCAGGGGGTGGACAAGTTCCTGCCCGTTGACGTCTACGTACCTGGCTGCCCGCCCCGTCCAGAAGCATTTCTGCAAGGCTTGATGCTGTTGCAGGAATCCATTGGCCAGGAGCGTCGCCCACTGTCCTGGGTCGTTGGCGATCAAGGCGTCTATCGCGCCGACATGCCTTCGCAGAAGGAACAGCGCCGCGAACAGCGAATCGCAGTCACCAACCTGCGCAGCCCTGACGAAGTCTGATCCAGTCTGTTTCAAAGAAACGAGAAGCTGGCTTCATTCTTTACGTTGACCGAAAGCGAAAAAATAACCATGACTACAGGCAGTGCTCTGTACATCCCGCCTTATAAGGCAGACGACCAGGATGTGGTCGTCGAACTGAACAACCGTTTTGGCGCCGAAGCGTTCACCGCTCAGCCGACCCGCACCGGCATGCCGGTGCTGTGGGTGGCTCGCGCCAAGCTCGTCGAAGTCCTGACCTTCCTGCGTAATCTGCCCAAGCCGTACGTCATGCTCTATGACCTGCACGGCGTGGACGAGCGTCTGCGCACCAAGCGTCAAGGGCTGCCGAGCGGTGCCGATTTCACCGTGTTCTATCACCTCATGTCGCTGGAACGTAATAGTGACGTGATGATCAAGGTCGCCTTGTCCGAGAGCGACCTCAGCTTGCCGACCGTCACCAGCATCTGGCCGAATGCCAACTGGTACGAGCGTGAAGTCTGGGACATGTACGGCATCGACTTCAAAGGTCACCCGCACCTGTCGCGCATCATGATGCCGCCGACCTGGGAAGGTCACCCGCTGCGCAAGGACTTCCCGGCGCGCGCCACCGAATTCGATCCGTTCAGCCTGAACCTGGCCAAGCAACAGCTCGAGGAAGAAGCCGCGCGTTTCCGTCCTGAAGAATGGGGCATGAAGCGCTCCGGCCCGAACGAGGACTACATGTTCCTCAACCTGGGCCCGAACCACCCTTCGGCGCACGGTGCGTTCCGCATCATCCTGCAGCTGGACGGTGAAGAAATCGTCGACTGCGTTCCGGACATCGGTTACCACCACCGTGGCGCCGAGAAGATGGCTGAGCGTCAGTCCTGGCACAGCTTCATTCCGTACACCGACCGTATCGACTACCTCGGCGGCGTGATGAACAACCTGCCGTACGTGCTCTCGGTCGAGAAGCTGGCCGGCATCAAGGTGCCAGAGAAAGTCGACGTCATCCGCATCATGATGGCCGAGTTCTTCCGGATCACCAGCCACCTGCTGTTCCTGGGTACCTACATCCAGGACGTCGGCGCGATGACTCCGGTGTTCTTCACGTTCACCGACCGCCAGAAGGCGTACACGGTGATCGAAGCCATCACCGGTTTCCGTCTGCACCCGGCCTGGTACCGCATCGGCGGCGTCGCCCACGACCTGCCGCGCGGCTGGGAAAAACTGGTGAAAGATTTCGTTGAATGGCTGCCGAAGCGCCTCGACGAATACACCAAGGCCGCCCTGCAGAACAGCATCCTCAAGGGTCGTACCATCGGCGTTGCCCAGTACAACACCAAAGAGGCCCTGGAATGGGGCGTCACCGGTGCCGGCCTGCGTTCCACCGGTTGCGACTTCGACCTGCGTAAGGCGCGTCCGTACTCCGGCTACGAGAACTTCGAGTTCGAAGTACCGCTGGCCGCCAACGGCGATGCCTACGACCGCTGCATGGTTCGCGTCGAAGAGATGCGCCAGAGCGTCAAGATCATCGACCAGTGCCTGCGCAACATGCCGGAAGGCCCGTACAAGGCGGATCACCCGCTGACCACGCCGCCGCCGAAAGAGCGCACGCTGCAGCACATCGAAACCCTGATCACGCACTTCCTGCAAGTTTCGTGGGGCCCGGTCATGCCGGCCAACGAATCCTTCCAGATGATCGAAGCGACCAAGGGCATCAACAGTTATTACCTGACGAGCGACGGCGGCACCATGAGCTACCGTACCCGGATCCGTACTCCGAGCTTCGCCCACCTGCAGCAGATCCCTTCGGTGATCAAAGGCAGCATGGTCGCGGACCTGATTGCGTACTTGGGTAGTATCGACTTCGTTATGGCCGACGTGGACCGCTAAGCATGAACAGCACGCTTATCCAGACAGACCGTTTCACCTTGAGTGAAACCGAGCGCTCGGCCATCGAGCACGAGCTGCATCACTACGAAGATCCGCGCGCGGCGTCGATCGAAGCCTTGAAGATCGTCCAGAAGGAACGCGGCTGGGTGCCGGACGGCGCTCTGTACGCCATCGGCGAGATCCTCGGCATCCCGGCCAGCGACGTTGAAGGCGTGGCCACGTTCTACAGCCAGATCTTCCGTCAGCCGGTCGGCCGTCACATCATTCGCGTCTGCGACAGCATGGTCTGCTACATCGGTGGCCACGAGTCGGTGGTCAGCGAAATCCAGAACAACCTGGGTATCGGCCTGGGTCAGACCACCGCCGACGGTCGCTTCACTCTGCTGCCGGTCTGCTGCCTCGGCAACTGCGACAAGGCACCGGCGCTGATGATCGATGACGACACCTTTGGCGATGTCCAGCCTGCCGGCGTCGCCAAACTGCTCGAGGGCTACGTATGACCCTGACTTCTTTCGGTCCGGCCAACCGCATCCAGCGTTCGGCCGAGACTCACCCGCTGACCTGGCGCCTGCGTGACGACGGCGAAGCCGTCTGGCTCGACGAGTACCAGGCCAAGAACGGTTACGCCGCTGCGCGCAAGGCTTTCGCCGACATGGATCAGGACGCCATCGTCCAGACCGTGAAAGATGCCGGCCTCAAAGGTCGCGGCGGTGCAGGCTTCCCCACTGGCGTGAAGTGGGGCCTGATGCCAAAGGACGAATCCATCAACATCCGCTACCTGCTGTGCAACGCGGATGAAATGGAGCCGAACACCTGGAAAGACCGCATGCTGATGGAGCAACTGCCCCATCTGCTGATCGAAGGCATGCTGATCAGCGCCCGCGCGCTGAAAACCTACCGTGGCTACATCTTCCTGCGTGGCGAATACACCACCGCGGCCAAGCACCTGAACCGTGCCGTGGAAGAAGCCAAGGCAGCCGGCCTGCTGGGCAAGAACATCCTGGGCAGCGGCTTCGATTTCGAGCTGTTCGTCCACACCGGTGCCGGGCGTTACATCTGCGGTGAAGAAACCGCACTGATCAACTCCCTCGAAGGTCGCCGCGCCAACCCGCGCTCCAAGCCGCCCTTCCCTGCCGCCGTTGGCGTGTGGGGCAAGCCGACCTGCGTGAACAACGTTGAAACCCTGTGCAACGTGCCGGCGATCATCGCCGACGGCGTGGACTGGTACAAATCGTTGGCCCGCGACGGCAGCGAAGACATGGGCACCAAGCTCATGGGCTTCTCCGGCAAGGTCAAGAACCCCGGCCTGTGGGAACTGCCCTTCGGCGTGACCGGTCGCGAGCTGTTCGAAGACTACGCCGGCGGCATGCGCGACGGTTACAAGCTCAAGGCCTGGCAGCCAGGTGGCGCCGGTACCGGTTTCCTGTTGCCGGAACACCTCGACGCACAAATGTACGCCGGCGGCATCGCCAAAGTGGGCACCCGTATGGGTACCGGCCTGGCCATGGCGGTGGACGACAGCGTCAACATGGTGTCCCTGCTGCGCAACATGGAGCAGTTCTTCGCTCGCGAATCCTGCGGTTTCTGCACCCCATGCCGTGATGGCCTGCCATGGAGCGTCAAGCTGCTGATGGCCATCGAACAAGGTCGCGGCCAGCCGGGTGACATCGAGACCCTGCTGGGTCTGGTCAACTTCCTCGGCCCGGGCAAGACCTTCTGTGCTCACGCACCGGGTGCCGTGGAGCCGTTGGGCAGTGCCATCAAATACTTCCGTCCAGAGTTCGAAGCCGGTATCGCGCCTGCAAGCGCCGCCGTCCCGCCCCTGGCGAAGCCGATCGTAGTCGGCGCGTAAACGCTTAAAAAGGCGAAGGGTCCGTGCCCTTCGCCTTTCGTCCGATGACGCCTTTCGGGGCTGACTGGATTCGGACGGATAACAAGATTCCATTAGCCACGCCCGCTGACACCGGGCCAACGAAGACCTTTGAACCATGGCCACTATCCACGTAGACGGCAAAGCGCTCGAAGTCGACGGGGCAGACAACCTGTTACAGGCATGTCTGTCGCTGGGCCTCGACATCCCTTATTTCTGCTGGCACCCCGCGCTTGGTAGCGTCGGGGCCTGCCGCCAGTGCGCGGTCAAGCAGTACACCGACGAGAACGACACCCGTGGTCGCATCGTCATGTCCTGCATGACGCCTGCCACCGACAACACCTGGATCTCCATCGACGACGAAGAATCCAAGGCGTTCCGCGCCAGTGTCGTTGAATGGCTGATGACCAACCACCCGCACGACTGCCCTGTGTGCGAGGAAGGCGGTCACTGCCACCTGCAAGACATGACCGTGATGACCGGCCACAACGAGCGCCGTTATCGCTTCACCAAACGCACCCACCAGAACCAGCAACTGGGCCCGTTCATTTCCCACGAGATGAACCGCTGCATCGCCTGCTACCGCTGCGTGCGTTTCTACAAGGATTACGCTGGCGGCACCGACCTCGGTGTATTCGGCGCTCACGACAACGTGTACTTCGGTCGCGTTGAAGACGGCACCCTCGAAAGCGAGTTCTCCGGCAACCTCACAGAGGTCTGCCCGACCGGTGTGTTCACCGACAAGACTCACTCCGAACGCTACAACCGCAAGTGGGACATGCAGTTCTCGCCAAGCATCTGCCATGGCTGCTCGAGCGGTTGCAACATCTCCCCGGGCGAGCGTTACGGCGAACTGCGTCGCATCGAAAACCGTTACAACGGTTCGGTGAACCAGTACTTCCTGTGCGACCGTGGCCGTTTCGGTTATGGCTACGTCAACCGCACCGACCGCCCACGTCAGCCACTGCTGGCCGACGGCACCAAGCTTGGACTGGATGCCGCGCTGGACAAAGCCGCCGACCTGCTGCGCGGTCGCAACATCGTCGGTATCGGTTCACCGCGTGCCAGCCTGGAAAGCAACTACGCGTTGCGTGAACTGGTAGGCGCCGAGCACTTCTACTCCGGTATCGAAGCCTCCGAGCTGGAACGCATCCGTCTGGTCCTGCAAGTGCTGAAAGACAGCCCGCTGCCAGTGCCGAACATGCGCGACATCGAAGACCACGACGCCGTGTTCGTCCTCGGTGAAGACCTGACCCAGACCGCCGCCCGCATGGCCCTGGCCCTGCGTCAGTCGGTAAAAGGCAAGGCCGAAGACATGGCCGAAGACATGCGCGTTCAGCCTTGGCTCGACGCTGCGGTGAAGAACATCGGTCAGCACGAACTGAACCCGCTGTTCATCGCCAGCCTGGCTGAAACCAAGCTCGACGACATCGCCGAAGAATGCGTACACGCCGCTCCTGACGATCTGGCACGCATCGGTTTCGCCGTGGCTCACGCCCTGGACGCCAGCGCGCCTGCCGTTGAAGGCCTGGACGCTGAAGCCCTGGAACTGGCCAAGCGCATCGCCGATGCCCTGCTCGCTGCCAAGCGTCCGCTGATCATCGCCGGTACTTCGCTGGGCTCCAAAGCCTTGATCGAAGCGGCTGCAAACATCGCCAAGGCCCTGAAGCTGCGCGAGAAGAACGGTTCGATCAGCCTGATCGTGCCGGAAGCCAACAGCCTCGGCCTGGCCATGCTCGGTGGCGAATCGGTTGATGCTGCGCTGCAAGCAGTGATTGACGGCAAGGCCGACGCCATCGTCGTGCTGGAAAACGATCTGTACACCCGTACCGCCAAGGCCAAGGTCGATGCGGCACTGAACGCTGCGAAAGTAGTGATCGTTGCCGACCATCAGAAGACCGCCACCAGCGACCGCGCGCATCTGGTTCTGCCGGCCGCCAGCTTCGCTGAAGGCGACGGTACGCTGGTCAGCCAGGAAGGTCGCGCCCAGCGCTTCTTCCAGGTTTTCGACCCGCAATACATGGACGCGAGCATTCTGGTCCACGAAGGCTGGCGCTGGCTGCACGCCCTGCGCGCCACCCTGCTGAACCAGCCGATCGACTGGACGCAACTCGACCACGTGACCGCTGCCGTTGCTTCGAGCACGCCGCAACTGGCCCGTATTGTCGACGCAGCACCGTCCGCCTCGTTCCGCATCAAGGGTCTGAAACTGGCCCGTGAGCCGCTGCGTTACTCCGGTCGCACCGCGATGCGCGCCGACATCAGCGTTCACGAACCACGCACCCCGCAAGACAAGGACACCGCGTTCGCCTTCTCGATGGAAGGTTACTCGGGCTCCGCCGAACCGCGTCAGCAGGTTCCTTTTGCATGGTCGCCGGGCTGGAACTCGCCGCAAGCCTGGAACAAGTTCCAGGACGAAGTCGGTGGTCACCTGCGCGCTGGCGATCCGGGCACTCGCCTGATCGAAAGCACCGGTGATTCGCTGAACTGGTTCGCCAGTGTTCCGCGCGCGTTCAACCCGGCCCAGGGCACCTGGCAAGCCGTGCCGTTCTACCACCTGTTCGGCAGCGACGAGAACTCGTCGAAAGCCGCTCCGGTTCAGGAACGCATTCCGGCTGCGTACGTCGCACTGGCCAAGTCCGAAGCGGATCGCCTGGGCGTCAACGACGGCGCACTGCTGAGCCTCAACGTTGCGGGCCAGACCCTGCGTCTGCCGCTGCGTATCAATGAAGAACTGGGCGCAGGTCTGGTGGCATTGCCTGCGGGCATCGCCGGCATTCCACCGGCATTCGCCGGCGTATCCGTTGATGGTCTGCAGGAGGCAGCGCAATGACCTGGTTCACCCCTGAAGTGATCGATGTGATCCTGACGGTCATCAAGGCCATCGTGATCCTGCTGGCCGTGGTGGTCGCAGGCGCTTTGCTCAGCTTTGTCGAACGTCGCCTGCTGGGCTGGTGGCAGGACCGTTACGGTCCGAACCGCGTTGGCCCATTCGGCATGTTCCAGATCGCGGCCGACATGCTGAAGATGTTCTTCAAGGAAGACTGGACCCCTCCGTTTGCCGACAAGGTGATCTTCACCCTGGCGCCGGTGGTGGCCATGTCCGCCCTGCTGATCGCGTTCGCGATCATCCCGATCACCCCGACCTGGGGCGTGGCGGATCTGAACATCGGTCTGTTGTTCTTCTTCGCCATGGCCGGTCTTTCGGTCTACGCGGTGCTGTTCGCCGGCTGGTCGAGTAACAACAAGTTCGCCCTGCTCGGCAGCTTGCGTGCCTCGGCGCAGACCGTGTCCTACGAAGTGTTCATGGGCCTGGCCCTGATGGGCATCGTGGTGCAGGTCGGCTCGTTCAACATGCGCGACATCGTCGAGTACCAGGCGCAGAACCTGTGGTTCATCATTCCGCAGTTCTTCGGCTTCTGTACCTTCTTCATCGCTGGCGTGGCCGTGACTCACCGTCACCCGTTCGACCAGCCGGAAGCGGAACAGGAACTGGCCGACGGTTACCACATTGAATACGCCGGTATGAAATGGGGCATGTTCTTCGTCGGTGAATACATCGGCATCATCCTGATCTCGGCGCTGCTGGTCACCCTGTTCTTCGGTGGCTGGCACGGTCCGTTCGGCATCCTGCCGCAACTGTCCTTCGTCTGGTTCGCACTGAAGACCGCGTTCTTCATCATGCTGTTCATCCTGCTGCGCGCTTCCATCCCGCGTCCGCGTTATGACCAGGTGATGGATTTCAGCTGGAAATTCTGCCTGCCACTGACCCTGATCAATTTGCTGGTGACCGCTGCAATCGTGTTGTGGAACACGCCTGCGGTTGCGGTTCAGTGAGGATTTGACCCATGTTCAAATATATTGGCGACATCGTTAAGGGTACCGGTACCCAGTTGCGCAGCCTGGTCATGGTCTTCGGCCATGGCTTTCGCAAGCGCGACACCCTGCAATACCCGGAAGAGCAGGTCTACCTGCCGCCACGCTACCGTGGCCGCATCGTCCTGACCCGCGACCCCGATGGCGAAGAACGCTGCGTAGCCTGCAACCTGTGCGCCGTGGCGTGCCCGGTGGGTTGCATCTCGCTGCAGAAAGCTGAAACCGAAGACGGTCGCTGGTACCCGGACTTCTTCCGTATCAACTTCTCGCGCTGCATTTTCTGCGGTCTCTGCGAGGAAGCCTGCCCGACCACCGCGATCCAGCTGACCCCGGATTTCGAGATGGCCGAGTTCAAACGTCAGGACCTGGTGTACGAGAAAGAAGATCTTTTGATCTCCGGCCCCGGCAAAAACCCTGATTACAACTTCTATCGTGTTGCAGGTATGGCCGTTGCGGGCAAGCCGAAAGGCGCCGCACAAAACGAAGCCGAGCCGATCAACGTGAAGAGCTTGCTGCCTTAAGGAAGAACGATGGAATTCGCTTTCTATTTCGCATCGGGTATCGCTGTTGTGTCCACATTGCGTGTGGTCACCAACACCAATCCTGTGCACGCCCTGCTCTACCTGATCATTTCGCTGATCGCCGTGGCCATGACCTTCTTCGCGCTCGGCGCACCGTTCGCCGGCGTGCTGGAAGTGATCGCCTACGCCGGCGCCATCATGGTGCTGTTCGTGTTCGTGGTGATGATGCTGAACCTGGGGCCTGCCTCGGTTCAGCAGGAACGCACCTGGCTCAAGCCCGGCATCTGGGCAGGACCGGTGATTCTCGCCGCCCTGCTGCTGGCCGAACTGCTGTATGTGCTGTTCGCTCACCAGAGCGGTCAGGCCATCGGTCAAACCACCGTGGACGCGAAAGCCGTGGGCATCAGCCTGTTCGGTCCGTACCTGCTGGTGGTCGAACTCGCCTCGATGCTGCTGCTCGCTGCAGCCGTCACGGCGTTCCATTTGGGCCGTAACGAGGCGAAGGAGTAAGACATGCCTGCTATCCCTCTCGAACATGGTCTGGCGGTTGCCGGCATCCTGTTCTGCCTTGGTCTGGTCGGCCTGATGGTCCGCCGCAACATTTTGTTCGTGTTGATGAGTCTGGAAGTGATGATGAACGCCTCTGCACTGGCCTTCATCGTTGCGGGCGCCCGCTGGGCGCAACCGGATGGACAGATCATGTTCATCCTGGTGATCAGCCTTGCAGCCGCCGAAGCCAGTATTGGCCTGGCGATCCTGCTGCAACTGTATCGCCGCTTCCACACGCTCGATATCGACGCTGCCAGTGAGATGCGCGGATGAACCTACTCTTTCTGACTTTCGTATTCCCTCTGATCGGGTTCCTGTTGCTGTCGTTCTCGCGCGGCCGCCTCTCGGAAAACCTGTCGGCGCTGATCGGTGTCGGCTCCATCGGCCTGTCTGCCATCGTCGCGGCCTACGTGATCTGGCAGTTCAACGTCGCTCCACCGGAAGGTGGCGTATACGTCCACGTACTGTGGAAATGGATCTCGGTGGAAGGCTTCCAGCCGAACTTCGCCCTGTACCTGGATGGTCTGTCCGTGACCATGCTCGGTGTGGTGGTCGGCGTGGGTTTCCTGATCCACCTGTTCGCCTCCTGGTACATGCGCGGTGAAGCCGGTTACTCGCGCTTCTTCGCCTACACCAACCTGTTCATCGCCAGCATGTTGTTCCTGGTCCTGGGCGACAACCTGCTGTTCATCTACTTCGGTTGGGAAGGCGTGGGCCTGTGCTCGTACCTGTTGATCGGTTTCTACTACAGCAACCGCAACAACGGTAACGCCGCACTGAAAGCCTTCATCGTCACCCGTATCGGCGACGTGTTCATGGCAATCGGCCTGTTCATCCTGTTCCAGCAACTGGGCACGCTGAACGTCCAGGAACTGCTGGTGAAGGCGCCTGAGCACTTCAAGGTCGGCGATTTCTGGATCGTGCTGGCAACCCTGATGCTGCTGGGTGGTGCGGTCGGTAAATCGGCGCAACTGCCGCTGCAAACCTGGCTGGCGGACGCGATGGCCGGTCCTACCCCGGTTTCGGCACTGATCCACGCCGCAACCATGGTGACTGCCGGTGTCTACCTGATCGCCCGTACCCACGGTCTGTTCGCCCTGGCGCCGGACATTCTGCACCTGGTCGGCATCGTCGGCGGTGTGACCCTGGTACTGGCCGGTTTCGCCGCACTGGTGCAAACCGACATCAAACGTATCCTCGCCTACTCGACCATGAGCCAGATCGGCTACATGTTCCTGGCGCTGGGCGTTGGCGCCTGGGAAGGCGCGATCTTCCACCTGATGACCCACGCCTTCTTCAAGGCCCTGCTGTTCCTTGCTTCCGGTGCGGTGATCGTTGCCTGCCACCACGAGCAGAACATCTTCAAGATGGGCGGCCTGTCGAAGAAACTGCCGCTGGCCTACGCCAGCTTCATCGTCGGTGGTGCCGCTCTGGCCGCCCTGCCGCTGGTGACCGCAGGTTTCTACTCCAAGGACGAAATCCTCTGGGAAGCGTTCGCCAGCGGCAACCACGGTCTGCTTTACGCAGGTCTGGTCGGCGCATTCATGACGTCGCTGTACACCTTCCGCCTGATCTTCATCGCGTTCCACGGTGAAGCCAAGACCGAAGCCCACGCCGGTCACGGCATCGCTCACTGGCTGCCACTGTCGGTGCTGATCGTGCTGTCGACCTTCGTCGGCGCCATGATCGTTCCACCGCTGCATGGCGTACTGCCCGAGAGCGTTGGCCATGCCGGTGGCGAAGCCAAGCACAGTCTGGAAATCGCCTCGGGCGCCATCGCCCTGGCCGGTATCCTGCTGGCGGCCCTGCTGTTCCTTGGCAAGCGTCGCTTCGTGACCGCGATCGCCAACAGCGGCATCGGCCGTCTCCTTTCGGCCTGGTGGTTCGCTGCCTGGGGCTTCGACTGGATCTACGACAAACTGTTCGTCAAGCCGTACCTTGCGATCAGCCACATGCTGCGCAAAGACCCGCTCGACCAGACCATCGGTCTGATCCCGCGCATGGCCAAGGGGGGTCACACCGCCCTGAGCCGTACCGAAACCGGTCAACTGCGTTGGTACGCTGCTTCGATGGCTGCTGGTGCCGTGTTGGTCATCGGCGCTGTCGTGCTGGTAGCGGTCTGATATGAACCTTGCGAATTTGCGAAAGGAAACGAGCCCGTCATGATTCTGCCTTGGCTAATCCTGATCCCCTTCATCGGCGGCCTGCTGTGCTGGCTGGGTGAGCGCTTCGGCGCCACCCTCCCCCGCTGGATTGCGCTGTTGACCATGACCCTGGAACTCGCCCTCGGCCTCTGGCTGTGGGCCCACGGTGACTATTCATTTGCACCGGCGCCTGGCGCCGATCCGACCTGGGCGCTTGAGTTCAAGCACGTCTGGATCCAGCGCTTCGGCATCAACGTGCACCTGGCCCTCGACGGCCTGTCGTTGCTGATGATCCTGCTGACCGGTCTGCTGGGTATCCTGTCGGTACTCTGCTCGTGGAAAGAGATCCAGCGTCACGTCGGCTTCTTCCACCTGAACCTGATGTGGATCCTGGGCGGCGTTGTCGGCGTGTTCCTCGCCCTCGACCTGTTCATGTTCTTCTTCTTCTGGGAAATGATGCTGGTGCCGATGTACTTTCTCATCGCGCTCTGGGGTCACAGTTCTTCGGACGGCAAGAAAACCCGGATCTACGCCGCGACCAAGTTCTTCATCTTCACTCAGGCTTCCGGCCTGATCATGCTGGTGGCGATCCTCGGTCTGGTCCTGGTCAACTACAACAGCACCGGCGTGATCACCTTCAACTACGCCGATCTGTTGAAGACCAAGATGTCGATGACCACCGAGTACATTCTGATGCTCGGCTTCTTCATCGCCTTCGCGGTCAAGCTGCCCGTGGTTCCGTTCCACTCCTGGCTGCCTGACGCTCACGCCCAGGCGCCGACTGCAGGTTCCGTCGACCTCGCCGGTATCTTGCTGAAAACCGCGGCCTACGGTCTGCTGCGTTTCGCCCTGCCGCTGTTCCCGAACGCCTCGGCCGAGTTCGCGCCGATCGCCATGACCCTCGGTCTGATCGGGATCTTCTACGGTGCGTTCCTCGCTTTCGCGCAAACCGACATCAAGCGTCTGATCGCCTTTTCGTCCGTTTCCCACATGGGCTTCGTACTGATCGGCATCTACTCCGGCAGCCAACTGGCACTGCAAGGTGCTGTGATCCAGATGCTGGCCCACGGTCTGTCGGCCGCTGCACTGTTTATCCTCAGCGGTCAGCTGTACGAGCGTCTGCACACGCGTGACATGCGTGAGATGGGCGGTCTGTGGTCGCGTATCGCTTACCTGCCGGCGATCAGCCTGTTCTTCGCAGCCGCCTCTCTGGGTCTGCCGGGTACCGGTAACTTCGTCGGCGAGTTCCTGATCCTGATCGGTACGTTCGCCAGTGCTCCATGGATCACCGCGATTGCCACCTCCGGTCTGGTGTTCGGTTCGGTCTACTCGCTGATCATGATCCACCGCGCTTACTTCGGTCCGTCCAAATCGGATTCGATCCTGCACGGCATGGACGGTCGCGAACTGATCATGGTGCTGGGCCTTGCGGTACTGCTGATTTACCTCGGCGTCTACCCGCAACCGTTCCTCGACACTTCTGCCGCCACGATGCATGGCGTGCAGCAGTGGCTCGGCACCGCCTTCACTCAACTCGCTTCGGCCCGGTAAGAGCGCTATGGAATTCACGATTCAACACTTTATTGCGCTTGCGCCACTGTTGATCACCAGCCTCACCATTATCGTGGTGATGCTGGCAATCGCCTGGCGCCGCAACCACTCGCAGACCTTCCTGATTTCGGTGGCCGGTCTGAACCTGGCCTTGCTGTCGATCCTGCCGGCACTGAAAGTCGCGCCTCTGGCCGTGACTCCATTGCTGCAGATCGACACCTTTGCCTGCCTGTACATGGCGCTGATCCTGGTCGCCACCCTCGCTTGCGTCACCCTCGCCCACGCCTACCTCGGCGATGGCGGTTCGGGTTACCCGGGCAACCGTGAAGAACTGTACCTGCTGATCCTGATGGCTGCCGCCGGTGGCCTGGTTCTGGTCAGCGCGCAGCACCTGGCCGGCTTGTTCATCGGCCTGGAGCTGCTGTCGGTGCCGGTCTACGGTCTGGTGGCCTACGCCTTCTTCAACAAGCGTTCGCTGGAAGCCGGCATCAAGTACATGGTGCTGTCGGCCGCCGGTTCCGCGTTCCTGCTGTTCGGTATGGCGCTGCTGTACGCAGACTCGGGTTCGCTGAGCTTCGTCGGTATCAGTCAGGCCCTGGCCGCAACTGGCCTGCCAAGCTCGCTGGCGCAACTGGGCCTGGGCATGATGCTGATCGGTCTGGCGTTCAAGCTGTCGCTGGTACCGTTCCACCTGTGGACGCCGGACGTGTACGAAGGTGCTCCGGCACCGGTGGCCGCGTTCCTCGCCACCGCGTCGAAAGTGGCTGTGTTCGCGGTCATGGTTCGTCTGTTCCAGATCTCCCCTGCCGCAAGCAGTGGCGTACTGAGCAACGTGCTGACCATCATCGCCATTGCCTCGATCCTGTTCGGTAACCTGCTGGCCCTGACCCAGAGCAACCTCAAGCGTCTGCTCGGTTACTCGTCCATCGCGCACTTCGGCTACCTGCTGATCGCACTGGTGGCGAGCAAGGGCCTGGCGGTGGAAGCCATCGGCGTGTACCTGGTGACCTACGTGATCACCAGCCTCGGCGCCTTCGGTGTGATCACCCTGATGTCCTCGCCGTACAACGGCCGTGACGCAGACGCGCTGTACGAATACCGCGGCCTGTTCTGGCGCCGTCCGTACCTGACCGCCGTACTGACCGTGATGATGCTGTCCCTGGCCGGTATCCCGCTGACTGCAGGCTTCATCGGCAAGTTCTACATCATTGCTACCGGTGTCGAGTCGCACCAATGGTGGCTGGTCGGTTCCCTGGTACTGGGCAGCGCCATCGGCGTCTTCTACTACCTGCGCGTGATGGTCACCCTGTACCTGATCGAACCAAACCTGCGCCGCCACGACGCCCAACTGCACTGGGAACAGAAAGCAGGCGGCGTGATGCTGCTGGCGATCGCTGTGGTTGCGTTCTTCCTCGGCGTCTACCCACAACCGCTGCTGACCCTGGTCCAGCAATCGGGCCTGGCGGGCTGATCGCTCAGCGATAGCTGGCTACAAACAGAAACGGCACCTTCGGGTGCCGTTTTTGCGTCTTGGGAATCCATTACGAGTGTCCTGCCCCTTCCTGCTTAAACTCCAGAAAGCTCCCGCTGAATTGTCGGTTTCGTCCTACAGCCCGTATTCGGTTCTTGGAGCTATCGTGTGTGAGCGGGATAAAGCAGCTTCGCAGGCACATTGAATGCACTGGCCGATCGACAGGACACAGGGAAATCATATTGAATATTCACAACATACATACCACTTACGAAAAAATGTATGCATATGAAGAAGAGATAAAAAACAGCATTTCAATAAAAACCCAAATAATATTTACAGCAATATTCGCTCTTGCTTCAGCAACAATCTATCTCGCGCGATTTCTAGACTTCACGTTCAACCCCAAGATTGCATATGTTATTTCTTTCCTCGCAGCAACAACTTTAATAATTTCAGCAATATCCACATATTTCAATTGCAAAGCTTTTAGCGGCTCTGAATTCAACAGAATGCCATATGCAGAAAAAATCAAGGAATACTACGAAAGTCAAATAGAGTACAACGATGAGCTTGCCAAATATAACGCCCAAGTAGCTCAACACGAACAAATACCCTTAATCAACCCAGCCAAAGAAACCGTTAGCTTTATATCAAACACTTACATTAGCTGTTCTACACATAACGCCCTAGTCAACGAAGAGCGATCCCGCTGGGTGTTTAAAGCACTTTCAACTTTTCTGATGGCCTGTATTCCCCTCGCTATAGGCAGCTTGCTATTTGTTCTCTTTGACATGGATACCTCCTCTCCCAGGAAAAATTTTGCAATAAAAGATACATATGTAGGAGATCAAATCGCCGCTTTAAAAACTCAGCTGTTAAATGACTCTAGATCTGACGCGGTAGCAGACCTGAAAAAAGGACTATAATCCTCGAAAATATAGTTCTTCAAAAAGGGGCGGAAAAATTGAGCGAACCCAATAAACCAGCATTGAGCGAACAAAAAGCTCTGCCCCAAGCACCTGTAAAACCGTCTGTTCCACCATCCAGAAAGACGTACGACGATGTTAACGGCGGTCCCAATAGGAATCAGAAATGAAAGCGACCAACGGCCCGTCCAAACCAGTAAATGAGACCAGACCGACACCACCAAAAAAGCCCTCTGCACCAGTGGTACGCCGTGTTGTCAACGAGAGAGTTATAAATAGAAAGGAAATAGCGCTAGATAATAGATGACCATCAATCGAAACCATTCGGTCATGATCTACCACTCAAAAAAAACGGCTTCTTCGGATGCCGTTTTGTTTTTTGGTATTTCATTTCAAAAAACTCTGACACCCCTGATGGACGCAACCGAAGATAGCGATCCTTTTATCGTAGATGCCATCTGCTCTTTAGGCGTTTCCCTGCAAGTCACTGGGCAATGTATGACATTTGAAAGGAGCCATTTACCAGTAAATTCGAAGATCAATTTTCTGAAGGAGATGGCGAACCACGAACCGAGATATTTTTTCAGAGTTGATGGACGGCCTCGAGGCGTTAGCCGATGAACGTAAAGACAAAGTCACCTTGAAAAAAACGCGCGCCCAACGGATCGGAACCATGAAGGGCAAACTCACACTTCCCAATGACATCGATACCTCTCTGCCAGAAGACGTGCTGGATAGCTTCGAACGGTAGAAACGAACATCTGCATACATGGAACAATCAGATCCACCCTGTGTGTGAGTTTCGACTCCACCCCACCTGACAAAATCGTAATTCCCCCATCACCTCCGCGTTATCCGCAGCCTGCAACGATGTCACCCGGCGACTCTCCCGGCGGGCCCTTGCCCGTTCGAACAATAAAACCCACGCCGAAGCTCGTTCCCGTTCTGCCGAACCCAAGGAGTGATTGATGGTTAACAACACAAAAATGTCGATGGCCGCTCTGGCAGTGGTTGTCGGCGCCGGGCCGTCCACGGTGTTTGCAGAAGAAAAACCCGAAGGGTTTATCGAAGGCAGCAGCCTGACGGTGCTCAACCGTAACCTCTATTTCAACCGTGACCACCGCAACGGCCAGTCCAGTCCCACGGGCAATGGTTATTCTGAAGCCTGGGCCCACGGCATCATCGGCAAGTTCGAATCCGGTTTCACCCAGGGCACCGTCGGGGTCGGGGTTGATGCTTTTGCGATGATCGGCCTGAAGCTAGATACCGGAGACGGCCGCAACGGCGGCCGCAGTTCGTTCGATGTATTGCCGGTCAACAGTGACGGTGAAGCACGGGACGAATACACCAAGGTTGGTGGAGCCGCCAAAGTGCGCGCTTTCGATACCGTGGTGAAAGTCGGTGATGTGTTCCCGACCAACCCGGTGGTCGCGGCGGGCGATTCACGATTGCTGCCGGAAAGCTTTCGCGGTGTGACGGCGACCAACACCAGCGTCGAAGGCCTGTCGATCCAGGGCGGCCGGTTGCATGCGATGAGCCAACCTGTGTCCAGCGACTTGCGCGAGAACTTCGCGACTTTCTATGCCGGCCCGGTCAATTCGCCGTGGATTGCTTACGGCGGCGGCGATTACGCGCTGAACAAAAATCTGAGTTTCAGCCTGTACTCCAGCCGCCTCAAAGATGCCTGGAACCAGTACTACGCCGGCACCGCCTGGACGTATCCGCTGTCGGATGACCTGTCGCTGTTCGGCGGCCTGAATTACTACAAGGCGGTCGACGAGGGCAAACAGTTGCTCGGCGAGTTCGACAACAACATCTGGAGCGGCCGCGTCGGCGTGAAGCTCGGCGCCCACTCCGTCGCCCTCTCCCACCAGCGCAACAACGGCAATGATGACTTCGATTACCTGCGTCAGTCCGACTCGATCTTCCTCGACAACTCCATTCAGTACAGCGACTTCAACTCGCCGAAAGAGCGTTCGTGGATGGTGCGCTACGACCTCGACATGACCACCTATGGCGTGCCGGGCCTGTCGTTCATGAGCCGTTATGCACGCGGCACTGACGCTGACTATTCCAACGCCAACGCCGTGTACATGCGCCGCGATGCCGAGGGCAATCCGCTGACTGACCAGAAGCGCTGGGAGCGTGACATCGAAGTCAAATACGTGGTGCAGAGCGGTTCGATGAAAGACCTGTCGCTGCGTCTGCGCCAGGCCACTACCCGCGCCACCGCGTTCGAATCGGATCTGGATGAAGTGCGGGTGATCGTCGAATACCCGCTGGCGATTCTCTGAGTTTCACGAGCAATGCCCATTCACCTTTAGAAGCTCCTTGCTCCTTTGGTAAGAGGTGAATCTTTGGCGTCCTTCGGGACGCCTTTTTTTACGCCCGAAAAAAAGCCCGACTCACTGCACATGAACCGGGCGCTTCAGCCGGGATTAGCGTCAGCCACCCTGCTGACGACAATTCCCCATCACGTTGTAAGTGACCGTATTGAGCTGCCCCTTGGAGTCCTCATAAGTCATCGCAGCCGGCACCACAGCGCATTCATTCTTTGGCCGGACAACGCTGACCACCTTCTTCACATCCAGCTTCATTCCGTACTCGTATGCCTTGACCACCGGCGCCGCTTTGCCCTGACTGGCCGCGTACTGCTCCATGGCTTTTGCATTGGCGCTGAGCGCCCGGTCAAACGTTCTGTCGCCACCGCCTTCGGCCAGCGCATTCACGGACATGGCCATGACACTGGTGAACGCCATCCACTTGAGAAGCTTCATATCCATCTCCTTCAAAACAAACTCATAAAAAAGCCCACCATCGATGCGCGATGACGGGCTCATTCACTGGCAGCACGCTTACAGGTCTTGGGTCTTGTCGTCCTTCTTGTCATTCACGACGACCGGATCACGGGCCTTTTCCTTTGCGGCAAAAACTTCCATCGAGCGGCCATTGGCAGCCATCATTTTTTCGAAAGTGCGGTCGCCGCCACCTTCGGCCAACACCAGGGAAGACATCATCAGAGCCACGGCAAACGCGCCAATCTGTGCAAGTTTCATCATTGATTCCTCATTCAAGTCACTGACGGGATCAAGGTAACAATCCGAACCTTTCGTGACGGTGGCGCCGAAATTACATATCCGTTATGTAGAAAGGCCCGCATTGGCGGGCCTGTTGTTGAGGCAAAAGTGACTAGGCAGCCGTAGACGCTTCCTCGTCCCGACGATGCGCCAGCTGATACAACGCCGGCAGAATCAGCAACGTGAGAATGGTCGAGGACAGGATCCCGCCAATCACCACAGTCGCCAGCGGGCGCTGCACCTCGGCACCGGTGCCGGTCGCCAGGGCCATCGGAATGAAGCCCAGGGACGCCACCAACGCCGTCATCAGCACCGGGCGCAATCGCGTCAGCGCACCTTCGTGAATCGCCTCGGCAAGCGAACGCCCGTCCTCCCGCAAGTTGCGAATGAACGCGATCATCACCAGCCCGTTGAGCACCGCCACACCGGACAGCGCGATAAACCCGACACCCGCCGAGATCGACAGCGGAATGTCCCGCAGCCACAACGCCATGACCCCGCCAGTCAGCGCAAACGGAATCCCGGTGAACACCAGCAAGCCGTCCTTGAGGTTGTTGAACATCATGAACAGCAACCCGAACACCAGCAGCAACGCCACCGGCACCACGATCTGCAAGCGCTTGGCCGCCGATTGCAGTTGCTCGAACTGCCCGCCCCAGGTGGTCCAGTAACCTGCCGGCACCTGCACGTCGCGCTCGATCGCATCGCCCGCCTCGGCGACAAAAGAACCGATGTCGCGCCCACGCACGTTGGCGCTGACGATCACCAGGCGCTTGCCGTTCTCACGGCTGACTTGATTCGGCCCCAGCACCAGATCGAGGCTGGCAACGTCCTTCAGCGCAATGAAGCCGATCTGACTGGAAGCATCGCCACCTGCCGCCGGCACCGGAATCAACAGTGCCGACAACCCGTCGATGTCCTTGCGCATGGCGTCGGACAAGCGCACCAACATGTCGAATCGACGATCACCTTCGTACAGCGTCCCGGCCTTCTGTCCACCGACGGCCACCGCAATGGTGTCCTGCACATCGCCGACGTTGAGCCCGTAACGCGCGGCCTTGTCGCGGTCGATATTGATGGTCAGCACCGGCAGACCGCTGGTTTGCTCGACCTTGACCTCGGACGCGCCGTTGACCTTCTGCATCGCGACGGCAATCTTCGCCGCCGTGGCGTTGAGCACGTCCATGTCATCACCGAACACCTTGACCGCCACGTCGCTACGCACGCCGGAAATCAGTTCGTTGAAGCGCAACTGGATCGGCTGCGACAGTTCATAGTTACTGCCCGGCAGCGTTGCCGCGGCCTGTTGCAGTTCGGCCATCAGGGTTTCGCGAGACTTGCCCGGGTCCGGCCATTGCTCCTTCGGTTTGAGCATCACGTAGCTGTCGGAGATGTTCGGCGGCATCGGGTCAGAGGCGATTTCCGCAGTGCCGGTGCGGGCGAACACGCGCTCAACCTCGGGCACTTTGGCCAGGATCAACGTTTCCAGCCGCTGCTGCATGTCCACCGATTGCGTCAGGCTGGTGCCCGGCACGCGCAGCGCCTGCAAGGCAAAATCGCCCTCGCTGAGACTCGGCACAAACTCGCTGCCCATGCGGCTGGTGACCACGCCACTGAGCACAATCACAGCCAACGCCGCCCCCACGGCAACAGAACGATGCGACATCACCCAGTTCAGCGTCGGCGCATAAACGCGACGCGCGCCGCGCATCACCACGCCCTCTTCTTCCTTGACCTTGCCGGTCACGAACAGCGCAATCGCCGCCGGCACAAAGGTCACGGACAAGAGCATGGCGCCAAGCAACGCGATGACTACGGTAAACGCCATCGGGTGGAACATTTTCCCCTCGACGCCACTCAGGGCGAAGATCGGCAGGTACACCACCATGATGATCAACTGGCCGAAAATCAGCGGTCGCCGCGCCTCTTTCGCTGCCGCAAACACTTCATGGAAACGTTCGGATCGCGTCAACAGCCGTCCGTGATGCTGCTGCGCATGGGCCAGTCGTCGCAGGGTGTTTTCGACGATCACCACCGCGCCGTCGACGATGATGCCGAAGTCCAGCGCGCCGAGGCTCATCAGATTGGCGCTGACCTTGTTGCTGAACATGCCGGTGAAGGTGAACAGCATCGACAGCGGAATCACCATCGCCGTGATCAGCGCAGCGCGAATGTTGCCGAGGAACAGAAACAGGATAGCGATCACCAGAATCGCGCCTTCGACGAGGTTTTTCTTCACCGTGGCGATGGCTTTGTCGACCAGATGCGTGCGGTCGTACACCGGCACCGCGATCACGCCGGCGGGCAACGACTTGTTGATCTGTTCGAGCTTGGCGGCGACGGCCTGGGAAACCGTGCGGCTGTTTTCACCGATCAACATGAACACCGTGCCGAGCACCACTTCACGTCCATTTTCCGTGGCGGCGCCGCTGCGCAGTTCGCGGCCGATGTCCACGGAGGCGACGTTCTTGATCCGGATCGGCGTGCCGTCGACGTTGGCCATGACGATGTTGGCGATGTCTTCGGTGCTCGCTACCTGGCCCGGTGCGCGAATCAGCAATTGCTCGCCGCTGCGCTCGATGTACCCGGCGCCAACGTTGGCGTTGTTGCGCTCCAGCGCCGTCACCAGATCGGTGAGGGTCAGTTTGTAGGCCGCGAGTTTTTTCGGATCGGGCGCGATCTGATATTCCTTGGCAAAACCGCCGATGGTGTTGATCTCCGCCACGCCGGGGACGTTGCGCAGTTGCGGCTTGATGATCCAGTCCTGAATCACCCGCAAGTCGGTCGGCGTGTAGGGCGTGCCGTCCTCTTTCAGCGCGCCTTCCTTGGTCTCGACCGTCCATAAGAAGATCTCGCCGAGCCCGGTGGAAATCGGCCCCATCACCGCTTCCACGCCCTCGGGCAACTGCTCCTTGGCGGACTGCAATCGTTCGTTGACCAATTGCCGGGCGAAGAACAGATCGGTGCCGTCCTTGAAGATCACCGTGACCTGGGACAAGCCCGAGCGCGACAGCGAGCGGGTTTGCTCCAGCGCGGGCAGGCCGGCCATCGCGGTCTCAATCGGAAAGGTGATGCGCTGCTCGGTTTCCAGCGGCGAGAACCCGGCCGCGCCGGTGTTGATCTGCACCTGGACGTTGGTGATATCGGGCACGGCGTCGATCGGCAGTTTCTGATAGCTGGCGATGCCGAGGCCGGCCATGAGCAGAACGGCGAGCAGCACGATGATGCGCTGCTCGATGGCAAACTGGATCAGGCGTTCGAACATGGGAGTCTTCCGCGATTAATGACTGTGCTCGGCCGAGGCTTTGCCCAGCTCCGATTTGAGGACGAAGCTGCCGGCACTGGCGACTTGCACGCCCGGTTCCAGTCCGGCGATGACTTCAACCTGGCCTGCCGCGCGACTGCCCAGCTCCACGGCTTGCGCCTTGAAGCCGTCGTCGGTGCGCACAAACACCGTGGGCTTGTCCTCGACGGTCTGGATTGCGGTTTCCGGTACGGCGACTTTGGCCTGGCGGCTGTCGGTAGCGACCAGCGCGGTGACAAACAGGCCCGGGCGCCAGGAGCCTTGCGGGTTTTCCAGGGTGACGCGCACGGTCGCGGTACGGGTCTGTTCGCCGAGCAGGCTGCCGACGTAGGCCACGGTGCCGCTGACTTCGGCGTTCAACTCCGCCGCGCTGACGGTGACGGGTTTGCCCACTTGCACCTTGTTCAGGTCCTTGGGCGAAACGCCGAACGTGACCCACACCCGCGACAGATCCGAGAGTGTGAACGCTGCCGTTGTTTCGTCGACCACCTCCCCTGGTGTCAGGTGTTTTTCCACCACCACGCCATCGAACGGCGCGCGCAGTTCATAGCGATTGCCACCGGTGGCAACCACGCTGCCACTGAGCACGCTGATCTTTTGCCGGGCATTGCTCACCGCAATCTCGGCTTCTTCCAGAGCCTGGCGCGCCTGGAGAAAATCCTGCTCGGCGGAGATCTTGTCCTGCCACAGTTTCCTCTCGCGCTCGAACGTCGTGCGGGCCAGGGCCAGACGGCGTTGCGCGGCTGCCTGCTCGCTGCGCTGATCGGAGATCTGCTGACTGGCGATCACGGCCAGCAACTGGCCTTTCTTCACCGACTGTCCGAGGTTGACCGACACCGACTCGACCACGCCCGGCACACGCGGCACCACATGCGCGGTGCGGTCTTCGTCGAAGCGCACTTCGCCGGGGAACGACAGACCAAGGCTGAAGTTCTGCGCCTGGGCGGCGGCCAGTTGAATCCCCGCCGCCGCGATCTGCTCGGCCGTCAATTCGATGTGCCCTTCTTCGTCGTGCCCGCCGTCAGCGGCGGAGCCTTCTTCGGCATGGTCGGCGTGTTCCGCCGCTTCATCGGCATGCGCATCGACAGACGCATTGCCGCTCCACATCGAGCCGATGCCAATGCCCAGCGCCAAGGTCGCCGCAGCAACCACGATCAGTTTTTTGTCCATGCAAACTCCTCTGCGCCAAACCATCGCGCAGTAATCAGAACGTTGAAATTCAAGGGTTGGCGCTGAGGTCGCCGAAGATGCGTTCGATGCGGACCCGGGCGTCGGTCGCCTCGCTCACCGCCTGGATGTATTGGCTGCGAGCGGCGATCAATGTGCGCTGAGCATCGAGCACGTCGAGGAAGCCGAACTTGCCCATTTCGAAACCGCGGGTGGCGCTGTCCACCGCACTTTGCGCGGCGGGCAGGATGGTTCGGTCGAATGCCTGGATTTCGCCGTTGGCGGTCTGCCATTGCGCGAGCGTGGTCTGGATTTCCGTGCGCAAGCGCAGTTCGGTGGCGTTGCGCAGGTCCCGCGCCTGATCGGTACGCCGCGCCGCCGCCAGCACGTTGCCCTGATTGCGGTTGAACAGCGGAATCGGCATCGACAGCCCGACCACGTTGACCCGCTCGCGCTCGGTTTCGCTGTACTGGCTGCCGATGCTGACGGTGAGATCGGGAATCCGCTGGGACTTTTCCAACCCCAGCGACGCTTCCCGCTGGTCGATCTGCAACCTGGCCAGCCGCAGCTCCGCTGTTTCGTTCAGACGCTCAAGCAAACGGGTGGACGGCGGTACGCTGGACAGACTTTGAGTTGCGGTCTGCACCGTGGTCGAGGTCGGCAACGGTGCGCCCATGACCTGGGCCAATTGCTGGTACGCATTGGCCTGATCACGCTCGGCGCGGCTCAATTCCAGGCGCACTTCCGAAAGCTGCACTTGCGCCCGCGTGCCTTCCACCGGCGACGACTTGCCCGCCTCTATCCGCCCCTGCGCCACACGCAAACCGTGCTCGGCGAGTTGCAGCGACTGCCGGGCCAGTTGCAAACGTTGCTGCGCGGTCTGCGCGCCGTTGAACGCTTGAAGCACGTCGGCGCGCAGTGCGTTGCGCTTGCGCTCCAGTTCGATGCCGGCGGCATCCTGCGCACGACTCGCCACATCAATCCGCGCGCCGCGCTTGCCGCCCAGCTCGATCGGCTGGCTGAGCATCACCGTGGTGGTGCGTGATTCACGCCGGGTGTCTTCGGCCTCCCACGACACCTCGGGGTTGGGGATCAGCCCGGCCTGCTTGCGGTCACCGTCGGCAATGCCGATTTCCCACTGCGCGGCGGCCAGCTCCGGGTTGCTGGCGAAGGCGGTTTGCAACGCCTGATCCAGCGTCAAAGTCGATGCACTGGCAAGGCTGGTACAAGCCAGCAACAACAGGCCGCTGGCGGTTTTTTTCAGGCGTGATCGCGCCGTCAGTTCAATTAAACCGGGCAATGGAAGGCTTCCTTCAATCAAGAATCGTTGATGGCGCCACGGTAGGGTTTTGAACTTATCGACAAGGTGACGTGAACATTACAAATCCGTTATCCACGGCTTATCGAAGTTGTTTTGCTCTAGGATTCGAAGTTCTAATGAGTTTGTTGCAATAGATAGAAACAAATGCGCGTTAGTTATCCGCCGAACAGCACTTGCCGAAATGGAAGTCATCAAAAACCGACCATTTCGCTGCGACAGGCTGTCGCGGATGGCCGATTTAAAGGGCTCATGCGTTGACTCTGTAGCCACTACAGCCTTTACCGTGCACGCCACTCAGTTCCAAAGTCCGTCAGGAAGTCCCTGTAAAAACTGCAACTTCCAGACTCACTTAGTTAAATACCCATTCATTAAAAGTGGTGAAACATCATGCGAATCCTTGTCGTCGAGGACGAGCTTAAAGCTGCCGAATACTTGCATCAGGGCCTGACCGAAAGTGGTTATATCGTTGATCACGCCATCAATGGCGCAGATGGTTTGCACCTGGCGCAACAACAGGTTTATGACCTGATCATCCTCGATGTGAACCTGCCGGAACTCGACGGCTGGAGCGTGCTGGAACAACTGCGTCGCACCCATTCCACGCGAGTGATGATGCTCACCGCACGCGGGCGGCTGGCGGACAAGATCCGGGGTCTGGATCTGGGCGCCGATGATTATCTGGTCAAGCCGTTCGAGTTTCCGGAACTGCTGGCGCGGGTGCGTACGTTGATGCGGCGCAGTGAAAACATCCCGGTGCCACAGGTGCTCAAGGTCGCCGATCTGGAACTTGATCCGGGCCGTCACCGGGCCTTTCGCGGCACCCAGCGCATCGACCTGACCACCAAGGAGTTCGCCCTGCTGCACCTGCTGATGCGCCAGTCCGGCGAAGTGCTGACCCGCACCCAGATCATCTCGCTGGTGTGGGACATGAATTTCGACTGCGACACCAACGTGGTCGAAGTTTCGATCCGTCGCTTGCGGGCGAAGATCGACGACCCGTTCGACAGCAAACTGATCCACACCCTGCGCGGCGTCGGCTATGTGCTGGAGGCGCGGGAATGAAGCCGGCAAGCCTGTCGCTGCGGCTGGGTCTGACGGTCAGCATTCTCGGCGCGCTGCTGGTGGTGTTCCTGGCGATCCTCGCGTATTTCGCCCTGACCCACGAGCTGAACGCGCTATCGCGCGACAGCCTGGAAAAGAAGCTGGAACAGGTCGAGCACAGCCTGACGCTGTACTTCGACACCGGCGAGATCAGCGCCAAGCCGCACATTCTGCTCGATCAGGTCATGGGGCACGACAACCTGACCCTGACTATTTATGACCTGAACAACCTGCGCACCCCGCTGCTCAAGTCCGGTTCGGGCCTGACCGATCCACGGGTTGAGTTAAAGGCGGTACGGGCGACGACCGATCAGTTGACCCATACCGACAGCGCCGATGCCGAAGGCGCGAAGTTTCTCACCGTCTCCAAGCTGATTCGCCTCAAGGACGGCAGCAGCGTACCGGTCCTGCTGTCGATGGATAACGCCCACGATCAGGCCTTGCTCAGCGCCTATTTGCGCTCGACGTTGATGGCTTTGCCGTTGCTGTTGGTGTTCATCGGCTTGACCGCCTGGGGCGCCGTGCAGCGAGGGCTGGCACCGTTACGAGAGTTTCGCAAAGTGGCGGCGCGAGTGACGACGCAGGATCTCGATCACCGGTTGTCGGTGCTGAACATGCCCCAGGAACTCAGCGAACTGGCGCAGGGCATCAACGTCATGCTCGATCGACTGGACAGCGGCGTGCAGCAGTTGTCGCAGTTCTCCGACGACCTGGCCCACGAACTGCGCACGCCGATCAACAACCTGATGGGCAAGGCCCAGGTGACGCTGTCGCGCGAGCGCTCGGTCGACGAATACACCAACGTTCTGGTGTCTTGCACCGAAGAGCTGGAGCGGGTCGCGCGGATTGTCTCGGACATGCTGTTCCTGGCCCAGGCCAGCCAGCCTGCGGCGCACGCCTCGTTTGAGCCGATTGCGCTGGAAGAAGAGGCGTCCAGGGTGGCCGAACTGTTTTCTCTGTCGGCGCAGGAAAAACAGATCGACCTGAAGGTCTTCGGCAGCGCTCAGGTGTCGGGCGACCGGCTGATGATTCAGCGAGCGATTTCCAATCTGCTGTCCAATGCCCTGCGCCACTGCCCGTCCGGCAAGACCGTTTCGCTGTTCATCGAACAGGCGCCGAACGAGGTGTCATTGCGGGTGAGCAATCCCGGTGCGGGCATCGAAGCGCAGCACCTGCCGTATCTGTTCGACCGTTTTTACCGGGTCGACAGCAGCCGCACCCGGTCACAGGGCAGTACCGGTCTGGGACTGGCCATCGTGCACTCGATCATGACCTTGCATCAAGGCTCTGCGCAGGTTCAAAGCCGACCGGGGGCGATGACGATATTCAGTCTGGTGTTTCCCGTGACGCACCCGGACCGGCACTGAACCTTCAAGCCGATTTGTGCGGTGTTTTCTCAAACCTCATGGGAAAAATCGCCGCACAAGTGCTGCATCCATCCCCGTAAATCCTTCAGCACGAATTTGCGTCGTCCCTGCGCTGAAATGTCTGACAGCGGCAAAAGACAGAACGCCTCAAACCGCTGATTCCTTTCGCGTGGCTCGCCCGTTGCAACGCAGTGCTGCCCCCTCAGAAACACGTCCTCGCGGCGTCAATTCACGCTTTATCAGTACGTATTTCGATACCGCCGAAAGCCGCGACTGGAAACGTCCGGACATTTTTGACCCCGCCGTCACCGCCCTTTTAGATTCGGCTCGTGCTTGCCACAGCACTCCCAAACGACAACCAAGGAGCAACATCATGGGCTACATGGGCAGCTGGAACGCCAACCAGATCGATGAACTTGAAGAGCAGGAAGCACCCTCGGCAGAGCAGATCGAAGCCCTGCAACTGACCGAAGAAGAACGGGCGGAACTCAACGCCGAGTGACAGACCCCGCGGGGGCCTTGCGCCATCGCGGGCTTTGCGGGAAGGGAATCATGGACAAGACAACGTTGGTCGAGCGAGAGCTCACGGCCGATCAGGCAGAACGGCGTATTCATACCGAAATTTCACGCCTGGGGCTCACACCGCACACCCGCACCCTAGGCAGCAAAGTGGTTGCCGTCCAGGCGAGTCTTCAGGGCAGCGACAACCGCCATGCCCGCGGCTTTGGCAAGGGCTATGCAGATCAGGCGCACCTGGGCGCGCTTTATGAAGCGCTTGAGCACTATTGGACGGATAAGCTCTGCACCTGCGATGTTCACGAAGAGACTGAACGCTATTTCAAAGACACGCCGATGTTTGCCGATGACTCGCTTCTGCAAAGGCTCACGTGCCAGCAGAACGTGCGCATCAGTTGCCGGACCTATGTCTGTCCGCCGTGGCATGACCGGTTTTCCTATCCGGTGGCGCTGACCTCGCCGAACGGCACACGCTTGCCCTCGTCACCGGGCATGGCGGACTGCCGCGCCGTACAGCGCTACGCCAGCAACAGCGGCACCGCGATTGGCGCCACTTACAACGAAGCGCTGCTGCACGCCGCCAACGAGTGCATCGAACGCGATGCCGTGTCGTTGTTTCTGCTCAACCATTTTTACTATCAGAACCATCCGCCACTGCGACGGGTGGCGCGTCTCACGGAAAAGGACGAACTCGGTCGTCTATGGACCGATGCCGAACAGGAAATCGACGGCGAAATCGTGCTGGTGGATATCAGTACCGAGTTCAAGGTGCGGACCTTTCTGGCCTTCACCACGAAGCCGGGCTCTAACCCACCGGTATTCGGCAGCGGCAGCTCTCTCGACCCACGCCATGCTGCGTGGCGGGCGCTCACTGAACTGGTGCAGTTGCAACTGAGTGCCGCCGAACCTGAATACCGCCAGACACTGGCCAATGCGCTGCGCAACCTGCAGCCCTTCCCGCGCCTGCTGCGCTGTGCGCAGTTCGATCCGCAGACGCTGCTGCATCGCTGCGTTCAACACGAAGTGAATCTGCCGGATTCCGCTAAAGACCTGTCGGTGGACAATCAACTGCACTTGCTGACCCAAGACCTGCGGATTCATGGCCGTACGCTCGGTGCCGCCGTCCTGCAGCGAACCGAGCTCGGCACGACCCTGCTCAACGTGGTGATCCCCGGACTGGAACGCTTCTTCGTGGTCTCCAGCGGTAACGTGGTCGTCCCGCAAGCCCGGGGCCGTACGCTGGAGAGGCCCGCCCCATGAACCGACCCGATCGCAACCGGGAGCTGACACTGGCCCGATCCATGCGCCTTTACCTCAACGAGAACGGCGCTGTTGGCCACTACTTCGAACCGCGAGGCAGCGGACTGCATCACATTTTTTTTCTGCGGGTGAACGATGAACTCTGGGTTGGCCGCAAGCTCCTGCAACGTGACCGGCATTTCCGATGGCAGACCGGCAGCGCGCTCAAACCCGGCATGTTGTTTGGCCCGCATCTGCATTCATTGTGGGGTGATGACGGGTTGTCGATCGGCTATCGGACCGCTTCCCCCGCAGACAAAGCGCAGTTCTTCGAGCACGCCTTGCATCAGGCTGACAGCGAGATCCTGTTTCCCTTTCCACTGCTGGATGAGACAGGCAGGGAAGCGGTCTGCCCCGCAGACTTCTGGCAATGCAACGCATCACTGGCCGAACAGCTGAACACTGACGAGCAGCACTTACGCGAATACTGCGCCGGGCTGCTCCAGGCCATCACTGAAAAAGGCGCGCTGATTTACGACCCGGCCTGTTCGACCGGCGCGTTCATTGCCCACCTCGCCCGCGCCCTGCCCGACTGTCTGTGCCTGGGCAGTGATCGTTCGGCCTCGATGATCGAACACGCCAAGCGCTGGCACAGCGGGACATCCGTCGAGTTCGATGTGCTGGAGGCGAGTGAAGCTTTCGATTCCGGGATTCGCTGCGATGTCTTGATCCTGCGTTTCCTCAACGCCGAAGTCTTGACCCGTCGTGAGGCCCAAACCGCATTCGAGTCACTGATCCGCTGCATCAAGCCCGGCGGTACGATCCTCGTCTTCGGTCACACCCCGGTGCTGATTCCGGTCACCTGGCTTGCCTCCATCCACCACCTGAAACTTGAATCCAGTGTCGCGGCGCGGCCGGGGCAGGTCGAGCTGTTCCAGTTCTATCGTCTGACGGTTTCGGCGCCATGAGTTTTTCCCTGCACAGCCGAGGTTATTACCCGACCGGCGACGGCCATCAACTCTATTGGGAACGACATGGTGCTCCGGGACACGAACCCGTGTTTTTCCTCCATGGCGGCCCCGGCGGACGAATCAGTCGTCACCATCTGCAGTTCTTCGAACCGGGTCGGTTCGACATCATCCTGTTTGATCAACGGGGTTGCGGGCGCTCGACGCCTTACGGCGAGCTGCGGGACAACACTACCGGGCTGTGTGTCGAAGACATCGATGCCCTGCGCCAGCATTTCGGCTTCGAAAAAATCAGTGTGCTGGGCGTGTCATGGGGCAGCTGGCTGGCGATCCAGTACCAACAGCGTTACCCGCAGCACCTGCTGAAAAGCACACTGGTTTCGGTGTTCGTGCCGTTTGCCGCCAACGTCCGGGCATACGATCAGGCGCTCAATGACGGGTTGGCGCAATCAGCTCAAATGTCGCCCGGCCAACGCGCCAGCGACATCTACCGGATCCTCGGCGAAGGCTGTCCATCGCAGCAGCACCGCGCCGCCATCGAATGGTTGAACGCTGTTCTACGTCGCACAGGACAGACCATTTGCCCCGACACCCTGGAGCGTTTCGTCGATCAGGAAGCGGTGCTCGCGATCCGCCTCGAACTGCATTACCACCTGCAAAACTATTTCTTCACACCAAAGGACGAATACCTGACCCTCGACGACAACACCCTGCTGATCCAGGGCATCCGCGACACCCATGGCATGGCCAGCGTGCGCTGGCTCAGGCAACGCATGAACATCCACTGCCGACTGCTGCATGCCGGGCACAACGCCTTTGAAAATGCGATCCTCAAAGCAGTGCGTCGGGCGGTGAAACGTGAAATCGAAGGCTAAAAAAAACGGCACCCGAAGGTGCCGTTCCGTCCCGCAAAAAACCTTATTTGCGTGCCGCCTCCCACGACTTGAGCAGTTCGTTGTAGCTCACGGTTTCGCCTTTCGGCTTCTCGTTGGCCAGTTTCGGTTTTGGTGCGCCCGGCTGGTCGAACCAGTATTGCGCATCTCGCTCGGGGTTCATTTTCGGAGCGCACACCGCTTGGGCCTTGGAGCGTTCCAGACGGGTCATGATCGCGTCCTGATCCTTGGCCAGACCGTCGAGGGCCTGTTGCGGGGTCTTCTCGCCGCTGGCGGCCTCGGCGATGTGGCTCCACCACAGTTGTGCCAGGCGTGGATAATCCGGCACGTTGGTGCCGGTCGGGGTCCACTGCACACGGGCCGGGCTGCGGTAGAACTCGACCAGACCACCGAGTTTCGGCGCCAGGTCGGTCATCGCTTGCGAGTTGATGTCCGATTCACGAATCGGCGTCAGGCCGACGATGGTTTTCTTCAACGAAACCGTTTTCGAGGTCACGAACTGCGCGTACAGCCAGGCCGCGAGTTTCTGTTTCTCAGGCGTGGATTTCATGAAGGTCCACGAGCCCACGTCCTGATAACCGAGTTTCATCCCCTCTTCCCAGTACGGTCCGCGCGGCGACGGCGCCATGCGCCATTTCGGCGTGCCGTCGGCGTTGACCACCGGCAGGCCCGGTTTGGTCATGTCGGCGGTGAAGGCCGTGTACCAGAAGATCTGCTGGGCGATGTTGCCTTGGGATGGCACCGGGCCGGATTCGGAGAAGGTCATGCCCGCCGCTTCCGGTGGCGCGTACTTCTTCAGCCAGTCGACGTATTTGGTGGTGGCGAACACCGCCGCCGGGCCGTTGGTGTCGCCGCCGCGGGTCACGCTGGACCCGACCGGGTGGCAATCCTCGACGCGAATCCCCCACTCGTCCACCGGCAAACCGTTGGGAATGCCCTTGTCGCCGCCACCGGCCATGGAGAACCAGGCATCGGTGAAGCGCCAGCCCAGAGACGGGTCTTTCTTGCCGTAGTCCATATGCCCGTAGATGCGTTTGCCGTCGATTTCCTTGACGTCTTCGCTGAAGAACTTGGCGATGTCTTCATAGGCCGACCAGTTCACCGGTACGCCCAGTTCATAGCCGTACTTTTCCTTGAACTTGGCTTTCAGGTCGGCGCGCTCGAACCAGTCAGCGCGGAACCAGTACAGGTTGGCGAACTGCTGGTCGGGCAATTGATAGATCTTGCCGTCCGGCGCAGTGGTGAAGGAAATGCCGATGAAGTCCTTGATGTCGAGGGTTGGCGAGGTGAAGTTCTTGCCTTCGTTGGCCATCAGGTCGGTGATCGATTCGGTCTTGCCGTAGCGAAAGTGCGTACCGATCAGGTCCGAGTCGTTGACCCAGCCGTCGTAGATGTTCTTGTCCGACTGCATCACCGTCTGCATTTTTTCCACCACGTCGCCTTCCTGCAGCAGGTCGTGGGTCAGCTTGATGCCGGTGATTTCGCTGAAGGCCTTGGCCAGCACCTTGGATTCATATTCGTGGGTGGTCAGGGTTTCCGAAACCACCTTGATGTCCATCCCGCGAAACGGCTCGGCCGCCTTGATGAACCACTTCAGCTCTTCGAGCTGCTGATCTGCCGTCAGGGTCGACGGTTTGAACTCGCTGCCGATCCATTTTTTTGCGGCATCTTCGTAGGCGTCGGCCCAGGCGGACGCGCTCAAACCGCTGAGTGCCAGCATGGCTGCCAATGAAATGCTATGTCGCAGCTTATTTTTCTTATCGAACATAGAGACCTCCTGTTAGGTTTTCGGAGCACGATTGCCGAGCGATTCGACTAGCCCCAACGCATCACAGCCAACAGCCACACCAGGGACAACGCGGACGCTACCCAGATGCTCCAGTCGGTCACGCCGATTACCAGCAGATGCAGGTAGGCGCTGCCGAGAAGACCGATGAACAAGCGATCGCCACGGGTGGTGGCAATCGGCAGAAACCCTCGCCGCAAGATGCTCGGCGAGCGCAGTTCCCAGGTGGTCATGCCCACCAGGATCAACCCGATCACGATGAAAAACGCCGCCGTCGGGACGGTCCAGCTCATCCATTCCATCATCAGTTCCTCAGACCCGGCCCAGGGCAAAGCCCTTGGCCACGTGGTTGCGAACGAACCAGATCACCAGCATGCCGGGGAGAATAGTCAACACCCCCGCCGCCGCCAGTACGCCCCAGTCAATGCCGGACGCCGACACCGTGCGCGTCATCACCGCCGCGATCGGTTTGGCGTTCACCGAAGTCAGCGTGCGTGCCAGCAGCAGCTCGACCCAGGAAAACATGAAGCAGAAAAACGCCGTCACACCGATGCCGGAGCCGATCAGCGGTATGAAGATCTTCACGAAGAACTTGGGAAAACTGTAGCCGTCGATGTAGGCGGTTTCGTCGATTTCCTTCGGCACCCCGGACATGAAACCTTCGAGGATCCACACCGCCAGCGGCACGTTGAACAGGCAGTGCGCCAGCGCCACGGCGATGTGGGTGTCGAACAGGCCGATCGACGAATACAGCTGAAAGAACGGCAGCAGGAATACCGCTGGCGGCGCCATGCGGTTGGTCAGCAGCCAGAAGAACAGGTGCTTGTCGCCAAGAAAGCGGTAGCGCGAAAACGCGTAGGCCGCCGGCAGTGCCACGCTCAGGGAAATCACCGTGTTCAGACTGACGTAGTACAGCGAGTTGATATAGCCGGTGTACCAGCTCGGGTCGGTGAAGATCACCTTGTAGTTCGCCAGCGTGAAATCCTGTGGGAAAAGGGTCAGTCCGCCGAGGATTTCGGTGTTGCTCTTGAACGACATGTTCAGCAGCCAGTAGATCGGCACCAGCAGGAACAGGATGTAGAGCAGCAGGGGAATCAGCTTTCTTTTGCTCATGGCCGGGCCTCAGCGGTTGGCATCGTTGTGGGTCATGGCGGTGTAGAACAGCCAGGACACCAGCAGGATGATCAGGAAGTACACCAGCGAGAATGCCGCCGCCGGCCCCAGGTCGAATTGGCCTACGGCCATCTGGGTCAGGGTCTGACTCAGGAAGGTCGTCGAGTTACCCGGCCCGCCACCGGTGAGCACGAACGGCTCGGTGTAGATCATGAAGCTGTCCATGAAGCGCAGCATCACCGCGATCAGCAGCACGCTTTTCAACTTGGGCAACTGAATGTGCCGGAACACGGCCCAGGCCGAGGCCCGGTCGATGCGGGCGGCCTGGTAATACACATCGGGAATCGCCCGCAGCCCGGAGAAACACAATAGCGCCACCAGCGAAGTCCAGTGCCAGACGTCCATCACCAGCACAGTGACCCAGGCGTCCATGGTGTTGGCCGCGTAGTTGTAGCTGATGCCCATGGCGTTGAGGCTCGAACCCAGCAGACCGATGTCGGCGCGGCCGAAAATCTGCCAGATAGTGCCGACCACGTTCCATGGAATCAGCAGCGGGATCGCCAGCACGATCAGTACCACCGACGACCAGCGGCCCTTGGTCGGCATGGTCAGCGCAATGGCGATGCCGAGGGGGATTTCGATCAGCAGCACACACGCCGAGTAGATGAACTGGCGCAGCAACGAGTCGTGCAGACGCGGATCGAGCAGCACCTGCTTGTACCAGTCGGCACCGACGAAGTAGCGGCTGGACTGGTCGAAGATGTCCTGCACCGAATAATTGACCACAGTCATCATCGGGATCACCGCACTGAAGGCCACCAGCAGGAACACCGGCAACACCAGCCACCAGGCCTTGTTGTTCTGCACCTTGTTCATGGCTGTACCTCGCTGTCGGTGGCATCCAGCAGAAATTCGTCGGCATAGACCATCAGCCACTGCGCCGGAAAACTGATGTAGGCCGTGCCCTGCGGCACCGGTTTGTCCTCGGCCAGTCGCACTTTCAGCGGTGCGCCGTCCAGATCCAGGGTCATGATCTTGTAGGTGCCGAGGTCTTCGACGTGTACGACCCGCGCCTGCATCGCGTCATCGAACGGCTCGTCCCACACATGGATGAACTCGGGACGGATGCCGACCTTCAGATTTTTCCACTGGCCGTGTTCGATATGGCGCTGCAAGCCGTCCGACAGCGGCAGATGGGTCGAGTTGAAACCGACCCCGCCCGGTTGCGGCTGCACTTCGATCAGGTTCATCCCCGGGCTGCCGATGAAGTAGCCGACAAAGGTGTGGCTTGGCCGCTCGAACAATTCCCGTGGCGTGCCGAACTGGACGATCTGGCCGCCGTACATCACCGCGATCTTGTCGGCGAAGGTCGAAGCCTCCAGCTGATCGTGAGTGACGTAGACCATGGTGATGTTGAACTGCTCATGGATCTGCTTGAGCTTGCGCCGCAGTTTCCATTTCAGGTGCGGGTCGATCACTGTCAGCGGCTCGTCGAACAGGATCGCCGACACGTCATCGCGCACCAGACCACGGCCCATGGAGACTTTCTGTTTTTCGTCGGCGGTGAGGTTGCGCGCCTTTTTGCTCAGCAGGTTTTGCAGGTCGAGGACTTCGGCGATTTCCTGCACCTTGCTGTGCACTTTCGCCTCGGCCAGGCCCTGATTTCTCAAAGGAAAGGCCAGGTTGTCGAACACGGTCATGGTGTCGTACACCACCGGGAACTGGAACACCTGGGCGATGTTGCGCTTCTCCGGGGTCAGGTCGTTGACCGCTTTGCCGTCGAACAGCACATGACCCTGAGATGGGCTGAGCAGACCGGAAATGATGTTGAGCAAGGTCGACTTGCCGCAACCCGACGGACCGAGCAAGGCATAGGCGCCGCCCTGCTCCCAGATGTGGTCCATCTCGCGGATCGCGTAATCCTCGGGCCCGCTCGGGGTTTTGCTGTAGCTGTGGGCGAGGTGCTGCAAACGGATTTCGGCCATCAGGCAACCCTCGCGACACGCCGGCCCGGTGCCTGCACCAGACGGCCCTGCGCATCGAACACAAATAGTTTATGGGTCGGGATATAGATGCGGATCGGCGCATCGACGTCGTATTCGTGAACGCCGGGCAAATGCAGCACCAGCAGGAAATGCTCGTTGCGCACGTGGAGGAAGGTTTCCGAACCGCTGATTTCCGCCACCTCGACGGTCACCGCCAGTTCCAGGTCGTCGTCGTTGCTCGGCACCAGCGAGATATGACTCGGGCGCACGCCGAAACGGAACTCGCCCTCGCCCACCGGCCGCAGGTCGACGTTCAACGGGAAGTGCACGAAGTTGGCGAAACTCACTTCGTTGCCGGCGATGCGCCCCGGCATCAGGTTGATCGGTGGCTCGGAGAACAATTCAGCCGCCAGCACCGTTTGCGGCTGGTGATAGACCTCGGTCGACGGGCCGCTCTGGATCACCCGGCCTTCATGAAGAATGGTGGTGGTGCCGCCCAGCGCCAGCGCTTCATTGGGCTCGGTGGTTGCGTAGATGGCGATGGTATGGCGCGCCTTGAACAGCTCGCGCATTTCCTGGCGCAGTTCTTCGCGCAGTTTGTAGTCGAGGTTGACCAGCGGCTCGTCGAACAGAATCAGCTCGGCATCCTTGACCAGCGCCCGCGCCATCGCGGTGCGCTGCTGCTGGCCGCCAGACAGTTCCAGCGGATAGCGCTTCAGGAATTTCTCGATGCGCAGCATCTTCGCGGTTTCCTGCACCTTGCTCTGGATCTGCTCGTTGGAGATCCCGGCCTGGCGCAGCGGCGAGGCGATGTTCTCGAACACCGTCATGGTCGGGTAATTGATGAACTGCTGATAGACCATCGACACGTTGCGCAGACGCACCGGGCGCTGGGTGACGTCGACGCCGTTCATCAGGATGCGGCCGCTGTCGGGCTTGTCCAGACCGGCCATCAGACGCATCAGACTGGTCTTGCCGGACAGCGTGCGCCCGAGCAGAACGTTGAAGGATCCAGGTTCGAATTTCAGGCTCGCATCGTCGATCCAGGTCTGGCCCTCGACGGTGCGGCTGACGTGCTCCAGGGTGAGTGACATGGCTCGGCCTTTTTATTATTGGAGTCAAGCGACCTGAGCTTTAGAGCGACATTCGTGCCAGAAACGGCAAGCCTTTGATTTACCGTCGAATTCGCTGCAAGCCACGCAAACCGTGGTTCGTAGCTGAACACAAATGAACAGTTACGAATGAACAATTGAACAGCCGGGCGATTGACAATGAACAATCGTGAACAACACTCTATGGATGCTTTTTGGCACGGATCCTGTGAGAGCGAGCTTGCTCACTCCCAAAGAGATCTCAATAACAATAATAAAAATGCTGTATTCAGAGGCTGACTGCCATGGCCGCACCTGCCCCGCCGCTTTCCCACGATGCGATCGTCCAGGACTCCTGGTCCCGTTGCCGCGCCTTCGGTCTCAATCATCAAAGCGCCCCGGCTTTCGATCAGTTGCCCGCCGCCGGCATCGCGCAGTTGCTCGACCGCCATCATTCGCTGGTACAGACCACTCACCAAGAAGTGCTGCCGTATTACGAGAACATCCTGAGCAACTCCAACTGCCTGATCATGCTGGCCGACAATCAGGGCCAGGTACTGACGTCCTGGGGTACACAGCGCTTCATCGAGCCGAACCTGGCGCGCGGTTTTCAGGCCGGCGCCAGTTGGGTCGAGCGCGCCAGCGGCACCAACGCCATCGGCACGGCGCTGGCCTGCGAGCAGGCGGTGCATATCGAACACGATGAACACTTTCTCAAGGCCAACCGCTTCATGACAGGCTCCGCCGCGCCGATTTTCGATGCCGAGCGCAAGGTCATCGCCGTGCTCGATGTGTCCAGCGACAGTTATCTGCCGCCCTCGCACACCCTCGGCATGGTCAAGATGATGAGCCAGACCGTGGAAAACCGGCTGATCCTCAACCTGTTCCATGGCCAGCACTTTCAACTGACCTTCAACACCGGGTTGAACAACCTCGACAGCCAGTGGGCCGGGCTGCTGATCTTTGATGAAAGCGGTCAGGTGTTGTCGGCCAACCGTCGGGCCGACAATCTGCTGGGGGTGCGGTTGTCGCGGGTCAGCGTTGAAAGCCTGTTCAAGGTGTCGTTGCTGGAGTTGATCAATCAGCCGGATGGCTTGCCGTTTGCCTTGCAGACTTCCGGGCGCAATCGTTTCCAGTGTTTGCTGAAGCGACCTAAACAGGCGCCGGTTCAGGCGCGGGTCTTTACTGAAGCCAGAACCGCTGAACCGAAAGTCACCGTACCGACGGCCATCAGCCTGAGCACTTTGCACTTCGGCGACAGTCGCGTGGAAAAAGCCGTGCGCCAGGCCGAGCGTTTACTGGAAAAAGACATTCCGCTGCTGATTCACGGGGAAACCGGGGTCGGCAAGGAAGTCTTCGTCAAGGCTCTGCACCAGGCCAGCTCCCGCAGCAAACAGGCGTTCATCGCCGTCAACTGCGCGGCGATCCCCGCCGAACTGGTGGAGTCTGAGCTGTTCGGCTATGAGAAAGGCGCATTCACCGGCGCCAACCAGAAAGGCAGCATCGGCCTGATCCGCAAGGCCGACAAAGGCACGCTGTTCCTCGATGAAATCGGCGACATGCCACTGCCGACCCAGGCCCGCCTGTTGCGGGTGTTGCAGGAGCGCTGCGTGCAACCGGTGGGCAGCAGCGAGCTGTTTCCGGTGGATCTGCGGATCATCTCAGCCACCAACCGCTCGCTCAGGGAACAGGTGCAACTGGGGCGCTTTCGCGAAGATCTGTACTACCGCATCGGCGGTTTGACCCTGGAATTGCCACCGCTACGCGAGCGCAGCGACAAGCAGGCGCTGTTCAAACGGTTGTGGGAACAACATCGCGAGCCGTCGCAGTGGGCGGGATTGAGTCGTGAGGTGCTGGAGCTGTTCGAGCGGCACCCGTGGCCGGGCAATCTGCGTCAGGTCAGCAGCGTGATGCAGGTAGCGCTGGCGATGGCCGAGGAACAACCGATTCGACCCGAGCATTTGCCGGACGACTTTTTTGTCGATCTGGAGATGGAGCCAGTAGAGGTGGCCGAGCCGTTGGGCATCGATCTGAACGATGCCGAGGCGTTGAACCGGGAGTTGCAACTGGCCGGCGGGAATATTTCCCATCTGGCGCGACGGTTGGGGGTGAGCCGCAATACGCTGTACAAGCGATTGCGGCAGATTGAAAGCTGAGAGCCTCCATAGCGGATCAGACCGAAACGGCTGGCTCAACAGGCGCAGCCGATGCCGCCGCCAACGTCCGCAGGCCCATCAACACCACAACCATCATCATCAGACCTGCGGCTATCGCAACGCCGAACCCTGCCCGTGCACCGTAAGCGTCAATTACCAGCCCCGCCAGCATGCCGCCGAGCGCCACGCCGATGCTGATCCCGGTGGTCATCCACGTCAGCCCTTCGGTCATCCTCGCCGCCGGGATAATGATCGTCCCCAGCTTCATCACCACAACCATGGTCGGCGCGAACGAGATGCCGGCGATAAACAGCATCGCGGTAAGGACATAAACGTCCGGTGAGAAAACCGGCAATACGCCGGTGACTGCCGTGACCAGGATCCCGATAAAGAACTGTTTTTCAATCGCCAGCGAAACCCGCAGCGCGCCGAAGGTCAGACCCGCCACCAGCGAGCCGAATGCATAGGCGGCAAGAATGAAGGTGGCAGCCGATGGCCAGCCTTGCGCATTGGCGAAGGCCACAACGGCAACATCGATCGCTCCGCCAATAACCCCCATCGCCAGCAACGCCAGGACAATGGTGCGAACGCCGGGAATCAGCAGGGTCGAACCACTGTTTCTCCGGTTGCCCGCCACCACTTTCGGTTCGGTCTGACGCTGCATGAGAAACGCCGTCACGCCGACAGCGAGCAACCCTACCGCCACCAGCGGCCCGGCTTCCGCGAAGAAACTCACACTCAAACCGATCGCCAGTGGCGGGCCGATGATGTAAGCCAGTTCAGTGAGGACTGTGTCCAGCGAGAACGCGGTGTGCAGTTGCGGCTTGCCACGAAACAGCTGCGTCCAGCGTGCGCGGATCATGGACGGCATGCTCGGCATCGTCCCCGCCAGAGCCGCCAGCACAAAAAACAACGCGGCCGGAGCCCTCAGGTGCACGGCAACAATCAGCGCCAGCAGCATGACGATACTGAAGGCCGTGACGACGGGCAGCACACGACTCTGGCCACGCCGATCAACCTGTTTCGAGATGCGCGGACCGAGCAGCGCATTAGCCAGGGTAAACGTACCGGCGACTGCGCCCGCCAGCCAGTAAACGCCGGTCTGCTGCACCAGCATGGTGATGATGCCGATGCCGATCATTGCCTGGGGCAGTCGGGCGATGGAGCTCGCGAGGATCAGCCCGGTGGCGCCGGGTGTCGATACCAGTTCGCGATAGTGATTAGCCATGATTCCTCCCTTCCGGATTCGTCGCTGATGAGCATCCTGCCGCGTGCGCTATCAAGACCTATGCGAATACCAAAAGCAATCGCACATTGTCTGGATCGTTCCCACGCTCTGCGTGGGAATGCAGCCCGGGACGCTCCGCGTCCCATGCCGAAGCGGACGCGGAGCGTCCATTGAGGCATTCCCACGCGGACGGTTCGACGCCTCGACGTGGGAACGATCAATCAAATCTGCCAGCCAGCAGAAAAACAAAAACCCGCACAAGGCGGGTTTTGTTTGTAGCAAGCGCAGCGATCAGTCAGCCAGACGCCAGGTCGTGCCGCCCTTGCCGTCTTCCAGCACCACGCCCATGGCGGTGAGCTGGTCGCGGATGCGGTCGGATTCGGCCCAGTCCTTGCCGGCACGTGCCGCCAGACGCGCAGCGATCAGCGCCTCGACTTCAGCAGCATCGACACGCCCTTCGGCGCCGGCCTGCAGGAAATCATCGGCTTCGAGCTGCAACACACCGAGCACGCTGGCCAGTTCTTTCAGACGCGCCGCCAGACCGGCCGCGGCATCGAGATCGCTCTCGCGCAGACGGTTGATCTCACGCACCATCTCGAACAGCACCGCGCAGGCTTCCGGCGTGCCGAAGTCGTCGTTCATCACCGTGGTGAAACGCTCGACGAACGCTTCGCCGCCAGCCGGCGCCACATTCGGCAGGCCTTTCAACGCATGGTAGAAACGCTCCAGTGCGCCCTTGGCGTCCTTGAGGTTGTCTTCCGAGTAGTTGATCGCGCTGCGGTAGTGGCTCGACACCAGCAGGTAACGCACGACTTCCGGGTGGTACTTGTCGAGCACGTCGCGAATGGTGAAGAAGTTGTTCAAGGACTTGGACATCTTCTCGCCATTGATACGGATCATGCCGCAATGCATCCACGCGTTGGCGTAGGTCTTGCCGGTGGCCGCTTCGCTCTGGGCGATTTCGTTTTCATGGTGCGGGAACTCGAGATCGCTGCCGCCGCCATGAATGTCGAAGGTCTCACCGAGGCAGCAGGTGGACATCACCGAGCACTCGATGTGCCAGCCCGGACGCCCCGCGCCCCACGGCGATTCCCAGCTCGGCTCGCCCGGCTTGACGCCTTTCCACAGCACGAAGTCCAGCGGATCTTCCTTGGCTTCGTCGACCTCGATCCGCGCACCGATGCGCAGGTCTTCGATCTTCTTGCGCGAAAGCTTGCCGTAGCCCATGAACTTGCCGACGCGGTAGTACACGTCGCCATTGCCCGGGGCGTAGGCGTAACCCTTGTCGATCAGGGTCTGGATCATCGCGTGCATGCCAGGGATGTGATCCGTGGCGCGCGGCTCCATGTCCGGCTTCTGGATGTTCAGGCGCGCTTCGTCTTCGTGCATCGCCGCGATCATGCGCTCGGTCAACGCTTCGAACGACTCGCCGTTCTCGTTGGCCCGGTTGATGATCTTGTCGTCGATGTCGGTGATGTTGCGCACGTAGGTCAGGTCATAACCGCTGAACCGCAACCAGCGGGTCACCAGGTCGAACGCGACCATGCTGCGGCCATGGCCCAGGTGGCAGTAGTCGTATACGGTCATCCCGCAGACGTACATGCGCACCTTGTTGCCATCCAGCGGCTTGAAGACTTCTTTGCTCTTGGTGAGCGTGTTGTAGATCGTAAGCACGGTGTTTCCTTAAGACTTGATCACTGGCCCCACGAATCGCGCAGGGTCACGGTACGGTTGAATACCGGCTGACCTGGTTTCGAGTCCTTGATATCCGCGACGAAGTAGCCTTCGCGCTCGAACTGGAAACGGTCTTCCGGCTGTGCATTGCCCAGCGAGGGTTCAGCACGACAACCGGTCAGCACTTGCAGTGAGTCAGGGTTGATGTTGTCCAGGAAACTCGCGCTGTCTTCGGCCTTCTCCGGGTTCGGAGAACGGAACAGGCGATCGTACAGACGCACTTCGCACTCGATGCTGGCAGCGGCCGGCACCCAGTGGATCACGCCCTTGACCTTGCGGCCTTCAGGGTTCTTGCCCAGGGTGTCCGGATCGTACGAGCAACGCAGCTCGACGATGTTGCCGTCGGCGTCCTTGATCGCTTCGTCGGCACGGATCACGTAGCTGCCGCGCAGACGCACTTCGCCGTTCGGCTCCAGGCGCTTGTAGCCTTTTGGCGGCTCTTCCATGAAGTCATCGCGGTCGATGTAGATTTCACGGGCGAACGGCAGCTGGCGCACGCCGAGTTCTTCTTTCTGCGGATGACGCGGCAGTTCGAGGTTCTCGACCTGATCTTCCGGGTAGTTGGTGATCACGACTTTCAACGGACGCAGCACGCACATGGCGCGCGGGGCGTTCGCGTCGAGGTCCTGACGGATGCTGAACTCGAGCATGCCGAAGTCGACCACGCCGTCGGAACGGTTGGTGCCGATCATCTCGCAGAAGTTGCGGATCGATGCCGGGGTGTAGCCACGGCGGCGGAAGCCCGACAGCGTGGACATGCGCGGATCGTCCCAGCCATTGACGTGTTTCTCGTCAACCAGTTGCTTGAGCTTGCGCTTGCTGGTGATGGTGTAGTTGAGGTTCAGACGGCTGAATTCGTACTGACGCGGGTGCGCCGGCACCGGCAGTGCGTCGAGGAACCACTCGTACAGCGGACGATGGCTTTCGAACTCCAGGGTGCAGATCGAGTGGGTGATGCCTTCGATGGCGTCCGACTGACCGTGGGTGAAGTCGTAGTTCGGGTAGATGCACCACTTGTCACCGGTCTGGTGGTGATGGGCGTGGCGGATGCGGTACATGATCGGGTCGCGCAGGTTCATGTTCGGCGAGGCCATGTCGATCTTGGCACGCAGTACGCGGGCACCGTCCGGGAACTCACCGGCGCGCATGCGGGCGAACCAGTCCAGGTTCTCTTCCACCGACCGGTCGCGGAACGGGCTGTTCTTGCCCGGCTCGGTCAGGCTGCCACGGTATTCCCTGGCTTGCTCGGGCGTCAGGTCGTCGACGTAGGCCTTGCCGGCCTTGATCAGTTCAACGGCCCAGTCGTGCAACTGGTCGAAATATTGCGAGGCATAGCGCACTTCGCCGGACCATTCGAAGCCCAGCCATTTGACGTCGCTTTCGATCGCGTCGATGTATTCCTGGTCTTCCTTGGCCGGGTTGGTGTCGTCGAAACGCAGGTGAGTGACGCCGCCGAACTCCTGGGCCAGGCCGAAGTTCACACAGATCGACTTGGCGTGGCCGATGTGCAGGTAGCCGTTAGGCTCAGGCGGGAAACGGGTGACGATCTGCGTGTGCTTACCCGAGTCCAGGTCCGCCTGGATGATCGGGCGCAGGAAATTGACCGGCGTAACGGGGCCGGTCTTGGAATTCGAGGTAGGGTCGACAGTGGGCTTGCTCATAGGATCCTTGAACGTACAGTGCGCGGCCGGGACACGGGCCTGACAAAACAAAGCGGCTATCATAGCCGATGCTGTCAAGCCCCTGACAGAGCAGGGCTTAAAAGGAATGCATTTAATCGCCGGGTTTTGAAAAACAGCCTCGAAATTCGCGCCTGTCACGCTAAACTGCGCACCTTGGCCCTCACGGGCTGAACCGGTACGGGGCCCAAATGTCCCAATACCCACGAATTCCTTATAAAGAGCATCGATCATGACTCAAGTTAAATTGACCACCAACTTCGGTGACATCGTCATCGAACTGAACGCTGAAAAGGCGCCTCTCACCACCGCCAACTTCATCGAATACGTCAAGAAAGGTCACTACGAGAACGTCGTGTTCCACCGCGTCATCAAAGGCTTCATGATCCAGGGCGGCGGTTTCGAGCCAGGCATGAAAGAAAAGAAAGACAAGAGCCCGAGCATCCAGAACGAAGCCGACAACGGTCTGAAGAACGACAAGTACACCATCGCCATGGCCCGTACCATGGACCCGCATTCGGCTTCGGCGCAGTTCTTCATCAACGCCTCCGACAACAGCTTCCTGAACCACACCGCCAAGACCGCTCAGGGCTGGGGTTATGCCGTATTCGGTAAAGTGGTTGCGGGCACCGACGTAGTCGACAAGATCGAAGGCGTTTCCACCACGTCCAAGGCAGGTCACCAGGACGTACCCGCAGACGACGTGATCATCGAGAAAGCCGAGATCATCGAAGCGTGATATTGCTGATTTCAGACTTGCATCTGGAAGAGGAGCGCCCGGACATTACCCGGGCGTTTCTGGATTTGCTCGCCGGACGCGCCCGCTCGGCGAGTGCGTTGTACATTCTGGGCGACTTTTTCGAGGCGTGGATTGGCGACGACGCCATGACCCCCTTCCAGCGTTCCATCTGCCAGGCCCTGCGCGACTTGAGCGACAGCGGCACGGCCATTTTTCTGATGAACGGCAATCGCGACTTCATGCTCGGCAAGGCCTTCTGCAAAGAGGCTGGCTGCACGCTGTTGAAGGATCCGAGTGTCGTGCAGTTTTACGGCGAACCGGTGCTGCTGATGCACGGCGACAGCCTGTGCACCCGCGACGAAGCCTATATGAAGCTGCGCCGCTACCTGCGCAACCCGCTCAGCCTGTTCATCCTGCGCAACCTGCCCTTGCGCACTCGGCACAAGCTCGCGCGCAAGCTGCGCAGCGAAAGCCGGGCGCAGACGCGGATGAAGGCCAATGACATCGTCGATGTCACGCCGGAGGAAATTCCGCGGATCATGCAGGAGTTCGGGGTGAAAACCCTGGTTCACGGGCACACCCATCGCCCGGCCATCCATAAATTGCAGATCGGCGACCAAGCGGCGAAGCGGATCGTGCTGGGGGATTGGGATCGTCAGGGTTGGGCGTTACAGGTGGATGAGAACGGGTTTGCGTTAGCGCCGTTTGACTTCGCGCCACCGCCTGCACTACCCGCCCCTGCCACCGCCTGATCGTTCCCGGACTTAGTTGATCGTTCCCACGCAGACGGTTCGACGCCTCGACGTGGGAACGATCTGTCGGACTTAGTGACCGCTGGCGGCCGGGCCTGCCTTGGCAGCAAACGGCGGCTTGGCCAGCCAAACAATCAATATCAACCCCATAAACCCCCACCCCAACAACGTGAAGTAATCCACGGTGGAGAGCATGTACGCCTGACTGGTGAGGATCTGATCCATCTGTGCATAGGCCGATTGGCTCGCGCCACCCAGCGAATGCAAGGTCTCGCGAGTCGCTGGCTCAAAGGTGCTGATGCTCTCGCTCATATAGGCATGATGCTGATCCGCCCGGCGAATCCAGATCCACGTGGTCAACGACGCCGCAAAACTGCCACCCAATGTCCGCAGGAACGTCGCCAGACCTGCGCCATCGGCAATCTGGCTCGGCGGCAAGTCCGACATCAGGATGCTCAAGGTCGGCATGAAGAACAGCGCCACCCCAATCCCCATGAACAACTGCACCAGAGCGATGTGCTGGAAGTCCACCTCGTTGGTGAATTCAGCACGCATGAAGCAGCTCAGGCCGATCGCCAGGAACGCTAGCCCCGCCAGCAGACGCAGGTCGAACTTATGCGCGTACTTGCCGACAAACGGCGACAGCAGCACCGGCAGAATGCCGATCGGTGCCACCGCCAGCCCGGCCCAGGTCGCGGTGTAACCCATCTGGGTCTGCAACCACTGCGGCAGGATCAGGTTGATGCCGAAGAACCCGGCGTAACCCAATACCAGCACCAGCGTACCGATGCGGAAGTTGCGATAGGCAAACAGCCGCAGGTTGACCACCGGATGCTGGTCGGTCATTTCCCAGATCACGAACACCGCCAGCGCGATCACCGAAATGGCCGCGCCGATGATGATGAAATTCGACTCGAACCAGTCCAGGTCATTGCCCTTGTCGAGGATCACCTGCAACGCGCCCACGCCGATGATCAGCGTGATCAGCCCGACGTAATCCATCGGTTGGTGGCTGGTGACCACCGGGCGTTTGGCCAGCTGCTGGCGCACCACCATCACCGCGAAGATCCCGATCGGCACGTTGATGAAGAAGATCCACGGCCAGCTGTAACTGTCGGTAATCCAGCCGCCGAGGATCGGTCCGGCAATCGGCGCCACCACCGTGACCATCGCCAGCAATGCGAGGGCCATGCCCCGCCTCGCCGGTGGATAGACCGCGATCAGCAGCGTCTGGGTCATCGGGTACAACGGCCCCGCTACAAGGCCTTGCAGCACGCGGAAGCCGATCAGTTCCGGCATCGACGTGGAAATACCGCAGAGGAACGAAGCCAGCACAAACAGAATGGTCGCCCACAGAAACAGCTTCACCTCACCGAAGCGACGGCTCAGCCACCCAGTGAGTGGCAGCGCGATGGCGTTGCTCACGGCGAACGAGGTGATGACCCAGGTGCCCTGCTCCGAACTCACGCCGAGGTTGCCGGAAATGGTCGGCAGCGCCACGTTGGCGATGGTGGTGTCGAGCACCTGCATGAAGGTCGCCAGCGACAGGCCGATGGTGCTGAGCAACAGGCTGGGCGGCGTAAAAGAGGCGTTATTGCTCATCGCGAATCCTATGAAGCCGGGTTGGCGCCGTGTCTGTTACGGACACAGCTGCCCTTTGTGGGAGCGGCGGTGCGACGATTCGACTTGCTCGCGAAGGCGGTCTGTCAGACAAATCAATGCTGAATGACACACCGCTTTCCCGAGCAAGCCCGCTCCCACAGGGTCAGTGGTGGATCAGCGTTGCGCAGTCTTGCTGACCGCCGCGCTGTTGTCGTGGATCAACTGGGTGATCATCGCGTCGGCTTCGGCCAGTTGGCGGTCGTAGACGTTGGTGCTGAACGAGGCCTTTTGCGGCGGCTGCTGGGCCAGTACCGGGCCACTCTGGTCGTGCAGATTGACCTCGACATTGGTCGACAGGCCGACGCGCAGCGGGTGTTTGGCCAGCTCTTCGGCGTTGACATGAATCCGTACCGGCACACGCTGCACGATCTTGATCCAGTTACCGGTGGCGTTCTGCGCCGGCAACAGGGCGAACGCGCTGCCGGTGCCCGCGCCGAGGCTGTCGACGGTGCCGTTGAACTTGACGTCGCTGCCGTAGATGTCCGACTCGATCTCCACCGGTTGGCCAATGCGCATGTCACGCAGTTGGGTTTCCTTGAAGTTGGCGTCGATCCACAGCTGATCCAGCGGGATCACCGCCATCAGCGCGGTGCCCGGCTGCACACGCTGGCCAAGTTGCACGGTGCGTTTGGCGACGTAACCGGTGACCGGTGCGATCAAGGTGCTGCGAGCGTTGGTCAGGTAGGCCTGGCGCAGTTGCGCGGCGGCGGCCATCACGTCCGGGTGCGAAGAGACCACGGTGTCATCGACCAGCGCGCTGGTGGTTTTCAACTGCTGCCTGGCGTTGGCCAGGGCGTTCTGTGCCGAGGTCAGGTCATCGCGGGCATGGGACAGTTCTTCCTGGGAAATCGCCCCGCCGGCCGCGAGATTTTTCCGCCGGTTGAAGTTGTCCTGGGCTTTCTGCACTTCGGCCTGTTGCGCATTGACCTGAGCCTTCATGCCGTCGACGTTACTGTACAGGCCGCGCACCTGACGCACGGTGCGGGCCAGATTGGCCTTGGCACTTTGCAGGCCGACTTCGGCGTCGTTCGGGTCGAAGTTGATCAGCACCTGGCCTTCATGCACCAGATCGCCATCGTCAGCACCGATGCTGACCACGGTGCCGGTCACCAGCGGGGTGATTTCCACCACGTTGCCGTTGACGTAGGCGTCGTCGGTGCTTTCGCTCCAGCGCCCGATGAATTCGTGATACGCCCAGACGCCGGCACCGGCGAGGGCAACCACAACGGCCAGCACCAGCAGCATCACCTTGCGTTTGCGCGGGTTGCCAGTGTCCTGGGCGTTGTCTTGAGCTTGTGTGTTTTCGGCAGTGGCCATGACAAGTACCTTGAATTAGTTGTGCGGCGTGGCTGGGGTGGCGTTGGCTGCGGTCAGGGTTTGCCCCTGGAAGCCGCCGCCCAGCGCTTGCATCAGTTGAATCGACAGGTCGATCTGCTCGGCATTCAGGTTCGCCAGCTGACGCTGGGCCTGCAGCAATTGCTGCTCGATGCTGAGCACGTCCAGGTAGTTGCCGATGCCGGAACCGTAACGCTGGACGACGGTGTTGTAAGAATCCTGGGCAATCTCGGTTGCGTGCTGCTGGGCGCCGATCTGCCGGCCGATGTCACGCAGCTGGTTAATGGTGTCGCTGACATCGCCCAGGGCTTTCACCAGGCTTTTGTTGTACTGCGCCACGGCGAGGTCGTAATCGGCGTCGCGCGCATCGAGGTTGGCGCGCAGGCGTCCGCCATCGAAGATCGGCACCGAAATCGTCGGGGCAATGTTGAAGAAGCGACTGGCGGAACCGAACATCGCGTCCCCCAACAAGGATTCGGCACCAGCGGAAGCCGACAGGTTCAAGTTCGGATAAAAGCGGGTCTTGGCCGAATCGATGTCCTTGCTCGCGGCCTCGACACGCCAGCGCGCGGCGACCAGATCCGGACGACGGCCCAGCAGTTCGGCGGGAAGCACCGATGGCAGTGCGACAGCGCTGGCTTGCAGGACTTTCGGCCGAGCGATTTCGTTACCGCGATCCGGGCCTTTGCCGAGCAATACGGCCAGGGCGATTTTCGCGCTGTTCAGGCGCTTTTCAGCGTCGATCAGGCTGGCTTCGGAGCTGGCTTCCAGGCTTTGGGTCTGCTGGAACTGGTACTGGCTGTCGATCCCCGAACTCAAACGACGCTGGCTCAGGTCGAGCATCTGTTTGGTGCGTTTGAGGTCTTCGTTGGCCAGGTCATAGACGATGTGCGCCTGACCGAGATCGCTGTAGGCCCGGGCCACATCGGCAGCCAGGGTCAGTTGCGCGGCCTGACGGTCGACTTCGGCGGCGCGGGCCTGACCGAGTGCGGCTTCCCAGGCGTCGCGCTGACCGCCCCACAGGTCGAAGTTGTAATTGAAGCCGGCGCTGATATTGCGCACGGTGGAGTAAGCCCCACCCTGCCCCAACGGATCCTGATCCCGGGCCAGACGCGAACGGCTGATGCCGGCGCTGGCGTCGAGGGTCGGATAACGCTCGGCATCGGCGGCGTACGCAGCGGCGCTGGCCTGATGGGCGCGGGCGTCGGCGATCTGCATGTCCGGGCTGTCTTTCAGAGCTTCGCGGATCAGACCGTTGAGTTGCGGGTCGCCGAGGCTGGTCCACCAGTCGCTCTTCGGCCACGCGGCCGGGGACAGGGTCACGCCATTGAGCGATTGCCCGGTCTGCAGGGTTTTCGCATCGAGGCTCGCGCCCTGGGTATCGAGGCCGCTGTAGTTGGCGCAACCGGCGAGAATCATCGCCGACAGCACCAGTGTCAGGCTGCTGCGCAAGGTTTTACCGCTCATTGTGTTCACCTAACCGCTGGATGGTGATGGGGTCACCGGCTGCCAGCAAAATTTTCTTGAGGATGTATTCCAGGGTTTTCAACTCGTCCGGGGTCACGGCGCCGGCCAGCTCATTCATGGCGTCGGCGCCGATGTGCGGCAGGCGATCGGCCAGTTGCTGGCCCTGCTCGGTGAGTTTCAGTTGCACCTGACGGCGATCGCCTTCGCTGCGTTGGCGAACCAGAAAGCCTTTCTGTTCCAGACGATCGAGCATGCGGGTCATCGAACCGCTGTCCAGCGACAGGTGCCGGCACAGCTCGGCCGGGGTGTCGACGCCGAACTGGGCCATGATGATCAACACCTTGAACTGCGCGGCGGTGATGCCGTGGGGTTCCATGTGGGTGTCGATGATCTTGTCCTTGAGCAAGGCCGCACGGCCGAGCAACAGGCCGAGATGGCAATGCTGGAATTCGTCTGGGGTGAAATGCTTCATGTGCTCACCTAATAACTGCCTAGGCAGTGAATGTATGTCGAGATGTTACTGCCTAGGCAGCGAATGTCAACGTAATAGTTAGGTTGCTTTGTAATTAGCCGATAACTGACCGCACGAGATCGTTCCCACGTCCAGGCGTCGAACCTTCTGAGTGGGAATGCCTGAATGGCCGCTCTGTGTCAGCTGTTGAATGGGACGCGGAGCGTCCGGGGCTGCATTCCCACGCGGAGCGTGGGAATGATCAGGAGGGAAAAGCGGGCTAGAAATCCCGCTTGTAGAAGATATCCAGCGAACTGGCCACGCCGCTGGCGGCTTCGAGGTAGACCTTTTTGCTCAGCTTGTAGCGCAGGGCGATGGTGTTGGCCGGTTCGAACACGCCGACGCCATAGCGCAGGCTGAGTTTTTCGGAGATGTTGCCGCTGGCCACCACGCTGGTGGTGTTGCCGCTGCCCTGGGTGTCGAGCTGGAAGTCCTGAATGCCCAGATCACTGGCCAGACTGCTGGTGACTCCGGAACTGCCCATCAGACCCAGACCGAGCGCCGCCTGCGCGAGCATGTTGTTGTCCTCGCCGGTGGTGCTCAGCGGACGCCCCAGCACCAGATAGGACAGAGCCTGTTCCTGGCTCATCGCCGGTTCCGAGAAAATCTGCGTGGTCGGCTGCTCGGCGCTGCCGCTCAGTCGAATACCGGCGATTACGTCGTCGGTCTGGCGAATTGCTTCGATATCCAGATACGGCTGATCGATCGGGCCGGCGAACAGCAGGCGCGCGCGACGCACCGTCAGGCGCTGGCCGTAGGCGCGGTATCGACCGTCGTTGAGCCACAGTTCGCCGCGAGTATCCATGTTGTCGCCGATGTGTACCTGGCCTTGCAGGTTGGCCGTCAGGCCAAACCCGGCGAAGCTCAACTTGTCCTGGCCGACCACCACATCGATGTCCATTTTCATCGCCAGCGGCGGTTTGCCCTCTTCGGTCTGCGCCCCGACGATGATCGTGTCATCGGAGACTTTCACCGTCGATGGCGGCAGTTCGCGCACGGTGATTTCGCCTTTCGGCACCAGCACCTTGCCGGCAATCGCCAGCTCATCGCCGGCCATGGAAATCTTCAGGTCCGGCGCCACTTCCAGTTTGGCGTAGGGTTCGACCGTCACTGGCAATTGCGTGCCCTTGAGCGCCAGATCCACCACCAGCGCCTGGCCCCAGGCGATGTTGCCGTTCAGGCTGCCCTGCCCGCTCTTGCCGCTTTTCCAGCCGCCGTTCAATTGCACGGCTTCACCGGCGATCACCGCTTGCAGTTGCAACGCTTGCAGCTCGATCGGCAATTCCGGCCCAGACACTTCGCCGTCGCTGAGTTGCACCGTACCGTTGACCAGCGGCGCGAGCAGACCACCGGAAATCGTGCCGCTGCCGTTCAGCCGCCCAGTCAGTTTCTCGACCATCGGCACAAACGGCCGCGCCACCGACAGATCCAGTCCGCTGAGGCGGAATGTACCGCTGAGTGGCTTGTTCTTCGGCAGCGGGTTGAGCTGCGCCTGCACCATCAATTCACCGAGCTTGCCGCCGACGAAGTTGAGGTCGGTGTCGATGCGCTTGGGCGTGAGTTTGCTGGTGAGCTTGAGGGTCTGGTACGGGAAGTCGACCCACTGATCCTTTTCCTTCATGCGCAAGGTGCCGCCGCTGGCATCGACGCTGATCTGGCCGTTCGGGCCGCTGGCCGGCAGGTCCAGTTGCAGGTCGGCGTTGAGCTTGCCCTGCCAGGCGAAATCCTTCGGTAGCCATTGCGCCAGGCTTTCGATCGGGAATTGCTTGAGGTGATAACGCAGCTTCGGCTCCGGCATCAGGCGCTGGTCTTCGCCACACAGGCTGGCATTGCCGGACATCCAGCAATGGGCGCCGAAGTTGATCTTGCCGTCGGCCAGACGCTCGAGTTTGGCCGGGTTTTGCAACTTCCAGTCCTGACCGCCGGCCTGAATGTCACCGCTGGCCAGTCGTCCGCGCCAGTTGCCTTTGTCCAGATTGCCGTCCAGGCCCAGCGCCAGTTTCAGCTTCGGCCCGAGCAGGTCGAGGTTGAGTTTCTGGTTTTTGATATCGCCCTGGGCGCTGGCGGTCAAAGTGCCCAGCGACGTATCGCCGGCCTGGATGCCGCTGCCCTTGAGGTCGATTTTCGCCCGTTGCGCGCTGTCGAGGGTGGCATCGAGGTTGAGGCTTTGCAGGCGATTGTCCTGGAACGCCAGTTGCGAACCTTGCAGGCCGAGCTTGCCCTGTGGCGCCTTGAGCGTGCCAGCGACATCGACCCGACCGTTGATCTGCCCGCGCAGTTGCGGCCAGAGCTGGGCCAGACGCGCCAGTTTGATGTCGATCTGTCCGGTGAGCTTTTGTTGCAGACTGCCTTTGCCGTTGATGCTGTTGTCGCCGAGGCGAATTTGCAGGGCATTCAGATTCCACTGCTCGCCAGCGCCGTCAGCCTTGGCTTGCAGGATCGCCGGTTGGCCGCGCAGTTTGCCCTTCAGATCGAGGTCGGCGTTCAGGCTCAGGCGCTCGTTTTTCATTTCGCCTTTGCTCTTCAACGGACCGGCCAGGGTGCCCGGCAACTCCGCAACCCAGTACGCCGGGTTGAGCGCCGACAGTTCCAGCGCGGTGTCCCAGGCAATGCCATCGGCGAACTGTACGTTCACATGGCCTTCGGCCTTGCCCTGCCCGGCTTCGAGTTTCAGTTGTGGCAGGAAGATCTGCTTGAGATTGCCGCTGAACGGACTGCTCAGGGTGAACGCCCCCGCCGGACCATCTGCAGCGGCGGCGAAGTTACCGAGATACTGACCGTCGGTGTAGGAGACTTCGCCGGTGAAGGTGCGCAATGTGACCTGCGGCTCTTCGATCTCCGGATAGAGCCGATGCCAGGGAAAGTCCAGCCAGTTGATATTGGCTTGGGCGCTGAGGCCTTTGCTCCAGTCAACGTTGCCGGTGAGCTTGACGCTTTGCTTGTCGTTGGCCGTCAGGTCGAGGCCGGCAATCTGCGCACCTTTGGCGTCGACCTTACCCTTGAGCAACAGCGCCACCGGGCCTTTCTCGGCAGGCAACGTGGCATTGCCGAGCAATTGGTAACCGTTTTTCAGGTCGCCTTCGCCGGTCAATTCCAGTTGATTGAATTGCAGAGTGTCCGGCAGATCCGCGCTCGGCTTGAACGCCTCCGCGGTGATCCGCACCTTGGCAGGGAGGTTTTCCACCAGCGGTTGAAGTTCGCCGCTCAACTGGCCGTCGAGGTAGCCACGGCTGTCGGCGTGCAGGTTGAGGGTTTTCAGCAGGTCGCCGTCGATTTTCAGCGCCAGCGTCCACGGCTCGGGCGCCGGCGACGGCAAGGTCAGATCACCAGTTATATTCAGCGGCCAGTTGCCGGTCGGTTGTAGCAGGCCGGACAGATTCAGGCTCAACTCGTCACGTTGCAGTTTCACGCTGTCGATCTGCAGGCCCTTGGCGGTCCAGTGCGCCGCCAGTTGCAGGCCTTTCAACTCCTCACTGCCATTGAACACCAGGCTGCCGACCTGCACGTCGCCCAGCTCGATGGCCACGGGCAATTGCAGATCAGGAAGTTTGATTGGGCCGCTTTCGGTGACTTCTTCGCTCGGCGGGAATTGCAGGCTGACGGTATCGGCCTTGAGCTGTTCGATGCACAACGTCATGCGCGTCAGGCACAGCGGCGACCATTCGAAGATCGGTTTGCTCAGTTCGACGCGGCTGCTGTCCTGCTGCCACAGCAGATGATCGGCGCTCCACTGCCCGCCGAGCCGACCCTGGAAATTGTCGACGCTCAAGCCCGGCACCAGACCCAGCACCCAGCGGCTGCCGGCCTGCGTTCCGAGCACAACGGTGATGCTCAATACAATCAGCAGCACCAGCGACAACAACGCCAGCGCCGATATTTTCAAACCACGCTTCACAGCTCAGGCCCCATGGAAAAGTGCAGCCGGATGCCGCCATCGTCGTCCAGCGCGTGGGCCAGGTCGAGGCGGATCGGCCCCACTGGCGAAACCCAGCGCACACCGATACCGACCCCGGTCTTGAGGTTCGGCAGTTCGAGTTTGTTGAAGGAGTTGCCCTGATCGACGAAAGTCGCCACGCGCCACTTCTCGGCAATCGAGTATTGATACTCGACGCTGCCGGCCACCATGTAGCGCCCGCCGATGCGGTCGCCCTCGGAGTTCTCCGGGGACAGGCTCTGATAGTCGTAACCACGCACGCTCTGATCGCCACCGGCGAAGAAGCGCAGCGACGGCGGCACCGATTTGTAGCCGTTGGTGGCGCTGCCGCCGACCTGGACCCGGCCGAGCAGACGGTGCTTGTCGAACACGGTGGTCAGGCCTTTGACCAACGCCGTGCCGTAAACCAGGTTGTTGTCTGAGCCGAGGCCTTCTTTCGCCACTTTGCTTTCGAAGGTCAGGCGATAGCCATTGTGCGGATCGATGCGGTTGTCGCTCTTGAGGTAGGAATAGCTGACACCGGGCATCAGCAAGGTGCTCAGGCCGGAGTCATCGCCGAGCTGATATTCCTCGCGCTGCCATTTCAGCGAGATCACCCGCTGCCAGCCGCTCGGCAATTTGCTGTGCCATTCCGGGCCGAAGGTCAGCAGCTTGCTCAAGGTGTCGGAACCGTCGATGTCCTCGTATTGATAACCGCCGGCCCAGCGCAGCTTATCGGTCAGCGGCGGATCCAGCGGGATGTCATAGAACAGGCCGACGTTCTGCCGTGGCGCCGACAGTTCGGCCTCCCAGCCATAACTGTCGCCCTGCGGGTTGACCCAGTGGCGGGTCCAGTTGGCCTTGATGCGCGGGCCGACGTCAGTGGAATAACCAAGACCCAGGCCCATGGTGCGCGGCTTGCGGGTGTCGAGTTTGACGTCCACCGGGATTACGTCGTTTTTTGCGGCGGTCGGCGCGGCATCGACCCGCACACCTTCGAAGTAGCCGCTCGATTGCAGGTCGCGGTTGAGTTCGGCGATCAGCTCGGAGTCATACGGCTCGCCGGCCTTGAACGGCACCATGCGTTGCAGCAGGTCTTCGTCGAACGGGGTGTCGCCTTCGAAGCTGACCTTGCCCAGCGCATAACGCGGGCCGCTTTCGTAGATCAGTTCGACGTCGGCGACCCCGGCGCGTGGGTCGACCATCAATTTCTGGCTGGTGAAACGGCCACTGAAGAAGCCATAGCGCGAGGCCTGATTCTGAATCAGGCGTTTGGCGTCTTCGTAACGCCCATGGTTGAGCACCGCGCCGGGCTTGAGCACGTCACTTTTCGGGACTCGAAAGGATTTGAGGGAGGCCGCCGGACCGTTGACGCGAACGGTCACGTTGCGCAGGCGGATCGGCTCGCCGGGATCGATGTTCAGCACCAGACGCGGTTTTTCACCGCCCTTGACGTCACTTTCGATCTGCGGCTGGTAATAACCCAAGGCCTGGGCGGCCTTGCGCGCCTGCTCTTCGGCGCCGCGACTGAAGCGCTGCAAGGCTTCTTCGTCACGATCGCCGAGGCTGCCGATATAGCCTTCTATATTGGCTTTCAGTTCATCGTTGGACGGTTTGATCCGCACATCCAATTCACTTTGCGCCAGCGCCGCGCAGCTGCTTAACAGCATGAGCACGCCACTGGTAAATCTTCCTGGAAACTTCATAGGCGCGGATGCTATCACGGGCTTGGGAGCGTGATAGAACAGGAAATTTCCGAAAAAGTTCGATGGTCATCCCGTTGCTGTTTGTAACACCTGCGGGTTGGCGTGGAAAAACACGTGCTCGCGCACCGGGCCGACGGCCACTTCACCGATTTCCTCGTAACCCTGACGCTTGTAGAACTCCAGGTAACGCGGGTTGCCGGTGTCGAGGATCACGCCTTGGGAGGTTTCGTCCACCGCGCACCAGTTGTGCACCGCTTGCAGCAGCTGTTCGCCAAAGTGTTTGCCCTGAAATTGGGGATGCACACCGAGCAGCGGCAGCATGTGCACCGAGTCGGTCGGCACGCAGGCTTCAACGGCAGCGTGGTATTCCAGATAACGCCGGGTGCAGCGGAAACCGGTGCTCAACACCATGCGCAAACGCCAGGCCCAACTCTCGGTAACACCCAGACGCCGCTGCGGCGGCGCGATCAGGGCGATGCCGATCAAGCGGTCGTTGACCAACAGGCCGATGGCCGGCAGATCCTGCAGGAAATGCTGTTTGACCAGCTCCCGCACCGTGGCCCGTACCCGCTGCTCGTAACCCGGACGCTCGGCTTCGAACAGGTAGGCGAAGGTCGGCTCGTGACGATAGGCCTGATAAAGAAGGGATCGCGCTTCACGGGAATAGCCGCGGTCGAGCATATGAATGTCGGCAATGGCGGTTTGGGTTTCAGGCATGACGGTGATTCTCCCCGGGGCGTGCTCGGATGGCGGCGCTCTTGTTGGTACGAACCTTTTGGTGATGGCACAGTTCCCCACAGGTATAGACCAACCAGAGATCTTCATCGACTGGTCGGGCCTCATCGCTGGCAAGCCAGCTCCCACAGGTTTTTCCTGCGTACACAAGTTTTGTGTACGACCCGGACACTGTGGGAGCCTGGCTTGCCAGCGATGGGGCCGTTACAGGCAGCGCACCTCTGACAGACCTGAATGAATCTGCTTACCCCACGCTGGCCCAGATCCTACATGTCAGCTAGCATCGCCCTTTTGCCAGGACTGCCGACCATGAAGATCGTTTCCTTCAACATCAACGGACTGCGGGCCCGTCCGCATCAGCTGGCGGCGCTGATCGAGAAGCATCAGCCGGACGTGATCGGCCTGCAGGAAACCAAGGTCCACGACGACCAGTTCCCGCTGGATGAAGTGCGGGCCCTGGGTTATCACGTGTATTTCCACGGCCAGAAAGGTCATTACGGCGTTGCCCTGCTCTCGCGCCAGGAACCGATTGCTGTGCACAAGGGCTTTGCCACCGATGAAGAAGACGCGCAGCGACGCTTCATCTGGGGCACATTCGCCGACGCCAACGGCGTGCCGGTGACGATCATGAACGGCTATTTCCCACAGGGTGAAAGCCGCGACCATCCGACCAAATTCCCCGCCAAGCAACGCTTCTACAGCGATCTGCAAGCCCTGCTGGAAAGCCAGTTCCACAATGAACAGCCACTGGTGGTGATGGGTGACGTCAACATTTCCCCGGAAGACTGCGACATCGGCATCGGCCCGGACAACATGAAGCGCTGGCTGAAAACCGGCAAATGCAGCTTCCTGCCGGAAGAGCGCGAGTGGATGGCCCGCCTGAAAAACTGGGGCCTGACCGACAGTTTCCGTCACCTGAACCCGGACGTGACCGACACGTTCAGCTGGTTCGACTACCGCAGCCGTGGTTTTGAAGACGAGCCGAAGCGCGGCCTGCGCATTGATGTGATTCTGGCGTCCCACGGTTTGCTGCCACGGGTGAAAGCCGCCGGCGTCGACTATGAACTGCGCGGGATGGAAAAGCCTTCGGACCATGCGCCGATCTGGCTGGAATTGAGCTGACCCGCTTGAAGCAGAAGATCACAGCCAGCGGTTGTGATCTTCTGCCCTGTCATCTTTCAGCAACCTCACTGACTTAATCTCCCCGGCAATCCCCTTGGCTGCAATCGGTGCCGGCATGATCCTGCGTGTTCTGTTCGTCTTTCTCCTGAGCGCCTGGCTGCAGGTTGCGGTTGCGGCGTTGCCCATTCCCGAGAACGGCCCGGTATTGCGCATTCAGGGTTCCAACACCATCGGCGCGGCGCTCGGCCCGGCGTTGGTGGAAGGCCTGCTTCACAATCAGGGGCTGTTGAAAGTCCACAGCGAAACCCCTGACACCGCCAACGAACAACGGGTCGTCGGCCTCACAGCTCAAGGCCAAAGAGTCGTGGTGGAGATCGCCGCCCACGGTTCGAGCACCGGTTTCACTGCACTCAAGAACGCCAGCGCCGACCTCGCCGCCTCGTCGCGCCCGATCAAGGACAGCGAACTGCTGAACCTGCAAGCCCGGGGCGATCTGAAAAGCCCCGATGCCGAGCAGGTTATCGCCATCGATGGCCTGGCGATCATCCTCCATCCCGACAATCCGCTGAATCAACTGAACACCGAACAACTGGCGCGGATCTTCAGTGGCGAGGCGAAGACGTGGGAAGACGTCGGCGGCAAGGGTGGGACGATTCATTTATATGCGCGGGATGATCAGTCCGGTACGTACGACACTTTCAAGGAACTTGTCCTCAGTCGTCGTGGGAAATCCCTGAGCAATGCCGCGAAACGGTTCGAATCCAGCGAGCAGTTGTCCGACGCCGTCAGTGCCGATCCGCAGGCCATCGGTTTTATCGGCCTGCCCTATGTGCGCCAGGCCAGGGCCGTGGCGATTGTCGACGGGCAATCCCAGGCGATGCTGCCACTCGCCAGCCTGATCGCCACCGAAGACTATCCACTGTCGCGGCGGCTGTTCTTCTATCTGCCGCCCGACAGCAACAATCCCTGGGCCAGGGCGTTGGTGGAGTTTGCGCAGAGCCGCCAGGGTCAGGCGATTGTCGCGGCCAACGGTTTTATCGCCCAGACCGTGCAGGCCATCGCCGTCACGCCGAATGCGCTGATGCCCGAGGGTTATCAATCCCTCAGCCGCCACGCCCAGCGTCTGACCGTGAACTTCCGATTCGAGGAAGGCAGCGCCAGCCTCGACAACAAGGCCCGCCAGGATCTGGCCCGGGTGTTCGACTATATAAAGCACCACGACAAGACCGACCGCGCGGTAACACTGGTGGGCTTCGGCGACGCCAAGGACGACCCGGCACGGGCGGATTTGCTGTCGAAGCTGCGGGCGATGGCGGTACGCCGAGAGTTGGTGAAAAACGGCGTGGTATTGCGCGAAGTGCGGGGGTTTGGCGCACTGATGCCGGTGGCAACCAACAGCGGGGATGAAGGCAGGATCAAGAATCGGCGGGTTGAGGTTTGGGTTTACTGAACCTCCCCGATCGTTCCCACGCAGAGCCGTGATCGCTCCCACGCAGTACGCTGATCGTTCCCACGCTCCGCGTGGGAATGCATACCGTGACGCTCCGCGTCACAGTGGACGCAGAGCGTCCATGGCTGCGTTACCACGCAGAGCGTGGGAACGATCAGGGCTGACGCGGAATGTCTGTAATCAGCGCTCGCTACGCAGCATTTCCTTCGGCACATACTTGCCGATCTCGAACTTGCCGATCGCCGCGCGGTGCACTTCGTCCGGGCCGTCGGCCAGACGCAGGGTACGTTGCATGGCGTACATGTAGGCCAGCGGGAAATCGTTCGACACCCCTGCCCCGCCATGAATCTGGATCGCCCGGTCAATCACCCGCAACGCGACGTTCGGTGCCACGACCTTGATCTGCGCAATCTCGCTCTTGGCGACCTTGTTACCCACGGTGTCCATCATGTACGCCGCTTTCAGGGTCAGCAGACGCGCCATGTCGATTTCCATCCGCGAGTCGGCAATCTTGTCGACGTTACCGCCCAGACGCGCCAGCGGTTTGCCGAACGCGGTGCGGCTTACCGAACGTTTGCACATCAGTTCCAGTGCGCGCTCGGCCATGCCGATCGAACGCATGCAGTGGTGAATCCGGCCTGGGCCAAGGCGACCTTGTGCAATTTCGAAGCCGCGTCCTTCACCGAGCAGGACGTTTTCGTACGGCACCCGCACGTTGTCGAACAGCACTTCGGCGTGACCGTGCGGTGCGTCGTCGTAACCGAACACCGGCAGCGGACGGATAATCTTCACGCCGGGGGTGTCGACCGGCACGAGGATCATCGAGTGCTGGGCATGACGCGGGGCGTCGGGGTTGCTCAGGCCCATGAAGATCAGGATCTTGCAGCGCGGATCGCAGGCGCCGGAGGTCCACCATTTCTTGCCGTTGATCACCCACTCGTCGCCATCGCGCACGGCACGGGCGGCCATGTTGGTGGCGTCGGAGGACGCAACGTCCGGCTCGGTCATGGCGAACGCCGAGCGAATCTCGCCGCGCAGCAGCGGTTCGAGCCAGCGCTGTTTCTGTTCTTCGTTGGCGTAACGCACCAGCACTTCCATGTTGCCGGTGTCGGGTGCCGAGCAGTTGAATGGCTCGGGACCGAGCAGCGAACGGCCCATGATTTCCGCCAATGGCGCGTATTCGAGGTTGGTCAGGCCAGCACCCAGCTCCGACTCAGGCAGAAACAAATTCCACAGACCTTCGGCCTTGGCCTTGGCCTTGAGTTCTTCCATGATCGCCGTCGGCTGCCAGCGATCGCCTTCGGCAACCTGGCGTTCGAACACGGCTTCGGCCGGGTAAACGTAAGTGTCCATGAACGCGGTCACGCGCTCACGCAGTTCTTGCACCTTGGGCGAATAAGCGAAATCCATGAGCAATTACCTTTTTTCGGCAGGTTGTTTAAGTCATGCAATCGATGCTAGAACAGCGTTGATAATTTACCTAGCCTATTCTCGGCGTGTATAAACATTCATCACCGATATATGATTGGTTGATTTTCCTGGCCGCCCTGACCCGCGCCATTCACCTATAACAAGAGAGCCGCGTAATGAATCTGAGCAAGGTCGACCTCAACCTTTTCATCGTCTTCGACGCGATCTACACCGAAGCCAACCTGACCCGCGCCGGGCAGATTGTCGGCATTACCCAGCCTGCGGTGTCCAACGCCTTGGCGCGGTTGCGCGAAACCTTCAACGACCCGCTCTTCGTACGCACCGCCCAGGGCATGGTGCCGACGCCCATGGCGCAGAACATCATCGGCCCGGTGCGCAATGCGCTGTCGCTGCTGCGGGTATCGGTTCAGGAAAGCCGCATTTTCAACCCCTCGCAAGCGGTCAAGACCTACCGCATCAGCATGACTGACCTGACCGAAGCGGTGATTCTGCCGCCGCTGTTCCAGCGTCTGCGTCGTCTGGCGCCGACTGTGATCATCGAAAGCTTTCTGTCCAAACGCCGGGAAACCACCAAGGAACTGGCTGCCGGGCGTCTCGACTTTGCCGTGGATGCGCCACTCAACACCGACCCGCAGGTGCGCCACGTCAAGCTGATGGAAGACCGTTACGTCTGCGCGATGCGCAAGGGTCATCCGCTGGCGACCAAGGAAAAATTCACCCTCGACGATTACCTGTCGCTGACCCACATTCATATTTCCAGCCGCCGCAGTGGCCTGGGCCACGTCGATCTGGCCCTGGGCAAAATGGGCATCCAGCGCAAGATCGCCCTGCGCTCGCAGCACTATCTGATGGCGTCCCAGGTGTTGCAGCAGACCGACATGGTGATGACCGTGCCGGAGCGGTTCGCCCGGCGCCATGACCTGCATGCGTTCAATCTGCCGGTCAACGATGTGCCGCCGGTGGAAACCCATTTGTACTGGCACGAAAGCACCGATCAGGACCCGGCCAACCGCTGGATGCGCGAGCAGATGATCGAGTTGTGCCAGCAAGTGACAGCGCACGAGAAGAAGCTCGACAAGCTGCAGACGCCCGCTACTTGACGTAAACGTCAACCTGACATTAGCTTAGCGCCAAGACCCTTCTTCGAGCGCTTTCATGAGCAGCCAGACCTACAGCATTTCCGACCTCGCCCGCGAGCTGGACATCACCACCCGGGCGATCCGCTTCTACGAAGAACAAGGCCTGCTCAGCCCCGAGCGCCGAGGCCAGGAACGCATCTATTCGCCGCGCGACAAGGTCAGTCTGAAGCTGATCCTGCGGGGCAAGCGCATCGGTTTTTCCCTGGCCGAGTGCCGCGAACTGATCGAGCTCTACGACCCCTCCAGCGGTAACACCAAACAACTCAACAGCATGCTGGCGAAAATCAGCGAGCGCCGGGCACAGCTTGAACAGCAACTGCTGGACATCGAACAGATGAAGCTGGAACTCGACACCGCCGAAGAACGTTGCGTGCAGGCGCTGGAGCAGACGCTCAAGAGCCAGCAAGTCGCGCAGTAACAGCCACAATTCATCTCCTGTGGGAGCGGGCTTGCCCGCGAATGCGGTGTTTCAGAATCAGATTTGTCGACTGACACTCCGCCTTCGCGAGCAAGCCCGCTCCCACAAGGGGTTCCGCAGGAATTCAAAGAGCAGGTCAACACCATGTCCCTCCCCTCCCAAGTACGCCTGATCGAAGTCGGCCCGCGTGACGGCCTGCAGAACGAAGCCCAGCCCATCAGCGTCGCCGACAAGGTGCAACTGGTCGACGCGCTGAGCGCCGCCGGTCTCGGCTATATAGAAGTCGGCAGTTTCGTCTCGCCCAAGTGGGTACCGCAGATGGCCGGTTCCGCTGATGTATTCGCGCAGATCCAGCGCAAGCCCGGCGTGACCTATGGCGCGCTGGCGCCGAACCTGCGCGGTTTTGAGGATGCGCTGGCCGCCGGGGTCAAGGAAGTCGCGGTGTTTGCCGCTGCGTCCGAAGCCTTTTCGCAGCGCAACATCAATTGCTCGATCAGCGAAAGCCTGGCGCGGTTCGCGCCGATCATGGAATCGGCGAAACAGCACGGCGTTACCGTGCGCGGTTACGTGTCCTGCGTGCTCGGCTGCCCTTATGAAGGCGAGGTCGCCCCGGAACAAGTGGCCATGGTCGCCCGCGAGCTGTACGCGATGGGCTGCTACGAAGTATCGCTGGGTGACACCATCGGTACCGGCACCGCGGGCGCGACCCGCCGGCTGTTCGAAGTGGTTTCGAATCAGGTGCCACGCGAAAAACTCGCCGGCCACTTCCACGACACCTACGGCCAGGCCATGGCCAACATCTACGCCAGCCTGCTGGAAGGCATCGCGGTGTTCGACAGCTCGATCGCCGGCCTCGGCGGCTGCCCGTACGCCAAGGGCGCCAGCGGTAACGTCGCCACCGAAGACGTGGTGTACCTGCTCAACGGCCTAGGCATCGAGACCGGTATCGACCTCGACGCCTTGATTGCCGCCGGCCAACAGATCAGCGCCGTGCTGGGCCGCCCGACCGGTTCGCGCGTGGCCAAGGCCCGTAGCGCACAGTGAGGGGATGGTGTTACCGCCGAGCGTGAAACGTGGGCACAAGCGAGTAACACGGAAACAGATTGTCTGGTTTTGCCCGAAGGAAAAATCCTTCAAAAAACTCAAACCATTGATTTACAAGGGTTTCTAAAAGTTGGCACGGCTTCTGCTATCTCTATGGCATAACAAGAATAAAAAGCAGCAAACCAATAAAAATAAGACGTACCGACTCTGACATAACAAAAACAACACGGCAGAGACGCAGCTAACAGATTTTTTTGGAGAAGGTGTGCTTTTCAGGGTATTCCTCGGAATGACCCGCAACCGGGCAGAGAACAATAAAACTACCTTCAGGTAGCTCCCGAATCGGTTGGATCGTTAGACGAGAAAGCAGATCAGCGCTCAAAAAAATACGTTTGCTCTTGACCCCGGATGGGGGTCGCCAAAAACAGCGGTAAAGGGCCACGGTTGCCAAAAACAACAACAGACCGCCCCTCAATAATAAAAAAGAGCACGCGACGACAAAATTAAAGGGGAGCTTCGGCTCCCCTTTGTGCTGTCTGGCGTTCTGAAATTGTCCGCAACGGAACTCCTCCCCCATCTCGATCTTCCTGCAAGCGCTTACTCGGCATGATCTCAATAAGGCAATTGATGCCGTGCCTCAACATCCAGCCCCACATACAAGTAATCCCAACAAAAACACGGTGGGTTCACGGCTTTCGCTGTGTGTAAACACGACGCCGCATGCGCGTTTAAATTACACGAACCGTTACGCCATAAGGGCTACAACACCTTGCGTCGTTGCCTACGCGTACGCCAGAATCCGCCGGCTTACGCGGCTATGGGGTGGGCTATATCGTTTCCCTGTCACTGAAAAACAGTGATCGGGTTTGGTAGCCCGTCTGTAATAGCTGTATGGCAACACCGTATGCAGGCCCTTTTGGGGGCTCTGTTTTATGGTGGTCATGCGTGGGGCTCATTCGTGAGCGCCGGGTTCCTATTGCAGCCGGTCTACCAGCCCGCGTATGGCCGCCACCCATCGTTTGGTAGCGTGGGTGATGGCTCCTTGACATCTGCGATAGGAGTTACACGTATGTTCAAAGCCACACCAAACCCACCAGATACCGATTCAATCCCCTACGACGCCGCACTGGAAGCCGAAAACATAAAAACGGCAACCGAGCGGGCGATCAATCATTACCTCGATCCTGGGGCGCAGAAGACGTCCAAGCCATCGCGCAAGCCCGGAAAGATCTATCTGGTCAATCCAACAATGGATGACGAAACGCTGCTGGTCGAAGCGTGCGAAACGCTGTCGTCGGCCAGTGACATGGCTCGGGACCTCGGCGACACCGTCGATCCGTCGCAGCGCAAGGCGATGCAGATTCTGCAGCAGGTCATCATGCTGAGTGAGCTGCTGGTCAATCGTGTGCTGGATAACCATCACGTCTCGCGGTAGTTGCCGCCTCGGTGAGGGGTTTGTCCCCTCACCGCCTGGCAGCCGTCTATAAAAACCCTCAAGCGACTCTTTCTGGAGTTCCAGCTGATGTCCAAGACCGTCATTCCACCGTTAGAAGATCCGGTGTCCCCCTACGAATTTCCCGATTCAAGAAAACTCCACGACGCGGCCGAACGCGCCCTCGACTATTACTTGCCCCCCGCAGCCAAGATCATGGCCACGCCCTACACCCCAAACGACATGTTCAGGGTCAACCCGCAAACCGACACGGAGTCATTGCTGGCCAACGCCTGCGAATCCCTGGCTTCAGCCACGGTCATGCTCGGTGACTTTGCCGGCCTGCTGGAAGGGCCGAACCGCAAGACCCTTTTGGGCATTGCGCAAGTGGTGATGTTGGGCGAGTTGGCGGTTAATCAGGCGTTGGAAAATGTAGAAGTAAAGCAATAAGCGCCGCTTTCGAAGCCAGGATCCGCGGCCTGGCTTCGAAAGCTCTAATCGTCAGCCCTCGTTGCTACGTAACTCCTCGATACTGATCTCACGCATCCGGAATTTCTGGATCTTGCCCGTCACAGTCATCGGAAATTCCTCGACGAACTTGAAGTACCGCGGCGTCTTGAAGTGAGCGATGCGCTCCTTGCACCACGCTTGCAGCTCTTGTTCGGTCGCGCTGTGGCCGGGATGGAATTTGATCCAGGCGACGATTTCCTCGCCGTAGCGCGAGCAAGGAATGCCGATCACCTGCACGTCCGCCACCGCTGGATGGGTGAAGAAGAACTCTTCCAGTTCACGCGGGTAAATGTTTTCGCCGCCACGGATGATCATGTCCTTGTTACGCCCGGCGATGCACACGTAACCCTCGTCGTTCATGCTCGCCAGGTCGCCGGTGTGCATCCAGCCTGCCGCGTCGATGGCTTCGGCGGTGGCATTCGGGTTGTTCCAGTAGCCGAGCATCACGCTGTAGCCACGGGTGCACAGCTCGCCGATGGTGCCGCGCGGCACTGGATTGCCAGCCTCGTCGATGATTTTGCTTTCGAGTTGTGGCTGGGTGCGGCCGACGGTGGTGACGCGCAGTTCCAGTTCGTCGGATGGCCCGGTCTGCAGGGACACGGGGCTGGTTTCGGTCATGCCGTAGGCGATCTGCACTTCGCTCATGTGCATTTCGTTGATGACGCGACGCATCACTTCGATTGGGCAGGTGGCGCCGGCCATGATCCCGGTGCGCAGGGTCGACAGGTCGAATTCGGCGCGTTGTGGCTGATCGAGCATAGCGATGAACATGGTCGGCACGCCGTACAGCGCGGTGGCCTTTTCTTCGGCGACGGTGCTCAGGGTCAGCAGCGGATCGAAGGCATCGTTGGGATAAATCATCGTGCTGCCGTGGGTAATACAGCCGAGGTTGCCCATGACCATGCCGAAGCAGTGATACAACGGCACCGGGATCACCAGGCGATCAGCGGCGGTCAGGCCGAGGCTTTCGCCGACCATGTAACCGTTGTTGAGGATGTTGTAGTGACTGAGGGTCGCGCCCTTGGGGAAACCGGTGGTGCCGGAGGTGTACTGGATGTTGACCGGTTGATCGAAGTGCAGGCTGTCGCTGCGTTCACGCAATTGTTCTGGAGAGACACTGGCGGCCAGATCTGCCAGTTGCGACCACGGGAGAAAACCCGAAGGCGGCTGGGGATCAAGACTGATCAACCCGCGCAGCTCCGGCAGACGTTCGCTGCGCAGTTCGCCGATGGATTGCTCGGCCAGTTCCGGCAGCAAGCCTTGCAGCATGCCGTGATAGTTCGAAGATTTGAAGGCGCCGGCGCAGACCAGCCATTGGCAACCGGATTGTTTGAGCACGTATTCGAGTTCAGAGCTGCGGTAGGCCGGGTTGATGTTGACCAGGATCACGCCGAGCTTCGCGGTGGCAAACTGAGTGATGCACCACTGCGCGCAATTCGGTGCCCAGATGCCGAGCCGGTCACCGGCCTGCAAACCCAACGCCAGCAGCGCTCTGGCATGCACGTTCACCGCGTCGGCCAGTTGCCGCCAGGTATACCGCAGCTGCTGATGACGCACCACCAGCGCCTCGCCGTCCGGGTACTGCGCGACGGTCTCGTCGAACTTCTGCCCGATGGTCATCGCCAGCAAGGCTTTGTCCTGGGAACCACGGGTGTAGCTGCGCTGCGGGTTTGCACTGGGTTGATCCATGACGACCCCTATTGTCTTTATTAGCGGGTGTTGGAACGGAGCTACGGCGGCTCCGACCATTCAGAACTGGCTCTACTCTCGCTCAAGTTGACGTTAACGTAAAGGGTGATTGACAGCCATTCGTCACAGGCTTACGTTAACGTAAAGGTGAGAACTGAACGCCCTTCTCCCCACCCTACAAAAAAGCCAAAAGGTGACCCATGAGCTACCCATCCCTGAACTTTGCCCTCGGCGAAACCATTGACATGCTGCGCGATCAGGTTCAGTCCTTCGTTGCCAAGGAGATCGCCCCGCGTGCCGCGCAGATCGACAGCGACAACCTGTTCCCCGCTGATCTGTGGCGCAAGTTCGGTGACATGGGCCTGCTCGGCATCACCGTACCGGAAGAGTACGGCGGCGCTGGTCTGGGTTACCTGGCGCACGTGGTGGCGATGGAAGAAATCAGCCGTGGCTCGGCCTCGGTGGCGTTGTCCTACGGCGCCCACTCCAACCTCTGCGTGAACCAGATCAACCGCAATGGCAACCACGAACAGAAAGCCAAATACCTGCCAAAACTGATCAGCGGCGAACACGTCGGTGCCCTCGCCATGAGCGAGCCGAACGCCGGTTCCGACGTGGTCTCGATGAAACTGCGCGCCGATAAACGCGGCGACCGTTTCGTGCTCAACGGCAGCAAGACCTGGATCACTAACGGCCCCGACGCCAACACCTACGTGATCTACGCCAAGACCGACCTGGAAAAGGGCCCGCACGGCATCACCGCATTCATCGTCGAGCGCGACTGGAAAGGCTTCAGCCGCAGCAACAAGTTCGACAAGCTCGGCATGCGCGGCTCCAACACTTGCGAGCTGTTCTTCGATGACGTCGAAGTGCCGGAAGAAAACATCCTCGGCGTGCTCAACGGCGGCGTGAAAGTGCTGATGAGCGGCCTCGATTACGAACGCGTCGTGCTGTCCGGTGGCCCGACCGGGATCATGCAGTCGTGCATGGACTTGATCGTGCCGTACATCCACGACCGCAAGCAGTTCGGCCAGAGCATCGGCGAGTTCCAGCTGATCCAGGGCAAGGTCGCCGACATGTACACCCAGCTCAATGCCAGCCGCGCCTACCTCTACGCTGTGGCCCAGGCCTGCGAACGCAACGAGACCACGCGCAAGGACGCCGCCGGCGTAATCCTCTACACCGCCGAACGCGCTACGCAAATGGCCCTGGATGCGATCCAGATTCTCGGCGGCAACGGCTACATCAACGAATTCCCTGCCGGCCGTCTGCTGCGTGACGCCAAGTTGTACGAAATCGGCGCTGGCACCAGTGAGATCCGTCGCATGCTGATCGGCCGCGAACTGTTCAACGAAACCCGCTAAACGGAGCTGTCCATGGCTATCCTGCATACCCAGCTCAACCCTCGTTCAGCGGAGTTCGCCGCCAACAGCGCGGCGATGCTCAAACAGGTCGACGCCCTGCACACCCTGCTCGCCCAAGTGACCCAGGGCGGCGGCGCGAAAGCTCAGGAACGTCACACCTCACGCGGCAAACTGCTGCCCCGTGAGCGGATCAACCGCTTGCTCGATCCGGGCTCGCCGTTTCTGGAAATCAGCCAGTTGGCCGCCCACGCCGTGTATGGCGAAGACGTGCCGGCCGCTGGCGTGATTGCCGGGATCGGCCGCGTGGAAGGCGTCGAATGCATGATCGTCGCCAACGACGCGACGGTGAAAGGTGGCTCGTACTACCCGCTGACCGTGAAGAAACACCTGCGTGCCCAGACCATCGCCCAGCAAAACCGTCTGCCATGCATTTATCTGGTCGACTCGGGCGGCGCCAACCTGCCGCGCCAGGACGAAGTGTTCCCGGACCGCGAGCACTTCGGGCGGATCTTCTTCAATCAGGCCAACATGAGCGCCATGGGCATTCCGCAGATTGCCGTGGTCATGGGTTCCTGCACCGCTGGCGGCGCCTACGTGCCGGCGATGGCCGACGAAGCGATCATGGTGCGCAATCAGGCGACGATTTTCCTCGCCGGCCCGCCGCTGGTGAAAGCCGCGACCGGTGAAGTGGTCAGCGCCGAAGACCTCGGCGGGGCCGATGTGCACTGCAAGACTTCCGGGGTCGCTGACCATTACGCCGAAAGCGATGAGCACGCCCTCGCCCTCGCCCGCCGCAGCGTCGCAAACCTCAACTGGCGCAAGCTCGGCGAAGTGCAGCAGCGCGCGCCGATTGCGCCGCTGTACGCCAGCGATGAGTTGTACGGCGTGGTGTCGGCGGACGCCAAGCAGCCGTTCGATGTGCGCGAAGTGATTGCGCGACTGGTCGACGGTTCGGTGTTCGATGAATTCAAAGCTTTGTTCGGCACCACGCTGGTGTGCGGTTTCGCTCATCTGCATGGCTACCCGATCGCGATCCTCGCCAACAACGGCATCCTGTTCGCCGAAGCCGCGCAGAAAGGCGCGCACTTCATCGAACTGGCCTGCCAACGCGGGATTCCGCTGCTGTTTCTGCAGAACATCACAGGCTTCATGGTCGGCCAGAAATATGAGGCCGGCGGCATCGCCAAACACGGCGCCAAACTGGTGACCGCCGTGGCGTGCGCCAAGGTGCCGAAATTCACCGTGATCATCGGCGGCAGCTTCGGTGCCGGTAACTACGGCATGTGCGGGCGGGCGTACGATCCGCGTTTCCTGTGGATGTGGCCGAACGCGCGGATCGGCGTGATGGGCGCCGAACAGGCGGCCGGCGTGCTGGTTCAGGTCAAGCGCGAGCAGGCCGAACGCAGCGGTCAGGCGTTCAGCGCCGAGCAGGAAAGCGAGATCAAGCAACCGATTCTCGACCAGTACGAAGAACAGGGTCACCCCTACTACTCCAGCGCACGGCTGTGGGACGACGGCGTCATCGACCCGGCGCAGACCCGCGATGTACTGGCCCTGGCCTTGTCCGCGTCGTTGAACGCGCCTATCGAACCGAGCCGCTTCGGCGTGTTCCGGATGTGATCGGGAGAACCTCATGAGCGACTTCAACACCCTCGAATTGCACAGCGACCCACGGGGTTTCGCGACCCTGTGGCTGAGCCGCGAAGAAAAGAACAACGCGTTCAACGCCGAGATGATCCGCGAACTGATCCTGGCTTTGGACAAGGTCGCCAGCGACGTCAGCCTGCGTTTCCTGCTGGTGCGCGGACGCGGCAAACACTTCAGCGCCGGCGCCGATCTGGCGTGGATGCAGCAATCGGCCGAACTCGATTACCACACCAACCTCGACGACGCCCGGGAACTGGCGGAGCTGATGTACAACCTCGCCAAACTGAAAATCCCGACCGTGGCCGTGGTGCAAGGCGCGGCGTTCGGTGGCGCGCTGGGCCTGATCAGTTGCTGCGACATGGCGATTGGCGCCGATGACGCGCAGTTCTGTCTGTCGGAAGTGCGCATTGGCCTGGCGCCAGCGGTGATCAGCCCGTTCGTGGTGCAAGCCATCGGCGAACGGGCGGCGCGGCGTTATGCGCTGACGGCCGAACGTTTCGGCGGGCAGCGGGCGCGGGAAATCGGTTTGTTGTCGGAAAGCTATCCAGCGACCGAGCTTGAACAGAAAGTCGAGCAATGGATCGACAACCTGCTGCTCAACAGCCCCGCCGCCATGCGCGCCAGCAAGGATCTGCTGCGTGAAGTCGGCAACGGCGCGCTGACGCCGGCCCTGCGTCGCTACACCGAAAACGCCATCGCCCGCATCCGCGTCAGCCCGGAAGGCCAGGAAGGCTTGCGGGCCTTTTTGCAGAAACGTGCGCCGAGCTGGCAAGCCGCAACCACCACCAAGGAGCCGCGTTGATGAGCGCACCTGTTCTCACCACCCTGCTGGTGGCCAACCGTGGCGAAATCGCTTGCCGGGTCATGCGTACCGCCAAGGCGCTGGGCATGACCACCGTCGCCGTACACAGCGCCACCGACCGCGAAGCGCGGCACAGTCGTGAAGCGGATATCCGCGTCGATCTGGGCGGCAGCAAAGCGGCCGACAGCTATCTGCAAATCGACAAACTGATCGCGGCGGCCAAGGCCAGCGGCGCTCAGGCGATTCATCCGGGGTATGGCTTTCTGTCGGAGAACGCCGGGTTTGCCCGCGCCATCGAAGCCGCCGGCCTGATTTTCCTCGGCCCGCCCGCCTCGGCCATCGATGCGATGGGCAGCAAATCCGCCGCCAAGGCATTGATGGAAACTGCCGGCGTGCCGCTGGTGCCGGGTTATCACGGCGAGGCTCAGGATCTTGATACCTTCCGCGATGCTTGCGAACGCATCGGTTATCCGGTGCTGCTCAAAGCCACAGCCGGCGGTGGCGGTAAAGGTATGAAAGTTGTCGAGGACGTCAGCCAATTGGCTGAAGCGCTGGCCTCGGCTCAGCGTGAAGCGCAGTCCTCGTTCGGCGATTCGCGGATGCTGGTGGAAAAATACCTGCTCAAGCCGCGTCACGTGGAAATCCAGGTGTTCGCCGATCAGCATGGCAATTGCCTGTACCTGAATGAGCGCGACTGCTCGATTCAGCGTCGGCACCAGAAGGTCGTCGAAGAGGCGCCGGCACCGGGCCTCAGTCCGGAACTGCGTCGGGCGATGGGTGAAGCGGCTGTGCGTTCGGCGCAGGCTATCGGTTACGTCGGCGCCGGCACGGTGGAGTTTCTGCTGGATGCTCGCGGCGAGTTCTTCTTCATGGAAATGAACACGCGGCTACAGGTCGAACACCCGGTCACCGAAGCCATCACCGGGCTCGATCTGGTGGCCTGGCAGATTCGCGTCGCCCGTGGCGAAGCGTTGCCGATCACTCAGGATCAAGTGCCGCTGAACGGGCATGCAATTGAAGTGCGGTTGTATGCGGAAGATCCGTCGAATGATTTTCTGCCGGCGACCGGGCGTCTGGATCTGTATCGAGAATCCGCCGCAGGACCGGGGCGCCGTGTGGACAGCGGTGTTGAGGAAGGCGACGAGATTTCACCGTTCTATGACCCGATGCTCGGCAAGCTGATTGCCTGGGGCGAAGATCGTGAGCAGGCGCGTTTACGGCTGCTGAGCATGCTCGACGAGTTTGCGATTGGCGGGTTGAAGACCAACATCAACTTCCTGCGGCGGATCATCGGGCATCCGGCGTTTGCGGCGGCGGAACTGGATACCGGGTTCATTCCGCGTTATCAGGATCAGTTGCTGCCAGCGCCTGCTGCGCTGAGCGATGAATTTTGGAATGCGGCGGCGCAGGCTTTTGCGCAGAGCCTGCCGGAGACGGCTCGGTCGGATGATCCCGCTTCGCCTTGGGCGCTACACAGTGGTTTGCGCGCGGGGTTGCCACGTGAAATCGCACTCCACTTGAGTTGCGAGGGGCAGGATCGGGCGTTGACGCTCGGCGCTGGCGGCAATGCAAAACTGATCGGCGAACAACTGGTGGTCGAGCACGATGGGCTGCGCCGACAACTGCGTGCGATTCGTCGTGGAGAGGTTCTGTTTCTGCAATGGGACGGCGAGCTGCGACGCGTTGAAACGTACGACCCGATCAGCGCTGTCGAAGCCAGTCATAGCCATCAGGGTGGTCTGACAGCGCCAATGAACGGCAGCATCGTTCGAGTGTTGGTGGAGGCCGGGCAATCGGTTGAAGCCGGGGCGCAATTGGTGGTGCTGGAAGCGATGAAGATGGAGCACAGCATCCGCGCGCCCCATGCCGGCGTGATCAAGGCGCTGTATTGCCAGGAAGGCGAAATGGTCAGCGAAGGCAGTGCACTGGTCGAACTGGAAGAAGCTTGAAAGGTGGATCGATCCTACGCTTGGCGAGGATCGATCTGACTAGTATTTGGCGGTTGCCTGAACCACGACACCGATAATTCGGCACTCGTCGGTCAACAAGGCTTTCGGCCAGGTCGGATTGAGCGGCGCCAGGTAACGCTGGCCGCCCTCTTCGATCAGTTTGCGGAAAATGGCCTCGTCGCTGTCCGGCCACTGGGCGATCACCAGTTTTCCGGGCTCGGCTTCCAGCGCCGGATCCACCAGAATCATCATCCCCTCGCCGATGCTCTGCCCGGTCGGCGCGGTCATCGCATTACCCGTCACCGTGAGCCAGAACGCCGGGCCACGGGCGTGATAATCCGTCAGCTCGAAACGTCGCTTGTCCTTGGCACTCGAATACGCTGGCTGGCTTTCACGGGCCTCGATCGGCGCATTCCACTCGCTGACCGGGTAGCGAAAGTAAGGGTTGTACTTCTGTGCCAGAGGCATTTCGTCGTCCGCATCGATCTGCGGTTCACGAATCACCACCGCGACTTCGAGATACTCCATACCCAACGCTTTCAGCACGCGGTTCATCTGCGTGATGCCGGGCTCGCGACGCTTGTTCAGCCAATGGCCGATGCCACCCTGAGACATGCCGACACGCTCGCCGAGCTCGACTTGAGTGACGTTGAGTTCACTCATTTTGGCCTTGACCAACTCAATCCATTTATCCATGTGCGGCACCATACGTGGACGCCTTCGGCCGACAAAACACATATTGTAGTATTTAAATTCTGGTCACAAATACTATTGGTACTATTCTTGGGTCACGGATTTGAATCGACCAAGGAGTGACCTTTCACCATGAATATCCCCAGCAAAGACTTGCCCGACCTGCAAATGGACACCACCTTTACGTCTCCGCAAGGGTGCGCCGCTGCGCAACGGGCGTTGGACTATTACTTGAAACCAGCTGTGTCAGAACCGGAAGTGGATGAGCGCTTTTTCGGCGTGAACAGCAACCTGAGTGGCGAAGAATCCCTGGTCCACGCCTCCGACCTGCTCCGTTGTGCAGCAGCGACGGCGTTCAAGGCTGCGGACAGCTTGCAGGGCGTCAATCGGGATCTGGCGTTTTCGGTCGTGCACATGGTGGACATGGCGCGGGCGATGGTTGATCACTCGCTTGATGGCGCAGTGCGCTGAAGACGGGAGTTCGGACGGACAGGAAAGAACTTTCCAATCGCGCAGATAAAAACATTTGACTTGCAAATGATAATGATTATTATTGCAAGCAACTGATCGCGAGATCAGTCGATGGACCAGAGACCTTAGGTCGGTCTTCTGGACTATCTCCTCATCAGGCTAATCACGGTTTTTGACCCGGCTTTTTTGCCGGGTCTTTTTTTTGCCAGTTTTCTGGCTTGTGGCTTCAGGCTAATGAAGTCTTTGGGTGCTGCAAATTCGTCGGCGCGGATGATATCAAAAGAACATCGCTTGGCAAGCCGACCCCGACCACATTGGGACAAAGTAATGCCAATCAGCACTTGAGAATCAATCGCACAGCCACTAAGCTGCCAGCGCGTCATGGAAGACGCCCCCCGCCGCAACCCGCAATTTCCCTCGGTTTCACCCCTGTCTTGCGTGTAAAGTAGCCGCCATAAAAATCATATTCAGGAACCGATTATGACCGTGGCCAAATCTTCGTTCGACATCAGCGCCAACTTCGACAGCGGCAACATCCAAGTCATCGACATCAGCAACCCGCTCAACCCGGTTCTGGCAATTCGGCCAGATACCCGCAGCGGCCATTTCCAGTGGTTCCACTTCAAGGCCAGCGGCCTGCACGTTCATCAGGAACACTGGTTTCGTCTGGTCAACGCCAGTCAGTCCTCGTACAACAAGGCCTGGACCGGCTATCAGGCGGTCGCTTCCTACGATCACGTCAACTGGTTCCGTATTCCAACCCAATTCGAAGGCGACAGCCTGCGCTTCTGCCTCGAAGCCGAGCAGACGCACGCCTGGTTCGCCTACTTCGAACCTTACAGCCGCGGCCGTCACGACTGGCTGATCGAGCAAGCGCTGACCAAGGCCGGCACCGAACTGCTGGCCACCGGCAAAAGCGTCGAAGGCCGCGACATCCAGCTGCTACGCAAAGGCACTGGCGCCGAAGGTCGCCGCAAGATCTGGATCATCGCCCAGCAGCATCCCGGCGAGCACATGGCCGAGTGGTTCATGGAAGGCGTGATCGAACGCCTGGAACATCATGACGATCCAGTGCTGAACAAACTGCTAGCCAGCGCCGATTTGTACCTGGTGCCGAACATGAACCCGGACGGTGCCTTCCACGGTCACCTGCGCACCAACGCCATGGGTCAGGATCTGAACCGCGCCTGGCAGAACGCCAGTCAGGAAGTCAGCCCGGAAGTGCTTTTCGTACAGCAGCAGATGGAAAAGTACGGCGTCGATCTGTTCCTCGACGTACACGGCGACGAAGAAATTCCCCACGTGTTCACCGCCGGCTGCGAAGGCAATCCGGGTTACACCCCGCGAATCGAGAAGCTCGAAGAACACTTCCGCAGCCACCTGAAACACACCACCAAAGACTTCCAGACCAAGTACGGGTACACCCGCGACGAACCGGGTCAGGCCAACATGACCCTGGCCTGCAACAGCGTTGGCCAGAAGTTCGACTGCCTGTCGCTGACCCTGGAGATGCCATTCAAGGATCACGATGACGCGCCGAACCCGCTCACCGGCTGGTCGGGCAAGCGCTCCAAACAACTGGGCAAGGACGTGCTGACCACCATCGCGGACATGGTCGACACCCTGCGCTGATCCCCCCTGAGTTTCGCTTCACGAAAGATCGCAGCCTGTCTGCGATCTTTTTTTGCGTCGATGTTTACCCAATCAGGTTGCAAATCAAAACCGGATTCCTTACCGTCAATCAAGTTTTAAATTGAAACCTGAAAAGATCCGGGACATGAACACTGCAACACTCGATAAAAGTGTCGTGCTGCTTTTCTCCATCGCTTGCGGCCTCGCGGTGGGCAACGTGTATTACGCCCAGCCGCTGCTGGATGCGATGGCCGACGCCTTCGGTCTGTCGCCGGGCAGCATCGGCATCGTCATGACGTTGACTCAGGTCGGTTACGGCCTTGGGCTGTTGTTGCTCGTGCCCCTTGGCGACCTGCTCAACCGCCGGCGGCTGATCGTCACGCAAACGCTGTTGTCCGCCGCTGCCTTGCTGATGATCGCCTTGGCATCGAACAGCGTCTGGCTACTGATCGGCGTCACCCTGACCGGTTTGCTTGCCGTGGTGACTCAGGTGCTGGTCGCCTACGCCGCGACTCTGGCCGTCCCGGCGCAACGCGGAAAGGTTGTGGGCGTGATCACCAGCGGCATCGTCGTCGGCATCCTGCTTGCGCGCACGGTGGCGGGCGGCATGGCTGATCTGGCCGGCTGGCGCTCGATCTATCTGCTGTCGGCGGGATTGACGCTGGTGATGGCCACGCTGCTGTTTCGGGTGTTGCCCAAAGATGAAGAAGCACGGCCATCCACGCATTACGTGGCATTGATCGCCTCAGTATTCAGCCTGTTTCGTGAAGAACCGGTGCTGCGCCAACGTGCGATCCTCGCGCTGCTGACTTTCGCCAGCGCCATGGTGCTGTGGACGCCGATGGTGTTGCCGCTGGCCGCCCCGCCGCTGTCGCTTTCCCACAGTGAAATCGGATTGTTCGGACTCGCCGGCGCGGCGGGTGCACTCGCCGCCGCCAGAGCCGGACACCTGGCGGATCGAGGGTTGGGGCAATGGGTAAGCGGTCTGTCGCTGCTGCTGATGCTCGGTTCGTGGTTGCCGATCGCACTGACCCAGTCTTCGTTGTGGGCGTTGCTGCTTGGCGTCATCACCCTGGATCTGGGCTTGCAGGCCGTGCACGTCACCAGTCAGAGCATGATCTACAGCGTCCGCCCGCAGGCGCAGAGCCGACTGACTGCCGGCTACATGCTGTTTTATTCAATGGGCAGCGCCTTGGGCTCAATCGCCTCGACGGCCATGTACGCCTGGGCAGGATGGCCGGGCGTCTGCGGGTTGGGAGCCGCAATCAATATGGTCGCGTTGCTGTACTGGTGGCGAACGCTGGCCACCCGGAAACATGGCGAGGCGGCTTGCGCCCTCGCCACGTCGGACTGACACACGATCAACCGCGATTGCGTCCCCGCAGCATGCTGTCGAGCACCTCGTCGCGGCGCACCCAGCCATGGAACAGCGCCGCCGCCAGGTGCAGCAGCACGGTCAGGAACAACAGATACGCCAGATACCCGTGAGCCTTGCGCAGCAACGCAAACACCTGCGCATCCGCCGGCACGATCGACGGCAATTGCAGGGATGTGCCGAGCATCACCGGATCCCCCGCCGCGCTGATCATCGCCCAGCCCAGCAACGGCAACACCAGCATCAGCGCATACAACAACAGATGAGAGGCCTTGGCCGCCATCACCTGCCAGCCCGGCAGATCCGCCGGCAGCGGCGGCTGACGGGTGCCCAGTCGCACCAGAATGCGCACGATCACCAAAGCGAGTATCGCGATGCCCAACGGTTTATGCAGGTTGATCAACCATTCATGCCGCGCCGACACCGAGGTCACCATACCGGCGCCGATGAACAACATTGCGATGATCATCAACGCCATCAACCAGTGCAGCAACCGCGCCAGCGGATTGAAATGAGTCGGTTGCGTGCTCATGGGCGAGCCTCCTTTTTGCCGGTGCGCAGTTGGCTGACTTCGCTGGTGCGACGCAGGTAGGAATCGGCATAACCGGCCGAGCGTGCGGCCAGCAACGGATCGTCGGAACCCTGAATACCGGCCGGCAGCACCAGCGGATCGTAGTTGATGTCACGGCATTCGCCGCTGAGCTGGGGCTGGGTCTTTTCCAGTACCAGGGTGCCGGCGTTCAACACCTTGCGACCGGCAGGCCAGGTCTTGCTCGCATCGTTCACCGGATCGTCGGCGTTGGCCAAGGTGATGTTCAACTGAAAGCGCAGCGGCCCTTCGGCCAGGCGTTGCACCAGGTCTTTTTCGAGAAAATCACTGCCTTCAGGCGCAGTCGCACCGGCGGCGTCCTGAGCCAGAGGCGTCATGCTCCAGCGCACCGCTTGCTTCTTGCCACTGGCATCCACCAGATAGAACGCGTTGACGCTGTTGTAGGTTTCCGTCGCGTAACTGGCCGAAGCTTTGGCGGTTTTAATCCAGGTCAGAAACGGCACGGCTTCCGGGTGTGCAGCAAAAAATGCCGGCACCTTGGTCGGGTCCGGTTTACCGGTGGCGGGATCCGGCGATTGCGCCTGCTGCAACTGATAGAACGCCTCGGGCGTGCCGACCGGGAACACCGGCATGCTGTTCATCCCGGTGCGCCACTGCTGGCCGTTGGCCTGAGTGAAACGCAGCGCCAGACTGCGGATCGGTACGGCGCTGTCCGGCGCATACGGACTGCCGGCTGGCAACGCAAAGCGCCCGACCACTGGGGTGCGCGGCTCATTGAACACTTGCGCGACAGAATACGGACGAGCCTCGCCGCTGCTCTCGAAATGTCCGATCACGCACACACCTTTGGCGTGATTGCGGCGAAAGCCGGGATGCACGCCGTTGTTCTTTTCCAGCACATCGACCAACGCTTTTGGCGTCAGGCGTTGTGGGTCAAATGAACCATGAACGTAGGCAAATGCCCCGGCCAGGCCGGCGACCACCACGGCGATTCCGCCAAGTCGCAATACCAGGCTCGGGGCACTCAGTGGCGGGCGTTGTGGCCCGCCGGGCGATGAACTGCGATCAACCATGAAAGACTCCAGGGCCATCGGCCATAGGGAAAGGTGCTATGAGACGCACGCCTCGTAGGATTATTCCCTCTGAACTGTAGTTTCTTTCGTGCGATGGCGTCGGAGCCCAATCGAGATCAGCTAAATCTGATCGAAACGCGGCTCGCGTTTTTCCAGAAACGCCTGCATGCCCTCCTTCTGTCCAGGTGTTGCGAACAGGCCGTGAAACGAGCGTCGTTCAAACAGAATGCCTTCGCGCAGTCCCGACTCGGATGCCCGGTCTACAGCTTCCCGGGCAGCCCGTGTCGCCGTACGGGGAAATCCGCCGATGCGCTGTGCAATGTCCATGGCCTGCTTCAACAAGTGATCGTCCTCTGTCACCCGCGACGCCAATCCCGCCTGTTCGGCCTCACGGGCGGACAGTGTGCGACCGGTCAGTATCATGTCCATGGCTTTGGCGCGGCCAATCAACCGGGTCAGGCGTTGCGTACCGCCCATGCCGGGCATCACCCCCAGAGTGATTTCCGGCAATGCGAACTTCGCGGACTCGGCCGCCACAATCACGTCGCACATCATTGCCAATTCGCAGCCCCCACCGAACGCGAAGCCCGCCACCGCCGCGATTTTTGGCGTGCGCAGAGCGGCAAACGCATCCCATCCGGCGAAATGATCTTCCTCGATCATTTCCCTGCAGGACTTTTCGTACATCTCCTTGATGTCGGCGCCGGCAGCAAAATAATCCTGTGTACCGGTAATGAGGAAACATCCGACACCCGGTTCGTTGTCCAGCGGTTGCAAGGTCCCCAGCAATTCGTGCATCAGTGATGTGTCGAGCGCATTCCGCGCCTGCGGGCGGTTGAGGCGGATCAGTACCACGGGCCCGTGTCGTTCAATCAATAGGTTCATTCGCAATCTCTTTGAAAAATGAAGTGAGTGGAAAAAACACCGACGCGCCGTCAGGAATCCCAGATCGCGCCGTAGGCCGGAATACCCCGGGATTCCATTTCCTCGACGACCCGCTCGGTCAACTTCTGATTGGAAATACAGATCACCGCCTCCGCACCGTGGGCTCGAACGGCGGCATACGCCAGCGCCACCAGATCCGGTTTGCCCAACCGGTCGGTGTCCCAGATATGGGCATCGGGTTGTGCCTGCAGGATTTCCTCCACCAGCGCCTCACCATAAGTTTCGCGCGGGCTGCGGGTGGACCAGATCAGGTGGATTGGCACTTGCCCCGCCAGCAGATGCGGCAGCACCGGACCAATGCCACTGCCGGTGGCGACGTACACCACTGACTTGAACAGGGTTTCGATATGGGCGACGCCTGCCGTGGTGATGCCCTTGACCCAGACATGGCTCGGCGGTTGTTCGATCAGTTCACCGGTCCAGTCGCCGGCACGGGAAATGATCAGGCGAAAACCCTGTTCGTCAGGTGCAGGAATGTTGGCAAACGAGTGCCACTCCCACAGCGGATGGCGACTGATGGCGGTGGAAGATCCGGCGAACGGCGTAAGGTGATTGAACCGGGCAATCACTGCATGCGATGACGGTTTGACCAGCGTCACTGGCACCCTGCGCAGGCGTAACCAAGGCAAGGCAATGCTGAACGTCAGGATCGGCAGCATCCAGAACGAAAAGGACGTCAACAGGACCTGCGTCAGGTCTGCCGAAGGATTTCTGTCCCGCGCAAACACCAGCGTCATGCCCCAGAACAGCAACAGCGCCGCCCAACCGGCAAACCGGTGCGTGCGCTCGAAAGCGTTGTGAAACCGTGAACGAATTCCCGGCAACGCCATGATAGCCATCAGCAGCAACAATCCCAGCAGCCCGGCGCTGATGGTCAGCAACGTCAGCGAAACCCCACCCACCCCTTGGGTCCTTTGCCAGATCATCGAGCCGAGCAGTGCCACGAACCAGGCAATCGCGGCCATCGCCCCGCCACTGTGCAGCCCACCGAAATGATAGACCTTGGCCAGCGAGCGACGAATCGCCAACGGCCAGCTCGTCGGGGCGCGGGTCGCCAGCCAGAACAACAGATTGATCACATATTGCTGACGAATCAGGATCGCCATCGACAGGTTCGCCAACACCAGCTGCGACAATGTCTCCAACGCGATCCCCGAGGCCGACCACCACTGACCGACGTTCACTCCGTACACCAGCGCCCCGACGTTAGCCAGCAGCACCAGCGCTACCAGGCGGTTGTAGTGCGAAAACAAGGGCATCGTTCCCAGGCGCCGCCAAAGCGGCCTTCGAGGTGGCAGGACAAAAGCGTCATCGACCTGACTCATTGCCCCGCCTCCCGAGAGGTGGCAACGAGCTGTGCCTGATACGCCTGAGCCCGCTCCAGCAGCAAGCGTTTATCGACCTTGCCCCTTGAGGTCAGCGGGATGTCGTCCACCGGCAGAATCATCGAAGGCACGCAGTAATAGGCCAGACGCTCCTCGCAACGGCGTCGCGCCTCGTCGGTATCCGTAGAAGCGGGATAGACGAATGCCACCAGATGACGGTTATCGAACTTCAAGGTCACCGCGCGCTCGCAGCCCGGTGCAGACTCCAGCGCCGCCGATACCGAGTCCAGTTCAACGCGAAAGCCCCGGACTTTCACCTGATCGTCCACCCGGCCCAGGTGCTCCAGTTCGCCGTCAGCGGTCCAGCGTCCCAGATCACGGGTGCGAAACATCATGCGACCCTGCCCCAGAAACGGGTCGAGTCGATAACGTTCGGCAGTCAGCGCAGGATTGCCCAGATACCCGGCCGTCACACAATCGCCACCGGCCCACATTTCGCCCTGTTCACCCGGCCCGCACAGTTGGCCCGCTTCATCCAGCACGTACACGGTGTTGTTGGGCGTTGGCTTGCCGATCGTCAACGGCCCCACGCCTCGGTAATGCTGCATGGTATTGACGATGGTGGTTTCTGTAGGGCCGCAAGCATTGTAGAAATCGCAAAAGGACGCCCAGCGATCGGCCAGGGGCTGCGGACACGGTTCGCCGGCCAGCGCCACCACTTTCACCTGGCTGCAGCGCGCCGGATCCAGCGTGGCGAGAATCGATGGCGTCGCGATCAGCACGTCACACTGCTCGGCGGTCTCGGCAATGTCCTTGCCCCGGATCAGCAGCGTCGCACCATGGGCCAGACAGCCGAGGATTTCCCAGGCGGCCATGTCAAAGGCGATATTGAGGATCTGCCCGACGTTCATGCCCGGCCCCATGCCGAGATTGCCGGGGCCGGTCAGCAGAATGTTGCAGACATTGCGTTGGGTCACCCTGACACCGTTGGGCTGTCCGGTCGTACCGGACGTAAACAACACAAAACACAAGGCATCCGGTGACGAAATATCCTCTCCCACATTGACGTCATCGACAGCCGAGCCCGGCGAGTCGATGAACGTATCCAGATGAATGCAATGCTGCCCGGCCGTCAGGGGAATCCCATGGGCCAGCGTTGAAAGCGTCAACACCACCTGCGTCGAAGCAACCGACATAATGTGGCTCAACTGCGTGGTCGGAGTAATGCCGACATGCTGCGGAATATAAGCGGCCCCCAGCTTCAAGGTCGCAAGCATGCCCACCAGCATAGGGATCGAGCGTTCGACAAACAGCGCCACGTGATCACCCGGTGCTACGCCATGGCTCGACAACAATCTGGCCAACCGGTTGGCCTGGCGATTCAACTCGCCGTACGTCAGGCTCTGTCCCTCAAAACGTGCGGCCACCTGCTGCGGGTGAGTCGCTGCCTGCGCCTCGATCGCACGGTGGATCAACGAGAACTCAGGCTCGGCCACCGGGCCGCAGCCGAATGTCCGCCAGGCGTCAGGGCCGGCACTTGGTGCGGGGGGATTCATTACGATTGCGTGCATTTTAAACATCCCTTTTTTGCTCAAGTCATCGTTTCAGCGGCTTCGGCCACCGATTGCCTGCTGGCGACATCGGTGGCTGCTTGCGCTTGTCGGACGGGTTGAGCCGGGGGATTTGAATCCATTACACGCACTACAGAACGCGGCGAACTTTCCTACGTCGCCGGTAATGAAATCTTTCAGCTTCTGGAATGGAATAAGCTGTGTCGAGAGGCGTCTTTCCTACCACTACCGCGCTTGTGGCCCAGAGCATATCCCTGTCATGAATAAACTCGACGAGCAATTACGCGATCTGATCCCCAGATTGCGCCGCTTCGCGCTGTCGTTGACACGCAACAGCAGCAGCGCCGACGACCTGGTGCAAGCCAGCCTCGAGCGGGCGCTGTCGGGTTGGGGCGACAAACGCGCCGACGGCGATCTGCGAGCCTGGCTGTTTTCGATCCTGTACCGGCAATTCCTCGATGCGCATCGGCGTTCGCGGCGATATGCGCGGATGCTCGAATTCTTCACCGGCCGCGATGACGCCGAGCCCTCGGTGGAACGCACGGTCATTGCCCAATCGACCTTGCAGGCCTTCGACCGACTGCCCACCGAACAGCGCGCCCTGCTGCTGATGGTGTCGGTGGAAGGCCTGACTTATAAGGAGGTCGCCGAGATTCTCGACGTCCCCACCGGCACCGTGATGTCGCGCCTGTCCCGTGCTCGCCAGGCCCTGCGCCAGCTCAGCGACGGGGAAATCAGCAGCCCTTCCTTGCGGATACTCAAATGATCAGTCTGCCCCCCAACGAACGTGACCTGCACGCCTACGTCGATCACCAGCTCAGCGAGGCCGACCGGCATGTGCTGGACACCTGGCTCGCCAGTCATCCCGACGAGGCGGCGCAGGTTCGCGCCTGGCAACAGGACGCCCAGCACCTGCGCGCCGCCCTCGGCGGTGCCCTGCAACAACCGGCCAATCCGGACCTCGATCCGTCGCTGATCCGTCAGCGGCTCAAGCGCCAGTCGCGCCGTCAATGGGCCAGCGCGGCGGTGCTGCTGATTGCCGTCAGCCTCGGCGGTGTCGGAGGCTGGAAGGCCCGGGACATGACCGTGTTTCATCCCCCGGCACCGATGACGGATGCCTTGCAGGCGTACCGCTTGATCGCCCAGCAAGGGCTTCTGCCGGCGGACTACAAGGTCGATGGCGACGGCGATATCCAGCGCTGGCTCGACCGTTATTTCACTCAGGCCAATCGCCTGCCGGACCTGAGCCGGGCCGGATTTTCACCGGTCAGCGGCCGTCTGCTGAGCACCGATGAAGGTCCGGCGGCGATGGTGATGTATGAAGACCGGAGCGGGCACAAGGTCAGTTTCTATGTACGCCCACCGGGACCGAAGAATACCTTTCTGCCCCGGGGCAGCCGTCAGGACGGGGATCTGCAGGCCGAATACTGGTCCGGCAAGGGTTACAACTACGCGATGGTCAGCCCGACCGATACCCCGGCGGCGAAAATGCTCAAGCAATCCTTGAGCTTCTAGCTGGTTCAAAACCCCACATCCAGCACCACATTGTCCAGATAGGTTCCGGCTGGCGGTGTGGTCTGGTCGGTGTAGATTTTCGCGTTGTAATTGAAGATCTGACTGCCGGTGCCCAGGCCGTTGCCGGGATTGACCTCGGCATCGCTGCTGGCGCGGCGAGCCGCGCCGACACTGCCCCAACGGGTGGTGCCGGCACTTTTGAAAATGTCGTAGGCCAGATAGTTGCTGCCGGAAATCATCCGCCGTCGTCCGCCGACACTCAGTGCATTTTGCCCGTCGTTCAGACCCACCGTGTAGGCACTGCCCTTGGTGCAGGCGAGGTTGATGGTCTGCCCGGTCACCGGGGTGAATGCACTGACCACCGGCGCGCTGCCGAAAGCGATGTTCGGCGCGGTGATGGTGCAATCGTTGGCCACCGTCAGGTTGACCGTCAGCGTCGTCGTGCCGTTGTTGATGTCGCGGCCCAGGCACAGCCCGCCCGCACCGATGCCCGAACAATAATTCCAGTTCCAGAAAATGCTCAGGGTCTCGGTATACACCCCCGCCGCCACATTGCTGCCGATGGTGGTACCGAAATAGAGCGGAACGGTCTTCGGCACCGTACCGCCCAGCAAGCCAAGGGCATCGATGATGCCATTGCGGGCGAAGTCATAGGCGGTGCCACGCGTCAGCGGGTAACTGGTGCTGTTGTTGGCGTAGATCGTGTAACCGATCACGTCACCGCTGGGCCCGAGCAAACCACTCTGGGTCGAGGTGACGGTGGCCCAGAAATGGTCATTGTTGGTCAACAGCGACAACAGCGAACCGGTGCAACTCAAGCCTCCATTCAGAGTGGAACTGGGTTGAGAGGCAGTGCGCACGGCGATCGAACTGATGTTGCCGAACCCGGCGGGTGTGGTGGTGACCACCGAACACAGCGCCTGCGCCAACCCCGGCAGCAGCAACAACAGCCACAGAACAAGCCGCGCCCGGGTCATTGGCACACCAACGGGCCGATCAGCGGCACTTCGTCCTGCTGCGGGTCGACGCTGAATTGCGCCCGGCAAGTCTTGCCGTCCGCGAGAGTCACCCGCAGCGAATTCTGCGCCTGAAGATTTTCCAGATAGACCAGTCCGTCCCATCCGACCACCGTCCGCGTGCCGCTCTGTTCGTGCAGCACACCACTGCCCAGCGGCAATTCCTTTTGCTGCGAATCCACCAGCACGATGCTCGCAGCGATCACCCGGCTCAGCGCAAACTCCAGCAGATAGCCACTGCCCCGGCGCACGGCAACACGCTGTTCGACGTTGGGACTGCGCACGTTGGCCGGCAGGTTCAACGGATCGATTTCATACTTGCCCCGGTAATAGGCGCTGCTCCACGGCACCAGCAGGTGGCCGTTGCGGTCGGTCTGGCCGACCTGCTGGTTCTCGTAACGCACCGGAATGTCCGCGTAGCCGTCGGTGCTGACCACCACGAACGCATCATCGATGCGGTTGGCGGCGAACACTTGATCATCCATCCACACCAGCGAACCGCTGGCATCGGCCCAACGGGTTTCGGCGTCGGACGTCCCGTAGACGCCCGCCTGCAATTGCACCGATTGCAGACGCCAGGTCACGTCGGCCTGGCGGTAATCGGCGCCGTCGCCCTTGGCATAGCCGAGATTGAAGCCCACCCCGCCCTCGGACGGCACGGCGCGACTGTAGTTGACCCGTTGCTGTGTCTGCCCGGTCTTGCTGCGCTCGCTGCTGATGGCCAGGCTGCCGCGCAGGTCGAAAGGAATCACCAGTTGCGCCTGCACCGCCCAGTTGCTGTCGCCGATTTCGCGGTTGGCCGACAGGTAAAAACTGCTGTTGCGCCACAGCGGTTTGCTCCAGCTCAGGTTGAGCAACCGCGTGCGAGTCTCGTCTGCCGCGCGGATGTCGAAATAGCCGACGCCGAGACTGCCCCAACGTTCGAGGTTGAGGCTCAGAGTGGCCTGCTCACTGCGCCGGCTGAGTGTGGTGTAGGAGCTGTCGACGACGGTCAGGTCGGCGTAGTGGTCGCGACGTTGCAGGCGCTGATAGGAAAAGCTGTAGCGCTGGCCGCTGTATTGATAACCGAGGCTCAGTTGCTGACCACCGTCGCCGTCGAAACGACTCTGGCTGAGCGCACTGTTGAGTACCCCGAAATTGCCCAGACGCAAGTTGCCCCCCAGCCCTGCGAGGGTCAGGGAATCCGCCGCTTCGGCGTGACTTTCCAGAGTAAACATGTCGCTGACGCCGTAGCGCAGACTGCCGGACGTCATGCCCGGACCGTAGCTGAAATCCTTCAAACCGTAATCCCGACGCAGCGTCCCGGCGGCCACCGAAAAATCGCTCAGGCCCTTTTGCAACAGGCTGCTGGTGACGTAGAACGGCACCGTGGTCGACACCTGCCGGCCCAGCGCATCGGTGGTCACCACCACCGCCTCGCCCGCGCCGTTGATGAACGGAATGTTGGTCAGGGTGTACGGCCCCGGTTGCAGGTCGGTGCTGCTGGACTTGTAGCCGTTGATGAACAGATCCACCGAGGACGGCACCGCCGCTTCCCCTGCGAACTGCGGCAGCGGGTAGGTCACCAGATCCGGACGCACCGCAAAATCCCGTGAGAACTGCACACCGCCCAGACGCACTGAACTGCTCCAGGGCAAGGCGCCGCTGACCACGTCCCCGGCCTCGTAGGTCAGCATCCGTTCATCATCGGAGTAACGCCAGGTGGTGTCGTAACGCAGATAACCGTTGTCCAGCGTGCTGACCGCATCCCCCGACAACGTGCGGCGATATTGCCCGGTGTTCGACAAAGTGCCCCAACTGTCGAACACCCGCACCTCGTTCCACGCCGCCAGATAGGTGCCGGCGTCGTCGGTGTCATTGAGATACAGGTCATAGTTGAACAACGCGCCGAAACTGCTCAGCGCCGGGGTGCGAGGATAAACTTCACGGTTACCGATGAACTGCTCCGGCAGCCAGTCCGGCGGAACGTCGAGCAGCAGGCGCTGGCCGACACTGTCGTAATCGCTGTGCAGGCCCGGCAGGCCGTCGAGATCGACTTCGGCACCCGCCTCTTCCGGCAGCTTCATGCCCGTATCACGCAATACGCTGGCCGGCAGGAACAGGCGACCGCCACGCTGCTCCACCGCCACCACCCGACCGGTATTCATCTGGTTGACCACCAGTTCCAGAAACAACTGTGCATCGCTGACGGCCTCCATGCCGCTGGGGGGCGGCGGCAGTTCGCCGGCCCCGGATGGATGAACGAACATCAGGCACCACGCGCCGGTCATGAGCCACAACGGACGCTGAATACGTCGAGCCCATCCCGGACTCATTAGCGTGTTACGTCCGTCAATGGACTGATTCCTCCTGAAACCGCTGGCGTCGAAGCCTGGAAGCGTCGAGATCACTCGCTACGGCTATCGCGCCGGTGGAATGCTCTGCACCTGCGCCGCGCCATTGATGCGCCCCGCCAGCTCTCCCGACACCGGCCCCGGTGCCGGCCAGCGCATCACTGCGCCGGGCAGCACGTAACCGAGCAGGCCTTCGGCCAAGGGTTTGCTTTGGCTGCCCTGCCTGATGGCCACATCGGTCAATCGCGCATGAACCGCGCCCTGATTACGCACTTCCACATAAGGACGGCCCTCCACCGCCACCGTCCGCCAGCTCAGTTGCGGCAGGCCGATACCTTTGGGGTCACGCTGACGGGCGCTGTCTTCCTTGCTCCACAGGCCCGCGCCATAGGCGAACAGCGGCACCGAGTAGCGCATCTGGAAGCGGATCGCCGCAGCGGTCTTGCCGTCTTCGGCAACGGGCGGCTGGGCCGAGGGGATTTCATCGATGATGATCCGGTACGCCAGCTCCTGACCTGGCGGCACGTCTTTGGTGCGGGTCAGGCGCACCAGTTGCTTCTGACCCGGCTCGATCTTCGCCACCGGCGGACTGCCGATCACCTCGCGTTGATTGCGGTATTGCTCTTCGAAACCGCTCTGGCTCCAGCCGAACACGCGGATCTGCAGGTTGGCGGTTTCCGTGCCGCGATTTTCCAGCCACAGCGCACTCGCCTGTTGATCGGCCTCCAACACCGGATCGATTGGCCAGATCAGCACCGAACTGGCGGCCTGGGCCTTGAGCGTCCCGAACATGACCAGCGCCAGCACGGCGCAACACACGGACCAATAGCGTGACGTGAAAAACCCCATAAACCTGCTCCTTGTCATTTCACATCACCACGACAGCTGCACCTGCAACACATCGCTGTATGTCCCCCCGGGCTGATTGCCCGGCAATTGCACCTGTCCGTAGATCGGCAGACTGATGTTGTTCGCATCGCTGTAGGCCACCGCCACACTCTGACCGATGCCCAGGCTCTGGCTGTATGCCGCATCGCGAAACAGCGCATACGCCACCTTCGCGCTGCCTCCGCTTATCTGCATGCGTCGCCCGCCGCTGTTGTACTGGCCGCCATCGACCGTCATGTTCAGCGCCACCCCCGGCGTGCATTGCAGCGTGACACCACCGGTCAATGCGACCTGAACCGTACCGGTGGCCAGCGCCGAACGCGAACCGAAATTCAGCCCGCCATAGTTCGATACGCCCCCCACCACCAGACAGCCCGGTGTCACTGTGGCACTGACCTGAAAGCTCTGGCTGGTCACCGCCGCCAACGGCAGCGGCAAGCTGCCCGCACACAACAGAAACAGCACCGCACCGCCATGCCGGGCCATGGCACTAGAACGTCAGTTCGACGGAAATCGTGTCGGTATACGTGCCCGCCGGCAGCCCGGCCTTGCCCACCGCCTGACCGTAGATGTTCACGGTCTGCGCCACACCGGTGCTGGCGGCGAGGTTGATCACCCCGTCGATGGCCAGCAACTGCGAGTGTCCGGCGTCGGTGTACAGGTCATACGGCACGTAGTTGGCGACCCCGTCGTACAGTGCGCGAGTACCTCCCGGCGAGAGCCCGTCATGGGCGCCGGCCCGAACCTTGACCGTTGGGGTGGTGCCGGCCGAGCACAGGATCGACAGCGCCCCGCCCCCGCCGCCCAGCACCTGGCCGGTGGCCGTGGTGAACAGACTGTTGGCGGTGCCGAAGTTCAACGCACCGAAGTTCAGCCCGGTCGAACCGCCGGAACCGTTGACCTGGCAACTGCTGATCAGGATCAGGCTGGAGGTGATCTGGCCGGTGACCGTGGTGGCGGCATTGACGCTGGAAGCGAGCGTCAGGCCGAGCAGCGACAAACCTATCCTTGATGCAATCGTACGCATGGTGTCCGTCCTCTACGGGGTTACCAGTCGAGCGTCACCGTCAGGGTGTCGGTATAGACACCGGCCGGTACCGCACGGGTGTTCGCCACCACCGAGCCAAATACCGGGATGGGTATCTGTGCGCCGCTGGTGACAGCGAAATTGTGTTGTTGACCGATGCTGTAGCTCTGGCTGCCGGAGGCATCGAGAAACAGCTGATAGGGGAGCGTCTGGCGCCCGTTGCTCAGGCGGCGTGTGGTGCCGTCGCCGTGGGTGCCCCCATCGATGGTCACGGTGAACCCGGTGACCGAAGGGTTGCAGGCGACATTCAGCTGGCCGCTGCCCGCTTCGCTGAGGCTGGCCTTGATCGGTGCGTTCCAGGTCGGGCCCTGCTGGCCGAAATCGAGAGAGCCCAGCCCATCCACCGGGCTGGCGGGGCTGGAGGCGTTGGTGACCTCGCAGCCGGCGATCAGCGTCAGTCGCGCAAGGATCTGCCCACTGACCGCCGCCGACGCGATCTCGGTGAACAACAGCAACGTGGCTGTGGCGATTACGCGCCCGTGTCTGCCCATCATTGAGCCCCGACTCCTTCAGGATCACTCGACCATTGCGCTCGTCATTGAACGCCCTTCCCTGCGCCACCCGGTTACACCGAATGGCTGAAAAACTCCGCGATCACCAGGTGACCGTCACCTTCACCAGATCCGAATACCGGCTGACCCGTGGCACCTCCGCCATACGCTCGATCCGCCCGTATAACGGCAAGTCCACCGTGCCGCTGTCCGGCACCCGGCCGCTGACGGGCACATTCACCACCAGCGGCACCCGCCGCGCAGGGTCCTGATACAGGCGATAAGGAATCGGCTTGCTGCCAGCCTCCCCCGCCATATAACGCACCTCGCCAACGCCACCGTGCAGGCCGCCATCGACACGCAACTGGTACGGGGTGTCCGGGTTGCATTCCAGACGTGGCAGGCGCGAATTCGTCAGCGCCGCACCGAGAGGCCCTTCCAGGTCGCCGAGCCGCGCCGTGGTGCCGAAGTCGAGCACACCCAGTTGCTCGATAACGGCCTCGCGTTGCTGGCCGATCAACTGGCAACCGCGCTGCACATCGACCCGCACCTCGACCTGAAGGTCGGCGGCGTGGACCGGTGCCGCGAGCCCGCCCAGCAATGCCCAGACCATCCCTGCATTCACTGCCCGTTCCTTGATGGCGGCAGCCTCGCTGCCGTTACAGTGTTTCAGGTTAGCAACGGACACCGAATGCGCCAGTCGATTGGATCCAGTCACCGACCGGGATTTGTTTCGAAAGGTTGGCAACACGTCGATTCATATTGTTGAAAAAACCTGTACACGCCGCAGATTACTGTGCGGAAAAACGATAAAGCGCAGTAGAAGCAAAACTACCCGTCTGGTTACACTACGCCGCCGCGCTCGCGAGGAGCCGGCCCGATGATGACGGAGTGACCGCAGTGCCTGCCCGACCGCCCGAACGTTCGCGTCTGACTCAGCGCTTGTCAGCCTTGCGCCACTTCTTCGGCAAACGCTCCCACAGGGCTGCGGGCCAGTGCGCCGCCAGCGCGCAAACGATCCGCGACTACTTCCGGCAAAAGGCCCACAGCCAGGGCTACACCCTCAGCCACAGCCAGCAACGGGTCATCGACTGCATGGCAAAGCAGGCCGGTCTGTTGTTCGGCACGCCTGCGCAAACCCCGCGCAGCCTCTATCTGTACGGGGCAGTCGGACGCGGCAAGAGCTGGCTGCTGGACGGTTTCTTCCAGGCGTTGCCGATCGAGCAAAAGCGCCGTCTGCACTTCCATGGATTTTTCGCCCGGTTGCATCAGGGCATGTTCGAGCACCGCGACCGCGACGACGCGCTCGCTGTCACTCTTGACGCGCTGCTGATGGACTGTCGAGTGCTGTGTTTCGATGAATTCCACGTGCATGACATCGGCGATGCGATGCTCATCACCCGCTTGTTCAAGGCGCTGTTCAAGCGCGGAATCCTGTTGCTGGTGACCTCCAACTATCCGCCCGAAGGCTTGTTGCCCAACCCGCTCTACCACGCGCGGTTCAAACCGGTGATCGACCTGATCAATGCGCGCATGCAGGTCATGGAAGTCGGCGGGCCGCACGATTACCGCAGCCAGGCGCGCCGTCACGCGCATCAGGTGTTCACCCAGGGCCATTACGTCTGGCCGGCCACCCCGGCGCAGCGCCAGGCCTTGAACCTGCCGCCACTCGACGCCACACCGTTGCCTTTAGCGGTTGGCAGCCGGCATTTGCAGGCGCGTCTGTGCGAAGACCGGCGTGTCGGTTTCACTTTCAACGACCTCTGCGAACAGCCCACCGCCGTGATGGATTATCTGGAACTGTGCCGGCGTTTCGACCACTGGATCATCGATGACCTGCCGGAGCTGGGCGAATGTTCGATCGCCGCCCAGCAACGGTTCATCAACCTGATCGACGTGCTCTACGACCAGGACAAACACCTGACCCTGCTCGGCCAACTCCCGTTGCGTGAAAGCCTCGGCGGCCAGGCGATTGATCTGGCCCGCACCCGCAGCCGGCTCGGGCAATTGCGCGAAGTGCACGAGCCGGGCTGATTTGCCGTTATCATGCCGCCCATTTCCGGCGCTCGGGCGCCTTCCAGATAGCGACCCTTTTCATGCACACCCTTGCTCAACTGCGCGCCGGCGAACTGTCGGGCATCACCCGGCTCGATCTGGCTGAAGGCCTGACTGAATTTCCGCCGGAGATTTTCAACCTGGCCGATTCGCTGGAAGTGCTCAACCTCAGCGGCAATGCCCTGAGCAGCCTGCCGGACGACTTGCACCGTCTGACACGCCTGCGCGTGCTGTTCTGCTCGGACAATCAGTTCACCCAATTGCCGGCGTGCCTGGGCCAGTGTCAGGCGCTGACGATGATCGGTTTCAAGGCCAACCGGATCACTCAGGTGCCCGGCGCGGCGCTGCCGCCGCAGTTGCGCTGGCTGATCCTGACCGACAACGCCATCGAAAACCTGCCCACAGAACTGGGCGAGCGCCCGTTGTTGCAAAAACTCATGCTCGCCGGCAATCGTCTACGTACCCTGCCGCCGTCACTGAGCCAGTGCCATCGGCTGGAGCTGATCCGCATCGCCGCCAACCAGTTGACCGAGTTGCCGCAATGGCTGCTGACCCTGCCGAGCCTGACCTGGCTGGCCTACGCCGGCAATCCGCTGGAAACCGAAGCCGATGCGGCCGCCCTCGACAAAGCGCCACTGATCGACTGGTCGGCGCTGCAATTGGAGCAACGGCTCGGCGAAGGCGCTTCCGGGGTCATTTACCGAGCGCGGTGGCAGCCTGCGGATCAGTCGGCCATGCCTGTGGCGGTCAAGTTGTACAAGGGCGAGATGACCAGCGACGGCTCGCCGCTGCATGAAATGAACGCGTGCATCACCGCCGGGCTGCACCCGAACCTGATCCGCGTCGAAGGCCGCATCGCCCGGCATCCCGATGGCCAGCAAGGTCTGGTGATGCAGTTGATCGATCCGAGCTACCGCAACCTGGCCGGGCTGCCGAGTCTGGCGTCCTGCTCACGGGATGTGTATGCCGACGATTGCCGCTTCAGTGCCGAGGTTGCCTTGCGCATCGCCGGGGGCATCGCCTCGGTCGCCGGGCATCTGCACGGTCATGGCATCACCCATGGCGATCTCTACGGGCACAACATTCTGTTGAACGATCAGGGCGACTGTCTCCTGGGGGATTTTGGTGCGGCGTCATTCCATGCCACGGCGGATACACCTGAAACCCGCGCACTACAGCGTCTTGAAGTGCGGGCATTCGGGATTCTGCTGGGGGAACTGCTGGCGCGCATCGACTCGGGGTTGAGTGATGGACAGCGTCAGGTGCTGGAAGCCCTGGAACAGCGCTGCTGTCAGCCGGATGTGCTGGCGCGACCGGGGTTTGGCGAGATCAGCCAGGCGTTGCAACACGCCTGAAAAAAAATCGCAGCCCGAGGGCTGCGATTTTCTGGTGTGTCAGCCGGCCAGACCGACGAACATGTCTTGCACGTCGTCATGGTTGTCCAGGCCTTCGAGGAACGCCTCGACTTCAGCCATCTGCTCGTCGCTCAGACCGCTGACCGGGTTCTTCGGCTGGTAGCCCAGTTTGGCCGACAGCACGGTGAAGCCTTGTTCCGGCAGGGCTTTCTGCACGGCATCGAGGTCGGTCGGATCGGTCAGGAACAGGGTCGCTCCCTCTTCGCCAGCCTCGAAATCCTGGGCGCCGGCTTCGATCGCGGCCATTTCAGGATCGGCGTCCGGGGTGTCCGGCGACGCTTCGATCATGCCGACATGGTTGAAGTCCCAGGCAACCGAACCGGAAGCACCCAATTGGCCCTTGCGGAACGCCACGCGGATTTCCGCCACGGTACGGTTGATGTTATCGGTCACACACTCCACGATCAGCGGCACCTGGTGCGGTGCGAAGCCTTCGTAGGTGACGCGATGGTATTGCACGGTTTCGCCCAGCAGGCCAGCACCCTTTTTGATGGCGCGGTCCAGGGTTTCCTTGGGCATCGAGGCTTTCTTGGCCTGTTCGACCACCAGACGCAGGTGTGCGTTGGTCGCGGTATCGGCACCGTTACGCGCAGCAATGGTGATTTCCTTCACCAGTTTGCCGAAGATCTTGCCCTTGGCGTTGGCTGCCGCTTCTTTGTGTTTAACCTTCCACTGTGCGCCCATTACTCACTCTCTTGATCTGTGGCGCCGAGACATCTATTGGCCGACGCATGGCGCCAAGTTTATACGGCCTAAAGTCGGCAATCGACCAAAAATTCCGATGCGCATCGACATCTTCTACACGCCTTGTAGGGCGATTCTGAAAAACCGGTTTGCCACGTCCAATCAACGTCGCGTTTTCGTAACCTCTGTCGCCCGTATTGCCTGACAGAGCCCGCCCGAATGCTCAATGACAAGGAAAGTCCGTTTTCGCTGACCCTGGCCGAAGGCGGGATAAGCCTGCCGGTCCTGCGCTTCAGCGGTCATGAAGCGCTGAATCAGCCCTACCGGTTCGACATCGAGGTCATGGGCCTGGCGCCCGCCTGGTCACCCGGCGCTCTGCTGCACCAGGCAGCGTTTCTGCACCTGGATAACGATCACGGAATTCATGGTGTCATTCAAAGTGCCAGTTGCGAACACCGCGCCACACACCGGATCGCCTACCAACTGGTACTGATGCCGCGTCTGCAAGCGCTGGAGCAACGTCCCGTGCGCCGGGTCTTCACGCAATTGAGCGTACCGGCCATCCTTGAGCAACTGCTGTGCGAACATCACCTGCCCGGCGACAGCTACCGGATCGAGATGACCGTCGGCCACTATCCCCCGCGCCCGTTCTGTATTCAGTACGATGAGACCGATCTGAACTTCTTGCAGCGGCTTTGCGAAGAGGAAGGCATCCACTACCACTTCGAACATCAGCCGGACGGCCACGTGGTGGTGTTCGCCGATGACAGCCTGAGCCTGCCGCAACAACCGACGACCCTTCCTTTCAACACGCAGAACGATGGGCCCTGCACCGGCCTAAGCAGCCTGTTTCAACGCCATGAGGCGGTGCTGCCGCAGATGCCCGCAGGCGCGCGTGAGCGAGGGCAACTGATCGAAGGCCAGGAGGCCGCCAATCACACACTGAAAAATGCCGCCACAACTGGATTTCTGCCGGCGGCACAACGTCACGCCGTTCAGCGCAGTCGTCGTCTGCTGGAGCGCCAACGTTGCCGCGCACGTTCGATTCAGGGCCGCAGCGATTGTCTGCGACTGCTCAGCGGGCGTCTGTTGCACGTCATGGATCACCCGGTAAGCACCTTCAACGAACAGTGGCTGATCACAAGCTTGCGTCATCAGGGCCAGCAACCGTCGATTCTCGATCCATTGCCGACGGTCCGTCGCTACCACAACGATTTCACCGCGCTGCCCTGGTCGACCCCGTTTCGCCCACCACTGGAACAACCGCGCCCTAGCATTCCGGGCTATCACCCGGCGCAAGTGCTCGGCATCCCGGGACAAGCGGCGCAAGTGGACGATCAGGGGCGGATTGCCGTCCGGTTATGGCCCGACCAGCCTCAAGCCGACACCAGCGAAGGGCTGTGGTTGCCGGTGGTCATGCCCCATGCCGGCGGCCGCTTGCCTCGGGAAAATCTTCCCTGCGCCGGCAGCGAGGTCTGGGTGAGTTTTCTCGACAGCGATCCCGACCGACCGATCCTCTGCCTCGATGCTTGTCGGCTCCGCCAGGCACCGCCGACAGAAACCGAACCCGACGACGACCTCCTGCTCGACTGGCTGCTCAACCGTTCCGCCCCGCCAAGCTGACGCTCAAGCCTTGTCGGCCTTGCCCGCTGCCGCCGCGAATTTCGCCAGACGCACGTCAAGGTGCCGAGGCCGCCGACCGTGATCCTCGGCGCGTTCCTTGCGGCGAATGGCGTTGCGCACCATCAGCGAGCCGAGGTAGCGGATCGGCTCCGGCGGAAAGTATCCCAGCGGCCCGTTGACCAGCGGCGAACGCGTCCACGGGTTGTCGAGGCCCTGCACCAGCGAGGCGAGAATCTGCCCGCCCATGTGGCAGGGTCCGACGCCGCTGCCGGAATAACCGAAACCGTAGAACACGTTGCCGCTGTCACTCATCTGGCCGAAAAACGGCAGGCCGGTGACCGAGCGATCCGAAGGGCCGTTCCAGGTTGCGTCGACCTTCACATCGGCGAACGCCGGGAAGAAGTCGTCGAGGCTGCGCTTGAGCAGTCCGGTATAGGGCGAGGGCTGGTCGAACACCGGCAGCATCCGCCCGCCGTAAGCGAAGGTGTTGCCGCCCTTGCCGAGCATGATCCGGCCGTCCGGGGTGTTGTGGTAGTAGTGCACGAAAATCCGCGAGTCGAGCACGGTGACGCCGCTGGTCAAACCGATTTCCTGCAACAGATCCGGACGCGGTTCGGTGATCAGCATGTCGCTGGAGACAATCGCCACGCTGCGCTCGAACTGCGGGAAAGCGCGGGCCATCCACGCATTCATCGCCAGCACCACGCGGTCGGCGGTCACCCGGCCGTTCGCCGTGTGAAGGCGCGCCGGACGGCCCTCCTCCAGCCCGGTCATCGCCGTGCTTTCGTGAATTCGCACGCCCAACTGCAACGCCACCCGGCGCAAGCCACGCACCAATTTGCCCGGCTGCACACTGGCGGCGGCCGGCGAGAACCAGCCCTCCAGGTGTTTTGCCGAACCGGCCATGCGCTGTACATCGGCGACCGGCCGCTGGGTAAACGAGTTGATGCCATTGCGCTCCAGCGCCGCAATCACCGCGTCGGTGGAGCCGCATTGCGCGCGGTTGGTGGCGGTGTAAAGCGTGCCATCGAGGCGGTAATCGGCATCCACGCCGTACTACTCACAGAACTCGCCGATGGCGTGGATGCTGCGTTCCGACTCCTTGACCAGCCGCACCGCCTCTTCGACGCCGAACAGCCGCTCCAGGGTGAAATACTTCGCCGACCACGACAGCGCACAACCGCCGTTGCGCCCACTGGCGCCGGCGCCGCAAATGTCGGCTTCGATCAGCAACACATCGAGTTCGGGGTTCTGCTGCTTGAGCATGATCGCCGTCCACAACCCGGTGTAACCGCCGCCGACGATGCACACATCAGTGCGCACATCGCCTTGCAGCGGCGGGCAAGGTTCGGACGTATCGAGCTGCAAAGCCTGCTCCAGCCAAAACGGTCTCATGAACATTCTCCAGTCAGTCGGCCACGGCACAGCCTGCCGCGAGTGCCGCAGCAGGCCGCGAGGCAAGGGGTTTCAGTTACGCAGGGGTTTGACGGTCAGGGCGCGATTGGGCACGTAGGCGCGCGGTTCCATGACGCCGACCGGGCGACTGTTCCAGTGCGGAATCAGCACCAGCGCCGAGAACAGCGCGCAACCGGCGAACACGATGAACACGGTCACCGAGTCGAAGTAACCCGGCAGCAAACCACCGAGCACCGCACCGACCGAGCCGCAGCCGTTGACGAATCCCGCCGCCGTGGCGCCGGCCTTGGCCTTGCCGAAATCGATCGCCGCCGCGCCGCTGATCATCGAGTCCGGGCCGTACAGGGTCAGGCCCATTACGAACAACAATGCGACCACCAGCATCACGCTGCCGGTGTGCAAGGCGCCCATGAACAGCGCCAGCGTCACGGTCAATGCCAGCAGACTCAACACGCAGGCCGGCATGCGTCGGGCGCCGAACAGTTTGTCCGAGGCCAGGCCGATCATGATCGGACCCAGGAGACCGGCCAGTTCAAACGCCGTGGGGATGATCGCCGCGCCGACCTTGCCGACCGAGGGCATCTGTTCGAACACGATCACCGGGCCCCAGAGCAGAATCGCGTAACGCGCCGGTTTCAACAGGAAATACGCCAGACCCAGCACCAGCACCGTGCGGTTGCGCAGGATTTCCTTGAGCGGCTCCCACACGCTGAGTTTGCTGTTGGCTTCGGCTTCCTCGGCGCTGATGACCGGCTCCGGTTCCACCGCCGGCAGGCCGACATCTTCCGGTTTGTTGCGCTGAAAGATGAAGAACAACACCGCCACCGCCGCGACCACCGCCGCACTGGAAATGAACGCCGCGTGCCAGGTGCCGACCAGCGTGTACGCCCACCAACCGGCGAACGGCGAGGCCACCAATCCACCGAAGGCGTAGCAGGAACTCCACAACCCGAGCACTCGCCCGCGCTGTTCCGAAGGGAAAAAACTACCGAGGTTCTTGCACAACCCCGACCAACCGGTGGACTGCGCCAGCCCCTGAATCAGCATGCAAGTGGCGAAGATCGGCAAGGTGGCGAAGCTGCCCATCACCAGCGCTGCCGCAGCGGAAATCAGCAACCCGCCAAGCACCACGACCCGTGGGCCGAAGCGGTCGGCGAGCATGCCCCAGGTGAACTGGCCGATGGCGTAGGCCGCCAGGTAAATCGCGTCGAGGTTGGCCATGGCCATTTTGTCGAGGGTGAAGCTGGGGTCTTCGGCGATGCCCAGTTTGGCCACCGAAAAGGCTTTGCGGGTGAAATAGAACGCGGCGTAAGCGAGCCAGGTGACAGCGAAGATCTGCATGCGCCAACGCGCAAGGGTGCCGATGTGCTTGTTCATTGTGGTTCTGACCTCAGGGTGTGAGTGTGCCGGCAGAATCGATAAGTAAACGCCTGTGTTTTTTATTGTTGAGCACTGCGATATCACCCCGTCCCTTCGGTGATACCGGTCAGATGAGTCCTGGTGTTGCACGCACAGGCTCATGGCCAGCGTCGCTGCCCGACCGGGCAGTCAGCGTTGGCGTGAGCCGATCAAAGCAATTACTGTTTAATAAATAAAATCGATTTATCGTATTTCACACATAAGCTCAGCTTGTTACTGAAGTTCGCCTGTAAACGAGGAATCAGCCATGTCGGTTTCACACGCCCAGCTCAAAGCCTTTCACGCCGTGGCCGTGCACGGAAGCTTCACCAAGGCCGCCGAGCGGCTTTATCTGACGCAACCGGCGATTTCCGACCAGGTGCGCAAGCTGGAAGAACGCTTCGGCGTGTTGCTGTTCCATCGCAACAAACGCTCGGTGCGCCTGACCGATTTGGGCGAACGCTTGCTGGCAATCACCCAGCGTCTGTTCGTGGTCGAGGCCGAAGCCCAGGAGTTGCTGCAGGAATCCCAGGCCTTGCAGACCGGCAGCCTGATTCTGGCGGTGGATGCCCCGGTGCATGTGTTGCCGCAGATTGCCCGGTTTTGTGAGCGCTATCCGGGGATCAGCGTGAAGATCGAGACCGGTAACACCGATGAGTCGCTGTTTCGCCTGTTCAACTATCAGGCCGATCTGGCGTTGCTGGGGCGCGATGTCAGCGATGAACGCCTGTTGTGCGTGCCGCTGCGTAACGATCCAATGGTGGCGTTTGTCTCGCGCCATCATCCGTGGGCCGAGCGCGAGTCGATCTGTCTGGAAGATCTGGACGACACGCCGCTGGTGCTGCGCGAACACGGCTCGGTGACTCGCCAGACCCTGGAAGAAGAAATGGCCCGCGCCGGCTTCCGCATCCGCCCGGCGATCCAGGTCGAAGGCCGGGAAGCCGCGCGAGAGGCAGTGGTGGTGGGGATTGGCGTGGGGGTGGTGTCGGCGGCGGAGTTTGGTGCGGACTCAAGGGTTTGCGCGTTGCCGATCACCGATTGCACTCGGCGCTTGACCGAAACACTGGTATGCCTGCGCGAGCAGAGTTCGCGGAGGGTGGTGGCGACGTTTCTCGAGATGGTGCGCGAAAGCCTCGTCTAGATCGTTCCCACGTCGAGGCGTCGAACCGTCCGCGTGGGAATGCAGCCCGGGACGCTCCGCGTCCTATTCGAGAGCTGGAACGCGGAGCGTCCCTTGAGGCGTTCCCACGCAGAGCGTGGGAACGATCTGGTGGTGATCAGTTGGGGGCCAACCCGAAAAACGCCTGAATCAACCGCAACTCCCGCCGCCGCTCCACGCAGCCGATCATGTGCCGGTTCACCAGCCCTTCTCCCACGATGGGAACCGCAACGACACGGGGGTCATGACTGACCTCCACCGATGAAACCACGCCAACCCCCAACTCAGCCGCCACCGCCTCCGTCACCGCCTCGCGGCTATCCAGTTCCAGCAACACCCGTGGGCTGACCGACGCCTGCGCACAGGCCTGATCAAAGGTGCGCCGGGTAATCGAACTCGGCTCGCGCAACACCATGATCACCTGATCCAGCTCCTTGAGCCTGACCTCGCCACTGCGAGCCGCCCACGGATGCCCCGCCGGCACCAGCGCGCAAATCCGCGATTCACTCAGCGCTTGCAGATGCAGCCCTTTGCGCGGTTCGACTTCGGTCAGCACCGCCACGTCAGCATGCTCGGACAACAACGCCGCCAACGTTTCCTGGGCATTGCCCAATCGCAGATTCACGGTGATCCCCGGATAGCGCGCCCGCAGGCTGGCGAGCATCGGCATGACCAAGTGCGGGCCATCCGCCGCCACCTCAAGACGTCCGGTGAGCAATTGCCGATTGGCCTCAAGCAGCGCCTGAGCCTCTTCCGCCATGCCGAACATCGCCCGGGTGATCGCTGCCAGTTTGGTGCCCTCCTCGGTCAGCTCGACCCGGCGCGCCGTGCGTCGTAACAGGGTGATCTGGTAATGCTCTTCCAGCGCCTTGATGTGCCCGGTGACCGCCGGTTGGCTGATGAACAGGCGAGCGGCGGCACGGGTGAAGCTGCCTTCCCGGGCCACGGCGTCGAAGGCGCGGAGCTGGAACAGATTCATGAATAACCCTCACTGATGGCTGGCATAACAACAAACAATTTGATTGATGATCCGCCGAATTGCAACGTAGCCCCCGTAGCTTCATCCCACAGCGCTATCGCGAGGACACACGAATGAGTACTGCCGCACCCATCCTGCTCACTCCCGGCCCGTTGACCACCTCGGCCCGCACCCGCCAGGCGATGATGGTCGACTGGGGTTCATGGGATGACCGCTTCAACCAATTGACCGCCAGCCTGTGCGAACAACTGCTGGCGATTCTCAACGGCGCCGACAGCCACCACTGCGTACCGTTGCAGGGCAGCGGCACCTTTGCCGTCGAAGCCGCGATCGGCACCCTCGTCCCCCGCGACGGCAAGGTGCTGGTGCTGATCAACGGCGCCTACGGCAAGCGTCTGGCGAAAATCTGCGAAGTGCTCGGCCGCTCGTTCAGCACCTTCGAAACCGCTGAAGACGAACCGACCACCGCCGCCGACGTCGACCGGCTGCTGCGCGCCGACAGCGACATTACCCACGTCGCGCTGATCCACTGCGAAACCAGCACCGGCATCCTCAATCCGCTGCCGGAAATCGCCCAGGTTGTAGAGCAGCACGGCAAACGCTTGATCATTGATGCCATGAGCTCGTTCGGCGCGTTGCCGGTGGACGCGCAAAAAGTCCCGTTCGACGCGCTGATTGCCGCCTCCGGCAAATGCCTGGAAGGCGTACCGGGCATGGGCTTCGTGTTCGCCCGCAAGGAATCCCTGGCCGCAGCCGCCGGCAATTCGCATTCGCTGGCGATGGACCTGTTCGACCAACACAGCTACATGAAAAAAACCGGCCAGTGGCGCTTCACCCCGCCGACCCACGTGGTCGCGGCGCTGCACGAAGCGCTGCTGCAATACAACGAAGAAGGCGGCCTGCCGGCGCGACATGCGCGCTACGCCGCCAACTGCCAGGCGCTGATGGAAGAGATGGGCAAGCTCGGTTTGCGCAGTTTCCTGCCTGCTGCGATTCAGGCGCCGATCATCGCGACCTTCCACGCACCGAAAGATCCGCGTTACCAGTTCAAGGAGTTCTACGAACGGGTCAAGGCCAAGGGTTACATCCTCTACCCCGGCAAGCTGACCCAGGTCGAAACCTTCCGCGTCGGCTGCATCGGCCACGTCACCCCGGCGCAGATGCGCGAAGCCGTCGCGGCGGTGGGTGAAGTGCTGCGCGAGATGGAAGTGTTAGAGATTTAAACCACACCTCAAATCCCCTGTGGGAGCGGGCTTGCCCGCGATGAGGCCCTGGCAGTCGACATCAATGGTGAATGTCAGACCGCCATCGCGGGCAAGCCCGCTCCCACAGGGACAGCGAACTCCGAATTGCGTGTTATCACAGGAATTTTTGCCATGAACTACAACAACCCAACCCAGCTGCAAGCCGCCATCCTCGACTGGGCCGGCACCGTGGTCGATTTCGGTTCCTTCGCACCGACCCAGATCTTCGTCGAAGCCTTCGCCGAGTTCGATGTCCTGGTCTCCATCGAAGAGGCCCGTGGCCCGATGGGCATGGGCAAGTGGGATCACATCCGCACCCTGTGCAATCAGCCGCAGGTTGCCGAGCGCTATCGCAAGGCGTTCGGTCGCACCCCTACCGACGATGACGTGACCGCGATCTACAACCGCTTCATGCCGCTGCAGATCGAGAAAATCGCCGAGCACTCGGCGCTGATTCCCGGTGCGCTGGAGACCATCGCCAACCTGCGCCAGCAAGGGATCAAGATCGGTTCCTGCTCGGGCTATCCAAAGCAAGTGATGGACAAGGTCGTGGCACTGGCCGCCACCAATGGCTACGTCGCCGACCACGTCGTGGCCACCGACGAAGTGCCGAACGGTCGTCCATGGCCGGCGCAGGCGCTGGCCAACGTGATTGCGCTGGGCATCGACGATGTCGCCGCCTGCGTGAAGATCGACGACACCGTGCCGGGCATTCTTGAAGGCCGTAGTGCCGGGATGTGGACCGTGGCGCTGATTTGTTCCGGCAACGCGCTGGGTCTGGATTACGAGGGCTACCGCGCATTGGGCAGCGACGCGCTGGCCAGCGAACGCAAGCGCATTCACGCGCTGTTCGAAGGCTCACGCCCGCACTACATGATCGACACCATCAGCGATCTGCCGGAAGTGATCGCTGACATCAACCGGCGCCTGACCAAAGGGGAAATGCCGCAAAACAACTAACCTGACAAAAAAGGCCGCCAGCCGATAAAAGCAGGCGGCCTTTTATTTATAGATTACAAACTTTTGAAGAGACAACTTTCAACCCACAGTCATTACAACCGGATTACTCAGAAACCAAGTTACCCTGCGCATCAAAATTGAGCCCGTCCGGATACTTCACCGAACCATCTGCCAGTTGTTCGGTTCCGTCGGCCCAGACGATGCGTCCATCGGGATATTCGATTGTATTGTCTGGCCACACAATACGTCCGTCGGGGTGTTCAACCCTGCCGTCTATATGCTGAATGATCCCGTCCGGACGCGTCACTGCCGTCTGTTGCGCATTTACCAGACTTCCGTCGGCCAACAACGTGGAGCCATCTGGATGACGGCTGTTTCCAATCGCATTCAGCAAATTGATCAACGCCACAGGATCCACATTGATATTGAGCGTAGGCCACGGCATTGGCGGCCTGGCGACGGCGACTGGCTTGCTCGGCGCCACAGGAGGCTTGCTAGCTGGCGAAACAGGCCTGGCGGGAGAAGCAGGTTTTACCGGTGGCTTGACCGGAGGCACAGCTGGTTTGACTGGCGGTACGCCGGGTTTCACTGGAGGCTTTACCGGCTGCACAGGTGGCTTGACGGGCGGAACGGATGGCTTGACGGGCGGAACGGATGGCTTGCTCGCCGGCTTGGGGGGTTGCGTAACCGCAGGCCGCGGTTTTGGTCTGGGTACAGGCGCCTTAGCCATTGCTTTTTTGACAATACAGCCATGTTTATTATTAAGAAGAACATTAAAAGCCATTGCTGAATCCTTTTTCCAGTACAGCATCCTTGAACGACGCTATTGGTTTATTTATCGAGCCGAACTTTAACTATCGACTGCGCCCAACAATAACCACATGGCTTCACGCACTCAAACTTTCGCAAATACAAAATATAAACAATGCCTTGTTACAGCCACCCCGTCAGCGCAGGGATCATGTCACTGCAATGCCAATGATGTGCATCAATAAAAAACCGGATCGTGGAGGAAGAATGACCTTAATACGATTACAGTTAAGGCATGCCGTCACAGAACGGCACGCTTGAGCCCTGAACCGTGAGGAACGCCGTATGCCGTGGACAAATTCCGAATCCCGTTACAGCACCGTGTCGATCCTGTTGCACTGGTTGATGCTGGTGCTGTTGGTACTGGTGTACGCCAGCATGGAATTGCGTGGTCTGTTTCCCAAGGGCAGCGGCGGCCGCACGCTGATCCGCGAAGTGCATTACATGCTTGGGCTGACGGTATTCGTGCTGGTCTGGTTTCGCCTGTTCGCCCGCAGCCTGGGCCCGGCGCCGAAAATCTTCCCGGCCTCGCCACCGTGGCAAACCATCCTCGCACGCTTGATGCACTGGGCCTTGTACCTGTTCATGATCAGCATGCCGATCCTCGGCTGGCTGATCACCAGCGCCGAGGGCCATCAGGTGATGTTCTACGGTTTCGACCTGCCGTTGCTGGTGAGTGAAGACAAGGCCTTTGCCAAACAGGTTGAATATTGGCACGTACTGATCAGCACGATTGGCTACTGGCTGATCGGTCTGCATGCGCTGGCGGGGATCTATCACCATTACGTGGTGCGCGATAACACGTTGCTGCGGATGATGCCCAAGCGCAGCCAGGGTTAGCCGTCGAATCCGCGCCGGCCCTGCAAGCCGCCGGTGTGGACGAAGATCAAGCGTGAACCCCGGGCCAAGCGAGCCGCCTCGATCTGTTGCTTGAGCGCCAGCATGGCCTTGCCGGTGTACAGCGGCTCGAGGGGAATGCCGCTGGCCTGTTCGGTTTGCAAAATGAATTCAAGCAGCGCCGGATCGACCTTGGCGAAGCCGCCGCGGCTGGCGTCGATCAACTCATACCCTCCGGTTTCGCCGACAATCGCCTCGACATTGGCCGCGACGCCGTGATCGTCGGGCACGGCCATTGCGCCGTACACCGCATGTTGTCCGGCCTCGGCCAACACCAATCCCGCGAGCGTGGTGCCCGTGCCACAGGCCAGCCACCAACCGTGATAGTCGTCCCAGCCGAACTTGCCGAGTTGTTCACTGACTTGATCCTTCAGCGCCGCGCAACCCTGCGCACCCGGCAGACCACCGCCCCCTTCGGGCACCGGGTGCAGCGTCGGATATTGCTCTCGCCAAGGCTGCCAGAACCCCGGTTCGTGCCGCGCCCGATAACCGCCGTAACCGAGCCAGTGCAGTTGCATGCCGAAGTCGTGCAGATCCCTGACCGTCGGCGTGTCCTGCGGATGCCCGCGCAACAGCCCGACCGTCGTGAATCCCAGGCGCTTGCCCGCAGCCGCCAATGCATGCAGATGATTGGAATGCGCACCGCCCAGGCTGATGATGCCTTCGGCACCCGCGCGGTCGGCGGCTTTGAGGTGTTCTACAAGTTTGAACCACTTGTTGCCGCTGATCAGCGGATCAATCAAGTCCAGGCGCAGGATCGCGACTTCAATGCCGGCGGCGGTGAGCCAGTCCAGATGAAGCGGTTCGAGTGGGGCTTGAGGTAGCCAGTCGGTGGGAGGCAGAAACATGAAGGCCGGCTCTGTGCAAAGAGCCGGCATTCTAGGGTGGATCAGAGCTCGGCGGCCAGACGCGAACCCTGATTGATCGCACGTTTGGCATCCAGTTCGGCCGCCACATCGGCGCCGCCGATCAGGTGCACTCTCTGCCCGGCTGCCACCAGACCGTCGTGCAGCTCGCGCAGCGGATCCTGGCCGGCGCAGATGACGATGTTGTCCACCGGCAGCACTTGCGGCTCGCCGGTTTCGCCGATGCGGATGTGCAGGCCTTCGTCGTCGATCTTCAGGTATTCGACGCTGTTGAGCATCTGCACCTGCTTGTTCTTCAAACCGGTGCGGTGAATCCAGCCGGTGGTCTTGCCCAGGCCGTCACCGACCTTGGATTTCTTGCGTTGCAGCAGGAACACGTCACGCGCTGGTGCGTGCGGTGCAGCCTTGATCCCGGCCACGCCACCACGGGCTTCCAGATTCGTGTCGATGCCCCACTCTTTCCAGAACGCGGCGCGATCCTGACTGGTGGCCACGCCTTCATGGACGAGGAATTCCGACACGTCGAAACCGATACCGCCGGCACCAATCACCGCCACACGCTTGCCGACCGGTTTGCGCTCGAGCAGCACATCCAGATAGCTCAGCACTTTGGCGTTGTCGACACCCGGAATCGCCGGCAGACGCGGCGCAATGCCGGTCGCGAGGATGACTTCGTCGTAACCGCCCTCGACCAGTTTTGCCACATCGACGCGGGTGTTCAGACACACCTCAACGTTGGTGGTCTGCAACTTGCGTTTGAAGTAACGCAGGGTTTCGTAGAACTCTTCCTTGCCCGGCACACGTTTGGCGACATTGAACTGGCCACCGATCTCGCTGGCCGAATCGAACAAGGTCACCTGATGCCCGCGCTCGGCGGCCACGGTGGCGGCAGACAGACCGGCAGGACCGGCACCGACCACGGCGATTTTCTTGATCTGCTTGACCGGCAGGTAATTGAGCTCGGTTTCGTGGCAGGCACGCGGGTTGACCAGGCAGCTGGTGAGCTTGCCGCCGAAGGTGTGATCGAGGCAGGCCTGGTTGCAGCCGATGCAGGTATTGATTTCGTCGGCGCGGCCTTCGGCGGCCTTGTTGACGAAGTCCGGATCGGCGAGGAATGGCCGCGCCATCGAGACCATGTCGGCATCGCCTTCAGCGAGGATCTGCTCGGCGACTTCCGGGGTGTTGATGCGGTTGGTGGTGATCAGCGGAATATTCACCGAACCGCGCAGCTTGGCCGTGACCTTGCTGAACGCCGCACGCGGCACTTTGGTGGCGATGGTCGGGATCCGCGCTTCGTGCCAGCCGATGCCGGTGTTGATGAGGGTCGCGCCGGCCTGCTCGATGGCTTTTGCCAGGGTGACGATTTCTTCCCAGGTGCTGCCACCTTCCACCAGATCGAGCATCGACAGACGGAAGATGATGATGAAGTTCGGGCCCACCGCTTCACGCACCCGGCGAACGATCTCCACCGGCAGGCGCATGCGGTTTTCGTAGCTGCCGCCCCAACGGTCGGTGCGGTGGTTGGTGTGAGCGGCGAGGAACTGGTTAATGAAATAACCTTCCGAGCCCATGATTTCCACGCCGTCGTACTCGGCGGTCTGGGCCAGTACCGAGCAGGTGACGAAATCGCGGATCTGCTTCTCGATGCCTTCCTCGTCCAGCTCTTTGGGCTTGAACGGGTTGATCGGCGCCTGAATGGCGCTCGGCGCGACCTGTTTCGGACTGTAGGCATAACGGCCGGCGTGGAGGATCTGCATGCAGATCTTGCCGCCCGCCTCGTGCACGGCGCGCGTGACGATGCGGTGTTTGAGCGCTTCTTCCTCGGTGGTCAGCTTGGCTGCACCGGAATACACGCCGCCCTCGTCGTTCGGACCGATACCGCCGGTGACCATCAGGCCAACGCCGCCACGGGCACGCTCGGCGAAATACGCCGCCATGCGTTCGAAACCGCCCGGTTTCTCTTCAAGGCCAGTGTGCATCGAGCCCATGAGGGTGCGGTTGCGCAACGTGGTGAAGCCCAGGTCCAGCGGGGCCAACAGGTGCGGGTATTGAGTGGCGGTCATCGTTAACTCCACAGCGAGCGATCACGGAAAATGCGGGAGCTCTGCGTCCCCCGTCAGTCATGCTCGACAGATTAGGAGTCGCCTCGCTGTCACTCAATGACCGTAACTGACAAGTTATTGATCCAAATGCGCAGCACCCCTTGGCAAGCCGGGGCTGGCGCCCTACCCTGTCCGCACACCCTGTACCCGGTTGTTGTTGGATTTCATGCGCAAACTTCTGTACCTGACTTTTTCCATGGCGCTCATCGCCGCACTCACCTTCTACGCCATGTGGGCGGCTGACCGTCCGGCCGGTCATTACCTGTCGGACCTGCGGATCAAACTCGCGGTCGATCAGGGCACGCCCGCCGACCGTGGCAACCTGCTGGGCATCCAGCCCGAGCTGTTCCCCACCGACTACCAAAGCCCCGAACGCCTGCACCGCAAGCTCGCCGCCTATTTGCAGCAGGCGCAGGATCAGGGGCTGTTGAATGAAAAAACCGTGGTCATCCTGCCGGAGCATGTCGGCACCTGGCTGATGATCAGCGGCGAAAAAGACGAGCTGTACCAGGCCGCCACCCTCGCCGAAGCGATGAACTGGCTGGCAGCGAGCAACCCGGTGCAGTTTGCTCGCGCCTGGCTCACCGCCAAGGGCAGCAGCCGTCTGGATGACGCGCACCTGCGCATGAAGTCCCGGGACATGGCCAAGGACTATCAGGCGCTGTTCGGTGGTTTGGCCAAGGAGTTCCACGTCACTCTGGTGGCCGGCACGATCGTGTTGCCTGAACCGAACATCACCGACGGCCGGCTCAAGGCCGGCAGTGGCGCGCTGTACAACAGCACGGTGGTGTTCGGTCGCGACGGTGCCCCGCTCGGCCAGCCGCAGCGGCAGATGCGTCCGGTCTTCGATCAGGATGACTCCGGCACCCGCGAAGCGTCGCGGATCAATGTGATCGACACCCCGGCCGGACGCCTCGGCGTGTTGATCGGCAACGACAGCTGGTACCCGGACAACTACCGCAAACTCGACGAGCAAGGCGCGCAGCTGATCGCGGTGCCCGCGTTTGTCGTCGGTCATGGCGTGTGGGATCAACCCTGGAAGGGTTACAAAGGCTCGAGCGTGCCGGACTCGGTCAGCCTGAAACCAGGAGCAGTCAGTGTAGGCCAAGCCTGGCACCAACTGACCCTGACCGCGCAACCGCCGGCCAGCAAGGCGCAGGCCGGTATGAGTGTGTTTCTGCGCGGGCAGTTCTGGGACAAGCCGAGCGCCGGGCAAAGTTTCCTCAGTAGCAACGGCCAGCAATTCGCCGACAGCGAAGCCCGTGGCGCGCGCCTGCTGAACCTCTGGTTGTAACCCGTGAAGCCGCTGCCGATGCGTCTTGGGGATCTGTCAGTGGGCTTCGTCCACAGCCTGGCCGATGCCGTGCGCAGCCATGACATCGATCCCCTTCCCTTGCTCGAACAGTACGGCCTGGATGCCGCCCGGCTGGCCGAAGCCGGAGCGCGCCTGTCGATCCCGCGCTACATGCGCCTGGGACATGGCGCGATCCAGCTGACTGGCGATCCGGCATTGGGTTTGCGCATGGGCCAACTCAGTCGCTTGAGTCAGGCGGGGCTGGCCGGTGTGACTGCCGCGCAGGCCCCGACCGTGCGCGAAGCCGCGCGCTGCCTGACGCGCTTCGAACCCTTGTACGGCTCCAATTATCGCGGCCAGTCGAGTTTCCACGAGGACGCCAGCGGTGCGTGGCTGCGGTTCTATTCCATCAGCCCGTACAACGCCTACAACCGCTTTGTGGTGGATTCGATCATCGCTGGCTGGCTGCATCAGCTGTCCAGCATCAGCCCCGAACCGTTGCGCGCTGAACGGATCGAGATCGAATTTGACACCCCGGATTATCGCGACGCTTATGCGGTGCTCGGTGAATGCCCGATCCAGTTTGGCGCCGAACACAATCAACTGCGTCTGAGCCTCACCGACCTGGCCCGACGCAACCCGGAGCATTGCCCCAGCACCTGGAAACATTTGCTCGGCTTGTGTGAACGGGAACTGGAACAACTGACCCGCACCCGCAGCCTGCGCGAACGCATCACGCAATTGCTCGGGCCGTTGCTCAATGGTGGCCGGGAACCGGACCTGGAAGAAGTGGCGGCACGTTTGAAGCTGCCGACCTGGACGTTACGGCGAAAGCTGGCCGAAGAAGGCACGCAGTTTCGCGCGATCCTCAATGACACCCGCCGTGATCTGGCGATGACCTACATACGCGACACCGAACTGGCATTCGGTGAAATTGCCTACTTGCTGGGCTTTGCCTCGGCCGAAGCTTTCCAGCGCGCCTTCAAGCGCTGGAACGGCCAGACTCCGGGCGAATTTCGCCGTAGTCACCGCAAGACAGGCTGACGCCTCACAGCTCGGTGGCGTCTTCCGCAGGCTCTGGTGAATCCAGCTCAAAGGCCTGGAATTCCAGCAGTTCTTCTTGATAGTCATCCATTGCGTAATCCCCCTGACGCTTGCTTGAAATGGCCTGGAACAAATGACCAGCGCCTCGAGCATAAAGTGCCCGTGTGAAGGAAAAATGAAACACGGCCTTCATGAAATAAACGTAGCAGGCGGTCAGGGATTTATCGCGGGATATTTTTCGACGGGGCTGGCAGGAAGAAGCTCAAGGGAGACAACAAAACGCCACGCGTCCGACAGGAGCCGGAGGCGTGGCGTGAAGTTTACTGCCCGGACGCAGGCATGGCCGGAATCGGCTCGGACGGCGGCGGAATGTCCGTCGGGTTGGCCGGAGGGGTGATGGTTTCCGTTGCGGGCGCAGGCTCGGCAACCGGTGCCGGAGTGATCGGTGCAGCTTCGGCCGGCGGGGCTACCGGTTCGGAGCTCACCGGGGTTGCCTCTGCAGGCGCTGGCGTTGGCGCCGCAGCGGGCGCCGGGGTGGGTTCAGTCGCAGGGGCTGGAGCCAACGGAGCCGGCGCCGCCTTGGCTTCCGGCACACCCAGATCGGTCTTCGGTTTTTCGGTGATATGCGCAGCTTTCTTCGCGTCGGCTGGCAGGAACAGCTCGACCAGAGTGAAGAAACGTTCGTAGAACTTCTGCGAAGACACGGTTTCGCTGGCCACCTTGACCATCGAATCGTCAGACGAGCCGATCGGCATCGACACCGAGCCCAATACGCCGACACCGAGGCTGGCCGAGTTGTTGGTCTTCTTCAGCGCATAGCGGTCCTGCAAGGCGTTGGCGAACACGGTGGCGTGATGGCCGGCGCTGCCATCATCGGCGCACACCACGTTGAAGCTGATCTCCAGATGGGTTTCGCCGGTCTGCTGGAAGCTCTTGTGGCCGCTGACCAGTTTCGGGTCATTGCTGGTAATGATGTAGCCCTGGCTGAGCAACGCTCGGCGGGCCGCTTCGCAACTGGCGGTGTCGGTCACCGGGTAATTGCGCGAAAAGGTGCCGGAGTCGTCGAAATTCTCATGCTCGTAGATAGGCTTGTCCTTGGAGCAGCCGGCAGCGGCGGTCAGCAACAACGCCAACCCGATGAAACGCACGGGAATAGAATTCAACATTAAACATCCTGAGGGAAAACGGTCCGGGGCGTATTGTGCAACAGATCGCTGCCCCGCGGCGTATGGATTAGTGTCTTAAAACAGTTACAACTCTACCGGTCATGGACGACAGGAAAAAGTCGCGCCGATAAATGATCGATGAACACGCGCAATTTGGCGGTTGCATGCCGGCTTGATGGCCACAGGACCCAGAACTGCCCGACGTGCTCCAGATGCTCATCGAGCACGCGCTGCAGGCGACCCTGCTGCTGCGCCTCGAAGATCATGAAATCCGGCAGACAAGCGATGCCCATGCCCGCCAGCGCTGCATGCCGCACGGCTTCGATCGACGCACTGACCAGGCGTGTCGGCAAGATCGGCTCAGGAGCGCCCTCCTCGCGTTTGAACGGCCAGGACTCCAGTTTGCCGGTGGCGTGAAACGTATGGCGCAGGCAGGCGTGCTCCGCCAGATCAGCCGGGGTCAGCGGTTCGCCGCGCTCGCGCAGGTACGCAGGACTGGCCACCAACACCATGTGAAACTCGCCCAACGGTCGTGCCATCAGTCGCGAATCTCGCGGTTTACCCGTCCGGATCACCGCATCGAAGCCTTCTTCAACCACATCGACCATGCGATCGGTCAGGTCCAGATCCAGTTCGATCTGCGGGTACAACGCCATGAACTCGTTCATGACCGGCATCACCAGGTCATGCACCTGCGGCAGGCTGACCCGCAACTTGCCGTGAGGCGCCGCTGCGGCATCGCACAGTTCAAATTCCGCCGCCTCCACTTCGGCGAGGATCTTGCGGCAACGTTCAAGAAACAGCGCGCCTTCGCTGGTCAGCGTGATGCTGCGGGTGGTGCGGTGAAACAAGCGCACATTGAGTCGAGCTTCCAGGCGGGCGATGCTTTTGCCAACCGCCGACGAGGACACGCCCTGCAAGCGGCCGGCCTCGGTAAAGCTGCGGGTTTCCGCCACCTGCACAAACACTGAAATACTGCCCAGGCTGTCCATTCATCCCTCCCTGATTCGCGACATTCTTGTCCGAGATGTTCGGAACCCTAACCTGTTTTTCCCGAATGTGCAGCGCCCTAACCTATGGCCTTCGTCTCCTTTGGCAAAATGGAAACCCGCCCATGAACGATGCGCCACTCACTTCCCCCTCGCTCGCCGGCACGGTCGAGCCCGCGGAACGATTACCGCTGGGCGCATTGCTAGCGCTCGCCACCGCCGGGTTCATCACCGTGCTGACCGAGGCGATGCCCGCCGGCCTGCTGCCGCAAATGAGCGCGGGGCTTGATGTCTCTCAAGCCCTGATCGGGCAACTGGTCACGCTGTACGCCATCGGTTCGATGCTGGCGGCGATTCCGCTCACCATTGCCACACGGGGCTGGCGTCGGCGCCCGCTGTTGCTGGCGGCCATTAGCGGGTTTGCCATCGCCAACAGCATCACTGCGTTGTCCGAGCTGTACTGGCTGACCCTGATTGCACGCTTGATCGCAGGCGTGTTCGCGGGGCTGCTCTGGGCTTTGCTGGCGGGGTACGCGAGCCGGATGGTCACACCTCACTTGCAAGGCCGGGCGATTACGGTGGCCATGCTCGGGGCGCCGCTTGCGCTGTCGCTGGGCATTCCGGCCGGGACGCTGCTGGGCACGGCAGTCGGCTGGCGCCTGAGCTTCGCGATCATGACCGGGCTGACCGTGCTGTTGGTGATCTGGGTGCGTTGGCAAGTACCGGACTTCGCCGGTGAACGCGCCGGAAAGCGCCTGCCACTGCGTCAGGTGTTTACCTTGCCGGGCGTGCGATCCGTGTTGTTTGTGACTTTGTCCTACGTCGTCGCGCACAACCTTCTGTACACCTATATCGCGCCATTTCTGGAGCCATCGGGACTTGGCGTAGAAATCGACCGGGTGCTTCTGGTTTTCGGTCTGGCATCGGTACTGAGCATATGGATCGTCGGCAGCCTGATTGATCGCTGGCTGCGTCAGCTGGTACTGGCCAGCACCCTGTTGTTCCTGCTGTCGGCGATCGCACTGGGGCTATGGCGCGAATCGCCGGGAGTGGTCTACACCGCTACCGCTGTCTGGGGCCTGGCATTCGGCGCGATGCCCTCACTGTTGCAGACGGCCCTGGCGAAAACCGCCAGGGAGGCTGCCGATACCGCGCAATCGATGCTGGTGACCCTGTGGAATGTCGGCATTGCCGGCGGCGGGCTTGCGGGAGGCCTGTTGCTGAACAACCCGGGCGTCGGGAGTTACCCGTGGCTGGTCGCAGGTCTGTTGCTGCTGACTCTGCATGCGACCGTCAATGCCCGAAGTCATGGCTTCCCGAACGCGGGATAGCGCGCACAAAAAAGCCCCGGATTTTCATCCGGGGCTCGGGTCTTGCGGCTCAGCCAGGCATCAGAAACGCTTGATGTCGGCTTCGGCTTCCAGCTGCTTGCGGTACGCCGCGAAGTCTTGCTGACCCACACGCGATGCGAGGAAGCGACGGTATTGCGCTTTCTCTTCATCGGTCGGAGCCGCTGCTTCGTTCACGCCGTTCAGGCGCACGATGGTCAGGCTGCCATCCGCCAGCGTCACGCTGGTGAAGGTCGGCTTGTCCTTGGCAGCCGGCTTAGGCATGCGGAACAGTGCTTGCAGCACCGCCGGGTCAACGCCTTCCTGAGCGCGGTTCGCCGCTTCAGTGACTTTCCAGCTCTGACCATCCACCGCCTTGTCCAGCGGGGTCTTGCCATCACGCAGACTGGCGATCAGTTGCTCCGCCTTGGTCTTGGCAGCCGCGCTGGCGTGCTCTTTGGTCAACTGGGCGCGAATGGCGGTGGCCACGCTTTCCAGCGGCAATTGAGCAGGCTTCAGATGCTCCTTGGCGCGCAGCACGATCACGGTTTCCGGATCCAGCTCGATGGCGGTGCTGTTGGCACCCTCTTCCAGCACTTCGGTGCTGAACGCGGCAGTCACTACAGCACGGTTGGCTGCAACGCCTTCGCCACCTTCACGGCCGAACGGCTTGGAGGTGTGCACGGTCAGTTTCAGATCCTGCGCTGGCTGGGCCAGGTCGGAGGCTTCGAACGAAGAGTCTTCCAGTTGCTTGGTCGCCTCGACGAAACGCTGCTCGACTTGCTGGGTTTTCAGCTCGCGGGTCAGCTTGTCTTTCAGGCTGGCCAGGGTCGGCACTTCAGGCGCCTCGACACCCAGCAGCTTGATCAGATGGAAACCGAAGTCGGTGCGAACCGGCTCGGAAACCTGATCCTTGTTCAGCGAATACAGGGCTTTCTCAAAGGCTGGATCGTAAACGCCAGGACCGGCATAACCGAGGTCACCGCCGTTGTTGGCCGAACCCGGATCCTGCGAGAACTCCTTGGCCAGCGCCTCGAATTTCTCGCCCTTGGCCAGACGCGCCTGGACTTCTTCGATCTTCGCCTTGGCCTGGGCCTCGGTGGTCTTGTCGTTGACTTCGATCAGAATGTGCGCCGCACGACGCTGTTCCGACAGGTTGGCGATCTCTTTCTGATACGCCGCCTGCAGGTCTTCGTCCTTGACGGCGACCTGATCGAAGAACGAAGACTTCTTCAATTCCAGGTAATCGATGACCACTTGATCCGGGGTCATGAATTCCTTGGCGTGCTCGTCGTAGTAAGCCTTGACCTCGTCATCGGTCAGCTTCACGGCCGAAGGGTCAGCCTTGATGTTCAGCGTGGCGAAGTCGCGGGTCTGTTTTTCCAGACGGGCGAAGGCCAGCACCTGAGCGTCGGTCACGAAACCGCTGCCCGCCACACCGGCGCGCAGTTGGCCGATCAGCATTTCCTGAGCCAGCATCTGGCGGAACTGCATGCGGCTGTAGCCCAGTTGACGGATCACCTGATCGAAACGGTCGGAGCTGAACTTGCCGTCGACCTGGAATTCAGGCGTCTGCAGGATCACTTGGTCCAGGGCCGCTTCGGAGAAAGCGAATTTCGATTGTTCTGCGCCTTGCAGCAGCAGCTTGCGATCGATCAGACCCTTGAGGGCCGATTCGCGCAGCATTTTTTCGTCCAGCAAGGAAGCGTCGAAATCCTTGCCCAGTTGTTGCATCAGCTGACGGCGTTGCATATCCACCGCCTGGCTCAGCTCGTTCTGGCTGATTTCTTCACCGTTGACCTTGGCCGCCTCATTCTTGTGAGTCGTGGCCTGGAAAATGGCGTCGAAACCGGTCAGGGCCATCAGTGCAACGATGACTCCGATAATGGTCTTGGCAATCCAGCCTTGTGAATTGTCCCTGATATTCTGCAGCATGCGTCCCCCAGAAACGGTTGAACTTCAAAATTTGGCAACCGTGGAGTGTGGGTAGAATCCGGATAGAAGAAAGGCGCATCCGAGGATGCGCCTTCTCGTAACTGGCGGAGCGGACAGGGCTCGAACCCTCGATCCCGGTGTGACAGGCAACTGTTTCAACTACCTGCTCTACCGCTCCGCTGCCAAGTCAGGCATGACCCCGACCCGGATGGGTAAAATCCTGAATCAAACTTAGTTGACGGCTTCTTTCAGGGCTTTACCGGCTTTGAAACCTGGCTTTTTGGCTGCCGCGATTTCCAGAGTCTTGCCGGTCTGTGGGTTACGACCGATGCGAGCTGGACGATCAGTCACGGAGAAAGTACCGAAACCAACCAGAACAACGGAGTCGCCGGCCTTGAGAGCGCCAGTGACGGATTCGATTACAGCGTCCAGCGCACGGCCAGCAGCAGCTTTCGGGATATCAGCGGATGCAGCGATAGCATCAATCAGTTCCGACTTGTTCACTCTAAGTCCCCTTATATCTATTTGAGTATGATTCTAAGTTTTTTGGTGAAAGCAAAAACGAGTGCTGAATGGCCTACAGACACTTAAGAGCCGCTTTATAACAAGGGCTCTAAAAAGCTGTCAAGGAAGCCCCCCAGGCAAAAGCGTATTAATGCGTGCTAATTCTTTCCTTAGAGTCAGACTCACGTTTTTCGTCCTTGGCAACTATCTCCGGAGCCACATCCGGCAAGGGCTCCGGCGCGTATTGCAGCGCAATTTGCAGGACCTCGTCAATCCATTTAACCGGTTTGATCTGCAGATCCTGCTTGATATTGTCAGGAATCTCCTTCAGATCACGCACGTTCTCTTCCGGAATAATCACGATCTTGATTCCGCCACGGTGAGCGGCCAGCAGTTTTTCCTTCAGACCACCAATGGCGAGAACTTGACCACGCAGGGTGATCTCGCCGGTCATGGCGACATCGGCACGCACAGGAATACCGGTCAACGCCGACACCAGCGCAGTACACATGCCTACACCAGCGCTCGGGCCGTCTTTTGGCGTCGCGCCTTCCGGCATGTGAATGTGGGTGTCACGCTTCTCGTGAAAGTCCAGGGGAATGCCCAGGCTCTTGGCACGGCTGCGCACCACCGTCAGAGCCGCAGTGATCGATTCGACCATTACGTCACCCAGCGAACCGGTCTTGATCAGTTGACCTTTACCCGGCACCACAGCGGCTTCGATGGTCAGCAGTTCGCCGCCCACCTGAGTCCAGGCCAGGCCGGTCACCTGACCGATCTGATCCTGCTGCTCGGCCAGACCGTAGCGGAACTTGCGAACGCCGAGGAAATGCTCCAACAGATCAGCTGTCACTTTTACCGAGAAGCGTTTTTCCAGCGCGTGCTCTTTGACCGCCTTGCGGCAGACCTTGGCAATCTGCCGCTCGAGGCCACGCACACCGGCTTCGCGGGTGTAGTAACGGATAATGTCGCGGATCGCTTCTTCGTCGAATTCCAGCTCGCCCTTCTTCAGGCCGTTGGCTGCAATCTGTTTCGGCGACAGGTACTTGACCGCGATGTTGATCTTCTCGTCTTCGGTGTAGCCCGGCAGACGGATGACTTCCATCCGGTCCAGCAGCGCCGGCGGAATGTTCATCGAGTTCGAGGTGCACAGGAACATCACATCCGAGAGGTCGTAATCGACTTCCAGATAGTGGTCGTTGAAGTTATGGTTCTGCTCCGGATCGAGCACTTCCAGCAACGCCGACGCCGGGTCGCCACGCATGTCGCTGCCCATTTTGTCGATTTCATCGAGCAGGAACAGCGGGTTGCGCACACCCACTTTTGTCATCTTTTGAATCAATCTTCCTGGCATCGAACCGATGTAAGTCCGACGGTGACCACGGATTTCCGCTTCATCACGCACGCCACCGAGGGCCATGCGCACGAATTTGCGGTTGGTGGCATGGGCGATCGACTCGGCCAGCGAGGTTTTACCCACGCCCGGAGGACCGACCAGGCACAACACCGGGCCACGAATTTTCTTCACGCGTTTCTGCACGGCGAGGTATTCAAGGATGCGTTCCTTGACCTCTTCCAGGCCGTAGTGATCGGCGTCGAGAATGTCTTCGGCCCGGGCCAGGTCCAGACGCACCTTGCTCTGAGCCTTCCACGGCACCTGAACCAGCCAGTCGATGTACGAGCGCACCACGGTGGCTTCAGCGGACATCGGCGACATTTGCTTGAGCTTGTTCAACTCGGCAGTGGCCTTGGCCAGGGCATCTTTTGGCAGACCGGCAGCGTCGATACGCTTTTTCAGGTCTTCGATTTCGTTGTGACCTTCGTCGCTGTCGCCGAGCTCTTTCTGAATGGCCTTCATCTGCTCATTCAGGTAGTACTCGCGCTGACTGCGCTCCATTTGCTTTTTGACGCGGCCACGAATGCGTTTTTCAACTTGCAGCAGGTCGATCTCGGCGTCCAGCAAGGCGAGAACGTGCTCGACCCGGGCCGACAAATCGATGATTTCGAGGATTTCCTGCTTCTGCTCGATCTTCAGCGCCATGTGCGCGGCCATGGTATCTACCAGTCGGCCAGGCTCGTCGATGCTGTTAAGCGACGACAGGACTTCAGCGGGGACTTTCTTGCCCAACTGCACATATTGTTCGAACTGCGACAGCAGGCTGCGCACGAACACTTCCGATTCGCGCTCGGCGGCATCGAATTCGTCGATCAGCGACACTTCAGCACGGCAGTGGCCATCAACTTCGCTGAAGCGCTCCACAGCACCACGCTGCTCGCCCTCGACCAGAACCTTGACGGTGCCGTCCGGCAGCTTCAGCAACTGCAAAACAGTGGCGATAGTACCTACGCGATAGAGAGCTTCTTCACCGGGATCGTCGTCAGCCGGATTTCTCTGGGCCAGCAGCAGGATCTGCTTGTCGCCCGTCATCGCGGCCTCGAGGGCTTCGATGGATTTCTCGCGCCCCACGAACAGCGGGATAACCATGTGCGGATACACAACGACATCACGCAATGGCAGGAGAGGCAATTCGATGGTGGTCTTCATGATTTCGCCTCTACGGCGGCCATACGGCCGTAATCAGATGGAATTAAACTTGAAACCAAGATGGGGGCTGACTTGAAAAAAAACAAGCGCAAAGCGGATGTAAAAAACGACATAAAAAAAAAGAGGCCCGAAGGCCCCTTCCTTGTTCCGGCAGACCGGGCGCTTACGCGTCCGGCGCAGCCTTGGCAGCCGGCTCACTGTTTTCATAGATATACAGTGGCTTGGACTTGCCTTCGATCACGCTTTCATCGATCACGACTTTGCTCACCTCGGACTGTGAGGGGATTTCATACATCGTGTCGAGCAGCACACCTTCGAGAATCGAACGCAGGCCACGGGCACCGGTTTTGCGCTCCAGGGCACGCTTGGCGACCGATTTCAGCGCGTCGGAACGGAATTCCAGATCCACGCCTTCCATCTCGAACAGCTTGGCATACTGTTTGGTCAGCGCGTTTTTCGGCTCGGTGAGAATCTGCATCAAAGCAGCCTCATCCAGCTCGTCCAGCGTCGCGAGAACCGGCAGACGACCGACGAATTCCGGGATCAGACCGAACTTGACCAGATCGTCAGGCTCGACTTCACGCAGGGATTCACCGACTTTCTTGCCTTCTTCCTTGCTGCGCACTTCTGCGTTGAAACCGATGCCACCCTTGGTGGAACGGTTCTGAATGACCTTCTCCAGACCGGAGAATGCGCCACCGCAGATGAACAAGATGTTACGGGTATCAACCTGAAGGAATTCCTGTTGCGGATGCTTGCGGCCACCTTGCGGCGGAACGGAAGCGACCGTGCCTTCGATCAGTTTGAGCAAGGCCTGCTGCACGCCTTCACCGGAAACGTCCCGGGTGATCGACGGGTTGTCGGACTTGCGCGAAATCTTGTCGATTTCGTCGATGTAGACAATACCCATCTGGGCCTTCTCTACGTCGTAATCGCACTTCTGCAACAGCTTCTGAATAATGTTCTCGACGTCTTCACCCACGTAACCCGCCTCCGTGAGGGTGGTTGCGTCGGCGATAGTGAACGGAACGTTCAGCAAGCGGGCCAGAGTTTCGGCCAGCAGGGTTTTACCGGAGCCGGTCGGGCCGATCAGCAGGATGTTGCTCTTGCCGAGTTCGACGTCGTCAGCCTTTTTGTCACGCTGGTTCAGACGCTTGTAGTGGTTGTATACCGCTACCGCCAGAACCTTCTTGGCACGTTCCTGACCAATGACATATTGATCAAGGATGCCGCTGATTTCTTTAGGCGAAGGCAATTTATGCGCGCTGCTTTCGGCCTGTGCTTCCTGCACCTCCTCGCGGATGATGTCATTGCACAGGTCGACGCACTCGTCGCAGATAAAGACCGAGGGGCCGGCAATCAATTTGCGCACTTCATGCTGGCTTTTGCCACAGAAGGAGCAATAGAGCAGCTTGCCGTTGTCCTCGCCGTTGCGGGTGTCAGTCATTCGTTCGATCCAAATCCGATAGGCTTGCAACACAAGATGAAGGCTATTGCGGGCTTTTTCAAGCCCGCCGCTGATCAGACGCGCCGACCAAGCCTATTTTGAGTTGCTTATTTTTAAGCTGGGCGCTGGTTGATCACTTCGTCGATCAGACCGTATTCCTTCGCAGCTTCTGCACTCATGAAGTTGTCGCGGTTGGTGTCGCGCTCGATTTCTTCAAGCGTACGACCGCTGTGCTTGGCCATCAGCGTGTTGAGACGCTCGCGGATGAAGAGGATTTCCTTGGCATGGATCTCGATGTCCGACGCCTGCCCCTGGAAACCGCCCAGCGGCTGGTGAATCATCACGCGCGAGTTCGGCAGGCAGAAACGCTTGCCAGGTGCACCGGCCGTCAGCAGGAATGCGCCCATGCTGCACGCCTGACCGATACAGGTCGTCGATACGTTTGGCTTGATGAACTGCATGGTGTCGTAGATCGACATACCCGCTGTCACCGAACCGCCCGGGGAGTTGATATAAAGATGGATGTCCTTGTCCGGGTTTTCCGCTTCAAGGAACAGCAATTGCGCACAAATCAGGTTGGCCATGTAATCCTCTACCGGCCCAACCAGAAAGATTACTCGCTCCTTGAGAAGACGCGAGTAAATGTCATAGGCGCGCTCGCCACGAGCAGATTGCTCGACAACCATCGGGACCAGGCCGCCGGCGGCCTGGATATCAGAGTTCTGCTGAATATAGGAATTACGGAACATGCTCTGCAGTCACTCCCAAATAGTCATGTCTTGAATACGCATAAGCCAGCTCGAAGGCTGGCTTATGGTGTGTGCTTCTAACGCAAAAACAATCAGTCGGCTTTTGGAGCTTCTACCGGCTTGACCGCTTCTTCGTAAGAGACCGATTTGTCGGTCACGCTAGCTTTCTGCAGAACAGTATCCACAACTTGTTCTTCCAGCACAACCGAACGAACTTCGTTCAGTTGCTGCTCGTTCTTGTAGTACCAGGACACGACCTGCTCAGGCTCTTGGTAAGCCGAAGCCATTTCCTGAATCATTTCGCGAACGCGGGCTTCGTCTGGCTTCAGGTCGAACTGCTTGACCACTTCAGCCACGATCAGACCCAGGACAACGCGACGCTTGGCTTGTTCTTCGAACAGCTCGGCCGGCAGTTGGTCAGGCTTGATGTTGCCACCGAACTGCTGAACAGCCTGCACGCGCAGACGGTCAACTTCGTTGGACAGCAGAGCCTTAGGCACTTCGATCGGGTTGGTGGCCAGCAGACCGTCCATTACCTGATTCTTGACCTTGGATTTGATCGCCTGACGCAGTTCACGCTCCATGTTCTTGCGAACTTCGGTGCGGAAACCGTCGATGCCGCTTTCCTTGATACCGAATTGAGCGAAGAACTCTTCGTTCAGCTCAGGCAGTTTTGGCTCGGAAACGGTGTTTACAGTCACGGTGAACTCGGCGGTTTTGCCAGCCAGGTCCAGGTTCTGATAGTCCTCTGGGAAGGTCAGGTTCAGAACGCGCTCTTCGCCGGCTTTAGCGCCGACCAGGCCTTCTTCGAAGCCTGGGATCATGCGGCCGGAACCCAGTACCAGCTGAGTGCCCTTGGCGGAACCGCCAGCGAATACTTCGCCGTCAACCTTGCCAACGAAATCGATGTTCAGCTGGTCTTCGTTCTGGGCAGCGCGATCGGCCACTTCGAAACGGGTGTTCTGCTTGCGCAGGATGTCCAGCATCTTGTCCAGATCGGCGTCAGCCACTTCAGCGCTCAGACGCTCGACGGTGATGCCTTCGAAGCCGGCAACGGTGAACTCGGGGAACACTTCGAATACGGCTACGTATTCCAGATCCTTGCCAGCTTCGATCGATTTGGGCTCGATCGATGGCGAGCCAGCCGGGTTCAGCTTCTGCTCAACCACAGCCTCATAAAAAGACTTTTGAATGAGGTCGCCTACAGCATCGCGCTCTGCTTCTTGACCGAAACGACGCTTGATTTCGCTCATAGGCACTTTGCCTGGGCGGAAGCCAGCAATCTTGGCCTTTTTGGCAGTCTGCTGCAGACGGTTGTTGACCTGGCTCTCAAGTTGCGAAGCCGGCACAGTGACGCTCATGCGGCGCTCAAGAGCAGTAGTATTTTCAACAGAAACTTGCATGGATATTCCTCGTTGCACAGACGTTAGCCGGCCGTTTCCGACCCAAGAATCAAGGGCAAGCATTCTAGTAGGTCAAACTCAAGAAGTCACCCTACTGAAAACGGGTAAAAAAACAGCAGGCCATTTGAAGGCGGGGACAAACGGTTGCGCCTCGCCCTGTTAGCAAATACAGCCAATTCAAGCCAGAGCTCTGCGCCAACCTCTTCTATATATAGAGGCGGTTGAATCATCTCCCTGACAGTCGACCTTGCAAGCAAGGTTGGCAGGCAGCGCAGCATCATCGAGTAACATTGATACGACGAAGCGCCCTGCCCGGCGACCCGAAACCTGCAGCCGCCAAAATCCGAAACCGTAAAACAAAAAAGGCGCCAGACTGTTAAATCTGGCGCCTTTCGGAATATGGGGTGGACGATGGGGATCGAACCCACGACAACGGGAGTCACAATCCCGTGCTCTACCAACTGAGCTACGCCCACCATATTGCGTGCCAAAGAAGCCAAACAACTTCTTTGTAGAACTTCACCCGGCCAACGGCATGAATGAAGCTTTGATTGGTGCGGATGAAGAGACTCGAACTCTTACGCCTCGCGGCGCTGGAACCTAAATCCAGTGTGTCTACCAATTCCACCACATCCGCAGATGAAGCTTTTTAAAGCAAAGGCGCCAGACTGTTACATCTGGCGCCTTTCGAAATATGGGGTGGACGATGGGGATCGAACCCACGACAACGGGAGTCACAATCCCGTGCTCTACCAACTGAGCTACGCCCACCATATCGCGTTACTTGTGCCAATGCTGCCTAATGGCGCACCCGGCAGGACTCGAACCTGCGACCATCCGCTTAGAAGGCGGATGCTCTATCCAGCTGAGCTACGGGCGCCTTGTTAGCTGTACCCTTGGAGGACTACAAACTAAGTGCTTTCCAGCCTTGCAAAACGTTGATTTCGCTCGACCTTCTTAACCAGTGCTAGGCTGTGCCCGACAAGTGCGACGAATAGTATAGAGCGACCCGAGGGTCGTCAAATCCTTTTTAAAAAAAATTCATTTAATTAAAGGGCTTAGGGGAATTTGCTGACCAAGCGCCTTTGCCCTCACCGTTTGACATGCGAGAATGCGTTCTCTTTTTTTCCCCTCTCGATGGTTAATCACGCGCAATGACTGCACAACTAATCGACGGCAAATCGATCGCCGCCAGCCTGCGCCAGCAGATCGCCCAACGGGTTGCCGAACGTCGCCAGCAAGGTCTGCGCACGCCAGGCCTCGCGGTGATCCTGGTCGGCAGCGATCCTGCCTCTCAGGTTTATGTCTCGCACAAGCGTAAAGACTGTGAAGAGGTCGGCTTCCTCTCTCAAGCGTACGACCTGCCTTCCGAAACCACTCAAGAAGCGCTGACCGATCTGATCGATCGACTGAACGACGACCCGGCAATCGACGGCGTTCTGCTTCAACTTCCTCTGCCAGAGCACCTGGACGCTTCCAAACTGCTGGAACGCATCCGCCCGGACAAGGACGTCGACGGTTTCCATCCTTATAACGTCGGCCGTCTGGCCCAGCGCATTCCATTGCTGCGCCCGTGCACCCCGAAGGGCATCATGACCCTGCTGGAAAGCACCGGTGCCGATCTGTACGGAATGGACGCCGTGGTTGTCGGCGCGTCCAACATCGTCGGTCGCCCGATGGCGATGGAACTGCTGCTGGCCGGTTGCACCGTGACCGTGACTCACCGCTTCACCAAGGACCTGGCCGGCCACGTCGGCCGCGCTGACCTGGTGGTCGTGGCCGCCGGCAAGCCGGGCCTGGTCAAGGGCGAGTGGATCAAGGAAGGCGCGATCGTGATCGACGTCGGCATCAACCGCCAGGAAGACGGCAAACTGGTCGGTGACGTGGTGTACGAAACCGCCCTGCCCCGCGCCGGCTGGATCACTCCGGTGCCGGGTGGCGTCGGTCCGATGACCCGCGCTTGCCTGCTGGAAAACACCCTCTACGCGGCAGAAACCCTGCACGCCTGAGTCGTGTTTTCCATGCTCCGGGAACCCCGCCTTGTGCGGGGTTTTTCATGCCCTCGAAAAAACCTTTACCGTTCGCCGGAAACCCCTATTTTTACAGGGCTTTTCACGACTTTTTCATGCCTTGCGGACAACCATCGACAGTTCTTCAACCATACTCCTACAATGCGTCGTTTTTACGACACAGCCCGTTACAAAGAACGGCATTTCCAACCTTCATGAGTTCGCCCGCGTGAATATTCGTCTGTCCATCCTGAGCCTGGTTTTTGCATTTTCAGGCACACTCCTCACGCCCACGGTCAACGCCGCCGAAACCACCGCTGCCCCCCGAGACGCCTCGCAACTGAAGATTGCGTCTGGCAGCGCCCTGCTGATGGATCTGCAGACCAACAAAGTCATCTATTCCAGCAATCCGGACGTGGTGGTACCCATCGCTTCCGTGAGCAAGTTGATGACTGGCTTGGTAGTGGTCGAAGCCCACCAGAACATGGACGAATGGATTGACGTCGACATCAGCCATACCCCGGAAATGAAAGGTGTATTTTCTCGCGTCAAACTGCGAAGCGAACTGCCCCGCCGAGAGATGCTGCTGATTGCCTTGATGTCCTCGGAAAACCGCGCCGCCGCCAGCCTGGCCCACCACTATCCGGGCGGTTACGCGGCATTCATCGCAGCGATGAACGCCAAGGCCAAGGCGCTGGGCATGACCAGCACGCATTTTGTCGAACCCACCGGTTTGTCGGAGCGTAATGTCTCCACTGCCCGCGACTTGAGCAAGTTGCTGGTGGCCGCCCACAAACAACCATTGCTTATTGAGCTGACCACCACCAAGGAAAAGACCGTCTCGTTCCGCAAACCCAATTACACCCTGGGTTTCCGTAACACCGATCACCTGGTCAACAAGGCCGACTGGGATATCCGCATCACCAAGACCGGTTTCACCAACCCTGCCGGTCATTGCCTGGTGCTGGTGACCCGCATGGCCAACCGTCCGGTCGCCCTGGTGATTCTCGATGCGTTCGGCAAATACACCCATTTCGCCGATGCCAGCCGCATTCGCAGCTGGGTGGAAACCGGCAAGAGCGCCAGCGTCCCGGCGGTGGCCCAGCAATACAAGGCCGACAAAAACCTCAAGAGTCGCCAGAGCGGCGTGATCGAAGCCTCCAAATAATCCGTCACCCATGAAAAAGCCCCGACTCGTCGGGGCTTTTTCGTTTATGCACTCAGTCGTTGGGCAACGGCATCTTGTCGTCATCGGGAATACCATCACCGGCACTCGGGTCGCGCGCATGCTCTGGCGTTACCACCGCTGGACGCGCGAGCGGATCGCGCAGGGGGCTGTCCGGATCCAGCACCGGATCGACATCCGGCTCGGGGGTAGTGGGCACACTGTCAGGCTTGTGGTCGTCGAAACTCGAATCGGTACTCATACGCACCTCGCTTCAAGGCTTGAGATCAGCCAAGGGGTCATAAGGCTTGGCCGGACGCTTTGGATCATCGCCTGGCTGCACATCCTTCGGCGCCTTTGCCGGGCCAATGGGATCGACTTGCGGATCGTCCAGATCAGGCGAGTCCGGATCGAAACCCAGGTCGTCGCCACTGCCATGCTCGGAAGAATGCGGCCCACTGGGTGAATTTGGAATTGCCATGTTCATCTCCTGATACCAGGCCCGTAAAACACGGGACGCTACAGTTCAGAAGCGCGTCCCCCGCCAGGGTGCCCGACAAGCGACGAACGGAACCTCAATGCGCCGCCAGCGCCTTCCTCGCCTGCGCCGCTTCCCGCTCCTGCCCGGCTTGCGCCAGTGCGTCGGCAGCCTTGAGCCAGCGCTGTTGATCGACCGCCACCGGAATCTGCGTCGGCTTCTGAATCAACACCGCCCAGCCGCCGGATTTTTCCAGGGCCGACTCAAACGAGCTGAAGCTCATCAATTCACGGCGATTCATCCCGGCGCGCAGCAGCACTTTCTGCTTCAGACGATCATAGCCGGACAGGATCGCGTAACGCGGCTCCGCCCAAAACGCCGAGCCCTCACTGAAACGCACCATCACCGGGTACCCGGCCGCCACCTGAGTCAGCAGCGCCGGCAGATTGCTGTCCAGCGGATACACGACCATGCCGTATTCACGCGCCAGGCTCTGCAGATTCTGTTGCAACTTGTCCTCGGCGCCCGGCAAGTGCAGCGGTTTTTCCAACAGCCCCGGCGTGATCACGATGCCCTGCTGCGACAGCAGACTGGCCAGCACCTGTGGCCCGCTTTGATAGGCCTCACCGCGGTAGAAGGTGCCGCTGAGCTCGACACGTTCCGGCAGGCGCTTGACCTCCGGCGCCACACTGCCCGCACACCCCACCAATGCTGTCACGCAACCGGCCACCAGCAGCGCTGCGCGAATCCGGGAAAATAGCTGCACCATCATCACTCTCTTGATCAGTTACCGGTCATCGTGTTCCGGCTTGGTCGAGGATCATAGGACGGCGCAACGTTGCGGTATAGCCCAAAGCGGCAGATGCCAGAGCTGCATAGAGCGAACTGATTGATCACCACCGACCTTTGGTCAATAGCCTGAAACACACCAGCGACTAGACTGTCAGTCAGATAAGAGCCAAAGAGCGTTAGCCCGACGCAGGGCAAAGACGAGGCACAGATGAGCCTGACCATGACCATCGTAATGCTGATCGCCGGCTGGCTGGCCGTTGCCGCCGCCATGCTGTGGGGCGTGTTGCGGATTTCCCGCCGCCATCACCACCCGGTTCAACCTGCACCGACCAGGAAGATCGAGAAACACGACGCCCGCCACGCCACCGCGCACTGACGCTCTGCAACCAACAAAAACAAAAAGGCCGCCTGGACTCTCGCGAGTTCAGGCGGCCTTTGGTTTTCCAGCGATTACGCTTCGGCAGTCAGCTTCTTCTGCTTGGCGCGGCGCGACATCATGTTCAGCACTTCAATCGCAGCCGAGAACGCCATGGCGGCATACACATAACCTTTCGGTACGTGGGCGCCGAAGCCCTCTGCAATCAGCGTCATGCCGATCATGATCAGGAAGCCCAGCGCCAGCATCACCACCGTCGGGTTGTCATTGATGAACTTGGCCAGCGGATCAGCTGCAAACAACATCACCAGCACCGAGACAACCACTGCAATCACCATGATCGGCAAGTGTTCGGTCATGCCGACCGCGGTAATGATGCTGTCGATCGAGAACACCATGTCCAGCATCAGGATCTGCCCAATGGCGGCTGCAAAACCCAGGGTCACCGTCGACGTCGCGGTCTTCGGATCTTCCGGCGCCGGGTCCATGCTGTGATGGATTTCGGTCGTCGCCTTCCACACCAGGAACAGGCCACCGGCAATCAGGATCATGTCCTTCCAGGAGAACGCCTGGCCGAGGATTTCGATGACCGGCGCGGTCAACTGAACGATGAACGCGATGGTGCTCAACAAGGCCAGACGCATGATCAGCGCCATGCCGATCCCCAGACGACGGGCTTTCTGCCGGTACTGCTCGGGCAGCTTGTTGGTCAGGATCGAGATGAAGATCAGGTTATCGATGCCGAGTACGATCTCCATCACCACCAATGTGGCCAAGGCAATCCAGGCGGTCGGGCTGGAAGCGAGTTCTAACAGATATTCCATGGGTCAGTCCTGACTCTGTGTAAGACGGTTTAGATTTCCTGGGAGGACGATTCGGATTTTTCTTCGTCGTCTTTCGGTTCTTTCTTGCTGATCAGATTGCCGGTGGCATCGCTGAGCGCCTGCTCGGCGGCTTTGTGCGTGTCATCGATGGCTTGCTTGGCCGCTTCAGCCGCCTGCCCCATCAGTTGCTGGGCGCTCTTTTCGGCCTGATCGCAACCGGCCAGTACCAGTAAAGACGCGATCAATAACGCCGTAGTTTTCAGTTTCATGATGCTTCCCTCGATAGAACAGACAGCGCCGTACAGACCGGCCGTCGATGGCTGGGCATTCTAGGGAGACAAACACTTCAGGAAAATTCGTATTTTTAGCGGCTATACTTCGATTTATACGAACTGTATTGGACGGAGCGAACCCATGCTCAATTACCGACAACTGCACTACTTCTGGGTGGTGGCCAAGACCGGCAGCATCGTGCGCGCCTGCGAGCAGCTGAATCTGACGCCACAAACCATCAGCGGGCAGATTTCCCTGCTCGAACAGACCTACGGTATCGAGTTGTTTCAACGGGTCGGCCGGCAACTGGAGCTCACCGAGGCCGGGCGCCAGGCCCTGCCCTACGCCGAGCAGATGTTCCAGCTCGGCGGCGAACTGGAGTTGATGCTGCGCGCCCAGCCCAACGAACAGCAAATCCTGTTCCGGGTGGGCGTGGCGGACGTGGTGCCCAAATCCATCGTCTATCGCCTGATCGCGCCGACCATGGAATTGAGCGAGCCACTGCGCATCACCTGCCGCGAAGACAAACTCGAAAGGTTACTGGCGGACCTGGCAATCCAGCGCCTGGACCTGGTGATCTCCGACAGCCCGATGCCCTCGCACCTGGACATCAAGGGCTACAGCCAGAAACTCGGGGAATGCGGGATCAGCTTTTTCGCCACCGCAGAACTGGCGGCGCAATACGGTCAGGATTTCCCGCGCAGCCTCCACGGTGCGCCGCTGTTGATCCCCGGCGCGGAAACCGTGGTGCGCAGTCGTTTACAGCGCTGGTTCGCCGAGCAGCAGATTCAGCCGAGGATTGTCGGGGAGTTCGATGACAGTGCCCTGATGCAGGCGTTCGGCCAGTCCGGCAGCGGGATTTTCATCGGCCCGAGCGTGATTGCCGATGAGGTGAAGCGCCAGTACGGCGTCGAGTTGATCGGCCAGACCGATGCGGTGAGCGAGTCGTTCTACGCGATCTCGGTGGAGCGCAAGGTCAAGCACCCCGGTATCAAAGCGATTACCGAAGGTGCCCGACGCGAGCTGTTTACAGCCTTTTAAGCCGGCGCACAGGCGTCGCGCGGCTTGAGCACCATCAGCACCATGGCGAGGAAAATCGACAGCAGAATGAACCCGGCGGCGGCGAAGCCCACAAAGCCCAGACCGGCGCTGTCGATCACTCGACCGCCAATGATCGCGCCCAGACCAATCCCGAGGTTGGCCCCGGCGATGTTCAGCGACGCGGCGAAGGCCGGCGCTTCCGGTGCGGCTTTCATCAAACGCACATGGCTGACCAGGAACAGCGCCGCCTGGGTCACGCCCCAGATGCCCATCGCCGCCGCCAGACCCAGCGACGAATTGATGTTCGGCACCAGCGCCACCATCCCGGGGATCATGAACGCGCAGAACATCACCGACGCCATCAGCGGATGACGATCCACCGCGCGACCACCCAACGAGTTGCCGATCAGACCGACCGCGCCAAAGCCCATCAGGCACCAGCCGACCACGGTGCCATTGAAGCCAGCCAGACGCTCAAGGATGTCCGCCAGATAGGTGTAAGCGGTGAACATGCCGCTGAACACCAGGATCGACAGCAGTACATGACCCAGCATCAGCGGGCTGCGCAGGATCTTGAACTGCGAAGCGAAACTGACCTGATGCTGGTGCAGGCTGGTTTTCGGCAGGTAGACAAACAGCAGCAGCGCCTTGGCGAACGCGATCACCGCCAGAATGGCAAACGCGCTGCGCCAGCCGAACGCATCGGAAATCAGCGTACCAACCGGAATTCCGAACACGGTGGCGCAGACAATGCCGAAGCCGATCTTGGCGATCGCGCGACCGGCGTAGTCCGGGCCGACGATATCCACCGCCGTTTCGCTGGCCAGCGCCCAGAACACCGGCAACCCCAGCGCCGGGATCAGCCGGGCGATGGCCATGACCCAGATGTTCGGCGCCAACGCGGCCACGGTATTGGCCAGACCGAACATGATCAGGATGGTGATGAACAGCTTGCGGCGCTCGAAGCGGGCGAAATACGCGGTCAAGAAAGGACCGAACATCGCCACGGTGAAAGCGAATAGAGTCACCAGCAACCCGGCCTGCGGGATGGTGACAGCCAGGTCGCGAGCAATCGCCGGCAGCAGGCCGACAATGACGAACTCCGTGGTCAGCACCGTGAACCCGGCGGCAGACAACAGAAGGATGGGCAACAGCATGAGGAACTCCAGCAAAACGACGACACCAGCGTTGACCCGAGGGCCCGCTGGCAGAACTTGAAAATAAGGATGCGCAATCTTAACAGAGTGTTTCCCGAGTGACTTGCACAAACCTGTCTAACTTGTAGATGGATCCGGTGGCAGATCGTCACAGGCCTGAAGGAATCGGATGACCCTGTGATAAAGTCCGCGCCCTGCAAAACGTACACCCTGTTCAGCCACCCGTTTAACGGCGTGGTTGGCGCGTCAGTCCTTTCGGTTCGTGTCTGTGGCCTGCCCCCGATTCAACGCCCGGATTGCGCAACCTTGCACCCTATAAAAAAACAGAGATGCCGTTCATGACCGCTTCATCCCCTTCTCTATTGCAACGCCTCAAAAGCCTCAGCCTGGTCACCCAGATCCTTATCGGCCTGATTGCCGGCATCGCCCTCGCGCTGTTCGCGCCGGAAGCGGCCAAAGGCACGGCCTTCATCGGCAAGGTGTTCGTCTCGGCACTGAAAGCCGTGGCGCCGATCCTGGTGTTCGTGCTGGTCATGGCCTCGATCGCCAACCACAAGCACGGTCAGGAAACCCACATCCGGCCGATCCTGTTCCTGTATCTGCTGGGCACCTTCGCCGCCGCCGTGGTCGCGGTGATTGCCAGCATGATGTTCCCGTCGCATCTGGTGCTGTCCACCGACAACATCGCCGTAAGCGCGCCGGGCGGCATCAGTGAAGTGCTGCAAAGCCTGTTGCTGAGCGTGGTCGACAACCCGGTGAGCGCACTGATGAACGCCAACTTCATCGGCATTCTGGCCTGGGCCATCGGCATGGGCGTGGCGATCCGGCACGCGGGCGACACTACCCGCGAAGTGCTGGGTGATCTGTCCAACGGCGTGACAGTGATTGTCCGGGTCGTGATCCGTTTTGCGCCGCTGGGTATTTTCGGCCTGGTGGCATCGACCCTGGCCACCTCCGGGTTTGGTGCATTGATCGGTTATGCGCATCTGCTGGCAGTGCTGCTCGGCTGCATGCTGTTCGTGGCGCTGGTGATGAATCCGCTGATCGTGTTCTGGAAGCTGCGTCGCAACCCTTATCCACTGACACTTCAGTGCCTGCGCGAAAGCGGCATCACCGCGTTCTTCACCCGCAGCTCGGCGGCGAACATTCCGGTCAACCTGGAATTGAGCAAGCGTCTGGGCCTGCATGAAGACACCTACTCGGTATCGATCCCGCTCGGCGCCACCATCAACATGGCGGGTGCGGCGATCACCATCACCGTACTGAGCCTCGCGGCCGTGCACACCCTGGGCATTGCGGTGGACATCCCGACCGCGATTTTGCTCAGCGTCGTCGCGGCGATCTGTGCCTGCGGTGCTTCGGGTGTGGCCGGTGGCTCGCTGCTGCTGATTCCGCTGGCCTGCAGCCTGTTTGGCATCCCGAGCGAAATCGCCATGCAGGTGGTGGCAGTCGGCTTCATCATCGGCGTGCTGCAGGATTCGGCCGAGACGGCGCTGAACTCCTCCACCGACGTGCTGTTCACCGCCGCCGCGTGCCTGGGCGAAGAGCAGAAAGCCCAGCGTCCGGCGTAAAAGCCCGGCGCAACAAAAAGCCCGCCAAGGCGCAAACCTTGGCGGGCTTTTTGTTGCAGAACGTTTTAGAACGCGCCCATGTAATCGCGCTTGCCCACTTCCACACCGTTGTGACGCAGCAGGGCGTAGGTGGTGGTGACGTGGAAGAAGAACTGCGGCAGGCCGTAACTCAGCAGATAAGCCTGGCCGCTGAAGCGCTTCTCTTTCGGGGTGCCCGGGCGAGTCACGATCTCGATGCCTTCCTTGCCATTGATCTGCTCTGGCTTGATCTCGCCGATGAAGGCCAGAACCTTGGCGATCAGCGCTTGCAGCTCGGCGAAGGTGGTTTCGGTGTCGTCATATTTCGGGATTTCGATTTCGGCCAGACGCGAGGACACGCCCTTGGCGAAGTCCACGGCGATCTGCACCTGACGCACCAGCGGAAACATGTCCGGGTACAGACGCGCTTGCAGGAACGCGTTCGGGTCGATGTTTTTCTCGGTGGCGTGGGCTTCAGCCTTTTTCAGCACATCGCTCAGGGCGTTGAGCATTTGTTGGAAAACCGGGACGGATGCGGCGTACAGGGAAATGGTCATGGCAGTCTCACGTGGTGGCTGGTTGAATCGTGGGGGCGATTATAGCCATGCTCGCATGGCGGCGCGGCTTGTCTTTTATCCAGCAAGGATTAGGCTAGGCGCCTTCGACTGCAGAGGGAACGCGCGATGACCACAGAACTTGAAACCGCCACCAACGAACCACGGCTCAACGCCACGGAAATCCGCATTCTGGGTTCGCTGATCGAGAAACAGGCCACCAGCCCGGAAACCTATCCGTTGACCCTCAATGCGCTGGTGTTGGCCTGCAACCAGAAAACCAGCCGCGAACCGGTGATGAACCTGACCCAGGGCCAGGTCGGCCAGAGCCTGCGCGCCCTCGAAAGCCGTGGTTTCGCCAAACTGGTGATGGGCAGTCGCGCCGACCGCTGGGAGCACAAGGTCGACAAGGCGCTGGAACTGGTGCCGGCGCAATTGATTCTGACCGGGTTGATGTTCTTGCGCGGCCCGCAGACCGTCAACGAACTGCTGACCCGCAGCGGTCGCATGCATGAATTCGAAGACGCCGAACAAGTGGTGCATCAGCTTGAACGCCTGATCGCCCGGGAGCTGGCGGTGTTGATTCCGCGTCAGGCCGGCCAGCGCGAAGATCGTTACACCCACGCGCTGGGCGATCCGGCGGACATCGAGGCGATTATCGCGGCGCGGCAGAATCCGAGTGATCGCGGGGCTGCCAGCGGCGTGTCTGTAGAGCGCATCGAAGAGCTGGAAGCGCGGATTGCGGCGCTGGAAGAGCGTCTGGCCCGCCTCGAAGAATAAGCGCGTCGGGGCGGTGTTATTCGCCGTCCCAGTAATCCACCCCGTCCGACTGCCGCGCCACCGCCACGAATCCCGAGGCATTGCCTTCGGCATCGACATTGAAGTTGTCCATCACCGCGTATTTGTTCGAGTCCGGGTACTCGCAGATTTCCGGTTGCTGCTGGGTGCTGACGGCCAGATAGCGCAGTTCCGCAGCACTGGTGTTGATGATTTGATGCGCCGCTTCAGGGCCGCCCGGCGGGCAGGCGATCACGTCGCCGGCGCGGATCGGGAAACGTTCGGCGCCCAGGCGCACTTCCCCTTCCCCGGCCACCACGTAAAACATTTCCTCATTGACCCGATGACTGTGAAACGGACTGCCACGCATGCCCGGTGGCAGCGCATACAGGCGATAACCAAGCTTTTGCGCACCCAGTTGCTGGCCGACCCTGGCCAGGCGCTGCCGATAGCGCCCGGCGGTTTCGCCTTCGGGCGACAGGGCTTCGGGAAGCGGTTCGAGTTCGACGTCATTCAGGTTGAGAATGGGCGGATACATGCAAACCTCGGCTTTTGTGAAGGGCAAGTCTGTGCTTGCTGATCCAGCAGTATAGGCAACGGCAAATCCGGGCGGACTCACCGTTGTTCAGGCGCTATCAACTGCGGGCGAACGCCACCGCCGCATCGAACTGCTCGACCGTCGGCCGCACGCCGGTGTACAGCACGAACTGCTCAAGCGCCTGGATCGCGATTACCTCCAGCCCGGTGATCACTTTTTTACCTTCGGCACGACCGCGCACGATCAACGGGGTTTCCGAGGGGATCGCCACCACATCGAACACAGTGTCGGCAGACTTGATCACATCCACCTCAAACGACAGCTGCCCGGCTTCCGGTCCGCCGTCCATGCCCACCGGGGTCACGTTGACCAGCATCTGCGGCCGCTCGGCTCCCAGCTCTGCCTGCCAGCGATAGCCCAGGGAGTCCGCCAGCGCACGGCCGGCGCGCTCGTTGCGGGCGACGATCAAACCGTTTTTGTAACCGCCATCGCGCAAGGCACTGGCCACCGCCTTGGCCATACCGCCGCTGCCGCGCAGCGCGAAAGTCGTGTCCTTGGGCACCGCGTGGGTTTCCAGCAACTGGGCGATGGCAATGTAATCGGTGTTGTAGGCCTTGAGATGGCCGTTGGTGTTGACGATGGTGTTGATCGACTGAATCGCTGCCGCCGACGCATCCAGCTCATCGACCAGCGCAATGCTCGCTTCCTTGAACGGCATCGACACCCCGCAACCGCGAATCCCCAGCGCGCGGATCCCGCCGACCGCACCGGGCAGGTCCTGGCTGCTGAATGCCTTGTAGTAGAAATTCAGGCCCAGTTGTTCATACAAATGGTTATGAAAACGCAGACCGAAATTCCCGGGACGCCCAGACAGGGACATGCACAATTGGGTGTCTTTGTTGGGGTTCATCTGCATGGGAGGCTCCTTCGAATGCACTTTCGGATGGACGGGATTAGCCAGGCCATCGGGTTCTGAACGATCATAAGGCGGTCTGTTCCGGGCATCACAGCCGATGGCAGAAGTCCGGTAAATAAACCGGTACAGACCTTACACAAAATTTACCCAGCGGCCGTGCTGTTTTTCAAAATGTTGCTGTCTTAGAAGTATCCCCGCGCCATTCCGGGCCTGTTGCAGGCTCGGACGCCGGGTCGAAGAACCGAGGAATTATCATGATTCGTAAACTCCCCATCGTGGCCTTGTTGATTGGTGCATTCGCGATCACAGGTCAGGCAGAAGCCCACGGCGGTGGCTGGCAGGGCCCGGCGGTATTTGGTGCGATCGTCGGCTCGGCCATCATCGGCTCGGCGCTCATCAACCAGGATCGGCCGGTGTACGTCCAACAGCCCGTTTACGCTCAACCGGCACCGGTCTACGTGCAGCAACCGCCGCCACCGGTCTATTACCAGCCGGCCCCGGTTTATGTGCAGCAACCGGTCTACGTCCAACCGGCCCCGGTGTATTACGGCCCGCCTCGCGGGTATTACGGCCGGCCACACTACTACGGTGGCCCGCGCTGGTAACCGGTACACGAAGCCCCGCCTGATAGCGGGGCTTTTTATTGCGCGCATATTATTGCCGGCGGAAAATCCAACCGTCCGTCGGCCAAGGTCTGAAAAAATCTCGCCAAGGTCGCTGTGGGGACAGTTTGAACCGTTAAAGTCGGCATGATGGACTCGACCGTCGGGGAAAAACACAAACGGTCATCTATTTGTCATGACGGAACCGCACTCTGAATCCGTCCGCATACAACAGGTTGATAACAACAAGGACGACTTGAATGCCAACACAGAATCCGCACCGCATCGTCGGTTTATGCACCTCGAGCAAGGTCTACAACGCCCTGACCGAACTCAAGCACCTGGAAGGCCACCGCACCGCGAAGTTTCTCTCGCTGCTGGCGGAAAACCTGGTGCGCAAGGGGTTCCTCAACGAACACGAGATCGTGCACATGCTCGATCAAGTGGTGGATTGAGCCAGTCCTCACTGGCGTCAATGACCACTATCGAAAGCGTTGATTGTCCCTGAAACGGCCAATTGCCTAAGGTAGCCCCATCGATTGATGGAGGTACTTTTCATGGCTCAGGTTCAAATCATGTCCGTTATCGGCAGCGCCGTACCCGCCTCGCTCAGAGAACTGGGGCTGCTCGCCTGCTGGTATCTGGTGCGCGACGGCGAGCCGGTCAGCGGCCCGCTTACATCCCTGCCAGCGGCGCAGGCGCTGTCGCAGCAACTGCTCAACGGCCCGTTCAAGGCTTAAGGCAGCTGCACTTTCGGCTTACTTTCGATGAACAGCGCCCAACTCGACATGAACAGCGCCGCGATCAGCGGCCCGATCACGAAACCGTTGAGGCCGAACACCGCCAGACCGCCCAGGGTAGAGATCAGGATCATGTAGTCCGGCATCCGGGTGTCTTTGCCCACCAGGATCGGGCGCAGCAGGTTGTCCACCAGACCGATCACGAATACCCCGAACAACCCCAGCACCACGCCCTGCCAGATCATCCCGCTGAGCAGGAAGTAAATGGCGACCGGCACCCAGACAATCCCAGCCCCCACAGCTGGCAGCAACGACAGAAACGCCATCAGAACCGCCCAGAGCAACGCGCTGGGAATGTCGAGAAACCAGAAAATCGCCCCGCCCAGCGCACCTTGAGTGATCGCCACCAGCAGATTGCCCTTCACCGTCGCGCGTACCACGCGGTTGAATTTCAGCTGCAAACGACGCTTGTGATGCTCCTCCAGCGGGATCGCGGTGCGCACCTTGCGCGCCAGTTCGGCGCCGTCGCGCAGGAAGAAAAACAACAGGTACAACATGATGAAAAAACTCACCACGAATTCGAACGTGCCCTGGCCGAAACTGAACGCCTGGCTTGCCAACACCTGACTGCCCTGCATGGCGGCCTTGACGATCTTCTCGCGCAGGGCATTGAGCTCGCCCATGCCGAAACGGTCCAGCAGATGCTGAAAGTACGGTGGCAGGCTGTGCTTGAACTGCGCCAGATAAGCGCCGATATCGAGCTTGCCGCTTTCGATATTGTCGTAGAGCGTGGCCCCTTCCTGCACCAGCAGCACACTGAGGATGATCACCGGCAAGATCGCGATCACCAGGCAGATGCTCAAGGTACACAGGGATGTGAGGTTGCGTTGCCAGCCGAATTTCAGTTGCAACTGACGTTGCATCGGCGCGAACAGGATGCCGAGTATCACCGCCCAGAACACCGCGCCGTAAAACGGCAGCAGGATCCAGATAAAGGCGACCGTCACCAGAAACAACAGCACGGTGAGGGATTTGAATTGCAGACTCTTTTGGTTCATGTCCGGTCCAGGTCAGTCAGGCGCCACCCGCGCCCGTCCCGTTTAGTCAGCCAGCGTCAGCGCGAGTGCCCTGTTTCTTCATGGAGCATAGATCCAGATCAATAAACCCTCGGCGCAACTGCTCTACCCTGCCGCGCTTTTGCAACCGACGCCGCCATGACGACCTCCTTCACCCCCGAACTGCTCGCCCCCGCCGGCACCCTGAAAAACATGCGCTACGCCTTCGCCTACGGGGCCGATGCGGTGTATGCCGGCCAGCCGCGCTACAGCCTGCGGGTGCGCAACAACGAGTTCGATCACGCCAACCTGGCGCTCGGCATTCGTGAAGCCCAGGCCCAGGGCAAGCGCTTCTACGTGGTGGTCAACATCGCGCCGCACAACGCCAAGCTGAAAACCTTCCTCAAGGACCTGGCGCCGGTAATCGAGATGGCGCCGGACGCGCTGATCATGTCCGACCCGGGCCTGATCATGCTCGTACGCCGGCACTTTCCACAGATGCCGATCCACCTCTCGGTGCAGGCCAACACGGTGAACTGGGCGAGCGTCGAGTTCTGGCAGCAACAGGGGCTGAGCCGGATCATCCTGTCCCGTGAACTGTCGCTGGAAGAGATCGGCGAAATCCGCGAGCAAGTGCCGGGCATGGAACTGGAAGTGTTCGTCCACGGCGCGCTGTGCATGGCCTACTCCGGCCGCTGCCTGCTCTCGGGCTACATGAACAAGCGCGACGCCAATCAGGGCACCTGCACCAATGCCTGCCGCTGGAAATACTCGGCGCAGGAAGCCAGCGAAAACCATCTCGGTGAAATCGTGCAGACCTTCGAACCACAACCGACCCTCGGCCTCGGCGCCCCCACCGATCAGGTGTTCCTGTTGCAGGAAGCCAACCGTCCCGGCGAACTGATGCCGGCATTCGAAGACGAACACGGCACCTACATCATGAACGCCAAGGACCTGCGCGCGGTGCAGCACGTCGAGCGCCTGACCCGCATGGGCGTGCACTCACTGAAGATCGAAGGCCGGACCAAATCGCACTTCTATTGCGCGCGCACCACCCAGGTCTATCGCCGGGCCATCGACGATGCGGTGGCCGGTCGCGAATTCGACCGCAGCCTGATGACCGACCTGGAATCCCTCGCTCAGCGCGGCTACACCGAAGGTTTCCTGCGCCGGCACGTCCATGACGAATACCAGAACTATCAGAACGGCAGCTCGGTGTCGGAGCGTCAGCAGTTTGTGGGCGAACTGACCGGCGAGCGGCGGGATCGTCTGGCCGAGGTCAAGGTGAAGAACCGCTTTGCCGTGGGCGATCATCTGGAACTGATGACGCCCAAGGGCAATTTCCATTTTGATCTGCATGAACTGCAGAACCTGAAGGGAGACGCCATCGACGTGGCGCCGGGGGATGGGCACACGGTTTATCTGCCGATTCCGGATGCAGTGGATTTGCGCTTCGGCTTGTTGATGCGCGACGTGAGCGGAGCCTGATCCGGCTCAGACAAATTCCTCGCGCAACATCGCCACAAACGCCTCACGCGCCGGGTGCACCCCGGCGTTTTCATGCCAGTAGAACAAATTGTCGATGGCTGTCAGCTCCGGGAATTCGTAACCCGCACACCCCGCGCCTTTGGCGTACTGCTCGAACACGCCTTTGGGTACCAGCGCCACGCCGGCGCCGGCACTCACGCAACCGACAATCGCCCCGTAACTGGCCAGACTGACAATCGGCAGCGCCAGCCCCTGACGCAACAACCAATGCTCCAGCGCGGCGCGATACGGACAGCCTTGCGGCCACATGAACACGGTCTTGTCCTGCAAATCATCGAGGTCGCGCACCGGCCCGAACGAGGTCGATGCGATCAGCAGCAATTCTTCGCGATACATCGGCGTGCGTTTGAGCTGGGAGCGCTCGACGTCCACCGCGACGATCGCGCCGTCGAGCCGATGGCTGACGGTATCGTCGAGCAGTTGTCCCCAGGTGCCGGTGGTCAGTTCCAGCGCCACGTTCGGATAACGCTTGTGAAATTTTGCCAGCAGGCGCGGCAGACGCCCGGTCGCCGAAGATTCGATGGCGCCGATACGCAGCGGCCCGGACGGCTCAGAGGCAGGATCGACCGCGCGCTTGGCTTCAGCTGTCAGTGCCAGAATCTTCTGCGCATAAGCCAGAAATGTCTGCCCCGCCGGACTGATCCGCAGCCCCCGCCCTTCGCGCAGAAACAGCGCCACCCCCAGTTCCGCTTCCAGGGATTTGATCCGCGCTGTGATGTTCGACGGCACGCAAAACAGCTTTTCAGCGGCTTTGGCGATGCTGCCGACCTCGGCCACGGTCTTGAACATGCGGATTTGCGCCAGCTCCATAATCATCACTCTGAGTGAACAATTCGCGCAGTATAAGTCAGTTGTGGCGAATGATTGCCCGCCCGGATACTCGGCGCATCAACCCTCTTGGTGCCTCGCTCATGCGTTCCACTTCTCCTTTGAAAATCCTGTTGGCCATGGCCTTCGTGGTCGGCTGCTGGGCCTATTCGCCGACCGGCATCCATATCGGCCTGCAAGCCTACGATCCCGGTCATCTGGCGTTGCTGCGGTTTCTGTTGGCATCGCTGTTCATGGCCGTGATTGCTGGTTTCAAAGGCATTCACCTGCCGCGCCTGCAAGACCTGCCGCTGTTGTTTGCCCTGGGCTTTTTTGCCGTGAGCCTGCATCACGTCGTGTTGAACATCGGCCAGCAAAGCGTCAGCGCCGGCGCGTCGAGTGTGCTGGCGCAATCGACGCCGCTGTTCAGCACGCTGCTGGCGCGGTTTCTGTTCAAGGATCGGGTCAGCGTCTGGCGCTGGGGTTGTGTGTTGCTGGGGTTCGTCGGCGTGGTGATCGTGGTCAGCGGCGATCGCGGCCTCGGCAGCCTCGACGCGCATGGTTTATTGATCCTGCTGGCGGCAGTGTCGTGGAGCGTCTACTTCGCTCTGCAAAAACATCATGCCCGGCGTTATGACGGACTGACACTGGTTTGCTACACGGTGTGGTCAGGCACGTTGTTGCTGTTGATCTACTTGCCGGGATTGGCCGACAGCGTGGCCGGTGCGCCATTGCGGGTGCAATGGGCGGTGCTGGGTCTGGGCGTGTTTCCCAGCGCCCTCGCCTATCTGGCGTGGGCATTCGTGCTCAAGCATGTGGACCTGAGCCGGGCGACGATGACGCTGTATCTGATTCCGCCGACTGCGATGGGAATTGCTTCGGTGGGATTGGGTGAGAGACCGACGTTACTGGTGCTGGCGGGTTCGGCGGTGGTGCTGATCAGTGTGCTGGCGTTGAATCTGGAGCGGCCGATGGTGGTTCGGGCAACTCAGGCCTGATCCTGAATTGTTTCGAAGCAGAGGCCGCCTTCGCGGGCAAGCCCGCTCCCACAGGGTTCAGAGCCAGGCGTTGGATTTGGGGCTGACACAAAAAATGTGGCTTGATCCGGCCTGCGATCCGACGATGAGTCTGGCCCGCCCCCCCCTTCACTCAATTCAACCCTGAGCCGAAAACCGGTCACGACTGTTGGTCAAGTGCAGCCACATCGCCGCACGCGCCGCGTCCGGATCCTGGCGTTTGATTGCGTTGAAAATGGCCTCATGTTCCAGATTCGCCAGTTGCCCGAGCTTGCTCAAATCCACCGCCCCGCGTTCAGCCGCATTGACCCGGGTGCGCGGGATCATCGCGCTGCCAAGGTGTTGCATGATCTCGGTGAAGCAGACATTGCCGGTGGCTTCGGCAATCAACAGGTGGAAGCGCCGGTCGGCCTCGACGCAGCTGTCGTTGTTGGCCAGTAGACGCTGATAGTCATCGAGTGCCTGACGCATCTGCTCCAGCTGCTGTTCGGTGCGGCGCTGCGCGGCCAGTGCCGCCGCTTGAGTCTCCAGCCCCATGCGCAATTCGAGAATGCTGCGCACCCCCAGCGCGGTGTCGACATTCAGTCGCAACCCCTGCTCCGGTGCGCGTTCGATCACGAACGTACCGATGCCGTGCCGCGTCTCCACCAGCCCCGACGCCTGCAATTTGGAAATCGCCTCGCGCACGACAGTGCGACTGACGCCGTGTTCCTGAACGATCGAGTTTTCCGACGGCAACTTGTCACCGGGCAGCATCTGACCGAGCAAGATGCTCTGGGTCAGCTTCTCCACCAGGTCATGGGCCAGGTTGTGCGCGCGTTTGCGGGCGGGAGCGTCGAGGTCTTCTTGCATGGTCGGTTCCGGTGATCGGGGCAGACCGATCGTAGCACTGGCGGCAATGACTTGTATGAGCTCCTATGAATTCCGGGATTCAACTTGTATGACAACACTCAATTTTAGACAGACACTCTTCCATTTCGCCGGGCAATTACTCCACGATCACTGGCGTAAAACTCTACATCACACCTGATAGAACCTCTATAAAACCCAATAAAAACGGGATTGAAAATCTGAAAAAGCATAAAAACCGCTCTCCGTAGACAAATTTGATTGAGCACTCCCGCTTGTAGGACAAAAAAATCTAGTTGTATGATGTCTATCAACACGCAACACCCAGATTCACCCCGCATAAAAATAACGAGTGGGAGAAAACCAAGTGAAATCATCCATTGCCGGGATGAACGAGGGCGCCGATTCCGTGCTGTCCTCCGCCATTGCCAAAGTCAAACGCCACGTCCTGCCGCTGTTCGTCATCATGTTCATCGTCAATTACATTGACCGGGTGAACATCGGCTTCGTCCGCACCCACATGGAACACGACCTCGGCATCGGTGCCGCGGCCTACGGTTTCGGTGCCGGGCTGTTCTTCATCGGTTACGCGCTGTTCGAAGTCCCCTCCAACATGCTGCTGCAAAAGGTCGGCGCACGAATCTGGCTGACCCGCATCATGCTCACCTGGGGCCTGGTCGCCGCCGGCATGGCGTTCATCCAGAATGAAACCCACTTCTACATCCTGCGTTTTCTGCTCGGCGTGGCCGAGGCCGGGTTCTTTCCCGGGGTGATCTACTACTTCACCCGCTGGTTACCTGGGGCCGAGCGCGGCAAGGCGATTGCGATTTTCTTGAGCGGTTCGGCCGTGGCCTCGCTGATTTCCGGCCCGTTGTCTGGTCTGTTGCTGCAGATCGAAGGTCTCGGCATGCACGGCTGGCAGTGGATGTATTTCATTGAAGGGATGTTCTCGGTCGGCCTGTGCGTATTCGTCTGGTTCTGGCTCGACGCCAAGCCCCACGATGCCAAATGGCTGACCCGTGCCGAGCAAGACGCGCTGGTCAAAGCCATCGACGATGAACAAAAGGCCCGCGAAGCCGCGACCCCGATCCGGCCGTCGCTGGGCAAACTGCTCAAGGATCGTCAGATCATCCTGTTCTGCCTGATCTACTTCTTCATTCAATTGACCATCTACGCCGCGACGTTCTGGCTGCCGAGCATCATCAAGAAGATGGGCGAGATGAGCGACTTCCAGGTCGGCCTGTTCAACTCGATTCCGTGGCTGCTGTCGATCATTGGCATGTATGCGTTCGCCTCGTTCTCGGCGAAATGGAAGCATCAGCAGGCGTGGGTTGCCACGGCGCTGTTGATCGCCGCGGCGGGGATGTTTATGTCCACCACCGGCGGGCCGATCTTCGCTTTCGTTGCGATCTGCTTTGCTGCGCTGGGTTTCAAATCCGCTTCGTCGCTGTTCTGGCCAATCCCGCAGGCCTATCTCGATGCACGGATCGCCGCTGCCGTGATCGCACTGATCAACTCGGTGGGCAACCTCGGCGGCTTCGTCGCTCCGACCACGTTCGGCCTGCTGGAACAACACACCGGTTCGATCCAGGGCGGCCTCTATGGCCTGGCCGCGACCTCGATCATTGCCGCGATTATCGTGTTCGCCGCCCGCATGACACCCAAATCCGCACCTGACGTCGCCGTGGCCGATGCCGCGCCGAAACACGCTTGAAAGGACAATCCCAAATGACCGCACACGACATCGCCAAAGCCCCGATCATCACCGAGATGCAAGTCATCCCGGTCGCCGGCCACGACGGCATGCTGCTCAACCTGAGCGGCGCACACGGGCCGTTTTTCACCCGCAACATCGTCATCCTCAAGGACAACGCCGGCCACACCGGGGTCGGTGAAGTGCCCGGCGGCGAACGTATCCGCCAGACCCTAGAAGACGCCCGCAGCCTGGTGGTCGGCAGCCCGATCGGCACCTACCAGAAGATCCTCAACCAGGTGCGCCAGACTTTCGCCGACCGCGACGCCGGAGGCCGTGGCCTGCAAACCTTCGACCTGCGCATCACCATTCACGCGGTCACCGGGCTCGAAGCCGCCCTGCTCGACCTGCTTGGCCAGCACCTCGACGTGCCGGTGGCCGCATTGCTCGGCGAAGGTCAGCAACGCGATGAAGTGAAGATGCTTGGCTACCTGTTCTACGTGGGCGATCGCCGGGAAACCGACCTCGCCTACCGCAGCGAACCGGATGCCGACAACGACTGGTTCCGCGTGCGTCACGAGAAAGCCATGACCGCCGACGCCGTGGTACGCCTGGCCGAGGCGGCCCATGCGCGCTATGGCTTCAAGGACTTCAAGCTCAAGGGCGGCGTGCTCAGCGGCGATGCCGAAATCGAAGCGGTGACCGCACTGGCCGAGCGCTTCCCTGACGCCCGCATTACCCTCGATCCGAACGGCGCGTGGTCACTGAAAGAAGCGATCCGTCTGTGCCGCGATCAGCATCATGTGCTGGCCTACGCCGAAGACCCGTGCGGTGCGGAAAACGGTTACTCGGGCCGTGAAGTGATGGCCGAATTCCGCCGCGCCACCGGGCTGAAAACCGCCACCAACATGATCGCCACCGACTGGCGTGAAATGGGTCACGCGATTCAGCTGCAGTCGGTGGACATTCCGCTGGCCGACCCGCACTTCTGGACCATGCAGGGCTCGGTGCGCGTGGCGCAGATGTGCCACGAATGGGGCCTGACCTGGGGCTCGCACTCCAACAACCACTTCGACATTTCCCTGGCGATGTTCACCCACGTCGCGGCCGCCGCGCCGGGCGAGATCACCGCCATCGACACCCACTGGATCTGGCAGGACGGCCAGCGCCTGACCAAGGCACCGTTGCAAATCGTCGATGGCTGCGTGCCGGTACCAAAGAAACCGGGGCTGGGCGTGGAGCTGGACATGGATCAGGTGGCCAAGGCCCACGAGCTCTATAAAGGCATGGGGCTGGGCGCGCGGGATGACAGCGTGGCGATGCAGTTTCTGATTCCGGGCTGGACGTTCGATAACAAGCGTCCCTGCCTGGTGCGCTGACCCGGATTCAACGCAATTCCCTGTGGGAGCGAGCTTGCTCGCGATGGCGGAGTCTCAGCCGATAGATGTTTCGAATTTGAGGCCGTCATCGCGAGCAAGCTCGCTCCCACAAGAATTTTCACTAGCCGGACATTTCCAGCAACCAGTGCCTGAACGCCGCCATTGCCGACGTCTCCGGCCGTGACTGCAACCGCGTCAGCCAATAGCTGCCGGTGGTGATTTCGATGGCAAAGGGTTGGCGGATCAGGTCCGCCGCCAGTTGTCGGGCAAACATCAACGGCGGCGCCAGTGCCACCCCGCCGCCCTGCAACGCCGCCTCCATCATCGCCAGCGACGAGTCGAACACGATGCTCTGGGGCGGTGCGGCATGGGTCGCAAGACCGGCCGCATGAAACCACTCCGGCCACTCATCGGTGCGATAGGAACGCAGCAAACGCTGCTGCAGAAGGTCCCCCGGCATGTGCAGTTGCCGGGCGATTTCCGGCACGCAGAGCACCGACAACGGCGCCTCCAGCAAACGGGTCGCTTCAATACCGTGCCACGCCCCGGCGCCAAACCTGATCGCGTAATCCAGTCCCTCGGCGGCGACATCCACCCGATTGTTGTTGGTCGACAGCCGCAAATCTATGAGCGGATGTTTCGCCTGAAAGTCTGCCAGCCTCGGCAACAACCAGCCCACCGCGAAAGTGCCCACCGCGCCGACCGTGAGCATTTCCCGATATTGCCCGCCCGCCAGACGCTCGAGCATCTGCGCGATATGATCGAACGATGTGGTCAGCACCGGCAGCAGGGTTTCGCCCTCGCCGGTCAGCATCAGCCCACGGGGCAGGCGTTTGAACAGGATCACGCCGAGTTGCGCCTCGAGGCTTTTGACCTGATGGCTGACGGCCGCCTGGGTCACGCACAACTCCACGGCGGCGCGAGTAAAGCTCAAATGACGCGCAGAGGCTTCGAAGGCGCGCAATGCATTCAAAGGCAATTGAGGTCGAATCATGCCTAATCCCAAATTTTTCTAATGGCTCATCCGAGTTTTCATCGTTTGCCGAAAGACAGCGGACTGCCTAGATTTGGCGGCGCCGATCAGCAGCCCAATGAAAAAACGCTCGCAGTGTAGCGGGATAACACCATCAACACTCATGGAGAGTGGTTCAAACATGTCTTCGACCAACCTGAGAAAACTCACGTCCTACAGCGCTTTCGGACTTTTCTTCAGCGCCGCCACCTGCCTGGCCGCCCCACAAACCGACGATCAGTTGCAGGCGCTGGTCAAGGCCACCGTGACCCCGGTCATGCAGCAACAGGACATCGCGGGACTGGCCGTAGCCGTGACCGTCGATGGCAAGGCACATTACTTTAACTACGGTGTCGCCGACAAAAGCACCGGGCAGGCAGTGAGTGAAAACACCCTGTTCGAAATCGGCTCGGTAAGCAAAACCTTCACCGCGACCCTCGCCGCCTACGCCCAAACCAGCGGCAAACTGCAACTCTCCGATACGGCCAGCCAGCACTGGCCCGAACTGAAAGGCAGCGCCTTCGACCACATCAGCCTGCTGCAACTGGGCACGTACAGCGCCGGGGGGCTGCCGCTGCAATTCCCGGATGCTGCGGATTCTGCCGACAAGATGCTCGGCTATTACCAACAGTGGAAACCGACGTATCCGGCCGGCAGCCATCGCCTGTATTCCAACCCGAGCATCGGCCTGTTCGGCTACCTGGCCGCAAAAAGCCTCGGTCAACCGTTCAATCAGGTCATGACCGAAACCCTGCTGCCGAAACTCGGGCTCAAGCACACCTTCCTGTCGGTGCCCGCGTCTGAACAAAAGCTCTACGCCCAAGGCTATGACAAGAACAACAAACCGATTCGAGTCAGCCCCGGCGCCCTCGATTCCGAAGCCTACGGCGTGAAAACCAGCGCCGCCGACCTGCTGCAATACGTCCAGGCCAACCTCGACACCGCCAAACTCGAAACGCCTCTGCAAAAAGCCATCGCCCTCACTCACACCGGCTACTACACCGTCGGCGACATGACCCAGGGCCTGGGCTGGGAGCGCTACACGTACCCGATCAGCCTCGACCGCCTGCTGGACGGCAACTCGACGCCAATGGCCATGGAGGCGCACAAGGTCAAATGGCTGAATCCGCCACAGCCTGAACCGGCGAACGTGCTGCTGAACAAGACCGGTTCCACCGGGGGTTATGGCGCCTACGTCGCATTCGTGCCGTCGAAGAAAGTCGGGATCGTGATTCTGGCGAACCGCAATTACCCGAATGGAGAGCGGGTGAAGATTGCGCACAGGATTCTGGGGGAATTGACCCGGTAATCACGCCATAAAAAACGGGCGACCTGAGAAGGTCGCCCGTTTTACTTTTCTGATCACCCCTGAATCAGAACATCAATCATCCGGCATTTCCGGCGGCTTGGCCGGTTTGGTCGGCTTCGCCGGTTTTGTCCCTTTCGCGCCCTTGGCCGGCGCCGGTTCCGCAGCGGCCGGGGCGGTGACCACGGTGGAAGTAGTTTCTTTCTCGGCGGCAGGCAACGCATCAATGGTGTCGAAGATTTTCTTCAGGTCGACCGCCGCCGCTTCATCCCCCGAAGCCGTCAGTTTGGTCTCGCCATCCTTGCCCACCAGGAAGACTTTCGGATACGCCCCGGCGCCCAGCTTCAGCGAGCGCAGCAGCGCCATGGTTTGCTGCTGCTCGAGGCTTTTGCCATCGACCTGACCGCTCATGCTCAGAATGGTGTAAACCTTGATCTTGCGGTCGGCGATGCCTTGTTTGTTGGCCGGGTCGTCCAGCGCTTTTTTCAGGCTGACCCAATAAGAATCGACTGTGCTGGAAGCGATCACGATCAATGGGCGGTTAATGCCCTTGTCGACGTCCAGAGGGGAATCGCCGTCGGCGGCGAACAGGGGGCCGGCAATCGCCAGCAAGAGTGTCAGGGTCAGTGACCTGATGAGCATGCGCATCTCCTTTTGATATCCACGCTCTAATGATTGCGCATCGCGGCGATTGTTCCGGAGGCTGCCCGGCAAAAGTGTTTCGCCTTGCCCAAAGCTTAGGTCAGCACCGGTTTTGCGCAACCGGTTGGGCGCGATCATGTCGCGCATTTGATTACCTTTTATGACCGCATTAGGGTGGCTGTTCAACCTGTGAAATGGAGTTCAACGCGCATGCACATCGACTACCTGTGCGATCACCCCGAACTGATTGAAGAACTGGCCGAACTCAACTTCAAGGAATGGGGCCAGTACAAACCCGAAGACACCCTCGCCAGCCGCACCGAACGTATGCGCGCCGCCTGCGGCAAAGGTGCGATTCCCAGCGTGGTAGTGGCGATCGAAGACGGAAAACTGCTCGGCGGTGCGCTGCTGATCGACAGCGACATGGATGCCCGTCCGCAATTGACGCCGTGGCTGGCCGGGGTCTACGTGAAGGCCGAACAGCGCGGCCGCGGCATCGCTTCGCAACTGGTCAACCGCATCGTCGAGGAAGCCGCCGCACTGGGGGTGCCACAGTTGTACCTGTACACCGATGCCGCGCAGTCGCTATATGCGCGCCTGGGTTGGGAGGTGCTGGAGGAAATGGAATATGACGGATTGCCGGTGACGGTGATGAAGCGCTCTATCAGCCAGTGATCGCTTGGCTCAGCGCCAATTCCAGCGCCGCTTCCAGCCCGGAGAGTTCGACGCATCGGCCGCCAAGCCAAAGCATTCCGTCATCAAGGTTGACGCTCAATGTCACCGCTGGTTTGTCACCCGGATATTTGCGCAGCAGTAGATCAATACCGCCAGCGGTTTCATTGGTAGTGGAAGTCAGGTCCCACTGGCTGCCACTCAAGTCCAGCAGCGTCTGTTGGCGCTGCTGATCAACCACTAGAGGCGCGTAGAGCCAGTGGCTCATGCGTATTTCCCGGGGCTCGACCGTGATGGCGAGACGGCCATTGCAATGGAATGTGATTTCGCTCATGGCTGCCTGCCGATCAGAACGCCAGCTTGTAACCGATCAACACCAGCATCGTCGCCAGGCAAGGGCGCAGCAGTTCATCGGAGACGCGGCCGGTCAGGTGGCTGCCGAGCCAGATGCCCGGCAGTGAGCCGACCAGCAGAAAGCCCAGCACGCCCCAGTCCATGTTGCCCATGCTCGCGTGGCCGAGGCCGGCGACCAGGGTCAGCGGTACGGCGTGGGCGATTTCGGTGCCGACCAAGCGGCGGGTCGGCAGCAGCGGATAGAGGATGAACAGTGCGACAGTGCCGAGGGCGCCAGCGCCGATGGAGGTCAGGGCGACCATGGTGCCGAGGATCAGACCGGTGATCACGGTCATGACATTCAGGCGCGCACCGCTGGGGTTGTAGTTGCCGCCGGCACGTTTGTGGGCGAATTCCAGCAGGCGCTTCTTGAACAGAATCGCCAGCGCCGTGGCGAACAGCACGAAGCCCAGCGCCTGCTTGATGATGGCGTTCATCGCGTCCGGTGCGGTGTGCAGGGTGCTGAGGAACCACAAGGTCATGGCCACCGCCGGGACACTGCCCAGGGTCAGCCAGCCGGTGATGGCCCAGTCGATGTTCTTGTTCTTCCTGTGCACCAGCACGCCACTGGATTTGGTGATGGCCGCGTACAGCAGATCCGTGCCCACCGCTGTGGCCGGATTGATGCCGAACCACAGCAGGATCGGCGTCATCAACGAACCGCCGCCGACACCGGTCATGCCGACGATGAACCCCACCACCAGCCCGGCAATCACCAGGCCGAAATTTGCCAATTCCATTAAGACGTCCAGACAAACCACAGGAAAATCCGGCCCGCAGCATAACCAGTTTTCTTATAACGCCCTATATCGATCGGATCTATCGTTATGCCATTTCACTGCACTGGCAAAAAATTCAAAAACAACAGGCTCTGGGCGTAATTCAGCCCGATGCGCCGGTAGCGCTCGTCGAGCATCTGGGTCAGCAGATCCAGACGCGCCACGACTTTGCCAAACTCCGTGGCAAAACTCAGGTTGCTGCCCTCCTCGGAAATTTCGTTGGAAAACAGCAGCGGCTGGCCCTCCTTGTTCTGCCGTTGGGCGAGGATCCACGTGGCTTTCTCGATGTTGCGCGCGGCGTTGTTGACGAAGGTCGGGTTGATCGCATCGGTCATGTAGAACTCGGTGCGGTTGCCGTGGGCGGTGACCAACATGCTGCCGATCGCGTAGATGAACGCACCCACCCGGTCACCGAGAAATTCAGGGCTCATGGCATAGCTCAGCGCTGCCAGATCCTTTTTGCCGCCGAGGGTCGGCAAAGGTTGCTGTTGTTCGATGGCCAGCCGCACCTGTTTGACCGCCGTGCGAATGTCGAGAAAGCCGGATTTGCGCAACTCGTCCGGGTTGCGCAGGTACAACTTGCCCATCAAGCGATAGAGGCTGTCGAGGTTGTCACGCATCGCCAACGTGGCCATGCGGTCAACACTGGTCTGAAGAAATTCCTGAGGCCTGCCCTCGCGCATCTGGGTGATGAAATTGTTGCCGTCCTGATGGCTGCAACCGCCGAGCAGCAGCGTCGACAAAAAGGCCAGCAGCAGGCACGGGCGATAAATGAATGCAGCGATGGGGTGCAAAACTCTCGGCATGAATTCTTTGACGGACACGTTCCTGTGCGGCGGAAGTCACCGCACCCTGGCCATGGATAGAGCCGGGGATTTCGCAAAAGTGCAGTGCCGGCGTGGATTCCCGACCTTCGGCACCGCTGGCTCAATCAATTTAGTCCGACTTTATTTTTGCATTAATCGTTTAATCCGCTATAAATTCCCATTCATCCATTAATTAGCATGACTATTTAACGATTTTCAAAACAACAACAAAAAGGAAGGTCAACCCATGCTTCAATCCCGACACTCACTCTGCGGCCTCGGACTGTCCCTGATGATCGCCACCCTCTCCGCCCAGGCCGCCGGCCTGACCAGCGAACACAAAGCCTTCGGCAAAACCAATGACGGCACGCCGGTCGAGCAATACATCCTGCGCAACAGCCACGGCATGCAGGCCACGGTCATCACCTACGGCGCAACCTTGCAGTCGCTGCAGGTGCCGGACAAACACGGCAAGCTCGACGACATCGTCCTCGGCTTCGACGATGTGCAGGGTTACCAGAAAGGCACCGCGTACTTCGGCGCGACCATCGGCCGCTTCGGCAATCGCCTGGCCGACGGCGCTTTCGAACTCGACGGCAAGCGCTACCAAGTGCCGCAGAACGACAAGACCAACGCCTTGCACGGCGGCACTCAGGGCTTCGACAAAAAGGTCTGGAAGGCGAAAGAAACCAAGGACAAGGATTCGGTCGGCGTGACCCTGACCTACCTGTCGGCAGACGGCGAAATGGGCTTCCCCGGCAACCTCACCACCGAAGTGACCTACCGCCTCACCGACAGCAACGAGCTGCGCATCGACTACAAGGCCAGCACCGACAAACCGACGGTGCTCAACCTGACCAACCACAGCTACTTCAACCTCGCCGGCGCCGGCAATGGCGACATCCTCAAGCAAGTCGCCACCCTGCACGCCAGCCATTACACCCCGGTCACCGCCAAACTGATTCCGACCGGCGAACTGGCGCCCGTGGCCGGCACGCCGATGGACTTCACCAAACCGACCGCCATCGGCCAGCACATCAAGGCCGATCATCTGCAGTTGAAATTCGCCGAAGAAAAACAGGGCGGTTTCGATTTCAACTGGGCGCTGGACACCAAGGGAGACGTCAGCAAACTCGCCGCCGAAGTCAGCGACCCGCAATCCGGTCGCCACTTGCAGCTGTTCACCAACGAACCAGGCGTGCAGTTCTACACCAGCAACTTCCTCGACGGCACGGTCAAGGGCAAGGGTGGCAAGGTCTATCCGCACTGGGGCGCGTTCACCCTGGAAACTCAGCACTATCCGGATTCGCCGAACCAGCCGAACTTCCCAAGTACCCGACTGGATCCGGGACAGACCTACACGCAGAGCGTGGTGTTGAAGTTCTCCGCCAAGTAAGCACCTGACCTCCTTTCTGGAACCGGACGGAACCCGTGGGCTATCCTGCTGCCCACTTAAAGGTATCGACCGTTTCAGAAAGGAGGTTTGAATGCGTACCCTCGAACTGGCTGGCGTGCAGGTGCCGGTGATTGGCCAGGGCACCTGGCGCATGGGCGAAGACCGCTCGGCGCACAAGCGTGAAGTGGCGGCCCTGCGCAGTGGCATCGAACTGGGGATGACCCTGATTGACACTGCGGAAATGTACGGTGAAGGCGGTGCCGAAAGCGTGGTCGGCGAAGCCATCGCCGGCCTGCGCGATCAAGTGTTTCTGGTGAGCAAGGTCTACCCGCACAACGCCAGCCGCCAAGGCATTCCCCAGGCCTGCGAGCGCAGTCTGCGCCGGCTCGACACTGATTACATCGACCTCTATCTGCTGCATTGGCGCGGCCAGTATCCGCTGGAAGAAACCGTCGAGGCCTTCGAGCGCCTGCGCGAGGCCGGCAAGATCGGTCGCTGGGGCGTGTCGAATTTCGACGTCGATGATCTTGAGGAACTGTCGCATTCGGCCTGCGCCACCAATCAAGTGCTGTACAACCTGGAAGAGCGCGGTATCGAATTCGACCTGCTGCCGTGGTGCCAACAGCAGCGCATGCCGTTGATGGCGTACTGCCCGATCGGCCAGGGCGGCGCGATGCTGGCCGAGCCGGTGCTGAAACAGATTGCCGCTCGTCACGGCGTGACCCCGGCACAGGTTTCGCTGGCGTGGATTCTGCGTCAGGATGGGGTGATTGCGATTCCCAAGGCCGTGCGTCCGGAACACGTGCAGCTCAATGCACAAGCGGCGCAGCTGCAACTCGAGGCCGGGGATCTGGCGGCGCTGGACCAGGTGTTTCAGGCGCCCAAACGCAAGCAGCGGCTGGCCATGGTCTGAGCCACCGCCGACTGACAGAGGGCTTCGTTATGAGAAGCACTGATCAGGACGATCCATTCAACCTGCAACGCTTCGTGCTCGCCCAGGACCCGGTGTTCGAACGGGTCCAGCGCGAACTCGGCGAGGGCCGCAAGCGCAGCCACTGGATGTGGTTCGTGTTCCCGCAGTTCGCCGGGCTCGGCGGCAGCGAGATGTCGCGGCGCTTCGCAATCAGCTCGGCGCCGGAAACCCGCGCCTACCTTGCCCACCCGTTGCTCGGCGCCCGCCTGCGGATTTGCACGCAGCTGGTGCTGAACGTTCAGCAGCGTTCGATTGCCGAGATTTTCGGCCATCCGGACGACCTGAAATTCCATTCATCAATGACCCTGTTCGCCCAGTTCGCCGACGAAGACAGCCTCTGGCATCAGGCGCTGGAGCGTTTCTTTCACGGCATTCAGGACGAATGGACTTTGCAGTTGCTGGACTCAAAACAGGCCCAGTTGCCCCCCGATCAGGGTTGAGAAATCGTCGTCGACAAACGGCAGGATCGCATCTGCCACCGGTTGCAGCTGGCGGGTGATGTAGTGGTCGTAGTCGATGGCGGCGCGGCGCACTTCCAGCGGTTCGGGGCCGGCCAAGGTGATGACGTAGCTGATCCAGCCGCCGTTCTGGTACTGGCGCGGGCGACCGTGCTGCGCGTTGTAATCGTCCGCCAGCCGCGCGGCGCGCACGTGGGGCGGCACGTTGCGTTCGTAATCGTCGAGGGTGCGGCGCAGGCGCTTGCGGTAGACCAGTCGCTCGTCGAACTCGCCGGCCAGGGTCTTGCGCACATACTCGCGCACGTAATCCTGATACGGCTTGCGCTGGAAGATCCGCTCGTACAGCTCCTGCTGGAATTGCCGGGCCAGCAGCGACCAATCGGTGCGCACGGTTTCCAGGCCTTTGTAGACCATTTCTTCGCTGCCGTCAGCGCGGCTCACCAGACCGGCGTAGCGCTTTTTGCTGCCCTCCTCGGCGCCGCGAATCGTCGGCATCAAAAAGCGCTTGTAATGAGTTTCGAACTGCAATTCGAGGGCGCTTTCCAGACCGTATTGCTCACGCACATGCTCGCGCCACCAATCGTTGACGTGCTGCACCAAGGCCCGACCGATTTGCGCCGCTTCTTCCTGACCGTGGGAGCGACGCAGCCAGACGAAGGTCGAGTCGGTATCGCCATAAATCACCGCGTGGCCCTGGGCTTCGATCAACTGCCGGGTGCGCAGCATGATCTCGTGGCCGCGCAGGGTGATCGAGGACGCCAGCCGCGTATCGAAAAACCGGCAGCCGCTGGAACCGAGCACGCCGTAGAAGGCGTTCATGATGATCTTCAGTGCCTGGGACAACGGCGCGTTGTGTTCGCGCTTGGCGGTCTCGCGGCCCTCGGCGACCCGGGCGACGATGGACGGCAAGCAATGCCGGGTGCGGGAAAAGCGCGCACCGCGAAAACCCGGTACCGAATCGCTGTCGTCGGGATGCTGCAAGCCTTCGATCAGCCCCACCGGGTCGATCAGAAAGGTACGGATGATCGACGGATAAAGGCTTTTGTAGTCGAGCACCAGCACCGATTCGTACAGCCCCGGTTGCGAGTCCATGACAAACCCGCCGGGGCTGGCCTGCGGAGGATTGGTGCCGAGGTTCGGCGCCACAAAACCCTGGCGGTGCATCAACGGCATGTACAAATGCGTGAACGCCGCCACCGAACCACCGCTGCGATCCGCCGGCAGGCCGGTGACGCTGGCGCGCTCCAGTAAAAACTTCAGCAGCTCGGTCCTGGCGAAGATCCGCGTGACCAGTTCGCAGTCCTTGAGGTTGTACTTGGCGAGCGCCGGCTTGTCCTCGGCGAACATGCGGTTGATCTCGTCCATGCGCTGGTACGGGTTGTCGATGGACTTGCCCTCGCCGAGCAGGGTCTGGGCAACGTTTTCCAGACTGAACGAGGGAAAGCTCCAGGTCGCCGAACGCAGGGATTCAATGCCATCGATGATCAAGCGCCCCGCCGCTGCCGCGAAGTAATGATTGCGGCTGCCGTGTTCGCGCCATTGCATTTCCTCGCCGCCACGCCCGAGTTTGAGCGGCACGCCGAGGCGCCGGGCGTGTTCGTGAAGGATGCGCAGGTCGAACTGCACGAGGTTCCAGCCGATGATCGCGTCGGGGTCGTGACGGGCGAACCAGTCGTTGAGCTTTTTCAGGATCAAGGTGCGCGATTCGCAGTACTCGAGGTCGAAGTCGACGATGCTGTGATCGCCGTTCGGTGCGCCGAGCATGTACACCTGACGTTCGCCGCAGCCTTCCAGGGCGATGGAGTACAACTCGCCCTGCTCGGTGGTTTCGATGTCCAGCGAGACCAGCCGCAGTTGCGGGCGATAGTCGGGGGCAGGCTTGAGGTGGGCGTCGAGCAACACGCCGTCGGCATCGGGCGTGCCGCTGAACCACACCGGCGCGGTGATGAAACGTTCCATCAGGTAACGCTCGGGCGGTCGCACATCGGCTTCGAAGACATCGACACTGTGGCGGTTGAGCGCGGTTTCAAGGCGCATCAACTGACCATGCTGCTGGCAGTACAGACCGAGCACCGGGCGATGCTCGAAATCCTGCAAGGCCAGGGGGCGCAGTTCGACGTTCTTTTCGTCCGCCAGCACCCGCTCGGCCTGCTCGCGCTGCGCCGCCGGGATGAACGCCACCGACGGCTGATGCGGCAGACGCACACGGCGCGGCCCGGCGTCGGTCGCCAGCCAGAACTCGACTTCGGTGCCGGCCGGGGTGTCGCGCCAATGCCGGGTCAGGACGAAGCCCTGCTGTAAATCCACCACTGCAACCTCAGGAATTGATTCAGACGGGCATTCTACGCGGCATTGCCGTAACCCGTGAGAAAGGCCTCGCCATGAAAAACCCGGTCAAATGACGTTTTTTGCGTGTTATCTGCCGTTTTGCGGCCTTGCCCTGCGCGCCTGCGTCTACGATGCTTGGAGAACAACGACAACACCTGAGTAACCGCCATGAAAACCGTCGCCCAGCTGCTCAAGCTCAAAGATCCGAAAAATCAGGAAGTGCACCAGATCAAACCCGATCACATGGTGCTCGAAGCGCTGATGAAAATGGCCGAGAAGAACGTCGGCGCCCTGCTCGTGGTGGAAGACGACAAAGTGGTGGGCATCATCAGCGAGCGTGATTACGCGCGCAAACTGGTGCTGCACGGGCGCTCCTCGGTGGGCACGCCGGTGCGCGACATCATGGTGGCTAACGTGATCACGGTGGACACCCACCAGACCGTCGACACCTGCCTTGGCATCATGTCCGACAAACGCCTGCGTCACTTGCCGGTGGTGGAGAACGGCAAACTGATCGGCCTGCTGTCGATCGGCGACCTGGTCAAGGAAGCGATTGCCGAACAGGCCGAGCTGATCAAACAGCTGGAGCAGTACATTCGCGGGGAATAATGCCTTCACCCTGATCGTTCCCACGCTCTGCGTGGGAATGCCTCTTGTGACGCTCTGCGTCACGCTTTGGGACGCGGAGCATCCCGGGCTGCATTCCCACGCGGAGCGTGGGAACGATCAACGATCACCATCTGATTCGATTTCTTAACCGGGCCAATGCCGCGCAAAGACCGGCGCCAGCACCGGGTGCCGGTCGATGCGTTGCAGCCATGCATGGAAACCGGGTCGGGCCTGGCGCAGGTGTTCGCGGGCACCGGCCCAGCGCGTGACCACCGCCGCCAGCACGTCCAGTGCCCCCGGTGTTTCATCGTCCAGGTACAGCTCGGCGGAGAACTGATCGGCAAACACCTCCCAGCTCCAGTGCAGTCGTTCCCGCGCCCCCGCCATCAGATTCTGTCGCGAGGCCTCGTCCGGCATCACCAGCCAGCGTTCCGGGTAATCAATGATCCCAATGGCTGCATAACAATTGCTGACGATGTACACCAAGCCCCGAATCGCCTGATCGCGGTCAGCGCCGTTGGCTGGCAGCAGGCCGGATTGCGCAAAGCTTTGCCCCAGATGAATCAGAATCGCCGCACTTTCGGTGATGACACTGCCGTCCGGCAGTTGCAGGGTCGGGATCTGTTTGAGCGGATTGAGCCGCGCCAGCTCCTGGGCCGCTTCCGCACTGGCCTCGATATCGATGAAGCGGTAAGCCACCTGGCACAGCTCGAGCGCCGCCTCGATGGCCGCGGCCCCTGAATTGCGATGTCCGTAGAGCTGATACATAACCCCTCCTCCACTGCGAAAGGCGTCCTGCCTGGCCCTATTTATAGCTGTTGTATCGAATTTGGCACGGATTGCGCATTCATCGGCAGCTTGCGAATCCCTGATCTCGCAAAACAGCGCTGGCGGTGCCCATCCCGCACCAAGAGCAATCAGCGAACGCTATCCGCGTTCTTGTAAGGTGCGATACCGAACCAAAAGTTCGCGTATCCGAGCTGGCAACAAGGAGTTCACCGCGTGAATCTTCATCTGCTGCGCCACCCTCTTCTCTCGATGCCCGTTTACCTGCGCCGCGTTCGCCCGCCGAACAGTCCGTGCATTCCTTTTATTACCTGAACGCCTGCACTATTTATTTTTTAAATAGCACGCAAGAAGCCATTGCGTGCGCGCTGCATTAATTAATGCAAGAACACATTGTTCGACAATAACTTTCAGACAGCACACCGATACAACTTTTGCTGTTCGGCGTTAATGTCCAAAGCGCACCAAAACTGCACTATCAATCATTACCCAGAGCCGATTTTATTTAGACAAAAACAAGGAACATCGCCTGTGACCCGCTAAAACACAGACCCGCACCAAATCAGTCCGCCACGCACCATCACGCGTCCTGGCCGACACGAGAACAGCCGCTCTATCTCGCTGAACAGCGCGATACCGCGCCAAGCCTGTCTCGCCCTGAAAAAAGCCCTGAAAACAGGGCTGTCGGGAGGTTATGCGCCCATGAAAACCGGTGTGCTCAATGAAACTTATATAAATGCGACATACGTATCATCCGTGAAATAACCGCTACACATTTGTTTACTGTTTGGCACAGCGGTTGCTATTGCATCAACCATGAGGGCAAGAATGACATTCGCCACTCAGTCATAAAAGAACAGCCACGGACCGGATCAATGAACCATCGAAGTCGACATTACTGAAGCAATAAGCTGCACAAGCCCTGTTCAATAGATAGTTCAACTATCGGCTTCTGCACACCCGTATGAAAGTTGCGACCACTCACTCGAACAACGCTGTGTTGTTCGAACGGCACCTTATTGCCCTTCATCCACCCGAGGGAGCTTTAATGAACGATGCGGTAAAGCACAGAACGCCGCCGGGGCCAGTACCGAACGCAGCGCTTGCGTCGGTGGCGGGTCGGCCCGTCTACAAGGCCAACACGTCGCAGCCCGGCGGCCTGAACAAACAGCAGATGCTGTTGCTGGTGGCGGTGTCGGCGCTGATACACGGCGGCGCCTGGTGGTTTTTCCAGCAGGCGCGGGCCGAGCCGCTGCCCACGCCGCCGGAAATTCCGGAAATGACCGTCGAGCTGACCAGCCCGACACCGCCGGCCCCGCCGACACCGGAACCGCCGCCCCCACCACCGCCCCCTCCCGAACCGGAACAACCGGTGGAAGACGAGGACGCGGTCAAGCCGCCGCCCAAACCGGTGGAGAAACCCAAGCCGATCGAAAAACCGAAACCGGTCGAGAAACCCAAACCGGTGAAAAAGGCCGAGCCGCCGAAAGCGCCGCCCGTCCCTGCGCAACCGGCAGCGCCTGCCGCTCCGGCCACCCCGAGTGCGCCACCGGCACCTGCGGCGGCACCGGGCCCGGTGAAAGAGTCGGCGGCGATTTCCGGCCTCGCCAGCCTCGGCAACCCGCCGCCGGAATACCCGTCGCTGGCGCTGCGGCGCAACTGGGAAGGCAGCGTGGTGCTGCGGATTCAGGTGCTGGCCAACGGTCGCGCCGGTTCGGTGACGGTGACCAAGTCCAGCGGCAAGCCGCAACTGGATGACGCGGCAGTCGCGGCGGTGAAGGCCTGGAAGTTCATTCCGGCCAAGCGCGGCGACACACCGATCGACGGCTTCGCTACCCAGACCATCGATTTCAAATTGCCGCAATGACGGCGCGACAACCGAACTCACAACCGAACTCACAACCGATTAACGCAAGCGAGGTGTAGCCATGAACGATTCTCTGTCTTCGATGATTGTCCCCGGCGTGCTCTGGGGGCTGGTGCTGTTTTCCGTGGTCAGCTGGGCGATCCTGCTGGTCAAGTCGGCGCAATACCTGCGCCAGAAAACCCAGAACCGGCAGTTCAGCAAAGCCTTCTGGGGCGCGCCGGATCTGCTGACCGCCGCCGAACACGCCAGCCAGTATCCGGGCTCGCTGGCGCGGATCGCCAGCAGCGGTTTCGAAGCCCTGTTGGTGGAGGAATCCCCGCGCACCACCCAACAACTGGCGCACACCATCAACCGTTCCGATCGTCTGGAACGCAACTTGCGCCAGCAGATCCAGAAGGAACGTCGCTCGCTGGAAAACGGCCAAGCGATCCTCGCCAGCATCGGCAGCACCGCGCCGTTCATTGGCCTGTTCGGCACCGTGTGGGGAATCATGGAAGCCCTGCAAAGCATCGGCGCCAGCGGTTCGGCCAGCCTGGAAACCGTGGCCGGGCCGATCGGCCACGCGCTGATTGCAACCGGTGTGGGCATTGCCGTCGCGGTGCCGGCGGTGCTGATCTACAACTTCTTCCTGCGGCGCCTGAAGCTGGCTTCGGCGGACATGGATGACTTCGCCCACGACTTCGACGCCCTCGCCTCGCGCAGTGCGTTTTCCATCAGCCGCCAGGCCATCGCCAAATCCACGGCCGCCGTGCGGGAGGCCAGCTGATGTCCTTTTCCACTCAAGACAGCGATGAAGTGCTCAGCGAAATGAACGTCACGCCGCTGGTGGACGTGATGCTCGTGCTGCTGGTGGTGTTCATCGTCACCGCGCCGCTGATGACCAACGCGATCAAGGTCAACCTGCCAAAAACCGACGCCGTCGCTCCCGCCGAAAAGAAGGACCCGGTGGTGGTCAGCGTCGATCAGGACGGCAAGTTCTTTCTGGCCAAGACCGAGCTGGCGCCGGAATCACTGGAGGCCAGCCTCAAGGAGGTCAAGGCCAAGGATGCCGACGTACGCGTGCAGCTGCAGGCCGACTCCGCCGTGAATTACGGCCAGGTCGCCAAAGCCATGGCGTCCATCGAGCGCTCGGGCATCACCAAGATATCGGTGATGACCACCCGCTGACGGCGGTGCCGGGCGCGCTGTGAGGGACGCGCCCGGCACCGTTCGTTGAATCCCGTCGCAATCGGCCGACCGAAAAACGCTGCGCGTCTTCGGAGGGGATCGGCTTGCTTGAAGAAAGTGGTTTTCGCGGCGCGGCACCACCGTGCTCCGTGCAAAGAGGGCTCACAAGGCCATTTCGATAAACGTCTAACAAAGTCGGAAACAACCATGCTGATGAACACTCCACGCTTCACGCTCAAACCCTTGGTGGCAACGATTTCCCGCCACCGTTTCGTTCCGTTGTACCTGGTGGCCATGGGGATGGGCGCCGGGGTTCAGGCTGCCGAGGACGACAACGGCGTCCCGGCCGCCGCTGCGGTGGTTGCGCCGACCACGCAACTGCAACGGGTCGAAGTGACCGGTTCGGCGATTCGCCGGGTCGATGCGGAAACGGCGGTGCCGATCACCGTGCTCAAGGCCGATGAACTGCGCAAACAGGGCGTGACCACCACCGCCGAACTGGTGCAGCGCATCACCGGCAGCCAGTCGATCAACAACAGCGCAGGCTCGGTCGGCGCGGCCACCGGCGGCGCATCGTTTGCCGACATGCGCGGCATCGGCGCGAACAAGACGCTGGTGCTGCTCAACGGTCGCCGACTGGCCAACAACGCCCTGTCGGGCACCAACTCGGCCGGCGGCGCGGTGGATCTGAACATGATCCCGTTTGCCGCGATCGAGCGTGTGGAAGTGCTGCGCGACGGCGCCTCGGCCCTGTACGGCACCGACGCCATCGGCGGCGTGATCAACTTCATCACCAAGAAATCCATGACCGACGGCCAGCTCACCCTCGGCGGCGAAACCCCGACCCACAGCGGCGGCGGTGCGACCAAGGACATGAGCGCAAGCTGGGGCTACGGCGACCTGGAGCAGGACCGCTTCAACGTGCTCGGCGTGTTCAACTACAACAAGCAACAGAACCTCGACGCCAACGACCGCTCCTTCGCCCGTGACTACGTGCCCGGCCGAGGTCTCGACCAGACCTCCGGCACCGCGTTCCCCGGCAACTACAGCCAGAACGGCAACGCCACCAACCCGCTGGCCAACAGCAATTGCAACGGCCCCAACCTGGTGGCCCGCGACGGCCTCTGCCGCTTTAGCACCCGGGAATTCATCGACCTGGTGCCGCAGACCGAGAAGACGTCGTTCTTCGGCAAGACCACCGGCAAACTGGCCGACGACCACAACGTCAACCTTGAATACTTCTGGTCGCGCAACAACAACGCCACCGCTGTCGGCCCGGCGCCATTGACCGGCCTGAGCCTGGATTCGTCCTCGCCCTACTACCCCGGCAACGGCATCACCCCGGCGCCCACCGATTTTGCCCTCGACCCGACGCAACCGGTGGACGTGAACTGGCGCGAAACCGCCGCCGGCCCGCGTGAATCGAAAGACCAGAACACCAGCCAGCGCTTTTTGCTGAGCTTCGACGGTCTGGTGGGCGGCTGGGACTACAACGTCGGCGCCTCGTACAACCAGAACAAGATCGTCTCCAGCGTTACCAGCGGCTACGTCAGCGATCAGGCGATGATCGACGGTCTGGCCAGCGGCCTGCTCAACCCGTTCGGCCCGCAGACCAGCGCCGGCCAGCAATACATCGACCAGGCCGCGTACCACGGCGCCTATTCCACGGCGGTCGGTCGGGTCGCCGGTTTCGACGGGCGGATCAGTCGCGAAATCGGTGACTGGTTCGGTGCCGGTCCGTCCGGCCTGGCCCTGGGCGGCGAGTACCGCAAAGAGAAATTCCACCAAGACTACGAAGCCTTTGCCGGCGACATCCAGAGCCTGGGCATCGACCCGGCCGGCAGCGTCGAGGGCGACCGCAGCGTGAAAGCCGCCTACGCGGAAATCAACGTACCGGTACTCGACAGCCTGGAATTGTCCGCCGCCGTGCGTCACGACAAATACAGTGACTTCGGCAGCACCACCAACCCGAAATATTCGTTCCGTTATCAGCCGCTCAAGGAGCTGGTGGTGCGCGGCGCCTACAGCGAAGGCTTCCGCGCGCCGTCGCTGTATGAGCTGTATTCGCCGCGCAGCATCACCTACACCCAGGGCTACTACAACGACCCGGTGCTGTGTACCGGCGGCGTGGTGCAACCGGGCGGCAACGGCGGGCGCGATTGCGGTCAGCAGTTCCTCAACCAGATCGGCGGCAACGAAGACCTGGCCCCGGAGAAGGCGCGCAACGTCACGCTGGGCTTTGTCTATCAGCCGGTCAGCAATCTGTCCGTGGGCCTGGATTTCTGGTGGATTCACATCTCCAACCAGATCCAGCCGTTCCCGGAATCCACCGTGTTCGATCAGGCCGGCAGCTACCCTGACCGCTTTGTGCGCAACGCCGACGGCACGCTCAACTACATCGTCACCGGCAACGCCAACCTCGGCATCGTCGAAACCAACGGCGTCGATGTGTCGCTGGACTATCGCTTCCCGAACACGCCGTACGGTCAGTTCGGCTTGGGCCTGCAAGGCACCTATGTCGACGAGTACGACTTCCAGAGCACCATCAAGGGTCCGTTCACCGACAAGGTCGGCGACTTCAAGGGCGACGGTGTGATTGCCCGCTGGAAACACAACCTGACCGGTTCCTGGACCTTCGGTGCAGCCCGCGCGGCGCTGACCAACCGCTTCACCACCGGCTACAACGACTACGACCGCGAGACCAACGCGCGGGTCGCATCGTATTCGGTGTGGGACCTGTCGGCCGGCTACACCTTCGACAAGGTGCTGGACGTCGATGCCGGGGTGAAGAACCTGTTCGACCGCGATCCGCCGTTCTCCAACCAGGCTTACAACTTCCAGAGCGGTTATGACCCGCGCTACACCGACCCGCTGGGCCGCACGCTTTTTGCGCGCATGACGTACCACTTCTAAGGAACGAGCACTGCATAACCCTGTGGGAGCTGGCTTGCCAGCTCCCACAGGGGGTCCTTGTTCTTTCAGAGGTTTGAGGAGTGATCTCATGAGTTTTCTGCGCAACATGGCCGGCCTGCTGCTCGGCAGCGCGCTGCTGTGCAACGCGTCAGCTGCGCTGGCTGGCGGCAGCTACGCGATGACGGTGTACGGCGAAGCGCCGAAATACCCCGCCGGCTTCCAGCACTTCGACTTCGTCAATCCCGACGCCCCCAAGGGTGGCTCGCTCAGCCGCGCTTCGATGGAGATCGGTCAGTACAACTACATCACCCCGTATGCCGATCAGGGCATTCCCGTGGTGCAGGTCAACGACTGGGTGTATTCGCCGCTGGCGTTCCGCTCGCTGGACGAGCCCTACACCGTCTACGGTCTGGTGGCGCAAACCATGGAGCGCGATCCCGACGGTCTGTGGGTGCGCTTCAACCTGAATCCCGAGGCGCGTTTCGCCGACGGCACGCCGATCACCGCCGAGGACGTGCGCTACACCTTCGAACTGTTGATGACCAAGGGCAGCCTGAGTTATCGCCAGCAATACGCCGACGTGCAGGACGTGCTGATCGAAGGCCCGCGGCAGATTCGCTTCACCTTCAAGAACAACCTCAACCGCACCCTGGCGCTGGATCTGGCGTCGCTGCGACCGGTGCCCGAGCACTGGTGGAAAACCCGCGACTTCGCCAACGGCGGCGGTTTCGAACCACCATTGGGCAGCGGCCCGTATCGGGTGAGCAAGGTCGACGCGGGACGCAGCATCGGTTTCCAGCGCGATCCGGATTGGTGGGGCAAGGACCTGCCGGTCAGTCGCGGGATGTACAACTTCGACAGCCTGACCGTGAATTTCTACGGCGACACCGACGTCGCCCGACAACTGCTGCAGGCCGGCGCGTTCGACTACAACCGCGAGTTTTCCTCGTCCGGCTACGTGGTCGGCTACGACAGCCCGGCCCTGCGCGACGGTCGCCTGCAACAGGCAATTCTCGCCCCGGACAAACCGACCTGCGCCCAGGGTTTCGTGTTCAACCTGCAGAATCCGCTGTTCAAGGATCGCCGCGTGCGTCAGGCGCTGAGCCTGCTGTGGGATTTCGAGTGGACCAACAAGCAGATGATGCGCGGCTTCTACGTGCGCCAGAACAGCTACTGGCCGAAGAGTGAAATGGCCGCCACCGCACTGCCCGACGCCGGGGAGCTGGCGATCCTCGAACCGCTGCGCGGACAGATTCCGGACGAGGTTTTCAGCCGGGTCTATCAGGCGCCGAAAACCGATGGCAGCGGCTACATCCGCGACAAGCAGTTGCAGGCCCTGAAGCTGTTGGCCGAGGCCGGATGGACGCCGAAAAACAACCGACTGGTGAACGCCGCCGGCGAGCCCTTCGAATTCACCTTCCTCGACGGCCAGGGCGGCTTCGACCGCATGCTGCTGCCGTACAAACGCACCCTGGCGCAGATCGGCATCACCCTCAATTTGCGACGTATCGATTCGGCGCAATACATCAACCGGCTCAACGCCCGGGACTACGACATGATCGTCACCAGTTTCCCGCGCAGCGGCGATCCGATCGTCTCGCCGGGCCGCGAGTTGTACAGCCTCTACGCCTCACAGAGCGCCACGCAGGTCGGCAGCTCCAATTCGATGGTGCTGGCCGACCCTGCGGTGGACCGGCTGATCGACGGCCTGGTCCAGGCCAATACCCGCGACGCCATGGTGCGTTATGCCCGCGCCCTCGACCGGGTGCTGCAATGGGGTGACTACATGATTCCCAACTACTACTCCAAAGGCACACCGACGGTGTATCAGAACCGCTTCGGCATGCCACCGGTGCAGCCGATTTACAGCGAAGGCCTCGATACCTGGTGGGAGGTCTCGGCCAAGCCGCTGACCAACCAGCAGATGAGTGCCCTGCGCCAGCTCGCGGGGGGCCAGTGACATGTGGCGTTATCTGAGTCGACGTCTGTTGCTGATCATCCCGACGCTGCTGTGCATTCTGGTGGTCAACTTCGTCATCGTGCAGGCCGCGCCCGGCGGCCCGGTGGAACAAGCCATCGCCCGCCTGCAAGGCTTCGGCGGGCACAGCATGGGCGGCGCCAGCGAGGTCACGGCCATCGGCGGTGCCGGGCGCAGCAGCCGTGGCCTGGACCCGGCGCTGATCGAAGAGATCAAGCACCACTACGGCTTCGACAAACCGATGCACGAACGCCTGTGGCTGATGCTGAAAAACTACGCGCAACTGGACCTGGGCAGCAGCTTCTTTCGCGGTGCGAAGGTGACGGATCTGATCGTGCAGAAGCTGCCGGTGTCGCTGTCCCTTGGCCTGTGGGCGACCTTGATCACCTACCTGATTTCGATCCCGCTGGGCATTCGCAAGGCAGTCAAAAACGGCAGCGCGTTCGATGTCTGGAGCAGCACCGCGATCATCGTCGGTTACGCGATGCCGGCGTTTCTGTTCGCGATCCTCCTGATCGTGGTGTTCGCCGGGGGTAGCTACGTCAACTGGTTTCCGGTGCAGGGGCTGGTCTCGGACAACTTCGACAGCCTGAGCCTGTGGGGCAAGGTCGGCGACTACCTCTGGCACCTGGTGTTGCCGGTGACGGCGCTGGTGATCGGCGGTTTTGCGACGCTGACGATCCTGACCAAGAACAGCTTCCTCAACGAGATCAGCCGCCAGTACGTGATCACCGCGCGCGCCAAGGGCCTGACCGAAAGACGCGTGCTCTACGGCCATGTGTTTCGCAACGCAATGCTGCTGGTGGTGGCCGGAGTGCCATCGGCATTGATCGAGGTGTTTTTCGCCGGTTCCCTACTGATCGAAACCATCTTCAACCTCGACGGCCTCGGGCGCATGAGCTACGAAGCGGCGGTGTCGCGGGACTATCCGGTGGTGTTCGGCACGCTGTTTCTGTTCACCCTGTTCGGCCTGTTGATCAAGCTGATCGGCGACCTCTGCTACACCCTGCTCGACCCGCGCATCGACTTCTCGGCGAGGACTGCCTGATGTTCACACTCTCCCCTCTGGGCCGGCGGCGCATCGCCCAATTCAAGGCCAACCGTCGCGGGCGCTGGTCGCTGTGGCTGTTCATCGGGCTGTGCCTGATCTGCCTCGGCGGCGAACTGATCGCCAACGACAAGCCGCTGGTGATCCGCTACCACAACGCCTTTTACTTCCCGATCCTCAGCGATTATCTGGAAACCGATTTCGGCGGCGAACTGCCGTTCCAGCCGGATTACGCCAGCAATTACGTACACAAACTGATCGAGGATCAGGGCGGCTGGATGCTGTTCCCACCGATCCCGTTCAGCTACGACACGGTTAATTACGACCTCACGGAACCGGCGCCGAGCCCGCCGTCCTCCAGCAACTGGCTGGGCACTGACGATCAGGCCCGGGACGTGTTGGCGCGGGTGATTTTCGGCACGCGGATTTCGATTCTGTTTGCGCTGATCCTCACCGCCGTCAGTGCGCTGGTCGGCATCGTGGCCGGGGCGTTGCAGGGTTATTACGGCGGCTGGGTCGACTTGCTCGGGCAGCGGGTGCTGGAGATCTGGTCGGGATTGCCGGTGCTGTACCTGCTGATCATTTTGTCGGGGTTCGTCTCGCCGAGTTTCTGGTGGCTGCTGGGGATCATGGCGCTGTTTTCCTGGCTGGCACTGGTGGATGTGGTGCGCGCCGAGTTCCTGCGCGGGCGCAGCCTGGAATACGTCAAGGCCGCGCGGGCGCTGGGCCTGACGGACAGCGAGCTGATGCGCCGGCACATTCTGCCCAACGCCATGACCTCCACCCTCACCTACCTGCCGTTCATTCTGACCGGTGCCATCGCCACCCTCACCGCACTGGATTTTCTCGGCTTCGGCATGCCCGCCGGCACCGCATCGCTGGGGGAACTGATCGGCCAGGCCAAGCGCAATCTGCAAGCGCCGTGGCTGGGGCTGACGGCGTTTTTTGCCCTGGCGCTGATTCTGTCCCTGCTGGTGTTCATCGGCGAAGCCTGCCGTGACGCGTTCGATCCGCGATCCTGATCCCCGGAGCTGATATGACCGATAACCTGATTGAAATCCGCGACCTGCGCGTCGCCTTCGCCGGGCACGAAGTGGTGCACGGCGTGAACCTCGACATCCGCCGTGGCGAATGCCTGGCACTGGTCGGTGAATCCGGCTCGGGCAAGTCGGTGACGGCGCACTCGATCCTGCGTTTGCTGCCAGGCAAAACCGTCAGTAGCACGGGCAGCATCCGTTACAACGGCGTGGACTTGCTGCACGCCAGTGAACAGCAGATGCGCAGCTTGCGCGGCAACCGCATCGCGATGATTTTCCAGGAGCCGATGACCTCGCTGAACCCGTTGCACACGGTGGAAAAACAGATCAGCGAAGTGCTGGAGATCCACAAGGGACTCAAGGGCCGCGCCGCGCGCCAGCGCACGCTGGAACTGCTGGAACTGGTCGGCATTCGCCAGCCGTTGCAGCGTCTGAAGGCCTATCCGCACCAGCTCTCCGGCGGCCAGCGGCAACGGGTGATGATCGCCATGGCGCTGGCTAACGAACCGGAATTGCTGATCGCCGATGAGCCGACCACGGCGCTGGATGTGACCGTACAGCAGAAGATTCTCGAGCTGCTGATCGAGTTGCAGCAACGCCTCGGCATGTCGCTGCTGCTGATCACTCACGACCTCAATCTGGTGCGGCGCATCGCCCAACGGGTGTGCGTGATGCGCCACGGGGAAATCGTCGAACAGGCCGATTGCGAAATGCTGTTCCGCGCCCCGCAGCATCCCTACAGCCGGCTGCTGATCGAGGCGGAACCGTCGGGCGCACCGGTGCCGAGTCGCTATGATCACAACCTGCTGGAGGTGGACGATCTGAAAGTCTGGTTCCCGCTGCCCAAGGCGTTGTTCAGCCGCACCCAGCAATACATCAAGGCCGTGGACGGCGTGAGTTTCCGGCTGCAACGGGGCAAGACCCTGGGGATCGTCGGCGAGTCCGGCTCGGGCAAATCGACGCTGGGCCAGGCGATTCTGCGGCTGGTGGAATCCGAGGGCGAGATTTGCTTCGGCAACAAGCAACTGAGCCTGCTCAATCAGCGCTTGATGCGCCCGTTGCGCCGACAGATTCAGGTAGTGTTCCAGGACCCGTTCGGCAGCCTCAGCCCACGGATGTCGGTGCAGCAGATCATTGCCGAAGGCCTGCTGACCCACGGCATCGGCACGCCCGAAGAACGTGAGGCTGCGGTGATCCGCGTCTTGAAGGAAGTCGGCCTCGACCCGCAGAGCCGCCATCGCTATCCCCACGAATTCTCCGGCGGCCAGCGCCAGCGCATTTCCATCGCCCGGGCGCTGGTGCTGGAACCGACGCTGATTCTGCTCGACGAACCGACCTCGGCGCTGGACCGCACGGTGCAGAAACAGGTGGTGGAGTTGTTGCGGCAATTGCAGATCCGCCATGGGCTGACGTACCTGTTCATCAGCCATGACCTGGCGGTGGTGCATGCACTGGCGCACGATTTGATGGTGATCAAGGACGGAAAGGTGGTGGAACAGGGGTCGTCCCGGGAGATTTTTGCGGCGCCGCAGCATGCCTACACTCAGGAACTCCTGAAGGCCTCCGGCCTGGCATTGGCAAAAACCGGGAAAGAGCTGGTTACAACAATCTGACCAATGCTGAAGATCCCTGTGGGAGCGGGGTTGCAGTGTTTTCAAAATTATTTGTCGGGCCCTGCATCCAAACGCCTCCGTCGCGGGTAGTCCCTGTAACAGCCCTCTTTCGGCTGTCAGCGGTTTACCCTTTTTCGGAGAAACACTGATGAACATCACCCAACTGATCGGCTTCACCGGTTTGCTCGCCGTCGCCTCGACAAGCTTTGCCCAAAGCAGTTATCCCGATGCGATCAAGGTGCCGGACGGTCACAAGATCGCGATGGAAACCACCGGGGTCGGCGAGATCACCTACGAATGCCGGGACAAGGCCAATGTCGCCGGCCAGACCGAGTGGGTGTTCGTCGGCCCGAAAGCGGTGCTCAACGATCGCAGCGGCAAACAGGTCGGCACCTACTTCGGCCCGCCCGCCACCTGGCAGGCAAAGGACGGTTCGAAAGTCACCGGCACGCAACTGGCCGTAGCGCCATCGAGCCCGGGCAACCTGCCCTATCAGCTGGTCAAGGCCAACCCCGCCGAGGGCAAAGGCGCGATGAGCGGCGTGAGCTACATCCAGCGCGTCGCGCTCAAGGGCGGCGTGGCGCCGGGCAGCGAATGCACGGCGGCGAACAAGGGCAAACAGGAAGTGGTGAAGTACCAGGCCGACTACATTTTCTGGGCCGCGAACTGAGCCTGACTGGACGTTTGCTCGATGCTTGCTAGATTGCAGGACATGCCATTACCCGAAACCGCGTTCGATTACGAAGCCCGCCTCGCCGCCTGTGCTCGCGGCGAGCGCGGGGCCCTGCGCGAATTGTATGTGCAGGAAAGTCCGCGGCTGCTCGGTGTGGCCCGACGTCTGGTGCGCGACACGGCGCTGGCCGAAGACATCGTTCACGACGCATTCATCAAGATCTGGGCCGGCGCGGCGGGTTTCGATCCGGCGCGCGGTTCGGCCCGAGGCTGGATGTTCAGCGTGACCCGCCATCTGGCGCTGAATGTGCTGCGCAATCACGACCGGGAAACGCCGTTGAACGACAGCAACGAATCTCCGGCGATTGATGACGACTTCGATGCGCTGGCGCAATCGACCCGCATCCATCGCTGCCTGCATCAACTGGAACCGCAACGCCGCCGCTGCATCCTTCACGCCTACGTCGACGGTTACAGCCACGCACAGATCGCCCAACGCCTCGACACGCCGCTGGGCACCGTCAAAGCCTGGATCAAGCGCAGCCTCAATGCGTTGCGGGAGTGCATGGGATGACCACCGAATCGGCGCAGGAACGCGATGAACTGGCCAGCGAATACGTGCTCGGCACCCTCTCGGCCGAAGCGCGCGCCGAAGTGCAACGGCGGTTGCCCAACGAGCCCGAGCTGCAAGCGGCCGTGGACGCCTGGGAACGGCGCCTGCTGGAACTGACCGACCTCGCGCCGGCGCATCAGCCCTCGTCGCAGTTGTGGCAACGCATCGAACGCAGTGTCGGGCAACTCACCCATAAGAGGGCGCCAGAGATTTCCTGGTGGAACCGTCTGTCGCTGTGGCGCGGCTTGAGCGCTGCCGGACTGGCTGCAACCTTGTTATTGGGCTCGATCCTGTTGACCCAGACCACGCCGAAACCAAGCTTTCTGGTGGTGCTGGTCGCCCCGCAGGACAAGGCGCCGGGCTGGGTGATCCAGGCCAGCAGTCCGCGGGAGATTCAGTTGATTCCGCTGGGCGTGGTCGAGGTGCCGACGGACAAGGCGCTGGAATTCTGGACCAAGGCCGACAGCTGGCAGGGTCCGGTGTCGCTGGGGCTGGTCAAGCCAGGGCAAGCGCTGTCGATCCCGCTGGACAAACTGCCGCCGCTGCAACCTAACCAATTGTTCGAGCTGACGCTGGAAGGCGCCAACGGCTCGCCGATCGGTAAACCCACCGGGCCGATCCAGGCAATTGGCCGCGCAGTGAAGGTGCTGTGACAAACCATCATCGACGTCGATGTTCACCATCACGTCAATGAAGTTCTCTTAAAAAATCCCGGGCGTAACATCGGCTCCATACCAAACAAACAACACCCCCGGAGCACACAATCATGAAACGCCAAGTCATCCTCAGCATTGCCCTCTCGGTTCTGGCCTTCAACGCATTTGCCGCCAAACCGGCCCACACCATGATCGCCGAAGGCGGTTCGGATCGTCTGATCGAACAGCGCGTTGCCGAAGGTGGTTCGGATCGTCTGATCGAACGCCGCGTTGCCGAAGGTGGTTCGGATCGTCTGATCGAACGCCGCGTTGCCGAAGGTGGTTCGGACCGTCTGATTGAACGCCGCGTTGCCGAAGGTGGCTCGGATCGTCTGATTGAACGCCGCGTTGCTGAAGGTGGCTCGGATCGTCTGATTGAACGCCGCGTTGCTGAAGGTGGCTCGGATCGTCTGATCGAAAGCCGCGTTGCTTGAATGAATGGCTTGACCGCAACAACCCAGAAAAAACCCGGCTCCCGTCAGCCGGGTTTTTTTATACCTTTTTGATCGTCCTCAGCCCTTGGCCATGCAGCGCCGATAACGCTCGTCGACCCGTTTGGCAAACCACGCCGTGGTCAGTTTGCGGGTGATCTTCGGGCTCTGCAGCACGATGCCCGGCAACACCGCACGGGGCAGTGACTTGCCTTCCGCACGCTCCGCCAGCTCGAAGACCCGTTGATACAGTTTGGTCTCCTCGAAGGCCAGGCTATCGCCCTTCTCCAGTTGATCGCGGATCACCGGATTGCGCATGCCCAGTGATTTGCCGAGGGCGCGCACCGCCAGTTCAGTGCTGCCCGGCATGATCGCGCCCGGGCGGATCAGGTCGCCATCCAGCGCCAGCGGAATCCCCGACGCCCGGCTGACCGCGTTCTGAAACGCCGCATTGCGACTGGCGTACCAGCCGGCGTTGAAGTCGGCGAAGCGGTACAAAGGTTCGCGGTAACTCACCGGATAACCGAGCAAATGGGCGATGCCGAAATACATCCCGCCGCGACGGCTGAATACCTCGCGGCGAATCGTCCCGTCCACCGGGTACGGATAGTCCTTGGCGTGCTGTTCGGCGAATTCGATGCTGACCTGCATCGGCCCGCCGGTGTGCACCGGGTTGAAACCGCTGAACAGCGTGCGGCCCATCGGCACCGAGCCGATGAAGTCGTCAAAAATCGCACTCAATTCCTTTTCGCTGCGGGCGGCGCTCAGGCGTTCGCTGTAGGTCTTGCCGTTGGGCGAGCGCACCTGCAAGGCACCGCTGACCAACAGGCTCGGGATATGCACCTTGGCGGCGCGGCGGTCGATTTCGTCACGGGCGATCTTGCCCAGGCCGGGTACCGGCGGATCGACTTGGAAAGTGGATTCCTGCTCGGTGACGGCCAGCACCGAACACAGATTCTGTGTGGTCGGGCTGATGCCCTGGGCCGCGAACGCGGCGTAGATGTCGGTGGCCCAGCCTTGGCGGTCAACGGTTTTTGCTGGCAGCAGGCGCACGATCTGCGCCTTGACCTCGGCGGGCGGGCGCGGCGCCGGTTCTTCGCTGCGTTGACCGGCGCAACCGGCCAGTACCAGCAGCGCGGCGAGGCTGACGAATAATCGAGGGGTGTGCATAACGCTTCATCCAGTCCGTTGAGCCGGGTTAACCCTACGCTCAATCGCAGGGTGCAGGATAGGACTGCGGGCCGGCGGCGCTGTTCCATCGTCCCGTCTGGCAGGCCGACTGGCCGCCCTCGCCGTCTGATCCATACTTGCTGCTGCACACTTAGTTGCACGTCTCGGATCAGGACACGCGAGGAGGACAGACCATGAACCGCAGTGATGTTCTGATCATCGGCGCGGGCCCCACCGGGCTGGTGCTGGCCCTGTGGCTGAGCAAACTGGGCGTGCGCGTGCGCATCATCGACAAAGCTTCCGCTCCGGGCACCACTTCGCGGGCGCTGGCGGTGCAGGCGCGCACCCTTGAGCTGTACCGGCAACTGGATCTGGCCGACGCGGTGGTGCGCAACGGTCACCGGGTGGCGGCGGCGAATTTCTGGGTCAAGGGCAAACCCGTGGCGCAGCTGCCGCTCAACCGCATCGGCGAAGGCCTGACGCCCTATGCCTTTCTGGAAATGTACCCGCAGGACGAACACGAGCGGCTGTTGATAGACCGCCTCGAAGACTACGACGTGACCGTCGAACGCAACACCACGCTGGAGAGCTTCACGGAAAACGGCGATGGCCTCACCGCGCATTTGCGCCTGCCGGATGGCGAGCAGGAAATCTGCCAGGCCTGCTATCTGGCCGGGTGTGACGGCGCTCGTTCGGTTGTGCGCAAAACCCTCGACACCGGTTTTCCCGGCGGCACCTATCAGCAGATTTTCTACGTCGCCGATGTGCGGGCCAGCGGCCCGGCGCTCAATGGCGAGTTGCATCTGGATCTGGATGAGGCGGACTTTCTCGCGGTGTTCCCGCTGGCCGGTGAAGGCCGTGCGCGCTTGATCGGCACCGTGCGCGACGAACGTGCGGATCGCGCCGAAACCCTGGAATTCTCGGATGTCAGCAATCGCGCCATCGAACACCTGAACGTGCACATCGAGGACGTCAACTGGTTCTCCACCTACCGCGTACATCATCGGGTGGCGGATCACTTTCGCCAGGGCCGGGCGTTTCTGCTCGGCGATGCGGCGCATGTGCACAGTCCGGCCGGCGGTCAGGGCATGAACACCGGCATCGGCGATGCGATCAATCTGGCGTGGAAACTCGCGGCAGTGCTCGGCGGCGCAGCCACGCCCACACTGCTCGACAGCTATGAAACCGAACGCATCGCCTTCGCCCGGCGACTGGTGTCGACCACCGACAAGGTCTTCAGCTTCGTCACCGCCGAAGGCCGCATGGCCGACCTGTTACGCACCCGGCTGGCGCCGTTCCTGATTCCGAAAATGGCCTCATTCGAGAGCAGCCGCGAGTTCCTGTTTCGCACGGTGTCGCAGATCACCGTCAACTATCGGGGCATGGCATTGAGCGAAGGCGTGGCCGGGCACGTCCACGGCGGTGACCGCTTGCCGTGGGCCCATGATGGCGAGGGGGACAATTACGAGCCGTTGCGCCATCCGAGCTGGCAGGTGCATGTGTACGGCGACACCAGCGACGAGATGATCGCCTGGTGCAATGAACATCACTTGCCGCTGCACGTGTTCGACTGGCGTCCGGCGTTTGAAACGGCGGGCCTGGGGCGCAACGGCTTTTACCTGCTGCGCCCTGATACCTACGTGGCGATTGCCGACAACAGCGCGGATCCGAAGGTGATCGAGCGGTATTTCCGTGACCACGGGATCCGGCCGTTTTTCACCTGATTCAGAACACCACAAACCACTGTGGGAGCGAGCTTGCTCGCGATAGCGGTCTGTCAGTCAATGCAGGGTTGTCTGATACGCCGATATCGCGAGCAAGCTCGCTCCCACATTGGGTTTTGTGGTGTTGCTTAAATCCCGGCCAGGGCCAGGTCCATCGCAAAGTAGGTGAAGATCAGATCCGCACCCGCGCGCTTGATCGCGCCGAGGCTTTCGCGCACCACGCGATCTTCGTCGATGGCCCCGGCCTGGGCGCCGAACTTGATCATCGCGTACTCGCCGCTGACCTGATAAGCCGCCAGCGGCAGGTTCGAGGCTTCGCGGATGTCGCGGATGATGTCCAGGTACGCGCCGGCCGGTTTGACCATCAGCGCGTCGGCACCTTCCTGCTCGTCGAGCAACGATTCGCGCAGGGCTTCGCGGCGGTTCATGGGGTTCATCTGATAGCTTTTGCGATCGCCTTTCAACGCGCTGCCACCGGCCTCGCGGAACGGGCCGTAGAGCGCCGAGGCGAATTTGGTCGAGTAGGCCATGATCGGAATCTGCGTGAAGCCGGCGTCGTCCAGTGCCCGGCGAATCGCCCGCACCTGACCGTCCATCGCTGCCGACGGCGCGATCACGTCAGCACCAGCACGGGCTGCTGCCACCGCTTGTTTGCCGAGGTTGATCAGGGTCTGGTCGTTGTCGACCTCATGGTTGTGCATCACGCCGCAATGGCCATGGTCGGTGTACTCGCAGAAGCAGGTGTCGGACATCACGATCATGTCCGGCACGGCGTCCTTGGCGATTCGCGACATGCGCGACACCAACCCGTTTTCGCGCCAAGTGTCGCTCCCGTTGGCGTCCAGGTGATGGGACACGCCGAAGGTCATCACCGATTTGATCCCGGCGCGGGCGTAACGCTCGATTTCGCCGGCCAGTTTGCGCTCGGGAATGCGCATCACGCCGGGCATGCTCTTGATCGGCACGAAGTCGTCGATCTCTTCTTCGACGAAGATCGGCAGCACCAGATCGTTGAGGGAAAACTCGGTTTCCTGGAACAGGCTGCGCAGGCTCGCATTGCGGCGCAGACGGCGTGGACGTGCTTCGGGGAACTGACTGGACATGGGGCCTTTCCTGAAAACAGCGGATGAGACGAAAGTCGTAGGGGGCGAAGCTTATGCCTTGCGGGGGACGGGGTACAAACCTGGATCAATCAACAGTGCATTACCCAAGACGCAATAATCATCAGAACCACCCGATGACCTGTGGGAGCTGGCTTGCCAGCGATAGCAATGGGTCAATCAACATCGATGTTGACTGTGACAGCCTCATCGCTGGCAAGCCAGCTCCCACAGGGTCGGGTGTTTAACCTTGAAATCAGGAAGGAATGGTCAGGCCGCGCACAACCGCCGGCCGCGTGAGGAAGCGCTCCAGCACCCGGGTGACGTTCGGGAAGTTGTTGATGCCGACCAGATCGCCTGCCTCGTAGAACCCGATCAGGTTGCGCACCCACGGAAACGTGGCGATGTCGGCGATGGTGTAGCGCTCGCCCATGATCCAGTCGCGCCCTTCCAGGCGGGTGTTCAGGACGTTGAGCAGGCGGCGGCTTTCCTCGACGTAGCGGTCACGGGGACGCTTGTCTTCGTAATCCTTGCCGGCGAATTTGTTGAAGAAACCGAGCTGGCCGAACATCGGGCCGATGCCGCCCATCTGGAACATCAGCCACTGAATGGTTTCGTAGCGCAGCGCGCCTTCCTGGGCCAGCAACTGGCCGCTCTTGTCGGCGAGGTAGATCAGGATCGCGCCGGACTCGAACAACGGCAGCGGTTTGTCCTCGGGGCCGTGGGGGTCGATGATCGCCGGAATCTTGTTGTTCGGGTTCAGCGACAGAAATTCCGGAGACATCTGGTCGTTGGTATCGAAGCCCACGCGATGCGGCTCGTAGGGCAGGCCGATTTCTTCGAGCATGATCGAGACCTTGACGCCGTTGGGGGTCGGCAGGGAATAAAGCTGAATCCAGTCAGGGTACTGCGCCGGCCATTTCTGGGTGATCGGGAACGCGGACAGATCAGTCATGTGTAGCATCCAGTCACAAAATGAAAGGCCTGAGCATAATCCACGAACAGCGCTCTGGCTCGGGTTCTTTACGCCCTCGCCCGCCGGCTTACTTAAATCCGCAACATCCTGTGGTTAACCTTCCCTCCAACCGCGCAGCCTCAACGGTAAAGTGCGGCGCACTCAAGCGGATCGAACCAAACGGGCCTCAGGGGGCTCCAAGCAAGCCAGTGATGACAGGGAAAACAGCCGGCGCGCGTGCCCCGGTGCAGAGGTTTGTCAGCCTTAACCGAACAGACTGAAGACGCCTTATCCCATGACGAACTTGATGAAAGTCGCCAACCGCTTCAAACATCGCGCGTATGTGGCCCTGCCCACCCTGCTGGCGGTCAGCGCGCTGTTCCTGTCGCTGGAATCCAGCGAAAGCCGTGCGCAACCGGTGGACGGCACCCAGACCCTGGTGTTCCTGCGCCATGCCGAGAAACCGGCCGGTGGTCTCGGCCAGCTCAACTGCCAGGGCCTGAACCGGGCGATCGACCTGTCGACCCTGCTGCCGGAAAAATTCGGCAAGGCCGACTACGTGTTCGCCGCCAACCCAACGCGCAATGTCGAGGAAGGCGAACTGGACAACTCCTACAGCTACATCCGCCCGCTGATGACCATCAGCCCCGCCGCGATCAAACTCGGCCTGCCGGTGAACATCGAGTTCTCGGCCAACGACACCAGCGACCTGGCCCGGGAACTGACCGACGACAAGTACCACAACTCGACCATCTACACCGCATGGTCCCATGGTTACCTTCCTGAATTGATCAACAAGGTTGCCGGCAATGCGGTAGGCGGAAAACAGAAAATCACCGATGACTGGGAATCCAGCGACTACGACTCGCTGTATGTGCTGACCCTGACCTGGCACAACGGCAAGGCCAGCCTGCAGAGCCACAGCTACAAACAGGGGCTGGATAACGGCCAGGAAAGCTGTCCGACCTGAATTTGCCCGGGGCCTGCTCGGGCCCCTTCAGGCCGGGGGTTTGACCCGTTGACGCAGGTACTCGATAACAGCCCGCCGCTCCCCCGCAAACTCGATCCGCCCGCCCTTCTTCTCGCGCTGAAACACATACATGGGGTCGTAATACTCGCGCAGCAAACCCTCGATCCAAGCGCGATGCAACTCCACTGCCCCACTGCGGCCCTGCTCTGCCAGCGCCTCTTCCATCAACACCCGCATCCGTCGGTGCCGCTCGCCGCCCAGGCGTTTGTGCACGTTGTCGAGGCTCTCCAGCAAGCGCTCGCAAAACCGCCCGAAGCCTTCGTCCCCATGCACAGCCTGAAACTCGGCAGACAAATCCACCACGTAATCGCGCAGGATCCGCTCGACGCGCTGCTCGAAACGATCTTCCAGCCAGACCATCGGGTACTGCTGCATGCCCTGATACAACGGCAAGGGCAGCGCGCAGCTGCCCACCACCCGGCTCTCATCCTCCAGCACAAACTGATCGATGCCGGCGGCGCGTTTTTTCAGCAAGTCGATGGCCAGCCGATTCTCGAAATCGATGTTCGACGGCTGACCGGTGGCGCGCTTGCCGAAACTTGAGCCCCGGTGATTGGCATGGCCTTCCAGATCCACGCTGTTGCGCAGTTGCGCCAGCACTTCGGTCTTGCCGGTGCCGGTCATGCCGCCCAGCAACACGAAATCACAGTCGGTCAAGGCTGATTCGAGGGTGTCGATCAGAAAACCCCGCAGTGCCTTGTAGCCACCGCCGATACGCGGGTAATCGATGCTGGCTTCCGACTTCAGCCACTGCTGCACGATTTGCGAACGCAGGCCGCCACGAAAGCAATACAGATAACCCTCGGGATGCGTCCGGGCAAACTCCGCCCAGGCCTGGATACGCTCTTCCTTCACCGGGCCGGACACCAGTTGATGGCCCAGCTCAATGGCTGCCTGCTGACCGTGATGCTTGTAGCAAGTGCCGACCCGCTGGCGCTCGATGTCATTCATCAGCGGCAGATTGACCGCCCCTGGAAACGCGCCCTTGTGAAACTCGACCGGCGCACGGGCGTCCATCAGCGGCCGGTCGTTGAGGAAGATGTCGCGGTAGTCGGTGACGTCGATGGACATCAATTCACCTCGACCGCATGGCTCTGTCGCCCGATCAACTCACCGATCGGCTCAAGCGCGAGGCCGAGTTCGGCAGCGACGGCGAGGAATTCGGCATTGCCTTCAGGCGTCACGGCCACCAGCAGACCGCCGCTGGTCTGCGGATCGCACAGCACTCGCTTGTGCAATTCCTGGACCCGCCCGACGCGGCTCGAATAGCTGTCGAAATTGCGCAAGGTGCCACCCGGCACGCAGCCCTGTTCAAGGTAATACTCCACACTCGCCAGACGCGGTACCCGGTCGTAAAAAATGCGTGCTGTCAGGTGACTGCCGTCGGCCATTTCCACCAGGTGCCCGAGCAGCCCGAACCCGGTGACGTCGGTCATGGCGGTGACCCCGGCCAGTTTGCCGAAACGGCTGCCGGGCTTGTTCAGCGTACACATCCAGTCCCGGGCCACGCCGATGTCGTCGGGGCGCAGCTTGCCCTTCTTTTCGGCGGTGGTGAGGATGCCGATGCCCAATGGTTTGGTCAGGTACAGCAGGCAACCGGCGGTGGCGGTGTCGTTGCGTTTCATGAAGCGCTTCTCCACCAGCCCCGTGACGGCCAGACCGAAGATCGGCTCCGGCGCATCGATCGAATGCCCGCCGGCCAGTGGAATCCCCGCCGCATCGCACACTGCTCGCCCACCCCGTATCACGTCCCGCGCCACTTCCGGCGCCAGCACATTGACCGGCCAGCCGAGGATCGCAATCGCCATCAACGGATCGCCGCCCATGGCGTAGATATCGCTGATCGCATTGGTGGCGGCGATCCGGCCGAAGTCGAACGGGTCATCAACAATCGGCATGAAAAAATCCGTGGTCGAGACCACCCCGCGCTCGGCATCGATTTCATACACCGCCGCGTCATCGCGCGACGCGTTGCCGACCCACAGTTTCGGATCAAGGTTCTGCGCCCCGCTGCCGGCCAGAATCACTTCCAGCACCTTGGGCGAAATCTTGCAGCCACAGCCGGCGCCGTGGCTGTATTGGGTCAGACGGATGGGCTCGGGCATGGGGGCAGTCTCCGGGAGGCAGTGGGAGGGATTCTAGCAGAGGGGCCGGCGGGCAAAAAAAAGCCGCCCTTACGGGCGGCTGAAGTGCTTCGCTCCTGAATCAGAACCCGAGGCTGAAGCTGATGGTCATCGCATGGTCGTTGCTCTCGTTCGACAGCTGCCCCGAGTAACCGATACCGAGTTTGCCGGTCGGGCTGATCTGGAAGTCCACACCCGCTTCGACCACCGCACTGTCCTTGGCAATCGGCACGCCCTGGGTGTTGAACGAGGCGCCGCCGTCGATGAAGGTCAGGTCGGCGTCAGGCTTGGTATCACCGAAGGCATGCCGCCAGCCGAGGGCTGCGCGCGGGGTGAATTGCCCGCCGTTGGCCAGGGTGATGACCTTGCCGGCGCGCACGCCCAGGGTCGAGAAGGTGATGTCCTGATCGGACTCGGCGCGCAGGCGCCCCACTCCACCTTTCTCCTTGGCCTTGTCGCTGTCGTAGTTGACGTACGCCAGACCGGCGAACGGTTCCAGAGCGATCCCGGCCGCTTCGATGGCATAGCCGACTTCACCGAACACCTGGGCGCTGCGGGCGTCGTAATTGGCCTTCAACCGATCGTTGTAGGCGCCGACGCTGACGTCGCGTTTGGTCTCGATGTCATGCCAGCTGTACGCCGCGCCGAGGCGCACTGCCAAAGCATCGAATTGCGAGTTGAGGTACGCCGCCAGGTGGTAGCTCTCGACCGTGGCATTCGAACGACGATCATGGGCATCCAGATCGCTGCGGGTGTAGCCGGCGGCCATGCCGACGCGCCATTGGTCGTCGAGCTGCTTGTCGGTGCCGAGCATGAAACCGCTCAGGTTGCGATCCAGTTTCGCGCTGTTGCTATCGCCGTCCGACTCGCCCCAGGCGCCGAGCGCGCGGGCCCAGCCGACCATTTCGCCGTGGCAACCATTGCTGCTCAGCTGGTTTTCGCTAGGAGCCAGGGCGCGACGTGGATCGTCCGGCGCGCTGCACGACGGCTGGCGCATACGGTCGTTGACCGCGTCCCGCACGTAGCGCGAATCCTCGAGGATTGCGCTGGCGGTGCTGGCATGGATTTCCCCCGACAGGTTGTCGAAGGCGTTACGTGCCCCGGCCACGCTGAGGTTGATGATTTCGTTCTGCAACGCAGCGCCCGCCGCGCCGTTGCGCATCAACGCCGAGGCGGTATTGCGCTGGTTGCGGGTGGCGGCGACGTCGACGAACGAATTGCCGTTGCGGCTGACCACCAGGTTCACCGCGTTAGCGTCGTACACCAGCGCAGTATTGAGGAACGCGTATTGCGGCAGGTCGGCGGCGCTGAAGGTGCCGGTCACTCCGCCACCGGCGGTGATCAGCGAGTACACGGTATTGCCGGTGAACGGCGCCAGGCTGTTGACCTGCAGACCGCCGCCCAGGGTGGCGGTACCACCGACCGCCAGTGGTGTGGCGGTCGGCGAGCTGACCGTCAGGGCCAGCACACCGTCAGCGGCGTTGCTCAGGTTGCCGGCGACACTCAAGGTGCCATCCTCGCCACCGGAAGCCACCACGCCATGGTTGACTACCGAACCGACGCTGCCATTGCCGCTCAGGCCCGCGCCGTTGGCCACGGTGACCTGCCCGGCAAGCGAGGCCCGCGCCGCGCGGCTGCCGACTTGCAGCACGCCCTGGTCCACCGCCACGGTGCCGCTGAAGGGTTGATCACCGGTCAGCAGCAGGCGCGCGGCACCGCGTTTGGCCAGGGCGCCGACACCGCTGAGGCGTCCGTTGAACTGGCCGTTGGTGTTCTGCTGGAACACCAGCGATGCGTTGTTGAGGATGTTGCCTTGCAGGCTGGTGGTATTGCCGATCAGCGTACCGCCGCTGACCGTGGTGCCGCCGCTGTAAGTGTTGGCGCCGCTGAGGATCAGAGTGCCGGAATCCAGCTTCTCGATACCGCCAGTGCCCACCAGCGGTGCGGAGATTTCCGCGCTGCCACCGGCATTCACCCGCACCGGCGCGAGGCTGCCGGCCGGGCCGTTGACCGGGGTCAGCGTACCGCCAGCGCCTGGAACCAGGCTGTAACCGCTGGACAGGAACTGCAACCCGGTGAAGTTCTGATTGCCTTGCACCGTGACTGTGCCGCTCTGCCCGCCGAACACAGCGAACTGACCGTTCGATGCCAGCGCCTGGGTTCCGCTCGGATCGGTCCAGTTGGTGCCCGGGCCCCACACGCCACTGCCGCCACCGATGCTGCCATCCGGATTGGTGGTGCCGCCGTTCCAGAACTGCACTTCACCCGGAGTGTTCTGCACCAGCAGGTTGACCTGATTGGCCAGCGCGGTCTGCAGGGTCAGATTGGCCGCCGACACCGGCAGGCTGCCGTAGACCAGACCGTTGTCGGTCAGGCTGCCGCCGTAGCTGAACAGTTGATAGACCCCGGTGCCGAAGCCGCCGGCATTGCTGATGTTCAGCGTGCCGTCGAGGGTCAGGTTGCCCGCGACGTTGACCACGGTTGTGGAGCTGGCGGCCGAGCCGAGGCTGAAGTCCAGGTTGGTGCCTGAAGACAATGCCAGCGAACCCACCGACAACGGCGTTGCAGCGCCGCCACCGGTCAGCGTCGCACCGTCGGCCAGTTGCACGGTGCCTGCGAACACGCCGCTGCCGCCGATTTTCGCCCCGCTGGCCACGTTGACGTTGGCACTGTTGAGCACACCGTTGACGTTCAGCGCACCGGCCTGCACCGCGGTGTTGCCGGTGAAGGTGTTGTTGCCGGTCAGCAGCAAGGCGCCGGTGCCGGTTTTGTTCAGGTTGCCGGCGCCGGTCAGATTGCCGGTGTAGCTGCCGTCGCTGTTCTGCTCGAAGGTCAGCGCTGCGTTGTTGACGATGGCGCCTTGCAGGCTGCTGGTGTCGCCACGGGTGCTGCCGCCGTTCAGCGTGGTGCCGCCGCTGTAGGTGTTGGCGCCACTGAGAACGAGGTCGCCACTGCCGTTTTTCACCAGGCTGCCGCTGCCGGTGATCGCACCGAGCAGCGTGGTGTTCTGGTTGCCGGCCAGGGTCAATTCCGCACCCAGGTTGATGGCGTTGGCCAGTTGCAGCGCGCTGGTGCTGTCGAGGGTGCCGTTGCCCAGCACGCTGAGGGCGCCGCTGCTGATCGCGCTGTTGTTGCCCAGGATCAGCGAGCCGCCGGACAGTTGAGTGCCGCCGCTGTAGGTGTTGCTGCCGTTGAGGGTCAGGCTCGATGCGCCGGTCTTGATCAGACTGCCGCTGCCGCTGACCACACCGCCGAGGGTCAATGCGTTGGCGCCGGTGACGGTGAGTCCGCCGTTGAGCACCACGGCGTTGGCCAGGCTGACCGCGGTGTTGCTGTCCAGCGCCGTGCCGTTGGCGGCGGTCAACACGCCGGTGCCGAGGGCGGCGTTGTTGCCGACCACGATCTTGCCGCCATTGAGCGCGGTGCCGCCGGTGTAGCCGTTGGCGGCGTTGAGCACCAGGGTGCCGGTGTCGTATTTGCCCAGTGTGCCGGCGCCGTTGAGCGCCACGCCCACGGTGGCGGTGACGTTCGGATCGACCCGAACGGTGGCATTGCCCAGCGACCCGTTGACCAGATTCAGCGAACCGGCCGTGCCGTTCTGCAGGTTGTAGCCATCGGTGACGAATTGCATGCCAGTGATGGTTTGCGCGCCGTTGACCGTGACGGTGCCCGCCGTGCCCTGGAACACCGCGAAGTTGTTGGTCCAGGCCTGATTGGTGGTGCCGTTGACGTCGGTCCAGTTGGTGGTGCCGGTACCCCAGGTGCCGCTGCCGCCATCCACCGAGCCGTTGGCGACCAGTTGGTTGCCGTCCCAGAACTGCACGGTAACGCCTGGTGCGGTGACCAAAAGGTTGATCTGGTTGGCCAGTGCGGTTTGCAGGGTCAGGTCGCCCGGGGTGACGCTGCCCGGCACGGTGCCGATCAGCATGCCGTTGTCGGTCAGGCCGCCGGTGTAGTTGATCAACCGGTACACGCCGCTGCCGAAGCCGCCGATGTCGCTGACGTTGAGGGTGCCGTCGAGGGTCAGGTTACCGCCGACGTTGACCAGCGCGTTGCCGCCACCGGACACCGGTGTGCCGAGGCCGACATCGAAGTTGGAGTTGGCGTTGAACACCAGCGAATTCACCGACAGCGTGCTGCCGGTAGCGCCGGCCAGATGACCGCCATCCGCCACGGTCACGGCCCCGCCGAGCGAACCGCCGCCGGTCAGAGTGCCGCCGCTGTTGACCAGCACACTGGCGCTGTCCAGCGAGCCGCTGACGTTCAAGGTGCCGGCGTTGACCGTGGTGTTGCCGGTCAGGCTGTTGAGGCCGGTCAGGGTCAGCGTGCCGGTGCCGAGTTTGCTCAACTCGCCGGTGCCGGTGAGCACACCGCCGAAAATGCTGCTGGCGTTGTTGCCGCCGATGCTCAGCGTGTTGCCGCCGCCGATCAGTGCAGTGCCGCTGCCGGTCAGGCTGGCGAGGCTGCCGGAACCGCCGAGGTTGAGGGTCGCCGCAGCGCCGAGATTGACTCCGGCGTTGGTGCCCAGTGCCGAGTTGCCCAGGGTGGTCAGGCTGCCGGACTGCACATCGAAAGTGCCGCTGAAGGTGTTGTTGCCGGACAGCGTCAGGTCGGCCAGACCGTTTTTGGTCAGGGTGCCGGCCCCGGCAATCACGCCACCGAGGGTCAGGTTATTGTTACCGGCCACGCTCAGGTTGGCATTGACGTTGACGTTGTTGGCCAGCACCAGTGGCGCCGTGGTGTCGAGGGTCGAAGCGCCCGCCACGGTCACTGCGCCGGAGCCCAGGCCCGCCGCGGTGCCAAGGGTCACGGTGCCGGCGTTCAGCGTGGTGCCGCCGCTGTAGGTGTTGATGCCGTTGAGGGTCAGGTTGGAGGCGCCGTTCTTGATCAGACCGCCGGTGCCGCTGACCACGCCGCTGAGGGCTACGTCGCTGTTGCCGGTATTGGTCAGATTGGCGTTGAGCACCACGTTGTTGCCCAGCGACACCGAAGTGTTGCTGTCCAGCGCCGAGGCACCGGCCACGGTCAGGTTGCCCAGTCCGAGGGCGCCGTTGCTGCCGGCGGTCAGGGTGCCGGCGTTGAGGGTGATGCCGCCGAGGAAGTTGTTGGCCCCGCTCAGGATCAGGTTGGCCGCGCCGTTCTTGGTCAGGCTGCCGGCGCCATTGATCGCGCCGCTGAGTGTCAGATCGTTGCTGCCGACGATGCCGAGGTTGCCCGCCAGGTTGATCGCGTTACCCGCCGTGACAGCACTGTTGGCATCCAGGGTAGTGCCGTTCGCCGCGTTCAGAGTGGCCGAACCCAGCGCGCTGTTCGACGCCAGAACCAGTCCGCCCGCGTTCAATGCCACCGGGCCGAGGAAGGCGTTGTTGCCGCCGAGGGTCAGGTTGGCCGAGCCGTTCTTGATCAGCCCGCCGGTGCCGTTGATCACGCCGTTAAGGGCCAGCGCGTTGCTGCCAACGATCGTGAGGTTACCGTTGAGCGTGGCCGCGTTGGTCAGGGTCACGGCGGTGTTGCTGTCCAGTTGCGTGCCGGCATTGGCGATCAACGCACCGCTGCCCAGCGCGGTGTTGCTGCCGACCACGATTTTGCCGCCATCGAGTTGCGTGCCGCCGGTGTAGCTGTTGGCGCCGTTGAGTACCAAGGTGCCCGCGTCGAGTTTGTTGAGGATGCCGCTGCCGTCGATGTTCACCCCAACCGTGGCGGTCACGCCCGGATCAACGCGCATCGCCGTGGTGCCGCCGGCGCCGTTGACGGCGGTCAGCAGTCCCGAGGTGCCGTTGACCACGTTGTAGCCATCGGTGAGGAACTGCATGCCAGTGAACAGTTGCGTGCCGTTGACCGATACCGTGCCGGCCGTGCCCTGGAATACCGCGAAGTCGCCGGCCCAGGTCTGATTGACCAGACCATTGGCGTCGGTCCAGTTGGTGCCGGCGCCGTTCCAGGTACCGCTGCCGCCATCGACAGTGCCGTTGGGGATGGTCTGGCTGCCATCCCAGTAACGAATGTCCGAATTCGGCGCCGAGACCTGAATGTTGATCTGATTGGCGACCCCGGTCTGCACCACCAGATCGCCCAGCCCATAACCGACCGGCACGCTGGCAACGTCCAGGCCCAGATTGGTCAGGGCACCGGTGTAGTTGAACAGACGATACACACCGACGCCGAAACCACCGGCATCGGTGACGTTGAGATTACCGTCGAGGGTGAGGTTGCCGCCGACGTTCATCAGCGACGTGGTCGATGGCGTCCCCAGCGCCGCATCGACATTGCTGCCGGCTGCGAGCGTCAATGATCCGGCCGAGAGTGTATTACCCGACGACAGGGCCAGGTGACCGCCGCTGTTGATGGTCATCGCGCCGAGTGCCGAACCGTTGCCGGTGAGGGTGGCGCCGGTATTGACGTTGACCTGGGCACTGGCCAGCGAACCGCTGAGGTTCAGGGTGCCGCCGTTGACGGCGGTGTTGCCGACGATGCCGTTGATCCCGGTCAGGTTCAGGGTGCCGGTGCCGACCTTGGTCAGGCCGCCGTTGCCGCTCAGGTCGCCGTCGAAGGTGCTGGTGCTGCTGACTCCGCCCACGGTCAATGTGTTGCCGCCGCCGATCTGTACGCTGCCGCTGCCGCTCAGGCCGTTGAGGCTGGCGTTGCTGCCCAGATTGAGGCTGGCGCCGGCGCTGACGTTGGCGCCGGAGGTGTTGCCCAGCGCCCCGCTGCTCACGGTGGTGACGCTGCCGGCGGCAATGTTCAGCGCACCGGTGAAGGTGTTGTTGCCGCTGAGGGTCAGGTCGTCCAGGCCGGTCTTGGTCAGGCTGCCGGCGCCGTCGATCACGCCGCTGAGAGTCAGGCCGTTGTTACCGGCCAGGGTCAGCCCGGCATCAAGGGTGATGTTGTTGCCGAGGGTGAAGGCGCTGCTGTTGTCCAGTGTCGCGGCGCCACCGACGGTGAGCGTGCCGCTGCCCAATGCGCCGGGCGCGCCGACGGTCAGGTTGCCGGCGTTGAGCGTGGTGCCGCCGCTGAAGGTGTTGGTGCCGTTGACGGTCAGGTTGGCCGCCCCGTCTTTCACCAGTTGGCCGGTGCCGCTGAGCACGCCGCCGAGGGTCAGGTTCTGCGTGCCGCCGACGCTCAGCGCCGCATTCAGCACGACCGCGTTGGCCAGACTGACCAGCGGCGAACTGCTGTCGATTGTTGCCGCACCGCCGACGGTCAAGGCGCCGGTGCCGAGCGCCGAGCTGTTGCCGACGGTCAGGGTACCGGCGTTCAGGGTGGTGCCGCCGACGTAGGTGTTGGTGCCATTGAGGTTCAGATTGGCCGCACCGTCTTTCACCAGGCTGCCGGCACCGGCGACGGTGCCGGTGAGGGTCAGGTCCGCGCTGCCGCCGACATTGAGCGCGCCTGCGAGGTTGACCTGATTGCCCAGAGTGACGGCGGTATTGGTATCCAGCGTGGTGCCGGCCGCTGCGTTGAGTGCACCGCTGCCCAGCGCGGTGTTGCTGCCGACGATCAGTTTGCCGACGTTCAGCGCGGTGTTGCCGAAGTAGGTGTTGGCGCCGTTGAGGATCAGGTCGGCCGGGCCGCTCTTGGTCAGGCCACCGACCCCGGAGACCACGCCCGCGAGGGTCAGCGCGTTGCTGCCACCGATGGTCACGTTGCCGCCGAGGTTGACGTTGTTGGCCAGGCTCGCCGCTGTGCTGGCATCCAGCGTGGTGCCATTGGCGGCGTTGAGTACGCCAGTGCCGAGGGCGGTGTTGGAGCCGACGACCAGAGTCCCGGCGTTCAGCGAAGTAGCGCCGGTGTAGGTGTTGTTGCCGGTCAGGGTCAGGGTTGAAGCACCGGTCTTGATCAGGTTGCTGGTGCCACTGATCACGCCGCCGAGGGTCAGCGGGTTGGCGCCGCCGGTGGTGAGGTTGGCGTTCAGCGCGATGGCGTTGTTCAGCGCCACGTTGGCGCTGCTGTTGAGCGTGCCGCCCGCCCCGCCCACGGTCAGCGTGCCGGTGCCAAGTGCCGCGCCGTTGCCGACGGTCAGGCTGCCGGCGTTGAGTGCAGTGCCGCCGGTGAAGGTGTTGGCGCCGTTGAGGGTCAGGTTGGCCGTGCCGTTCTTGATCAATTGACTGGCGCCGCTGATCACCCCGCCAAGGGTCAGTGCATTGCTGCCGCCGATCCCCAGATTGTTGTTGAGAATCACGTTGTTGTTCAGCGTCACCGCGGTATTGCTGTCGAGGGTCGCCGCGCCGCCGACGGTGATATTGCCGCTGCCCAGCGCAGCGTTGGCACCCGCGGTGATGGTGCCCGCGTTCAACGCAACAGCACCGAGGAACGTATTGGTGCCGTTGAGAATCAGGTTCGCCGCGCCGTTCTTGGTCAGCCCGCCGCTGCCGCTGACCACGCCGCCGAGGGTCAGGTTGGCGCTGCCGCCAATGTTCAGGTTGCCGCCGAGGGCGACGGCGTTGCTCAGCGCCACAGTGGTGCTGGCATCGAGGGTGGTGCCCGCCGCCGTGGTCAGCGCGCCGGTGCCCAGCGCGGTGTTGGAGCCGACGATCAGCGTCCCGGCATTCAGTGCCGTGCCGCCGGAGAAGGTGTTGTTGCCGCTGAGGGTCAGGTTCGCGGTGCCGTTCTTGATCAGGTTGCCGGCGCCGCTGATGACCCCGCTCAAGCCCAGTGCCTGAGTACCGCCGATGGTCAGATCCGCCGCCAGCGCCACCGCGTTGGCCAGGGTCACGGCGGTGGTCGCATCCAGAGTGGTGCCGGCCGCCGCGTTCAAGGCGCCCGTGCCGAGGGCGGTGTTGCTGCCGACGAGCAAACTGCCGCCGTTGAGCGCGGTGCTGCCGCTGTTGGTGTTGTTGCCGGTCAGGGTCAGGCTGGCGCTGCCGCTCTTGGTGATCGCCCCGGTGCCGGACAGGACGCCGGCCAGGGTCAGGGCATTGCTGCCGAGCACGTTCAACGTACCGGTGATACCGACGTTGTTGGCCAGGGTCACGTTGCCGGTGCTGTCGAGGCTGGTGCCGTTGCTGGTGTTGAGCACCCCGGTGCCCAAGGCGTTGTTGTTGCCGACGCGCAAGGTGCCGGCGCTGAGGCTGGTGTTCCCGGTGTAGGTGTTGATGCCGTTGAGGGTCAGGCTGCCGCTGCCGGTTTTGGTCAGATTGCTGGCGCCGCTGATCACCCCGCCCAGGGTCAACGCACCGGTGCCGGTTGCGGTCAGGGTGCTGTTGAGCGTGATCGCGTTGGCCAGCGAAATCGGCGTCGTTGCCGAGATGCTCGAAGCGCCGCCGACCGTAATGCCGCCAGTGCTGAATGCCGAGTTGTTACCCACAAGCACTGTGCCGCCGTTGAGCACGGTGTTGCCGGTGTAGGTGTTGATGCCATTGAGGTTGAGCTGGCCGCTGCCGATCTTGGTCAGGCCGCCAGTACCGGAAATCACGCCGTTCAGGGTGGTGCCGTTAATGCCCTGCAAGGTCAGGCCGCTGGCGCCCAGATTGATCTGGTTGGCCAGCGACAGTCCCGCGTTACTGGCCTGGAGGATCCCGCCGTTGGACGTCAGTACACCGCTGCCGAACGCCGCGTTGTCGTTGAACTGCGCAACACCGCCATTGAGGGTGGTCGCCCCGCTGACCAACGGCCCCTGCAAGGTCCAGGTGCCGCTGTTGAGGGTCAGGTTGTTGAAGTTGACGTAGGTCGCGCTGGACGCGGTGCCGGTCCCGGTGACGCCACCACCGACGCCGATCGGGTTTTGCAGGATCAGCGTGTTGGTGCCGCCCGCGCCGCCATCGATGGTGCCGGTCGGGGCAAAGGTCAGGTTGATGCCGACCAGGCCACCGAGGCCGACGGACACTTGCACACCGTCACCGACGTTAACGCTGGAACCGGTGATCGCGTAGAAGGTGTTGGTGCTGCCCGCGCCCATCGACACGCCGCCGGTGATGTTACCGGCGTTGGTGAAGGTGTTGCCTGCTGCCGACGTCTCGAACGCAATCCGGCCGTTGATCGTGCCGCTGGCACTGTTGGTCATGTTGACTTGCGAACCACCATACACCCCGACCACCGGGGTATCGGCCAGGGTGATGCCGCCGACCGACAGCCCGGTGGACGTAATGGTGCCGTTGTTGGTGATGGTCGTGGTACCCGCCACCGCGTTGTTCACGCCGATAGCCAGGCCGTCAATGCTGGTCAGGTTGAGGCCGAGCAACATCCCCGTGCCACGCATGATCCCGCTGGCATTGTTGACCACGCTGACCGTGCTGGTCGCGCCGGTGCCGATGAATGCACCGCCACTGAGGATCGACACCAGGCCCAGCAAGGCCGGGTCGACGGTGCCGGAGTTGTTCAGGGTGATATTGGCCCCGGTCAGGTTGATGACCTTGCCGCCCAGCGTCGCATTCATCTGCGCGCCCGAGTTGACGTTGACCGTCAGGCCGCTGGTGGCGCTGCTGTAGTCATTGAGAAACAGCGGCAGGGTCGGAACACCCGAACAGGTAATCGTGGAACCCGCCGCCGAGCAAGTGGCGAACGCCTGCTCGCTGACACCACCGAACAGCAGTCCGGCGACGCTCAGATGCACAGCAAGGGACAGTGGGGAAAAACGCGAAACGAGGGCGACACCAAACCTTGCTTCCACGGGCTACTCCTTTCGTGGTCGATTTCGTCCTTGAAGCGTGCAACTGCGGCAAGATTCAGCACGCGTATCAAGCGTATGACGGTCATCAGATAACCGTCCCATTCCAGACACACGCTAGTTGATGCCCTGCGATGGGGCACCGGTTAAATAGTGTTAATACTTTTGTGCGATAAGGCCCTGCGCCGATACTTCCGGCCGTTCTGAGCAAGGGCTTGAGGACGATTTGAGGCGCTTTTAAGGGGAGTTGATCGAATCGCCAGGTAAACCCGTGAATCAATCGATTTTTCAGTGACTTGGAAAACTGGTACGGCTTGTGCAAACGTTTGCGAGTCGCTAATGACCGCATTTTCGTTACAAAACCGTACAGGGCCCATCATTCGGGCCTTGATCTGCAAAAAGGACTTTGAATGTACGTTTCTTACTGCCACCGCCGTCGCGGTGCACGCACCTTTGCTGTTTCCCTGCTACTGGCCGGCGTTACCGGAGTTCTCAGTCACACCGCACTGGCGCAACCTGCCCTGCCCGAGGAATCCGCCCAGGGAGAAGCCCTCAGCCCTGAAGCCAGCCCGCCGCAAAAAGGCGCGTACCTGTCGGACTGGTACAACCAGGACCTGATGCTGATCGGCAGCAAGGACATCAGCTTCGGCCCGCAACCGGCCGACGACATTTACCTGGAATACGAGTACTTCGGGCGCAAGGGGCCGTTCGAGCTGTATGGCTACATCGACATTCCGAAGATCTTCAACATCGGCAACAGCCACGACAAAGGCGTATGGGACCATGGCTCGCCGGTGTTCATGGAGCACGAGCCGCGCATCTCCATCGACTACCTCGCCGGGCGCAGCCTGGCCATCGGGCCGTTCAAGGAATGGTACGTGGCGTTCGACTGGATCTACGACCACGGCAGCCGCAGAGAGAACCGCGCCAACACGCTGTACAGCGGTTTAGGCACCGATATCGACACCCATTCGCGGGTCAATCTGTCGGCCAACCTGTACGGGCGCTACCAGTGGGAAAACTACGGGGCCAGCAACGAGTATTCGTGGGATGGCTACCGCGCGCAGCTCAAGTACATCGTGCCGATCGACAAATTCAGCAACGGCGCTTCGCTGACCTACATCGGCTTCACCAACTTCGATTTCGGCTCGGACCTGCACAAGGACAACCCGGCACGCACCGCCAATGCCACGGTGGCGACCAACGTGTTGCTGTACTCGTTCACGCACCTGCGTTTCACCCTGGTCGGCCGTTATTTCCACAACGGCGGCAACTGGGAGGATGGCAGCGAGCTGAATTTTGGCGACGGCAACTTCCGGGCGCGCTCAAATGGCTGGGGGTATTACGCGGGGGTCGGTTATCAGTTCTAGGTACGCTCTGAAATCACCAGGGTCCCTGTGGGAGCGGTCTTGCTCCCACAGGGTTGTAGCGCATTACGGGATGAGGATGACCTTGTCGCCACTGCCCTGATTCACATCGGCATACCGCGCCAGCCCTTCGGCCAGCGGCGCTTCGACCAGCCCTTGCGGCAGTGGCAGCAGGTCTTCGTCGAAGAACCGGCCAAACTGATCCAGCATCGCCGCGCAGGCTTCAACGCCATACAGCAACGAGTTGATGCCGACCACCGAACCGCCCTTGCGATAGAGCGCCAGCGCGGGCAGTTGCACATGCCCGTCCACCGGCGCAGCGATGATCGCAATGCGCCCGAACGGTGCCAGCGCCGGCACCGACGCTGGCAGCCAGAACCCGGTGGTGTCGAAGATCACATCGGCACCGCCGCGATACACCGCATCGACCTGCGCCCCCAGCTCCTCGGGCTTGTCCAGCTGAATCGTCTGATAACCCTGCGCCTGCAGATCCTTGACCTGCTCCGGCCGCCGCGCCGCCGCCAGCAACTGCGCGCCGCGCACCTTGGCCAGCGCCAGCGCCGCCGTCGCCACCGCCCCGCCGCCGATCACCAGCAGACGGGTTTGCGCACTGACCAGACTGCGCTCGAGCGCATCCCACGCCGTGGTGTAAGGCACCCCGAGGCTGGCGGCCTGAGTGAAACTCAAATGCGAAGGTTTATGCGCCACGCCCTTGGCCGGCAGTTTGACGAACTGCGCGTGGGAGCCATCGGCGAAAAAACCCAGCTCACGCCCGGTGCCCCAGACTTCCTGACCGATCAACGCCTGCGGCCCTTCGACCACCACACCGGCAAAGTCCCGACCGGGAATACGCGGCAGCGTGGTGTACGGAAAACGCCCGAGCACATTCTTCACATCGCTGGGATTGAGACCCGCAGCCTTGATCTGCACCAGCACCTCGTCAGCGCCCGGCACCGGCGTCGGCACCTCGACGAAGCGCAGGGACGACAGGTCGCCGGTTTTATCGAATTGCAGTGCTTTCATGAGTTCATCCACCGAATGGGAAAAAGGAAATTCAGGACAGCCAGCCACTGACCAGTTGCCGGCCCATCGGCCACAACTGCTCGCCCGCCAGCATGCCCAGCAGGCCCACCAGCGCGATGGTCGGCGGCGCCGGAGAACGGACATCCAGCGCGCCATACAGCAGGCCGACACCCAGACCGACGCCCAGTGAAATCAGGTAATTCATGGGATCACTCCGCCACACAAAGGGAATGGGCAAAGTCTAGGGAAAGGCGGCGACCGGCATCGGCCAAGGACTTCTGAATTTCGGCCAAATCAGTCGGCGAGCGGCCCGCCATCGAATTGCGAAGGCGCGACACCCAGCTCGCGGCGGAACATGTCGCTGAAACTGCTCGGCGAATAACCCAGCTCACGGGCAATCGCGCTGACCGGCACGCCCTGAATCAACTCCGCCACCGCCGTCGCCAACTGCACCTGACGCCGCCACTCGGCAAAGCCCATGCCCAACCCTTCCTTGAACAACCGCGCCAGGGTGCGCACGCTGGCCCCGGCGTTTTCCGCGTGCTGCTCGAAAGGAATGTCCAGCGACGGCGCCGCCATCACCGCCTGACACAGACTCATCAACCGCCGGTCGGCATCGTCCGGCAACGGGATCTTCAACTGCGAACGCCTTGCGCGTTTCAGCTCCAGCAGCGCCAGCCCGACCAATGCCTCGTAATACTCGGCATCACCGCTGTCGCCCTGCGCCACCAGACCGACAATCAACTCGCGCAGCAGCCCGCCGACCTCGATCACCTGCACCGTCTCATCCAGCGTCGCCGCCAGCGCCGGACGCAAGTAGATATTGCGCATCTGCAAATCCGACACCACCCGAATCCCGTGCGGCACCCCCGGCGGCAACCACACCGCCCGCTGCGGCGGCACCACCAGCGCCTCGTGCGGGGTCTCGACCCACATCACCCCGCTCATTGCATACAGCAACTGCCCCCACACATGCTCGTGCGGCTCGATAAACAACCCACGCGGATAGGTGCGCGCCAGTGGCTGCACCGGCACATCGGTATCACTCAGATCAGGGGGCGCAGCGAGGGCCATGGCGAACATTCATCGGGGTGGGCGAAAGCGCCATGGTAACCAGTCCGACCGGAACCTCGCCATTGATAGATACCGTCGGACAATCCGAGTGAATTTTCCCGCAGCCCAGCGATCCTTCTATTACCACAGGGAGGAAGATGGGCTTTATGAACAACGCAAAACTGTACGTCATCGATTACACCCTTCACGGCGCGCCAAAGTCGTTCATTATCCGCTCGGACAAAATGGACAACACCGAGGCGTGGCACTGGGCAAGCTGCGACGCAGGGGTCGGCCGCATCCCGCGTTTCGGCCGGGAGAAAGTGCAGAAGACCAGCAAGCCGATGGCAGAAAAATTCGGCGTGGAAAACGTCACATGGCGACCGGCAAGCTAAGCTTGCGCGCAGGCGGGGACTCTTTCGGGGGATTACACATGACAACCATCAACAGCCCGGCGCACCTGGACTACGGCCTGGACACCCTCTTCGGCCGCATCACCAAAAGCGTCGACTGCCCGGTTGGCCTGGAACCCGTCGAAAACGACCCCTACCGCTTCGCCCTGCGCGTCCCGCCCCCCTTGCCGGAAGACCTCGAAAAGGCCAAAACCATCGTCGTCAACGTCGGAGGCCGCCGCCTGCACGGCAACGTCCGCCATACCGAACGCCTGGACGACGACAGCCTGAAACTGGAAGTGGAGCCTGATTAGGCTCCACCTTTTCAATACCCGAGATTACTTGGGATGCGCACACTGACACCCCTTGCCCGAACACTCCTCACCACTTTTGTGATGATGCGCACAAGCCTCACAGCAATAATGCTTACCGTGCGCCACATAAGAATGCTCACCCTCCTTGATCGTGCAACGACATCCCGGACAATCGCATTTTCTATCTGCCATGAAACAGACTCCTCTGGTGGTGGTTGCCTGAGGCCGAAAGAACAGCCGTGCTACCAGTGTAGAACGTGAAAACCACCTAACCTCCCACCCCACCCCACACCACTCACCAGTCACCAGTCACCAGTCACCAGTCACAACGATGAGCGTTAGCTCGAGTACCGCTTTTGACGTGCCGGCCCCATCGGCAGGCTGAGTGGAGGGATTTATCCGGGGGTGGGCGCGTAGCGCCGTTCGACGAAGTCGAACACATCGAGAGGAGGTGCAGCGAAGCAAACCGGAGGCGATGCCCCCGGATGAATCCCGTAACGAAGGAACCCCGAGCCCCAGCGAGGGGCCGAACGCCGGGGCCCAGACCTTTGGTTACTTTGGGGCGTTTGCCAAAGTGACTCGCTGTAAGAGCGAAACCGCCAGCAGCCGCACCCGAAGAAACGGATATACACGCAAAACGAACAAAAGCCTGGTCGGCCCAAAGGCCGCCACGCTCAAACAGCCTGCCGCACGCTACTGCGATACATGAACACCAACGCCAGCCCCAAACAAACCATCGCCAAAACCCGACTCGAAGACAACTCAATAGCGGGATTCCCCAACCACCCAAAATTATCAATCAACATCCCCATCCCCAACTGCCCGACAATCACCGCCACCGTCGCCACAGCCGCACCAACGCGCGGCACTGCGCCAACCATGACCATCATGTAAACCACACCGAACAGCGCCCCACTCAACTGCCACTTCGGCACCTCCAGCAAACTCACCGCCTGAGCAGGCTCAAAAAACAAAATCAACAACCCCGTAGAAACGGCGCCGACGACAAACGTCAACAAACTGCTGCGCAACACCCCAACGGTTTCCCCAAGACGCCCATTGATCGCCGCCTGAACACTCAACACCGCACCGGCCAACACCACCACCGCCAACAAAATAACCAGACTCATCACTCACCCCCGCGCAATCAAAACCAAAGCCGCCACAATCAACCCCAACGCCAGCCACCGCTCAGCATTGACCTTCTTGCGCGTAGCCCCAAACCACCCGAAATGGTCGATCAACACACTTTTGCCAACCTGCCCAGACAGAATCGCAATCATCGTCATCGCAATCCCGATATGCGGCGTCGCCAGCGTCAACACCACCACATACATCGGCCCCAGAAACCCGCCGATCAACTGCCAGCGCGGCAGATCCGTCAGCGCCGGCCCCTTCTGTGGCCCCGCAAACAGCAACAGCAAAAACAGAATCGCCGAGCCCACCCCGAAGATGCTCAAGGTCGCCCACAAGTGCCCGACCTGCTCACCCAACGGCCCCAGCAACCCCGCTTCCATCGACAAACCCATGCCGGCCAGAATCACCAGCGGCAACAGCAGCAAACGCAAACCCGGCCGGGCGACCGGGGCCGGCGCGGCACTCACTTCATCAAACGACTGCATCCAAAAAACCTCTGAAGGAAACGATGGCGCAGATTATCGGCTGGCGCAGCTGTGCGATAAATGGGAGCATCCGGACAACACTTTTGCGCAACTCGCACAACAGGACAAACGATGCACGGGCTCAACGAACTGGGATTCAAGGCGCTCAGGCTGTTTGTGGCGGTGCTCGACCACGGCAGCTTTTCCGAAGTCGCCCGCCGCGAGGGCGTGGCGCCCTCCTCGATTTCCCGGCAGATCCAGTTGATGGAACAGGCGCTGAACCAGCAGTTGCTCTACCGCCACACCCGCGCAGTCACGCCGACCGAGGCCGGGCGCATGCTCGGCCACCACGCGCGGCTGGTGCTGGTACAACTGGAGGAAGCCGAACAGGCGTTGCAGGAACAGCAAAGCGAACCGACCGGTCTGGTGCGGATCAACGCCCCGGTGGTGTTCGGCCAGCGCCACCTGACGCCATGGCTGGGCCGTTTGTGCGAGCGTTATCCGAAGCTGCAACTGGATATCCAGCAGACCGACCACTACATCGATCCGCTGCAGGAAGGTGCCGATCTGCTGTTTCGCATCGGCCCGCTGCACGACTCGAGCATGCAGGCGCGGATCCTCGCGCCGCACCGCTTTCAGGTCGCGGCCAGCCCGGCGTATATCAAGCGTTTCGGCGCGCCCCGGCATCCCGAAGACCTCGCCCGCCACCAGTGCCTGGCCTACAAGGGCGCGGCCGGCTTGCAACGCTGGTTCTTCCGTCAGGATCAGGGCGAGTGGACGCCGTATGCAGTCAAGGGCCCGATCACCGGTAACCACGCGGACACGTTGACTCAAGCCGCTGTGCAAGGGCTGGGGCTGGTGATGTTTCCGTCATGGCTGATCGGTGAGGCGGTGCGTGAGGGCACGCTGGTGCCGGTGCTGAAGGATTATCAGGTGTCGAACAGTGTCGAGCCGCAGCAGATTGCGGTGCTGTGGCCGGGGAGCCGGCGGTTGTCGGTGAAGGTGCGGACGGTGATTGATTTCTTTATTGAGTGTTTTGGAGAGGTGCCGTATTGGGACAGCCCCTAAATACTCAAGCACCACACCCCCTGTGGGAGCTGGCTTGCCAGCGATGAGGCCGGCAATCCGGCATTGATATTGACTGACTTGCCGCCATCGCCGGCAAGCCAGCTCCCACAGGGTTTTGTGTCTGGACCAAGGTAGCTTCAGATACGGAACTGGCCGACCAGCTTGCCCAGCCGCTGCCCCAAATCAGCCAGACTGCGCGAGGTCTGCGCCCCCAACTGTGTCTCATCCGCCACGTTATCCACCGCCACCGCAATCTGGTGCACGCTGCGGTTGATCTCTTCCGCCACCGCCGTCTGCTCTTCAGCGGCACTGGCAATCTGCGCGTTCATCGAGTTGATGGTCGCAATCAGATCCGCCATCGCATCCAGCGACGCCCCCGCCTGATTGGCCTGCGCCGAAGTACCATCACCCGCCTCGCTGGAACGGCGCATCGCTTCAACCGCCGACTGCGTCCCCGCCTGCAAGCGATCGATCATCCCCTGAATTTCCTGAGTGCTGATCTGCGTGCGCGAAGCCAGCGCCCGCACTTCATCCGCCACCACCGCAAACCCGCGCCCGGCCTCGCCGGCCCGAGCGGCTTCGATGGCGGCGTTGAGTGCCAGCAGGTTGGTCTGTTCGGCGATCGAGCGAATCACCCCGAGCACGCCGACAATCGACGACACGTCCTGCTGCAGGCTGTCGAGGGACACACCGCTGCTGCGGATGTCGTCCACCAGCGCATGAATCTGCTTGATGCTGCCAGCCACCACACGCTTGGCGGTCTGGCCTTCTTCGTCGGTCTGCTGCGCGGCGACGGCGGCGTTCTGCGCGCTCTTGGCGACTTCCTGAGCGGCGGCGGACATTTCGTTGATCGCCGTGGCGACCTGATCGGTTTCGTGGCGCTGACGCTCCATGGCCTGATCGGAGCGCTGGGCCTGATCCGACACCTGCGTCACCAAACCGGTCAGTTGCGAAGTCATTTCGGTGATCTGCCGCACAAGACCATGGATCTTGTCGACGAAACGGTTGAACGAGCCGGCCAGTTCGCCGAGTTCGTCCTGGCTGGTGATGGTCAGACGCCGGGTCAGGTCGCCCTCGCCCGCCGCGATGTCATCGAGGTTGGCTTTCATCAGGGTCAGCGGTCGCAGGATGGTGTTGGCCAGCAGCATCCCCGCCGCCGCGATCACCAGCAGCACCACCACCGCCACGCCGACGATGCTCAGCACCACGCCCTGCATGCGTTCCTGCACCTTGGCCTCGACCACCGCCACTTGCGCTTCGATGCCATCAAGGTTGACCGAAGTACCGACCGCCATGTCCCACTTCGCCAGGTATTCGGTGTAACCGAGTTTCGGCACCAGCACTTGCGCGTTGCCCGGCAGCGGCGAGCTGTATTGCAGGTAGTGAGTGCCGTCCTTCGCGACTTTCACCAGGTCGCGGTTGACGTAGACGCCGTTCGGGTCGCGGTTGTCCTTGAAGCTTTTGCCCACGCCTTCGGGATCGTTGGCCTTGAACAGGCGCACGGTCTCGGAGTCGTAGCCGAAGAAGTAGCCGTCCTTGCCGTACTTGATGCTCGACAGCAGCTTGATCACCTGCGCCCGCGCCTCGGCGTCACCGGGAGCGGCAGCGTCGTACAACGGTTTGATGGTAGTCATGGCCACGGCGACGTAGCTGGCCAGGGTGGCCTTGGCGTCGCCGAGCAGGCGTTCGCGGGTCTGCTGGACTTCATTGCGCGCCTGTTCCTGGAGGATGAACAGCGTGGTCAGGCTGATCACCAGCGCAAAGAGCAAAACCGGAAGGACGGCAAGGGACAGGACTTTAGCCTTGAGACTCAGGCGCATGGGGGCTCACTCTTTTGGTTTTATTGGCGTGGTTAAAGGATTTAACGGCACGCGAAACCAAAAGTTGAGCTGCGGCTTGAGATCGACACCTCGACGCCGATCGTTCCCACGCTCTGCGTGGGAATGCAGCCCGGGACGCTCCGCGTCCCAAAGCGTGACGCAGAGCGTCACAAGAGGCGTTCCCACGCAGAGCATGGGAACGATCACGTCAGAGGACCATCGCGGCCACCCAGCCAAACGCCAGCAGCGGCAGGTTGTAGTGCAGGAAGGTCGGGACCACAGTGTCCCAGATGTGATGGTGCTGGCCGTCGATGTTCAGACCGGAGGTCGGGCCGAGGGTCGAGTCCGATGCGGGCGAACCGGCATCGCCCAAGGCACCGGCCGTGCCGACGATGCAGACAATGGCAATCGGGCTGAAGCCCAGTTGCACGCAAAGCGGCACGAAAATCGCCGCCAGAATCGGCACCGTGGAAAACGACGAGCCGATGCCCATGGTCACCAGAAGCCCGACCAGCAGCATCAGCAACGCACCGATGCCCTTGCTGTGATTGATCCACGACGCCGAAGACTCGACCAAAGTCTGCACCTCGCCAGTGGCCTTCATCACTTCGGCGAATCCGGAAGCGGCGATCATGATGAAGCCGATCATCGCCATCATCTTCATGCCTTCGGTGAACAGGTCATCCGTCTCGCGCCATTTGACGATGCCCGACGCCGAGAAGATCAGGAAACCGGCCAGCGCCCCGATAATCATCGAATCCAGCAGCAACTGAATAATGAAGGCTGCGGCAATGGCGACACCGGCGATCAACAGGCTTCGCGGGTTGTACTGCACCGCCACCTGCTCGACCTGCTCGATTTTCCCCAGGTCGTAGACGCGCTTCTTGCGATAACTGATAAAGGCGATGCCCAGCCCCACCAGCATGCCCAGCGCCGGAATGCCCATGGCATGGGTGACGTTGATCCCGCTGATGTCCACGCCACTGCGGGCAACGTTGGCCAGCAGGATCTCGTTGAGGAAAATATTGCCGAAGCCCACCGGCAGGAACATATACGGCGTGATCAGGCCGAAGGTCATGACGCAGGCGATCAGGCGTCGGTCCAGTTGCAGCTTGGTCAGTACATAGAGAAGCGGCGGCACCAGCAGCGGAATGAACGCAATGTGAATCGGCAGGATGTTCTGCGAAGCGATCGCCACCACCCACAGCAGGCCGATCAGCAGCCATTTGACGCTGCCGCCACCGGTCGCATGCTGACGATCGACCATCGCCAGGGCCTTGTCGGCCAGCGCGTGGGCCAGGCCGGACTTGGCAATCGCCACGGCGAAAGCGCCGAGCAACGCGTAGGACAACGCCACCGTCGCCCCGCCACCCAGGCCACTGTTGAAGGCCTTGAGCGTGGCGTCGATGCCCAGACCACCGGTCAGGCCACCGACCAGCGCACCGACGATCAACGCGATCACCACATGCACCCGGGACAGGCTGAGGATCAGCATGACGCCGACCGCAGCAATCACTGCATTCATTTCACTACCTCGAAAACACGACGGTGAAGCCATTCACCGCCAGACAGAATGAGTCCGGCCGACAAGCCACGAAGGTCGCCAGCGGATCTGCATAGAGGGTCTTATTAGAAGGGCGCGCACTGTGCCGCAGCGCGGGCGCAGTGTCAAAGCGACGGGTCGCAACACTGTGTAACTTTCCATGATCAATCCGCTGAACAGGGCATATCCGCCACAACATGCGTCAATTCGCCCTATTGCATTTACGCCATAAAGAAAGCCGGAACGCGGCCGTTACAGTGCAAAGTCTCAGATATTTATCGAATAAGGACGTTTCCATGTCACTCAGACAACTTTCCATCCAATGGAAAATCACCCTGCTCGCCGGGCTCTGCCTGGCCGGTATCGTGACCCTGTTGGTGGGTCTTTCGCTGTATCGCATGGAGCACAGTTCCGAACTGGTGAAAGCTTCGAGCATGGAAATGCTCACCGAATCGGCCCAGGCCCGCATCGAATCCCAGGGCGAAGTCCAGGCGGCGGGCATTCGCCAGCAATTCATGGACGCCTATCAATATGGCCACGGTTTCTCGCGTCAGGTGCTGTTCCTGCGCGAACAGGCCGAGAAGCGCTTCCTCGATGCCTTCGACCTGCGCGAAGACATGACCCGTCAGGTGAAATCGGCCTTGCAAGCCAATCCGGATCTGCTCGGTCTGTCGCTGGTGTTCGAGGCCAACGCGCTGGACGGCAAGGACGAGCTGTTTGCCGGCCAAGCTGAACTGGGCAGCAACGACAAGGGCCGCTTCGCCCTGTACTGGTCGCAGCCGACCCCGGGCAAGGTGACCTCGATGGCCCTGCCGGAAAGCGACATGACCGACACCAGCACCGGCCCCAGCGGCCAGGCCGCCAACGCATGGTTCACCTGCCCGCGCACCACGCTCAAGCCATGCGTGATCGAACCCTACTTCTATGTGATCGACGGGCAAAAGGTGCTGATGACCAGCATCGTGTTCCCATTGATGGTCAACGGCAAAGTCATCGCCTCGCTGTCGGTGGACATCAACCTCAACAGCCTGCAAGCGATCAGCCAGAACGCCAGCAAAAAGCTCTACGACGGCCAGACCGCCGTGAGCATCGTCAGCCCCGCCGGCCTGCTCGCCGGTTACAGCCCGGACGCCAATAAACTCAGCCAGCGCCTGGATGCCGTGGACACCACCAGCGGCGCCGAACTGCTGCGTCTGCTCGCCTCGAACCAAACCGTCAGCAGCCTGCACAGCAACGCGCAACTGAAAGTGCTGTCGCCGTTCCAGCCGATTCCCGGCGGCCCGTCGTGGGGCGTGCTGCTTGATGTGCCGGAAAAAGTGCTGGTGGAGCGCGCCGAAGCGCTCAAGCAACAACTGGATGCCAGCAACACGTCGGGTACCCTGATCGAACTGAGCCTGGGCGTACTCGCGGCGCTGATCGGCCTGTTGCTGGTGTGGCTGATGGCGCGCAGCGTGACCAAACCGATCCTCGGCGTGGCCCACATGCTGGAAGACATCGCCAGCGGCGAAGGCGACCTGACCCGGCGTCTGGCCTATGACAAGAAGGACGAGCTTGGCCAGTTGGCCGGCTGGTTCAACCGCTTTCTCGACAAGCTGCAACCGATCATCGCCGAGGTGAAACGCTCGGTGCAGGACGCGCGCAACACTGCCGATCAGTCTTCCGCGATCGCCACCCAGACCAGCGCCGGCATGGAGCAGCAATACCGTCAGGTCGATCAGGTCGCCACCGCGTCCCACGAAATGAGCGCCACTGCCCAGGACGTGGCCCGCAGCGCTGCGCAAGCCGCCGAAGCGGCCAAGGATGCCGACCGCGCCACCCGTCAGGGCCTGACCGTGATCGACCGCACCACCGCCAGCATCGACACCCTCGCCGCCGACATGAGCGCGGCGATGGTGCAAGTCGAAGGCCTGGCCGCCAACAGCGAGAAGATCGGCACCGTGCTGGAAACCATTCGCGCCATCGCCGAGCAGACCAACCTGCTGGCCCTGAACGCCGCCATTGAAGCCGCCCGTGCCGGTGAAGCCGGACGTGGTTTTGCGGTGGTCGCCGACGAAGTGCGCAACCTCGCCCGCCGCACTCAAGAGTCGGTGGAAGAAACCCGCCAGGTGATCGAGCAACTGCAGAACGGCACCCAGAACGTGGTCGGCTCGATGGGCAACAGCCATCGCCAGGCTCAGGGTAGCGTTGAACAGGTCGGTCAGGCCGTGACCGCGCTGCGCCAGATCGGCGATGCGGTGACGGTGATCAGCGACATGAATCTGCAGATTGCCAGCGCTGCCGAAGAACAGAGCGCGGTGGCCGAAGAGATCAACAACAACGTGGCGACGATTCGTGATGTGACGGAATCGCTGTCGGGGCAGGCGAATGAATCGGCGCGAGTGAGTCAGTCGCTCAATAGCCTGGCGAATCAGCAGCAGAGCTTGATGGATCAGTTTCGGGTCTAGGGTTCATCGCAAAGTCCCTGTGGGAGCCCGCCTGGCTGCTCCCACAGGTTTGTGGAATGACGGAAATCAGCGTTTAGGCAATTCGATCACCACCTTCAAACCGCCCCACTCACTCTCACCCAACACCAGCAACCCACCCCAGGTGTCGACGATGTCGCGCACAATCCCCAGGCCCAAGCCATGCCCGTCGGTCTGCTCGTCCAGTCGCGTACCACGACTGAACACCTGAGCACGCTGCAATTCGGGAATCCCCGGCCCGTCATCTTCCACGCTCAGCACAAAGCCTTCCGCCGTCTCGACCACGCTCAGCCGCACCTCGGCATCCGCCCACTTGCAAGCGTTGTCCAGCAGGTTGCCGAGCAGTTCCAGCAGGTCCTCACGATCCCACGGCAATTGCAGGCCCGGCGGCGCCACATAACTCAGCTCCAGATGTTCGCCGTGGATCATGTTCAACGTCGACAGCAGCCCCGGCAGTTCTGCGTCGCAATCAAACAGTGCTCCCGGCAACGCATCGCCAGAGAGCCGCGCACGATTGAGCTCACGGTTCAGCCGTTGCTGAACCTGCTCCAGTTGTTCCTTGAGAATCTTGCGCAGCTCCGGGTGTGCATCGAGCCTTTCACTCGACGCCAGACTGAGCAGCACTGCCAAAGGGGTTTTCAGCGCATGCCCGAGATTGCCCAGCGCATTGCGCGAGCGCTTGAGGCTGTCTTCGGTGTGCGCCAGCAAGTGGTTGATCTGCGCCACCAGCGGCTCCAGTTCCGCCGGCACTTGTTCATCGAGTTGTGAACGCTGGCCCTGCTGCAACTGGGCGATCTGCTCGCGGGCCTTTTCCAGCGGCCGCAAGGCGCGGCGAACGGTCAGACGTTGCAACAACAGAATCAGCAGCAACCCGGCCAGCCCGAGGCCAAGGCCGATCTGGCGCATGCGCTGGAAACTCTCGCGCACCGGCGTGTAATCCTGGGCCACGCTGATGGAAATCGACTGACCGAGCCGTCGATAGTCCGAGCGCAACACCAGCAGTTGCTGACCGTCCGGCCCCAGTTGCAGGTTGCTGTGCAGACCGGAGCGTTCGAGCAACGGCAGATCCTGATCCCACAGCGAGCGGGATCGCCAATGGCTGTCGGCGAAATCGATGCGGAAGTAATGCCCGGAAAACGGCCGCTGATAGGCCGGCGACAAGTGCCGCTCATCCAGCTGCAAACCCTGTGGCCCGCGAACCAGCGCCACCAACAGGCTCTCGCTGTCGTTACGCAACCCGGCTTCGAGATAGCGCTGCAACCCCACTTCGAACAACCACAGACTGGTTTGCGCCAGCAGTACGCCGACGACCACCAGCACGCTGATCAACCCCAGACTCAAGCGGCGCTGGATCGATCTCACGAAGCCTGTCCGCCAAACAGATAACCCTGACCACGACGGGTTTCGATGACGCTCTTGCCGAGCTTGCGCCGCAGGTGATTGACGTGGACTTCCAGCACGTTGGAGTCGCGTTCGGTCTCACCGTCGTAGAGGTGTTCGGCGAGATGGCTTTTGGAGAGGATCTGTTCCGGGTGCAACATGAAGTAGCGCAACAGACGGAATTCGGCGGCGGTCAGCTGAATGTCGGCACCGTCGCGCACGACACACTGGCGGCCCTCGTCCAGGTGCAGCCCGGCGGCCTTGAGCGTCGGCTGGTTGGCCTGGCCCTTGGAGCGGCGCAGCAGCGACTGAATGCGCAAATACAGTTCTTCCGGGTGAAAGGGTTTGGTCAGGTAATCATCGGCGCCGGCCTTCAGACCTTCGATACGCTCGGCCCAGGAATCGCGGGCGGTGAGGATCAGCACCGGAATCGTCAGACCGCCGGCGCGCCATTGCGCCAGCACCTCAAGCCCTGGCACGCCGGGCAAACCGAGGTCGAGGACGATCAGGTCGTAGGGCTCGCTGCTGCCCTGATAGACCGCATCGCGCCCGTCCGCCAGCCAGTCCACCGCGTAGCCCTGACGTTGCAGGCCGGCGAGCAGTTCGTCGGCCAGCGGTACGTGGTCTTCCACCAGAAGCAAGCGCATCGGTCAATCTTCCTTGTCTTTCACGAGTTCGCCGGTGTCGGCCTTCAGATGCAGCTCACGGGCCACGCCTTCGACGGTCAGCAACTCGACTTCATAAATGTAGACGTCGTGTTTTTCTTCCAGCTCGACTTCCAGCAGTTTCGCGCCGGGATAACGGTCCATCGCCTGCTGCAATACCTGCTCCAGCGGCAGGATCACGCCCTGCTTGCGCAGATTGAGGGCTTCGTCGGGACCCAGGTCGCGAGCCATGGCCGTCGAGCAAAACATCACCAGCGCCAATGCTGTACAGCGGGTGGCGCGAACATTCACCTTCATTACGTATCCTGATGATCCTTGAGCACTTGCCCGCTCACCGCGTCCAGTTCCAGATCCCATTCCAGGCCCTGCGGATCACGCAGTTCGATCTGGTAGATGTACTTGCCGTACTGCTCTTCCAGCTCGGTGTCGGTGATCGTTGAACCCGGGTGTTTGGCCAGCGCGGTGGCGTTGAGCTTCTCGAAGGAGACGATAGTACCAGCGTCGCGCAGACGCAGGGCTTCATCCGGGCCGAGATCGCGGGCGTGAACGGTGCTGGCGGCGAGGCCGATGATCGAGGCGAGGGTCAGGGCAGTCAGGGTTTTCATGGTGTCTCCGTATTTTTATGTATTGCTACGGGCGGCACCTTAACGGTGCGAACTTAACTGAAACTGAATGGCCATCATTGGGCCTGCTCCTGCAGTCACGGCAACATGTGCTTATAATCTTTCGCTTGCTAACGATCGAGACCGGTATGACCGCCATCCACATCAAGTTTCCTGCCCTCACCCTCAAGGCCGGCCCCCGGGCCATGGCGCGCATTCGTGCCCAAGGCCTGAACGCCGCCGACGTCGGCACCCTGCCCGGCGCTGCCGGTGGGCCGAAGGCGCTGGGGATTCAGGGGCTGGATCTGGCGTTGTTCGGCGAATGGTTGCCGGCGGCGCCACGCGAGCGTTCGCTGATCGGTGCGTCGGTGGGCTCCTGGCGCTTCGCCAGCGCTTGTCTGCCGGACGCCGCCGAAGGCATCCGCCGCCTCGGTCATCTGTACACCGAGCAGAACTTCAACAAAGGCGTGACCATTGCCGAGGTCAGCCGCAGCTCGCGACGCATGCTCGACGACCTGCTCGACGGACGCGATGCCAGCCTTTTGACCAACGCCCATTACCGCTTGAACATCATGGTGGTCAAAAGCCACGGAGGGCTGGCGGACGACCATCGCGGCCGGCTCGGGCTGGCGCTGGGCTCGGTGATCGCCGACAACCTGCGGGGCCGCGCGCGGCTGTCGCGGCACTTCGAACGGCTGATCATCCACGACCCGCGCCTGGCGCCGCCGGTGCATGCGCTGCACGACTTCCCGTCGCGCTTCGTCGCCCTCGATGCCGGCAACCTGCGTCAGGCGCTGCTGGCGTCCGGTTCGATCCCGATGGTCATGGAAGGCGTGCGCGACCTGCCGGGCGCCGGTGCCGGCACCTTCCGCGACGGCGGTCTGCTGGACTATCACCTCGACCTGCCCTACAGCGGCGACGGTATCGTGCTGTATCCGCACTTCACCGACCGGGTGATTCCGGGCTGGTTCGACAAGACCCTGCCGTGGCGCAAAGCTTCGGTCGAGCGTTTGCAGGACGTGCTGTTGCTGGCGCCATCCAAGGAATACCTGGCGCGCCTGCCCTACGGCAAACTCCCCGACCGTAACGACTTCAAACGCTTCATGGGCGATGCGCCGAGCCGACAGAAATACTGGCGCGCGGCGATGGACGAAAGTCGCCGATTGGGTGATGAGTTCCTTGAACTGACTGCCAATGGTCGCCTCGCCGAGCGCTTGCTGACCCTTTAGTCAGCACAGCCGAAGACAAGCTGGTAAACTCGCCGCCTGCCCGAATTCGCTGCGGCGAACGCCATCTGAACAGAGCTGAAATCACTGTGGAAATCTTCAAGGAATTTACGTTCGAATCCGCCCACCGCCTGCCCCACGTACCGGACGGCCACAAGTGCGGACGCCTGCACGGTCACTCGTTCAAAGTGGCGATTCACCTGAGCGGCGACCTCGATCCGCACACCGGCTGGATCCGTGATTTCTCCGAGATCAAGGCGATTTTCAAGCCGCTGTACGAGCGTCTCGACCACAACTACCTCAACGACATTCCGGGCCTCGAAAACCCGACCAGCGAAGTGCTGGCCAAATTCATCTGGAATGAATTGAAGCCCCTGCTGCCGGAACTCAGTGCGATCCGCATCCACGAGACCTGCACCAGCGGTTGCATCTATCGCGGCGAGTGAATCCCGCGACACAAAAAAACCACCGAGACCGGTGGTTTTTTTACGCCTATGCTTTTTGGCTCGAACCCGCCAAGAGGACAGGCCCATGACGGACTGGCTGCTGGATCAGGTCTTTGATTTCAACGGGCGACGGATTCGCCACGGCGTGCGCGGCGACGGCCCGCCTCTGGTATACGTGTACGGCACGCCCTTCTCGTCTTACGTGTGGCACCGCATCGCGGCGCTGCTGCAGTTCCTCTGATCAATCCCGTCCCCCCGTGGCAACAGCTCTGCTCCCACATGGTTCGGTACGGCGCCCGATGCACTGCTTTCGCGCCGATCATCCGGGTCTCGTCTATAAATACCCGCAACATTGCGTTTGGCACGACCGCTGCAACCTCTTCGCGTCCTCCCCTTTCCAGCAAGGAACGCCCCCATGACGCAAAACGATCCCGGCAACGATTACCCCCTCAGTGAAGTGCCGATGCACGCGCGCAAAGGCCTGGCCTCCACGGCGATGGTGCTGCTGGGCTTCACCTTTTTCACCGCGACCATGTTTGCCGGCGGCAAGCTCGGCGTGGCGTTCAACTTCGGTGAGATGCTCGCCGTCATCGTCATTGGCAATCTGCTGCTCGGCGTGTACGCCGCAGGCCTGGGTTACATCGCCTTCAAAAGCGGGCTGAATTCGGTGCTGATGGGGCGCTTCTGTTTTGGTGAAGTCGGCAGCAAGCTCAGCGACCTGATCCTCGGGTTCACCCAGATCGGCTGGTACGCCTGGGGCACCGCGACGGCGGCGGTGGTGCTCGGCAAGTATTTCGACCTGAACGAAGCCACGGTGCTGGGGCTGATGGTGCTGTTCGGCCTGGTGTTCTGCGCCACGGCGTATGTCGGTTATCGCGGGCTGGAGATTCTGTCGTACATCGCGGTGCCGGCGATGATGTTGCTGCTGATGCTGTCGATGTGGGTCGCGACCGTGAAAGTCGGCGGCCTCGACGGTTTGCTCAGCGTCGTACCGACGGGTTCGCTGGACTGGTCGACCGCCATCACACTGGTGTTCGGCACCTTCGTCAGCGGCGCGACCCAGGCCACCAACTGGACGCGTTTTTCCCGTTCGGCGCGGGTCGCGGTGCTGGCCAGCCTGATCGGTTTTTTCATCGGCAACGGCCTGATGGTGCTGATCGGCGCCTATGGCGCAATCGTCTACCAACAGCCCGACGTGGTCGAAGTGCTGCTGTTGCAGGGCTTTGCCATGGCGGCGATGGCGATGCTGTTGCTGAACATCTGGAGCACCCAGGACAACACCATCTACAACTTCGCTGTCGCCGGCTGCAACCTGCTGCGCACCGGGCGCCGCAAGACCGTGACCCTGGCCGGCGCCGTGATCGGCACGGCGCTCGCGTTGCTGGGCATGTACGACATGCTGGTGCCTTATCTGATCCTGCTCGGCACGGTCATCCCACCGATTGGCGGCGTGATCATGGCGGACTTTTTCTTCCGCTGGCGCGGGCGTTATCCGCGTCTGGCCGACGCACGGTTACCGGCGTTCAACTGGCCGGGGCTCGCGGCTTACGCGGCCGGAACCGTCGCCGCGTTCGGCTCGCCGTGGGTCGCGCCGCTGGTGGGGATCGCCGTTGCCGCGTTAACGTATATCGCAGTGACCGGTCTGCTCGGCGCCCGCAACGCGGCCGCCCCTCTACAAGATCTATAAAAGGATTCGCCCGATGCACATCATCAACGCCCGACTGCGCAACCAGGAAGGTCTGCACGAATTGCACCTCGAAGACGGCCTGATCCGCAGCATCGCGCGCCAGACCGAAGCGCCGACCCTGGGCCCCGACGACCTCGACGCCGGCGGCAACCTGGTGGTGCCGCCCTTCGTCGAGCCGCACATTCACCTCGACGCCACCCTCACCGCTGGCGAGCCGCGCTGGAACATGAGCGGCACGCTGTTCGAAGGCATCGAGTGCTGGGGCGAGCGCAAGGTCACCATCACCCAGGAAGACACCAAAACCCGGGCGAAGAAAACCATTCAGACCCTCGCCGCCCACGGCATCCAGCATGTGCGCACCCACGTCGACGTCACCGACCCGCAACTCACCGCGCTCAAGGCGATGCTCGAAGTGCGCGAGGAAAGCCGTCACCTGATCGACCTGCAAATCGTCGCGTTCCCTCAGGAAGGCATCGAGTCGTTCCGCAATGGCCGCGAGCTGATGGAAGAAGCGATCCGTATGGGCGCGGATGTGGTCGGCGGGATTCCGCATTTCGAGTACACCCGCGACCAGGGCGTCAGCTCGGTGAAGTTCCTGATGGATCTGGCCGAGCGCACCGGCTGCCTGGTGGACGTGCACTGCGACGAAACCGACGACCCGCATTCGCGCTTCCTCGAAGTGCTGGCCGAAGAGGCCCGCAGCCGCGACATGGGCGCCCTCGTAACCGCCAGCCACACCACTGCGATGGGCTCCTACGACAACGCCTACTGCGCCAAACTGTTCCGCCTGCTCGGCCATTCGGGGATCAGTTTTGTCTCCTGCCCGACCGAAAGCATTCACCTGCAAGGGCGCTTCGACAACTTCCCGAAACGCCGCGGCGTGACCCGCGTCAACGAACTGCTCGAAGCGGGCATGAACGTCTGCTTTGGTCAGGATTCGATCGTCGATCCGTGGTATCCGCTGGGCAACGGCAACATCCTGCGGGTCCTCGAAGCCGGCCTGCACATCTGCCACATGCTCGGTTACCGCAACCTGCAAAGCGCGCTGGATCTGGTCACCGACAACAGCGCCAAGGCCATGCACCTCGGTGAGCGCTACGGTCTGGAACAGGGCCGACCGGCGAACCTGCTGATCCTGTCGGCGGACAGCGATTACGAAGTGATCCGCAGCCAGGGCCTGCCGCTGTATTCGATCCGCAACGGCAATGTGCTGATGAAGCGACAGATGCCGGTGGTGGAATTCGTCTAAGGTGTAGAAGTCGGCGCCGCAACGGCGCCGACTGCTTCCGATGGACGCCTGTCATGCCGTAGTTCGCGCGCTGTTGCCCCGCTGCCATCCTCATTGATCCGTGAGGACGCGACATGAATCAAAAGACCACTTCCGATCCCATGGCCACGCTTTACCAGGAGGGCCGCCATACGTTTGTCGAACTCGTACCCGATGGCGGGGCCAGACTCGACGCCCTGTTCCATACCGTTCCCGCATTGGGCCAACTGGCCGTCGGCGTGGTGTACGGACATTTACACTCGCGGCCTGGTCTTGATCCGCGATTGCGCGAAGCGGTGTCCCTTGCCGCCATTGTCGCCTCGGGCATGTTCGGGCCACCGCTGAGCGTGCACCTCAAAACCGGCCTGGCATCGGGCCTCGCACCGGGTGAATTGACTGAAATACTGCTGCAGGCTTCGGCCTTCGCCGGTTTCCCCCGAGCGGTCAGTGCGGCGGAGCAACTCAATCATCTGTTTGCAGACGCGGGCCTTGAATCACCACCGCCCCCCACCCCGAGAGAAGTCACTTCGAGATTTTGCGCAGACGTTCGCGCGGGCCATCCACCGATTCCGCTGAGTGCCGCAGTGAAACGCCAGTTACGTCAGGCAGACCGTTTGGCGCTGCAAGCCTGCACAGCGCAGGCTGTAATCGTCGAGTGTTTTCAAAGCCCCGAGACGCAACCCAAAGCCCTGCTGTACGTGACGGTGGTCGATAACACTGTTGTCGCCATAAAGCTGTTCAAGGCCCAATGAACGGTTTCATGGTTATGGATCGGGTCGGTTTTATCGCAAAAGGATAGCGTCGACCTGTCAGATCTGACAGGCGACAAGCGCTGCGCGCAGGCCCACAGTAAGTCCCAAGGGATCCATCGTTCCCGGGGGGACGATCATGAAAGGGACTTCACCCATTCGCCTCATTTTCGCTGTCTGTCTGGCCATCGCCACGGCGACAGCGGCGATGGCCGGCGTTCGCAACGGCAGCGGCACAGAGATTCTGCTGCAAGTTTTTCACTGGAATTCCAGCCGCAACCAAACGCCCTGGTATTCAGTGCTGGCGCAACAGGCGCCAACAATTGGCAAAGACGGATTTACCCTTGCCTGGTTACCGCCAGCCTGGACGGACAGCTCAAGCTGGATCGACAGCCAGGCCCAGACCTCAGGTGGTGGCGAAGGCTACTTCTGGAGCAGCTTCGACAAGAACAGTCGTTACGGCAGTGATCAGCAACTCAAACAAGCGGTGCTGGCGCTCAACAACGCGGGGGTGAAAGTCGTCTACGACGTGGTGCCCAATCACATGAACGATAAAGCGGTCTATTCGATGTTCCCGAGAGGGAGCAACGAGTGGCGGCAAGACTGCGCGCAATGTGACGAAGGTGATGCATTCATGGATGGCTCAGCGGATCTGAACACCGCCAGTGCGCGAGTCTTCGACACCTTCAAAAAAGAATTCATCAATCTGCGCGACAACTACGGTGCTCAAGGCCTGCGCTTTGACTTCGTCCGAGGCTACGCACCGGAAACCGTGGATCGCTGGATGAACGCCTTCGGCAACCTGAAATTCTGCGTCGGCGAGAACTGGAAAGGCCCCAACGAATATCCGCCGGGCGACTGGCGACACAATGCGAGCTGGCAGGATGTGCTCAAAGACTGGTCGGATCGCTCGCACTGTACTGTGTTTGATTTTGCCCTCAAGGAGCGTATGCAAAATGGCTCGCTCGCCGAGTGGCGCCACGGCTTGAATGGCAATCCGGATCCTGCCTGGAGAGCAATCGCAGTGACCTTCGTCGACAATCATGACACCGGTTATTCGCCTGGGGCCTATGGTGGCCAACATCACTGGGCGTTGCCCGATCCACTGGTCAATCTGGCTTACGCCTACATCCTCAGCAGTCCCGGCACGCCGACCGTGTACTGGCCGCACATGTATGACTGGCAGCGCGATCAACTGATCCGGCAATTGATCAAACTGCGCAAGGGCGCTGGTATCCGCGCCGATTCGCCGATTCGCTTCAACACCGCCTATTCGGGCTTGGTTGCTACCACCTCGGGGATGAGCGGGACGTTGGTGATTGCGCTGAAATCCGATCTGCAACAGTTGCCGCAGGGCATGGGCACGCCGACCTTGAGCTGGGACAACGGCGATATCCGGATCTGGAGCACAGCGGTCGAACCGGCTGCACTCAACGTCAACGTCCACTGCGACAATGCCAATCCACAATCCGGTGAACGCGTCTATGCCGTCGGATCGTCGCTGGAGTTCGGCGCGTGGGATCCACAACATGCAATTGCGCTGACGCTGAACAATAACCGCTGGAGCGCAACGGTCGAGGTGCCGGGCCAGCAAAGACTGGAGTGGAAATGCATCGTCCGTGGCCAGACTCCGGCAGCGGTGTACTGGCAGGCGGGTGCGAACAACGTATTCACCAGCGGAGCCGTGAGCGACACGGTCGGGCGCTTCTGACCCTCAGCTATGTTTCATTTCGCATTGCAGTGCCGAACAGGCGCACGCCGGCCAACTCGTCATCGCGCTCCTCCAGCAAAATCGGCGCCGTACCGCCCGGCATCACCACTTGCACCTCTCCCGCCGACACCCAACCCACTCGCCATGCAGCGCTCGCCACCGCGCTGGCGCTGGTGCCTGAGGAAGCGGTCGGTCCCTCGCCCCGTTCGAACACCCGCGCCACAATGCGCTGATCCCCGGCGCGCGTCGCCCATTGCAGGTTGACCCCGGCCGGGCACGGCTGGCCGGCGCCGGTGGGCATGGCATAGGCGATAGCGGTCAGACTGTCCGCCAGCGGCGGTTCAAGCATCTGCGCGTTGCTCGGCAGTGCGGCTTCATCCTGCACCAGCGTCACGCAATGTGGATTACCGATCCGCACAAACTGGCTGTGCGCCCAGGCGGGATCGAGTTGCGCCAACGGCCGAACACGGTTGACCTCCACGCCGTTGAACGGCACCGGTTCAACCCCAAGCGCACCGACGGCCACCGGGCCGAAACCGGGCTGGCCGAGGTCCAGCCAAAAGCCGTGCACGCCCGCCACCTGCGCTGGTTTGACCGAGGTCGGCACGGGTGATGGCGCATCCTGTTTGTCGTGATGCACCCGCAGCGTCGCCCCCTCCTCCGGCATCAGCCCTTGTTCAAGCAGCGCCCGGGAGAAAATCGTCAGGCCGTTGCCGCTGCGCTCGGCCAGCGTGCCGTCGGTGTTGACGATCAGCAGGTCGAAGGGGGGCGCGGATTGAAACGGGCCGATCAACAGGCCATCGCTGCGATGGGATTTGCTGCCGACGGGACGTTGACCGTCGGGCCAATCGCAACACTGCGCGATGGCTGCGGTACTCCACGTCTGGCGCGACGACGCGCATTGCGCGGCGCTGGTCGGTAAGTCGATACCGGCATCGCGTAGCGCCCGAGGCGAAACGACCCCGTAGATATTGCCCCGTGCATCGTAGAACTGCGTCATGAACCCGCCCTTGTTTTTCCCGTCGACAGGGACGCCACTGTAAATCGCAACGCCCTGCAGACGCGAGCGGGCTCGCTCCATCGAAAGAGCTGTGCAAGGATGTCCGCTGCTGAAACGTTTTTTGCCAAGGATCGTTATGACCAGCCTCACCCCTCAAGACACGTTCGTTCCCGGACGCCTCGAACAGATGTCCACGCGCATCGCCTTCTTCATCGCCGGGCTCGGCATCGCCGCGTGGGCGCCGCTGGTGCCCTACGCCAAGGCGCGCGCCGGGCTCGATGAAGGGACGCTGGGGTTGCTGTTGCTGTGCCTGGGCGTCGGTTCGATTCTGGCAATGCCGCTGGCGGGGATTCTGGCCACCCGGTTCGGCTGTCGGAAGGTGGCCACCGGCGGCACGCTGCTGATCTGCGCGGCATTGCCGTTGCTGGCGACGGTGTCGTCGATTCCGGCGCTGATCGCCACGTTGTTCATGTTCGGCGCCGGGCTCGGTACGGTGGATTCGACGGTGAACCTGCAAGCGGTGATCGTCGAGCGGGCCAGCGGCAAGAACATGATGTCGGGGTTCCACGGCCTGTTCAGCCTCGGCGGGATCGTCGGTGCAGCGGGCGTGAGCGCCCTGCTCGGTCTCGGGCTGTCGCCATTGGCGGCGATGCTGGTGGTGGTCGTGGTGTTGATCGCCGCGCTGTTCAAGGCGGTGCCGCACATGTTGCCTTACGGCAGTGAAAGCACCGGCCCGGCGTTCGCGGTGCCCCACGGGATTGTGCTGTTCATCGGCGGCATGTGCTTCATCGTGTTCCTCACTGAAGGCGCAGCGCTGGACTGGAGCGCGGTGTTCCTGGCGCAGGAGCGCGGAATCGACACGGCCTATGCGGGATTGGGTTACGCAGCGTTCGCATTGACCATGACGGCCGGTCGTTTGACCGGTGACCGGATTGTCCGGGCATTGGGCGCAACCCGGATCATTCTGTTTGGCGGTCTGCTGGCGGCGGCGGGACTGTTTCTGGCGACCTTCGCCCCGAGCTGGCAAGCCGCGCTGCTCGGTTATGCGCTGGTCGGTGCTGGCTGTTCGAACATCGTGCCAGTGCTGTACACCGCGGTGGGCAAGCAGACGGTGATGCCGGAAAGCATCGCGGTGCCGGCAATCACTACGTTGGGGTATGCGGGGATTCTGGCGGGGCCGGCGGTGATCGGCTTTGTCGCCCACGCCAGCAGCCTGAGTTTTGCCTTCGGGTTGATGGCGACGTTGCTGGTAGCGGTGGCGATTGGCGGGAAAGCTCTGAAGGTCTGAGCCTGATCTGATGTGTTCAGATCGTTCCCACGCTCTGCGTGGGAACGCAGCCAGGGACGCTCCGCGTCCCAAGAAAAGCGGACGCGGAGGTGTTCCCACGCAGACGGTTCGACGGAGGAACCATCAGTGCAGATCAGAAGCCTACGCTGGCCTGCACGAAGAACGTCCGCGGCGTGCCCACGTAGATCCCCGAGTTGTTGTCGCTGGAGCGGGTGAAGTACTGCTTGTCGAAGATGTTCTTCACCCCGGCGCCGAGCTTCAGGTTCGACAGCTGCGGACCGAAGTCATAGCCGCCGCGCACGTTCCAGGTCACGTAGCCCGGAATGTCGCCGTACTGCCCGTCCGCCGTGCCTTCGGTGATGTAATTGCCATTGAAGCTGCCATCAGCATTCACGCCGGTGCCCGGCGAGCGCTGTTTGGACTGGGCGAAGCCGTCGATGTTGTAGGTCCAGCGGTTGATGTCGTAACGCAGGCCGACGGTCGCCACCTGACGCGAGTAGAACGGCAGGTCGCGGCCCTTGAAGCCCGGAATCTCGCCTTCGTAGGTCGCGCGGGTGTAAGTGAAACCGGCGTTGGCGGTCAGGCCATCAAGGCGCGGGTCAAGCGCCGCCATGTCGTAGTGCACCGACGCTTCGATACCCTGGTGCTTGGTCGCGCCGAGGTTGGTCCAGCCCACGTCGTTGCTGATGTATTGCAGTTCGTCATCGAAGTCGATGTAGAACAGCGTCACTTCCCCGCCCCACACGTCATCGCTGTAGCGCGTGCCGATTTCGTAGGTCTTGGCTTTCTCCGGCTCCAGACCATTGGCGGTCTGGTCACCCGAGCCGCCCTGGCCGAGCTGGAAGTACTGCAGGCTGCCGAACGAGGTCTCGTAGTTGGCGAACAGCTTCCACGCATCGGACAGGTGATACATCACGCTCAGGGCCGGCAGCGGCTCGTTGCTTTCGATGCTGCGGTTTTTTTCCGGCACGCGTTTGCCGGCGGTGTCGAGCACGGCGCGATCATGCCAGTCGGTGCTGATGTGTTCGAAGCGAATGCCCGGAGTCACGGTCCAGTTGCCGACGTCGATCTTGTTGTCGATGTACACCGAGTTGGCCTCGGTGCCACCGGTGCGGTCCTGGAACACATGACCGTCGGAGGTCTGGGTGACCACTGGCACATTGTTGACCAGCGCCAGACGGCTCGACTGCTCGTGCATCGCCTCTTTCAAATAACGGTAACCGACGCTGACTTCCTGAGTGGTCGGGCCGACGTCGAACACACGCGAAACGCGCGGCTCGATGCCCAGCGTGTAATAGGAGCGCGGAAACGAGCTGAGGGTTTTCTGATCGCGAGCGGCGATGGTGCTGCCGCGAAAGCTGTCGGAATAGTAGGTCAGCACTTCCGCCTGGGTACGCTCGTCGATCTGCCGGATCCACTTGAACGACACGTCCTTGCGGCGGCCGCTGAAGCCGTCGTAGTCGCGGTCGGACTGGAACGGTTTGTCGTCGTACTGCTTCTGCGTCAGGCCGCCGGGCATGTCCGCGCTGGCGTCGTAGTAGTGAAAGTTGAGGCTGAAATCGTCCTGATCGGTCGGCGCCCAATGGGTCTTGAGGATCACGTCGTCGATGTCGTTGCCGTTGTTGCGCTCGCGGTAACCGTTGCCGTTGACGCCCGAATACAACAGCGCCATGCCGATGCCGTTGTCGGCGGTACCGCCGAGGAACGCGGTGTCGATGTGTTTCCAGCCACCATGCTGCGAGGTTTCCAGGGTGGTGCCGATTTCACCGGTGGTTTTTTCCGGGATCGCGCGGGTCACGAAGTTGATGACACCGCCGACGTTCTGCGGCCCGTAACGCACGGAGCCGGCACCACGGACCACGTCGATGCTGTCGAGGTTGCCGGAAGAAATCGGCGCCATCGACAGTTGTGGCTGGCCGTACGGCGCAAACGCGGCCGGCACGCCGTCGATCAACACCGTGGAGCGTGGCGACAGGCGCGACGTCAAACCCCGCACGCCGACGTTCAGCGATATGTCGCTGCCGCCGGTGCCGTTGGCTTCCTGCACCTGCACACCCGGCACGCGGCGCAGCACGTCGCCGACGTTCATCGCGCCCTGCTCGACCATCGCTTCACGGCGGATCACCGTGCGCGCGCCGGGGTGGTTCTGCACCACGGCGGCGTCGGCGTCGCCGAGCCAGTCGCCGACCACCTTGATGTCGGTCACGCCCAGTTCCAGCGGGCCGCTGGCAGCGGAAGTCGGGGCCGGTGACAAAGTCACCGAGCCTTCATTGATCTGATAATCCAGGCCGCTGCCTTGCAGCAATTGGCGCAGGGCCTGCTCCGGAGAAAGGTTACCGTCCACCGCTGGCGCCTGTTTGCCGGCGACCAGGTCCGGGCTGAAAAACACCTGCAATGACGTTTGCTGACCCAGTTCGCTCAGGGCCTGGCCCAGCGGCTGTGCGCGGATGTGAATGGCTTCGGCGGCAAAAGCCATCGGCACGGCGGCGTTGACCGCCAGCGCAAGCGCCAGCGGTAACCAAGGAGATTTTTTGTTGTTGGCGGTGGAGTTTTTCACGTCGAACGGAGTCCTGTGGATCGCAAGAGTGTGCGGCTGTTAATGCAAACCAGTTGCAGTTGAACAGGAAGACGACGAACTCGAAAAAAACCTGAATTTTATTTTGAAATTATTTCCTGGCTGCCGTCGGCAAGGGTGCGCACGGCCACCGGAAGGATGCTCGGCAAGGCCTTGAGCAAGGCATCGGTGTTGTCGGATTTGAACACGCTGGTCAGGCGCAAATTGGCCACGGCCGGGTTGGCGACTTTCAGCGGCTTGTCGCGATAACGCGACACTTCCTCGGCAACTTCGCTGAGGCTGGCGTTGTTGAACACCAGTTTGCCGCTGCGCCAGGCCGTCAGTTCCACCGGGTTGACCGCGTAGGCTGGCGCCACTTTGCCCTGGGCATCGACCCGCGTGCCAAGGCCGGCAGTGAGACTGATGAAATCGGCATCGGCCGCATCCCGGCCCTGCACCTTGACAGTGCCCTGCTCCACCGCGACCCGAGTCTGGGTCACGTCGCGCCGCACATCGAAACGGGTGCCGGTGACCGTGACCTTGCCGCTGCCGGCCTCGACCACGAACGGGCGGGACGTGTCGTGCTCGACGCTGAACATCGCTTCGCCTTCGGTCAGCTCGATGAGACGCCGATCCTTTTCGAAACGTACCTGCAAACGGCTGCGGCTGTTGAGGTCGATCACCGAACCGTCCGGCAGCGCCACATGCTTGCGCTCGCCCAGCGCGGTGGCGAATTCGGCGCTGTAACCTTGCGGGTGATTCAAACCGCTGAACAGCCCGAGCCCGAGCGCCACCGCGACTACGCTGGCCGCCACGGCATAACGCAACAACGGACGGCGTTCGCGCCGCGTCGGCGGGGTTTCGCACAAAGCTTTAAGCCGTGGCGCCGGCAGCAGATCCGCCGCCGTCCACAAGCCTTGCAGCAACTGGAATTCGTCACGGTGCTGCGGATGTTCGTTCAGCCACGCGTCGAAGCGCTGCTGTTCGTCGACGCTGACGGTCGGCTCCTGCAAACGCACAAACCAGCCTGCCGCGTCATCGCGCACCGTTGTTTGCCCGCACGCGCAATCACGAGTATCCGTCATGGAATGTCCTGTTTGGCTGGGGGTGAAAAGACGCCGCGGCTCATGATTGCGCCCCGTCCAGGCGATCACGCAGATGCCGCAGGGTGCGGATCATATACTTTTCCACCATGTTCCTGGACAGGCCCAGGCGCTCGGCGATTTCCGCCTGGGTCAGGCCTTCGATCTTCTGCCAGACGAAAATCCGTCGGCAGTTGACCGGAAGCTCCGTGAGCGCGCGTTCGATGGAATCGGCCAGCTGGATCGCATGCATGTAATGCTCCGGGTCGCCGGTCGGCGCCTCACTGAGATCGATCGCCTCCGACTCCATGGCGCCCCGCCGGTCCTCACGCCGATAGCCGTCCACCGCGATATTGCGCGCGGTCTGGTGCAAATACGCCCGGGGTTGCTGTACCGCCGACGAATCGGATTCGAGCACCCGCACAAAGGTGTCGTGCGCCAGATCCTCGGCCTGCGAGCGATTGCGCAGGCGACGGGTCCAGGTGCCGATCAACTCTTCGTAATGCTCAAGAAAGCCGGGTCTGCGGGGCAGCATGGGGATCATTGCGGCGTGCTGAAGAAAGGGGCGTGAATAGTAATGCTTCCTATTAAGGCGAAGCAATGGATTCCTCGGGTGTGCCGACGAAGCTGTTTTCCTCTATCCCTTCGGCGCTCTAATTCGCGGCAATCCCTGCCTTGCGTGGGCAGAACCACCCGCGTACCAAGCCCCCTGGTATTCACCGTCCATGGTTCTAATGAAAAGCACCGCGACAGTCGCGGTGCAGTTTCCATCCCGCCAGGCTGCCAAGCCACTCTGGCTGAACAGCCCTTGATGCATGGCGGCTCAGCCTTTTTCGTCAATACCCGCTTGAGTTGCCTGGCTGTCGAAATGACCGCTCAGGGTCACCGGACCAACTTTCAGGTTGCCGTTTTCAAGGGACACCTTCGGTGCGTTTTCTTCGGTTTTGTGCGGCAGATCCAGGCCGGCTTTTACGCCGTAGTCGAGGTTGCTCAGGTCGCTGCTGCTGACTTTCGAGCCGCCCAGATCGACCTTGCCTTCGGTGGCGGAAATCCGCGCGCCGGTCAGCTGGGTAGCGCCGCCGACGGTGAGATTCACACCCTGACCAGCACTGATACCGGACGCCTGTTTCACGCTGTCCTTGTGTGCGTATTCGCCATCGGCTTTCAGCGTTGCCTTGTAGTCGGTGCCAGCCAGTTTGCCCTTGTCGTCGGCCGGGGTCTTCTTGGCGGTCAGGCCCAGATCGACATCGACCTTGGCGTGAGAGCTGGAGTCCTGACGGCTTTCGACCGACAGATCACCCGCCACTTTGCCGCTGACATTGCGCGCATCAATCCGCGCAGCGTTCAGGCTCGCATCACCGCCACTGTTCAACACCACCGTGTCGGCCTTGATCTGGCTGTTCTGCTGGGTAGTGCCTTGCAGGTAGTCCACGCCGACTTTGGCTCCGGCATTGAAACCGTGATCGCTGCTGACTTTTTCATCGGCGGCGGTCGGTGTGCTTTTGCTCAGATTGCCACCGGCATTCAACGCGACGTTCCAGTTGTTGCGGTTGTCGGTGGACTGCGCGGATTCCTGAACGAAACCGCCCTTCTGCGCGTCGATGCTGACGTTTGGCGCGCTGACCTGAGTGCCCTGCAGGCGCACTGAATCGCCGCTCAGGGCGATGCCGTTCTGGCTGTTGAGCTGACCACCGGTGAGGGTCTGGGTGTTCTCGTTGACCCGACCGATGTTGAAGTTGCCGCTGAGGTTGCCGCCCTGATCGCGGCTCTTCTCGCTGCTGGTTTTGCTGCCGCCGGCCTTCAGGCCGCCGCCGAGATTGCTGCCGGTGGCGACGTGCGAATCGGTAGCTGCTTGCAGATCGAGTTTGCCGCCAGCTTTGAGGTCGATAGCACCAGCGCTGTCGATCTTCGTGCCTTGCTGCACCTGATTACCGCCGCTGCTCAGTTGCACCGGGCCGTTGCCGCTGATACTGGCGACATGCGCCTGGCTGTCGGTGTTCTGGTGGCCTTTGTGATCGAGCTGGAACCCGGCGCCGAGATCGACATTGGTGCCGTCAGTGCCCGGCAAGGTGCCGACGGTCAACGAGCCGTTGCCACGCAGGCCGGAGCTGTCGCTGCTCTGCCGGTCGTTGGCCTGATTCAGGGCCAGATCACCGCCGGTCTTGACGCTGACACCGCCCTGGCCGCCGTCGAAACGGCTGCCTTCGAACTGGGCATCGCCGCCGACATGGATGTTCACGCCCTGGTTGCCAGCGTAACCGCCGACCACCGCGGTGGAGCTGTCCTTGCTCGACTGGCTGCTGCCCCCCGCGCCGCTGCCGGCCACGTTCACGTCTTCACCGGTCTTGGTGTAGACGCGCACATCGACCTTGGCATCTACCGAGTTGTCGGTGCTGCTGTGGGAGTTGTTCGCCGCGTCGGCCACCAGTTTGTCGGCGCTGATGTTCACTTTGCCGGCGCTGGCGTTGTACTGGGTGCCCTGATCGTGCAGCGTGCCGCCGACCTTCACGTCCACGGTCTCGCCGTCGAACCGGCTGACCACCGCATTGCTGCCCTGCTCGGTTTTATCGGCGCTGGCATGACCGATTGCCACGTCGATACCGACGTTCGGCTGGCCGAGATTGGCCAGTGCGTCCTTGTCCGGCACTTTGCCGTCGAGCACTTCTTTCACGGCGCCGGCAATCGGCCGGGCGATGTCTTTGTACTCGACGTTGGCGCCGATGTCGGCCGACCAGTTGCTCTCGCTGTGAGTGCTGTTTTCAGTGTTGCTGGCGGCACGGTTGTCGACTTCGTTGGCGGCGACGTTCAGAGCGTTGCCGGACTTGAGTTGCGCGCCTCCGGTGGCGAGTTTGTCAGCGTTGATGTTCAGGCTGCCGCTGCTCTGCACGCCGGTGGTTTGCGCAGTAGTTTTAGCGGTGGTGTCTTGAGAAGTGCTGTGCGAGAAATCCACACCGCTGCCCGCGCGGTCGAGGCCGCCGGTGTAGTAGAAACCGCCGCCGGTGCTGCGGGTTTCGGTCGAGGTGTTGTGGCTGTCCTGCTCGGCCAGCAGCGAGACGTTCTTGCCGCTCAGGGTGGTGTCGCCGGCGGTGGATTTCACCTCGGCGCCCTTGAGCGTCACGTCGCCGCCCGCCTTCACTTGCACAGTGCCGCCGCTGAGGCTGGAGCCCTGCTGAGTGACGTCGCTGACGGTGACGGTTTGCGCCTTGTCTCGGTAATGCACGCCGGCGCGATACTGCTCCGCCGTTTGCTCCTTGGCGTAAGCGTCGAAGCCACGGGTCTGCGTGCTGTTGCTGCTGTCGTGGGTGTTCTGCGTCGAATGCACATTCACATCACCCGCCGCATCCGCCGTCAGCGAACCGCCGGCCTTGACCGTGGAACCGGCGACTTCGATGTCCTTGGCGCTCTTGAGCTTGAGGTTGCTGTCGGAAGCCAGCTCGCTGCGCACCGTGGTGCTGTCCTTGCTGTTCTGCCGGGACTCGTCCTTGGTGATACCGAAGAACTTGCTGTCCTTGTCGTGGTTGTTGCTGTGCGAGGTGTCCTGCACGCCGTCGATGGTCAGCGAGCCGTTGTCGCTGATCACGCTGGCGTCCTGGCCGCCGCGCACCTGGCTGCCGCTGATGCGCACGTCGTCGGCCTTGACCACCAGTTTTCCGGCCGCGTTGATCTTGCTGCCCTGATGCTGGGTCTGGCCCTTGTCGGCGTCGCCGGTCTTGCCGAAGAAACCGCCGCCGACCAGGTCACCGGAATAGCGGTTGTCGCTGCTGCGATGGGTGCGGGTCGCGGTGGTGATTTCCACTTGCTTGCCGGCCAGTTGCAGATCGCCAGCGCTGTTCAATTCAGCACCTTCGGAGCGCAACAGTGCCGCGGTTTGCAGGGCAATGTTGCCGGCCTTCAACTGGCTGGTGACGCTGCGCTGTTCTTCGCTGCTGCTGTCCCAATCGGCTTTCCACAGGTGCTTGCGGTGCTTGCCCTGATCGGTCTGGGTGTGGCTTTCAGTGGCAGCGGTCAGGCGCAGGTCGCCGCCGCTTTGCACGCTGAGGTTATTCTTCGCCTCGACCTTGGCGGCTTTCAGTTCGGTGTCTTTGCCGGACGACAGTTGCGCGTCGCGGCTGGCGACGATCTGGCTGCCGTGCTGGCGCGAATCGCTGTCGGTCTTGGTCCGCTCGTAGGTTTCCCAGGTGATGCCGATGGTGCTGTTGTTCCAGTTTTCACGCTGCTCCTGGAGCTTGCGGCTTTCGACGGTGGTCAGGGTCAGATTGCGTTTGGCCTCGACCTTCACGTCACGACCGCTGACATCGGTGGCGGCCAGCGTCAGGTCCTTGCCGCTGTGCAGGCCGACGTCGCCCTGGCTGCTGCGAATGCCGGCACGGGTCACGTCGAGGCTGTCCGGGATCGCCTGGCCGCTGACGCTCAAGTCGCCCGCCGAACGGATCTGCACGCCGTCACGTCCGGCGACTTGCACCGCGCCCACTTTCACGCCCGCGCCTTCAGCGGTGCTGACGATGTTGATGCGCCCGGCCTGCATCGCGCCGAACAGGCTGGCGTCGATCCGTTGATCGGTGGTGTTGCCCGCCGGGTCCACGGCTTTCACCTGGCCACTGGCGTAGTCGATCTGATTGCGTCCGACGGTGAGGTTCAGTTGATCGCGTGCAGTGATCGCGCCCTGGCTGTCGATGCGCGGGGCGATCAGGTTGATCGAACCTTCGCCGTTGCGCAGGCCGCCGCCCTGAATCTGCAACTGACCGGTGGCGTCGCGGGTGCTCAGGGCTTGCAGTTTGCCGTCGTTCAGCTCGGGCCGGCCGACCAGCAGATTGGCGTTGGGCGTGTTGATGAAGCTGCCGCCGTTCACCGAAATGCCGTTCGGGTTGGCGAGTACGTAGTCGGCGGCGCGACCGAAGATTTCCTGGGCGCCGTTGATGGCCGACGGGTTGCGGCTGATCACTTCGTTGAGGATCACGCTCGCGGCCTGGCCCTGCAATTGCGGATTGGCCGCCAGTTGCCCGGCGAGCTGCGATTGCCCGGCCTGCAAGGCGTTGTTCAGCACCAGGCCCTGACGGTCGACGTTGTAGTCGAGGAACTGGTTATGCGACAGGCCGTGTCCGTTGGGCGCAACGATGTTGACGATCGGGACGCCGCCCTGGGTTTGCAGTTGCGCGGTGCCGCCGGGGCCGGGCGCGACCACCACACCGCCGGCCATGGCGCCCGGCAGGTGAGCGACCAAAAGCAGGCTGGCGATGGCCCAGCGCAGTTTGCCCCGTGGGGAAAGATGAAACGCAAAGGTATTCATTGGCATAAAAAACTCTCCATGTAGTGCGGCATCACGTTGCGCGTTGAGTTAAAGGCCACGGCTGTCGCGCTCAGGTCCGATGGCTGTTGTTCACTGACGTTCATATCTGCAATCCGACCCGCATCAGCCAGGTTTCGGGCTCGCGGTGCAGGCCGGTCGGGGTGTTGAGGCTGCGTTGGTAATCGACATCCACTTGCAGGTTTTTCCAGCCCAGGTTGAGGCCGATGCTGGCACCGCTCAGGCGTTGAACCGGGGCGCCGTGATCGGCCTTGATCCAGCCGTGGTCGAGGCCGACGCGCGGAGTGAGCTGCACCGGCAAATCGCTGCGCAGCGGCAGGCGCAAGGTGTTGCGCCAGATCGCGCCGCTGGCGCCGGACGCGCTGCTGACCCGGTAACCGCGCACGGCGGAATCATCGGTGCCGAGCAGTTGTTCGATGGCTGGCAGCGGATCCGGGCTGTACTGCAAATTGAGTTGGCTCTGCCATTGCCAGGCTTGCGCGCCGAGCTGGCCGTTGCGCCACTGGCTGAGGCCGGCGCGGTACTTGCGAAACTGTGCCTTGGGCAGGTTTTTGACCTGGCGATCGGCATCGTCGTCGGCGCCGAACCAACGCATACCCTGGGCGTAATTGACGTCGAGGTTCCACACCGCGCGGTCGAGCCAGAACAGATTGAGCCCGGCTTCGGCCACGGTCAGGGTCGGGCTTTGAATACCGAGGCGGACGTTTTCCAGATAGCTGTCAACGTCCTTGCGCGCCAGTTGCAGGTTGGCGCTGAGCTGATGGCTCTGGTCGCGCCACAACACCCGGTCGGCGCGCAGGCTGAGCTGATCGGTGATGCCGGTGCTGTACAGGGTCGCCGTGCTGAGCTTGAACGGCGCGCGGTATTCGGCGTGGCTGGCGAAGGTGCTGAACGTCCAGTAACCGTAGGGGATCGCGTAGTAGAGGCTGGCGTTGCGGCTGTAGCGGTCGCCCTGGTTGAGGGTGTCGCTGGCGCTGAGACTCAACAGGTCGTTGAGTTCGAGCGGACTGTCGAGGGTCAGACTCAGCGTGTCGCGATCACGACCGGTGCTGGCGCTGCCGAGGTTGTCGAAACCGGCACCCAGGGCCCAGCGTGACTGCCCCGAGGTCCGCGAACGCAGGATGATTTTCGACGCGCCGGGCTGGCTGCCAGGAGCGATGTCGGCGGTCAGATCAAGCGAGCGCAGGCGGTTCAACTGATCCAGTCCCTGCTCCAGATCCCGCAGGTTCAGCGGTTTGCCGAGCATTCCGGGGAACGCCCCGCCGAGCGACACTGGCAGGCTTTGGTCGGCCAGCTCGATGGACTCGATGTAGCCTTCGTCGATCAGGATATCCAGCGATTGCCCCGCCGCTGGAGCGCTGCTCAGGTATGGCCGGCTGGCGATATAGCCCTTCTCCACGTACAGCGCGGTGATGGTCGCCAGCAAATGGTTGATCTGGCCGACGCCCATGCACGGCGCCAACAGCGGTTTGATCCGGGCGTTGAGTTTGTCTTTATCGATCAGCGTAACGCCGCCGACGCGCGTACCACTCAAGGGCCAGCAGCGCTCATCAGGTTTGATCGACTCAGGAATGGCCGGATTGACCGGCGTCGGGCCAAACGCGCCGCGCTCCAGCTGGCGTTTGCGCTGTTCGAGTTGCAGTTGTTGCAGGTCACGCTGTTGCAGTTGCTGCTGGCGCAGCACTTCCTGGCCAGGGGCTGGAGTTTCGGCGGCGAGAACGCTGGGCGCACACACACTCAACAACAAGGCCGACAACAGCGGGCGAGGCAGGGAACGACTACGAGAAACAACGCAAAGCGAATACGGCACTCAACATCCTTGCAATCAACTGGCGTAATGCCACCCCATCAATTGCGGTGATAGTCAGAGCCTTCCTACACAAATGCAAGACGCTTCCTACAGCGCTTACATTTCTTAAACAAATGGTCAGCTTCTTTTTTCAACGGTCTTCATCTGACGATCGGCGACAAAAATCAATTGCCACAAAATATTACTCGCGTCATATTACGGTCGTAATAGCCATTCCGCTTCTTCAGGTATTACGCCATGACCAGCATGCCCACCGTAGAACCCGATCTCGCCGCTCCGGTCAGCGCCCCCAAACCTCCCCTGCTCAAACGCCTGCTGTTGCCGACTGCGGGACTGGCTGCGCTGGTATTCGCCGGGTTGTATGCCGTGCATTGGTGGGGCACGGGGCGGTTTCTAGAGGAAACCGACGATGCCTACATCGGCGGCGACGTCACGGTGATCGGGCCGAAGGTCGCCGGTTACATCGAAGAAGTGCTGGTCAGCGATAACCAGAAGGTGAAGGCCGGCGACGTGCTGATCCGCCTCGACGCCCGCGACTACCGCGCCAATCTGGCCAAGGCCGAAGGCGCGGTCGCCGCCGAGGAAGCGCTGCTGGCCAACCTCGACGCCACCGAACAACTGCAGCAAGCGGTGATCGGTCAGGCCCGCGCCGGCATTGATGCCGCCAGCGCCGAAACCGCCCGTTCGCGGGATGACAACGCGCGCTACAAACGTCTGGTGACCACCAACGCAGTCTCGGTGGAAAGCGCGCAACGGGCCGACGCCACCTTCAAGACCGCACAAGCCTTGAGCGCCAAGGCCCAGGCCGAACTGCTGGCCGCGCAGCGCCAGCTCACCGTGATCGAAACCCAGAAACAACAGGCCCGCGCCGCCCTCCAGCAAGCCCGGGCGGAACGGGATCTGGCGCAACTCAACCTCGGCTACACCGAACTGCGCGCTCCAGTTGACGGCGTGATCGGCAATCGCCGCGCGCGGGTCGGCGCCTATGCGCAGGCCGGTTCGCAACAGTTGTCGGTGGTGCCGGCCAGTGGTCTGTGGGTCGATGCCAATTTCAAGGAAGATCAACTGGCGCGGATGAAACCCGGCCAGCGCGTGAGCATCCGCGCCGACGTGTTGTCCGGCCAGGAATTCCACGGTCGCCTCGACAGCCTCGCCCCCGCCACTGGTTCGCAATTCAGCGTACTGCCGCCGGAAAACGCCACCGGCAACTTCACCAAAATCGTTCAGCGGGTGCCGGTGCGGATTTTGCTCGACCCGGCGGACGGCGTGCTCGGCCATCTGCGTCCGGGCCTGTCGGTGACCGCTGAAGTCGACACCCGCGCCCAACCTGAAACCACTGCCGTGGCCAGCGCGCCATGAGCACCGCCCTCACCGCCGCCGCGCAGCCATTCAATGCCGCCGACATGACGACCGCGACCAAAGTGTTCGCCTTCGCCACAATGTGCATCGGCATGTTCATCGCGTTGCTCGACATCCAGATCGTCTCGGCCTCGCTGCGCGATATTGGCGGTGGGTTGTCCGCCGGCACCGATGAAACGGCGTGGGTGCAGACCAGTTACCTTATCGCCGAAATCATCGTGATTCCGCTGTCCGGATGGCTGTCCCGAGTGTTCTCCACGCGCTGGCTGTTCTGCGCTTCAGCGGTCGGCTTCACCCTCGCCAGCCTGCTCTGCGGCATCGCCTGGAACATTCAGAGCATGATCGCTTTCCGCGCACTGCAAGGGTTTCTCGGCGGCTCGATGATTCCGCTGGTGTTCACCACGGCGTTCTTTTTCTTCACTGGCAAGCAGCGGGTCATCGCCGCTGCGACCATTGGCGCCGTGGCTTCGCTGGCACCGACGTTGGGCCCGGTGATCGGCGGCTGGATCACCGACATTTCCTCCTGGCACTGGCTGTTCTACATCAATCTGGTACCGGGGATTTTCGTCGCCGTGGCGGTGCCGATGCTGGTGAAGATCGACCAGCCGGAACTGTCGCTGCTCAAGGGCGCGGATTATTTGAGCATGGTGTTTCTGGCGCTGTTTCTCGGCTGCCTGGAATACACCCTCGAAGAAGGCCCGCGCTGGAACTGGTTCAGCGACCAGACGATCCTCACCACGGCGTGGATCAGTGCGCTGGCCGGTGTGGCATTCGTGGGCCGCACACTGCACGTGGCCAATCCGATCGTCGACCTGCGCGCGCTCAAGGATCGCAACTTCGCCCTTGGCTGCTTCTTTTCCTTCGTCACCGGCATCGGCCTGTTCGCGACGATTTACCTGACGCCGCTGTTTCTCGGCCGGGTGCGCGGCTACGGCGCGCTGGACATTGGTCTGGCGGTTTTCTCCACCGGGGTGTTCCAGATCATGGCGATTCCGCTGTACGCCTTTCTGGCCAATCGCATCGATCTGCGCTGGATCATGATGGCGGGCCTGGCGTTGTTCGCCTTGTCGATGTGGGAATTCAGTCCGATCACCCACGATTGGGGCGCCGGAGAATTGCTGCTGCCACAAGCCCTGCGCGGGATTGCCCAGCAACTGGCGGTGCCGCCGGCGGTGACATTGACTTTAGGGGGCTTGGCACCCGCGCGCCTGAAGCATGCGTCGGGCCTGTTCAACCTGATGCGCAATCTGGGCGGTGCAATCGGGATTGCGGCGTGTGCGACCATTCTCAACGACCGCACCAACCTGCATTTCACCCGGTTGGCGGAGCATCTGAACAGCAGCAACGAAGCGGTGAATCAGTGGCTGGCCCAGGTCGGCGGCAACTTCGCCGCACTGGGTCAGAGCGGCGACGTCGGCCTTACCGCCAGCCTGCGTCAGCTATGGCAGCTGACCTACCGTGAAGCGCAGACGCAAACCTACGGCGACACGTTCCTGATGATCATGGTGTGCTTCGGCATCGCCACGGCGATGGTGCCCTTGATGCGCAAGGTGCAACCACCGGCCGCGCCGAGTGCCGATGCACATTGATCGATCAGGCTTGCGGAGTTTTACGGAAGCCCACGGCCAGGCGATTCCAGCTGTTGATGGTGCTGATCGCGACCGTCAGGTCGACCATTTCTTGGGGCGAGAACTGCGCAGCGACCACTTCGTAGTCTTCGTCCGGGGCGTGGGTCAGGCTCAGTTGGGTCAGGGATTCGGTCCACAGCAGCGCGGCGCGTTCACGTTCAGTGAAAAACGGCGCTTCACGCCACGCGGTCACGGCGAACAACCGGCGTGGGGTTTCGCCGCCCTTGATCGCGTCGGCGGTGTGCATGTCGATGCAGAACGCGCAGCCGTTGATCTGCGAAGCGCGCAGCTTGACCAGTTCGATCAGGGTCTTTTCCAGCGGCAGTTTCGAGACGGCGGTTTCCAGGGCGATCATCGCTTTCAGGGCATCTGGGGACGCGGTGTAGAAATCGATACGAGGTTTCATGGCGACTCTCCGGGGCAAGTGAATGTGGGGCTACGTTAGTCCCGGCGCCCGGACCGGCAAATAGCCAATCTCCCGGAAGATGGGTAGGCCACTGCGTCGGTGTCAGAAAAGAAAGTGTGAATAGGCAATTGCCAGCACTCGTTGCGCGCCACTAGAATGCGATCAATTCTTAATTGCACCCTAATCGCACTCTCGATTGCATCTCTGGCAACGGACGCCCGAAACGAGTACCTGCCCTCCATGTCGTCCCTCGATCAGCCGTTGAATCAGCAAGTCCAGACGCTCTATAGCGAACACCACGGGTGGCTGCAGGGCTGGCTGCAGCGCAAGTTGGGCAGTCGCTGCGATGCGGCCGATCTGGCGCACGACACGTTTTTGCGCCTGCTCACCCGTCAGGTGATCAAGCCGTTGGGCAGCGAGCCCCGGGCGCTGCTGACGCACATCGCCAAAGGCCTGATGATCGACCGTTGGCGGCGTCAGGACCTGGAGCGCGCGTACCTGGAAACCATCGCGCACCTGCCCGCCGCCGAAGTGCCGTCGCCGGAAACCCGCTACCTGATTCTGGAAACCCTGTGGCGCATCGAAGCGCTGCTGCGCGAACTGCCCGAGCAGACCCGCGACACTTTCCTGCTGTCGCAGATCGAAGGCCTGACCTACGCGCAGATCGCCACACGCCTGGGGGTTTCGCTGATCACCGTCAAACGCCACATGCGTGCCGCGTTCATTGCCTGCCTGAGTGTCGCCTGATGCATTCGTCGATGATCAATCCGCAGATTCTCGGCGAAGCCGCCGACTGGCTGGTGCAACTGCATTCCGGCACCGCCACCCCGTCCGACCATCAGGCAATCGCCCAATGGCGCACCCGCAGCGCCGAGCACGCCATGGCCTGGCAACGGGCCGAAGCGCTGTTGGGGGATTTGCGCAGCGTGCCGGCCAACGTGGCGATCCAGACCTTGAAACGCGCCTCGCGCAAAGAAGGCCTGAGCCGCCGCCAGACCCTCACCCGCCTCGGCTTGCTGTTAATGGCCGGGCCGCTGGGCATCGCTTCGCAGCATGTACCGTGGCAGCAATGGACCGCCGACCAGCGCACCGCCGTCGGCGAACAGAAGAACCTGCAATTGCCGGACGGCACGCAATTGGTGCTCAACACCGACAGCGCCGTGGACATCGCTTTCAGCCCGGTGGAGCGTCGCGTCCTGCTGCTCAACGGCGAAGTGCTGATCAACACCGCCGCAGATGCCAGCGCCCGTCCGTTCATTGTCGAAACCCCGCAAGGTGTGGCCCGCGCACTGGGCACGCGATTCTGCGTGCGCACCGAGGGCTCGCGCAGCCAGGTGTCAGTGCTCGAAGGCCAGGTTCAGATCACCCCGCAACTGCTCAAACACAGCGCGATTCTCCAGGCCGGTGAGCGTCAGCGCTTCAAGCTCAACAGCTTCGACAGCAGCGAAACCTTCGACACCGCGTCCCTGGCCTGGGACAAAGGCATGCTGCTGGCCAGCAACATGCGTCTGGACGAATTGCTCGGCGAATTGAGCCGCTACCGTCACGGCGTCCTGCGTTGCCATCCGGACGTGGCAGCGATGCGCGTATCCGGAGCGTTTTCCCTGCGCGACACCGACGCCAGCCTGCGTTTGCTCAGCGATACCCTGCCGCTGAACATCAACAGCCTGACCCGCTATTGGCTGTCGGTGGAACCGCGTGTCTGAGCCCTCGGAAAATATTTTCAATATTCCCTGATACCTTTTCGCGACTCGTCCGGTGAGTGGATAGACCTTCCGATTCCACGCCCCCGACAGGAACACCGAATGACCGCAATGCCATCGCCCCGCCCCGCCACGTTTGCGCTCAAGGCCCTGAACCTGAGCCTGGCCCTGGCCTTCAGCGCACTGCTGCCGAGCGCCGCCCAAGCCGCCGACAGCGTCAGTGAAAGCGCCAGCCGCAGCGTCAACATCGGCCCCGGCCTGCTCAGCCATGTGCTGGCGCAATTTGCGGTCAGCGTCGGCGTGCCGCTGTCGTTCGATCCGGCGCAACTGGGCAATCGCCAGAGTCCCGGCCTGCAAGGCAGTTACACCGCACAGAGCGGTTTTGCTAGGTTGCTGGAAGGCAGCGGTTTCGAACTGATCAGCACCGGCCACAACGGTTACACCGTGGCGCCGAAAGTTGCGGCGGACGGCGCGCTGGAACTGGGCGCCACCAACGTCAGCGCCCTGCGTGACGACAGCGGTGACACCTACGGCGGCGAACAGGTCGCCCGCCGCGCGCAGATCGGCATGCTCGGCAACCAGGAGGTCAACGACCTGCCCTTCAGCGTCACCAGCTACACCGCCAAGACCATGGCCGACCAACAGGCCCAGACCGTCGGCGATGTGTTGCTCAACGACGCCTCTGTGCGCCAGTCCAACGGCTTCGGCAACTTCTCGCAGATGTTCATGATCCGCGGCCTGCCGCTGGCCTCCGATGACATTTCCTATAACGGTCTCTATGGCGTGCTGCCCCGGCAGATCATCGCCGTCGAAGCGCTGGATCGGGTCGAACTGTTCAAGGGCCCGAACGCGTTCGTCAACGGCGTGACCCCGAGCGGCAGCGGCATCGGCGGCGGGATCAACCTGCAACCCAAACGCGCGATGGACACGCCGACCCGCAGCGTCACCCTCGACTACAGCGCCGACGGTCGGGTTGGCGGCCATCTGGATCTGGGCCAGCGCTTTGGCGAGGACAACCGCTTCGGCGCGCGGGTCAACCTGATGCAGCGCGAAGGTGACACCGCCGTCGATGACGAAGACCAGCGCTCGTCGCTGTTCAGCGTCGGCCTGGACTATCGCGGCGATCGCCTGCGGGTCTCGACCGATTTCGGCTATCAGAAGCAGGTCATCAACCAGGGCCGCTCGGTGGTCTATGTCGATTCGAGCTTGGCAAAAGCGCCCAAGGTGCCGCACGCCAACGCCAGCTACGCCCAGAGCTGGAGCTACTCGCAACTCGAAGACACCTTCGGCATGGCCCGCGCCGAGTACGACCTCAACGACAACTGGACCGCCTACGTGTCCGGTGGCGCCAAGCACACCCGCGAGAACGGGGTTTACTCGTCGCTGACCGTCACCGACCTCAACGGCAACGCCCGTGGCGGCATGCTCTATTCGCCCCACGACGAGGACAACCAGAGCGCCATGGCCGGGCTCAACGGCCGTTTCGATACCGGCCCTGTCACGCACCAGTTGAACCTCGGCTGGGCGGGCATCTGGGGCGAGCAGCGCTCGGCGTTCGAAACCATTGGCACCGCCGGGCGCTACAGCACCAACCTGTACAACGTCACCGACAAGCCGCGCCCGGCGCCCACCTCGTTCGCCAGCGACATCAGCGACCCGCGCATCACCGGCAAGAACACCCTGCGCAGCGAGGCGATTTCCGACACCCTCGGCTTCGTCGATGACCGCATCCTGCTGACCCTCGGCGTGCGTCGCCAAGAATTGAAAGTCGACGGCTGGAGTACCGCCACCGGCGCCCGCACCTCAAGTTATGAAGAGTCGATTACTACCCCGGTCTATGGCCTGGTGATCAAGCCGTGGGAACACGTGTCGTTCTACGCCAACCGCATCGAAGGCCTGGCCAAAGGCCCGACGCCGCCGACCACCGCGATCAACCGCGACGAAACCTTCGCCCCGGTGCGCAGCAAACAGATCGAAGCCGGCGTGCGCCTGGACATGGGCAGCTACGGCGCCAACCTCGGCGTCTATCGCATCGAACAACCGTCGAGCTACACCCAGGACGGAATCTTCCGGGTCGACGGCCAGCAGACCAACAAAGGCGTGGAACTCAACGTCTACGGCGAACCGCTCGACGGCCTGCGCCTGCTCAGCGGCGCAACCGTGATGAAGACTGAACTGGAAGGCAGCAGCAACGGTGTGAATGACGGTAATCGCGCCATCGGGGTGCCGCGCTTCCAGTTCAACCTCGGCGCCGACTGGGACATTCCGGGCCTCGAAGGCGCGGCCCTCAGCGCGCGGATGTTGCGCACCGGCGGCCAGTACCTGAACGCGGCGAATACTCAAAGCATTCCGGCGTGGAACCGCTTCGACCTGGGCACGCGCTATGCCTTCAAACTGGATGAAAAGCAGATCACCCTGCGGGCCAATCTGGAGAACGTCGCCAACGAAGCCTATTGGGCCTCGGCCAACGGCGGTTACCTGACCCAGGGCACGCCGCGCACGCTGAAGGTTTCGGCCACCGTGGACTTCTGACCGCTCGTCATCCGGCCGGCACCAAGGGTTCGGCGCGTCTGACCAATATCAGGTAAATCCCCTTTCCGGAGACAAACCATGATGACGCGCAAACTCACCTCGCTGTTATTGATCGGCCTGCTGGCCACAGGCTCAGCTGCGACGTTCGCCGCCAATGACGGCGCCGATGCCACGGGCACCAAATCCGGCTCCACCAACAGCTCGCCCATGCCACCGGACAACACGCCGGGCTCGCCGTCCGGCGGCAGCGGCGCAGGCAATGGCACCGGCACCAACGGTGGCGCCAGCGGTTCCGGTTCGGGAGCGGGAGGTGGCACCGGTTCGGCCGGTGGCGGCACGGGCGGTGCCGGCGGTGGCACGGGCGGCTGAACGAACAAGAGCAGGTCATGGTGAAGGCCATGGCCTGTGTCTGAACCGATTCGATTTTGTCAGCGATCCGAACGCATCAGTTCGCCAACGCTAACGTCCATTGACAGCACGGCCGCGCGGTTGCGGCCGGCGTTCTTGGCCTGATACAGCGCCGCATCCGCGCGTTGAATGAACAGTTCCGGGCTGTCGTTGCCGGTCGGAATAAACGCATAGCAACCCAGGCTCACCGTGAGATACCCGGTGGGCGAACCGCTGTGGGTGATGTGTTTGTCCATCACGCTGCGGCGGATCTGCCCGGCAATTGCCAGTGCGCCGTTGATGTCGGTGTCCGGCAGCAGCACCGCGAACTCTTCACCGCCATAGCGCACCGCCAGATCGGACTTGCGCTGGCAGCAGTTCTTCACCACCTGCGCGACCTGCGTCAGGCAATGGTCGCCAGCCACGTGGCCGTAGGCATCGTTGTAGCGTTTGAAAAAATCGATATCGAGCATGATCAGGCTGACCGGGCTCGACTGCCGCGCACCGCGGGCAAATTCCACCTCCAGCGAGCGCTCGAACAGACGCCGGTTGGCCAGTCCGGTCAGGCTGTCGTGGGTGGCGATCTGTTCCAGCGCCTGCTGGGCCTTGCGCAGGTTTTTTTCGATCCGCTCGCCATCGCGCACCTGATGAATGAACACCCAGCCGAACAGCCCCACGCCGAGCATCACCAGCGCCACGATCACGCTGGACTGAAACGCCCGGTCATACCAGCCCTGGAGGATCGTGTCCCGGGACGAAGACGCCGCGACCACCAACGGGTAGCTTTCCAGCTGCCGGTAACCATAAAGACGCGCCACACCGTCGACCACCGAATCGATCATCGCGGTGCCGGCGGAGGCGTTGGGTAGCAGCTTCTGATAGATCTCGCCCTTGGCCAGCGAGGTGCCGATCAGAGACTCGTCGAACGGCCGACGGGCGAGCAACGTGCCGTCAGTCATGCCGAGAAACATCGTGCCGTTGTCATCCAGACTGAAGCTTTTGAAGAACTTGTCGAAGTACGACATCTTGATCCCGGCCAGCAACACGCCCTGGAAATTGCCGGCGCGGTCGTTGACCCGTTTCGAGATCGGGATGATCCACTCGCCGTTCTCGCGGCTGCGGATCGCCGGGCCGATGTGCGCCACACCCGACACGTTCTGCTGGTGAAACTTGAAGTACTCGCGATCGGCCACGCCATTGCCGCGCGGCAGATCCGGGAACGAGGTAATCACCCACTGCCCTTCGCGGTCGAACAGGAACATGCCGTGCAACTGCTCGAGTTGTTGCACTCGCCGCGCGAAGGTTCGCTGCAATCGCGGCTTCTGCGCCGCACCGTAGCCATCTTCCTGAACCCAGTCGACCAGGCTGGTCATCACCAGATCCGCCGCCAGAAACGTGTCTTCAGCCTGCTGCGCCATCGCCCGGGTCAGGTTGGCCGACGACACCTGCGCGTTGGCCAGATCCTGGCGCCGCGACTGTTCGATCTGCAAATACAGCAGACCGGACAGGCACAGACACACAGCAACGATGAACAACACCGCCGCCTTGCGCAGGGGCAAACGCTTGAGGGTGCCGCCGGGGGCCTGATGCGGATCGTGAATGGGGATAGGCAAAAGCGTGTCCTGGGCAGGTACGACAGGGGCAAAAGCCCGAAACCCTTGTTCTTGTGAGCGTAGCCCACCGGGTTGTGTGGGGCAACCAAGTGCCCTCGCGACGATCCCGACCCAGTTGCTATCGGCGCGCAGGGCAATTGGATGACCTGCGACGCAAATTATTTTTGCCTGCCCGTTTTTGCCCGCATCAGCCCTGACGGGCCAACCGCCGCATCGCACTGTGCAGATGCGCCCGCGCACTTTCTGGATCGCCCTCGCGCATCTGCTCGTACGCCCGCTGCGCCACCGCGTGCGGCACCGGTTTCAACACCCGTTGCGTGGCCATCGCCAGCAGTTGCACTTGCGCGGCACGCTCCAGGTAATACAGATCGTCCCAGGCTTCAGCGATGGTCGGCGCCGCGACAATCACCCCGTGATTTTTCAGGAACAGAATGTCGGCCTCGCCCATGACCCCGGCAATCCGGTCGCCCTCGCGCTCATCCAGCGCCAGCCCGTTGTAATGCTCGTCCACCGCCGTGCGCCCGTAGAACTTCAGCGCGGTCTGGCTCAGCCACAACAGCGGCGGCCCCTCCAGCAGGCACAACGCCGTCGCGTTCGGCATATGGGTGTGGAACGCGACTTTTACTCGGGGCAGTCGCTGATGCAGGCGCGCATGAATATAGAAAGCAGTCGCTTCCGGCTGACCCTCGCCGTCCACCACGTTGCCGGCGAAGTCGCAGACCAGCAGGTTATGCGCCGTGACTTCGGCAAACGCATAGCCGTACGGATTGACCAGAAACAGGTCAGCATGCCCCGGCAACATCGCCGAAAAGTGATTGCAGATCCCCTCTTCCAACCCGTGCAGCGCCGCCAGTTGAAAGCACGCCGCCAGCTCTTTGCGAGCGGTGATGACGGCTTCGCTGTCGAGGTTCAACGAGGCGTAACGCGCGGGTCGGGCGCTGCCGGTCAGGGTATGGGCCATGGCGAACCTCCTTTATGACCAGCCAAGGGATGCGAACAGCGGAAGAACTGCGTCCAGCGTGTTGAGGATCGCGTCGGGTCGATAGTCCGGCAGCAACTGACGACCGGTCCCTCGATCAATCCATACGCAGCGAAAATGCATGTCGCGGGCCGCCGTGTGGTCGAGCATCGGGCTGGCGCAGATGTGCACCACCTGATCGCGGCTGACGCCCAATTGCTCATGAGCGTAGTCGAACAGCCGCGGCGCCGGTTTGTAGGCACCGGCCTGTTGCGCGGTGATCACCCGGTCGATATGGCCGCCGAGTTGAGCGACGTTGCCGGCGATGATGTCGTCATCGGTGTTGGAGACGATGCACAGCTTGAAACCCTTGGCCTTGAGCTGCGCGAGGGTCTCGACGACCTCGGGAAACGGTGGCATCTGCGGAATCGCGGCGGCCAGGCGCTGACTGTCTTCGCTGGCACTCGCCAGGCCCAGTTCTTCCAGGGCCAGTTGCAGGCCGAGAGTGCTCAGCTCGCGAAACGAGCGGTGCGGCGGTGTCTGTTCCAGGCGATGTTCGTGGCGGTCGTAAACCTCGATCAGGCGCCCGGCATCGACCCGGTGTTCGCCCTTTTCGCTGAGGATCCGCTCGGCCACGGCGCGCAGGCCTTCGTCCCATTGAATCAAGGTGCCGTAGCAATCGAAGGTCAGCCATTGCGGGCGCGGTGTGTTGATCAAGGTCATGGGGAATTCCTCTGCAAGTGAGGGCTTCAGCTTATGAACTCGGGGTGATAGTGTGAAATTAAATAAATAGCCGACCGTCAGTTGCCAAACAAATATCGAGGCCGCCGCCATGCTGGATCTGGAACTGCTGAAAACCTTCGTCTGCGTGGTCGATGAAGGCAGCTTCACCCGCGCCGCCGAACGCGTCCACCGCACCCAATCCACGGTCAGCCAACAGGTACGCAAACTCGAAGACCTGGTCGGCCACGCCCTGCTGTTGCGCGACCGCACCGGGTTGAACGTCAGCGTCACCGAGCACGGCGAACTGCTGATCCACTACGCCCGTCGATTACTGGCCTTGTCGGCCGAGGCCAGCGAAGCCCTGGCCAGCGATCTGGATCTGGAAATCCTGCGCATCGGCATGCCGGAAGACTTCGACGCCCGACGCATGGCGCTGATCCTCGCCGGCTTCACCCGCAGCCACCCGCAAGCGCGACTGGAAACCGTCAGCGGCATGAGCCTCGACCTGCGTCAACGCCTCGACAGCAGCGAAATCGACATCGCCCTGATCAAACGCGAACCCGACAGCGGCCCCGCCTGGGCGACCTGGCCGGAACGACTGGTGTGGGTCAAGGGCGTGGAATTTGATGCGTCCACTGGCGTGTTACCGCTCGCGCTGTTTCCCCAGGGCTGCCTGTACCGACAACGGGCAATCCGCCTGCTCGACGTGGCGCAACGCCCCTGGCGTGTGGCCTTCGGCAGCCACAGCCTGACCGGCATTCAAGCGGCGGTGGCCTCAGGGCTCGGGGTTTCGGTGCTGCCGGCATCGGCGGTGTTGCCGGAGCATCGGGTGTGCACGGACTTGCCGCCGCTGCCGCCGACGGAGCTGGCATTGGTCAGCCGCGAGGGGGTGTTGAGTGGATTGCAGCGAGGGTTGGTGGAGTTTTTGCGCGGGGAATTGGGGGTGGATGCGGGGGGATTCGCTTGATCCCCCCGACTGGCGCGGAGCTCAGGGCTTGTTGACTTCGCGCAGCAGGTCTGCGACCGGGAGGTTCATGGTGTTTGAGTAGTAGGGTTTGTAGCCGTAAGCGGTGACGACGACTTTGCAGGGGATTTGTTGTTTGTCTGAGAGGAGTTGGTTCAGTTCGGCCGCTGACAGATTTCTGTCCGTACTTCTATCGCTAGAGGTTTCGATCAAAAACGCGCTGGTCAGATAGGAAAATCCCGTTTTGTTCGCCTGCCCCTTGTCCGAGGTAATCAAACCGAGGGCAGAAAACTGCATTGATTTATCAACCGCAAAGTCTTCGTCGTCTCCCAAGGCGCACTCAAGAGTACCCGACGCCATTCCTTTACGTTCGCCTCGGTCAAAAAGATCCAGAACATCCACGTCCGATTGATACCGAATGTCGTACAAGAGCGTTCGTTCTCTTACAACAGACACAAAGATCAAATTTGCCGGAGGCTTTACATGATCCTTTGCACACCCGGAGCAGATGACCAGAAACATGCAAAGAAGAAATTTATACCTCACGAGAACTCCTCCATGATCGATTCAAGCAGCAAGTCGCTGGCCGATTTATTGCCATCTATTCGCGCAGTAAACAGCCCCAACGCGTCGGCATGGTTGGCATCTACGTTAGCGTTCAGCGAAGGACCACAAGAAATCAGCCACTTTTCACCAAAGTCAGCCACCCCATCCGAAGGATCTCGTTGAGTAGGCGTGGCTTTAATGTTGATCCAGTCTGCCGCAACGGGTTCGGGACGTTCACGGTAAATGTCCGATCCCAGCCACACCAGAGCTCCTTCACCTACAGGGTCAAGGGTAATCAGCATTTGAACTCTGTAACCCCACTCCGACATTATTTTTGTCAGATGCGCACCGTTCCATCCGCCCAAGCTATGACCAACGATATAGACAGGACAACTTTTGTAGGGAATCAGGCTTAGAACATGTCTCTGAATATCCTTTTTTCCCCTGACCTCGTTGTAACCCAACCATTCTGACTTGTATCTTCCCTCGCTCTTCAGTGTTTCTGTACGACTGTCAAGATTCAGCTTTGCAAAACGGATATTTCTGTATGGCCCTGAAAAGTAGTAACTCTCCTTATCCCCAGCGCCTCCCACAAACACAACAACCGCCTTGGTACTCTCCACCGGCACAGCCTTCACACTGACATCCTTCTTGTCCGTCAGCGTATGTTCCTTGTGCAGCTTGTAATTGTTGCCTTTCTCGCACGTAACCGTTTCCGCACCCATGCCTCATTCCTCCAGAAACAGTTTGATGGTTTCCGGAAGATGCGAACTGATCGTGTGGGTAAAACCGGCGGCGTCAGACACCCCGTGTTCCATCCGACCGTCCGCGCGCTGAATCATGTACGGATGATTCGGCATCGGTTCGCCGGTCGTGTCGTTCACCAACTGCAACTTGTCGGTGAAGTGCACCGGCATTGGCAGCAGGCCGCTGAAGGGAGCGTTCACCACGGTATCGCCGATGATGACGGTACCGGAGCCGCCCACTACCACATTCCCGTGACCACCGGTGCTGTCCAGGGTTGCGGCGTTCAGGCCATTGATAAAAACCGTCGAGGCAACGCCACCGGTAATCGGGCTGCCGCACGCCGACTTGTCGGTCATTCGTGCAGCGGGCAGCCCGTCGAAATTCACATTCGGCGAACCGCTGACAATCGGGTTGGTGCCATGCCCCGGCAATGGGCAAGCGGTCGGGTCGGTCACTCGGGCAGCGGGTTTTCCGCTCATGAAAAAGCTCCTTGCAGTATCGCGTCATCATCCGTGGGGCGCGCAGCATGAACAAAGTCCTTCCATTGATCAAACCCGATTGCAAAAAAACAGGCGCCTGAAAAGGCGCCTGTTTTTTATGGCCAGTAACCGATTGCGTTATCGCGACGGCGGTACCCGGATATCCCCCGCCCGGCACTGGGTTTTCACGCCCTTGCCGCAGGCGCCGAATTGCAGGTCCTTGCCCATGCACACGCGCACTTCCGAGAGCTCCGGGCCGTTGCAGATCACGGCGATGCCGTCTGACGGGATGCCCGGATTGCTCCTGCGGAACAGGTCGGCAATTTCCTGCGCTTCGAAGTAATAAGAGCTACTGAACGGTTGCAACTCTTGCGGGATGTTCACCGCCGCCACGGCTTTGTCCGCTTCGTCCAGATAGCCCATCGCGCCGAGGCCGCTGCAGGTGCCGTGTTTGCTCCATTCGTGATCGAGCAGTTTTTTGGTCGGGAACAGCGTCAGGCCTTTGGCCGTTTCGGCGGCCGACAGGTTAGTCAGCGGCGGACAGGATTCCGGCCAGCCGCCCTTGGCGTATTGCGGCCAGAGGCCATGCAGGACAAAACCGTAACCCTTGCCGGTGCATTGCGGGTCGTCCTTGTGGGTCAGGCAAAAGGTTGGCGACCAGGACAACGTCAGCAGATAGTAATCGAACACCCCCGCCACCGATTCCGCCTTGTTGGCAGACGACTGGCGTGCCGAACTCAGGCCGATGCTACCGACCGTCAGCGCAATCAACGCCATAATTGTAAAAAGCTTTTTCATGTTCCCGTTCCTTGGGACGCGTGCGTCCGTGGTTTCTGTGGTCTGACCGTCACGTGGTCAGGGGCTGATTGAGTCACGCTTGTGTTGCAGGCGCATGACGCAGGGCAAAACCTGCATTACTTTGAAAGGACTACGATGTTGTTGAATTCAACACAGGGAACCGACATGAGTAAAGCAGACGAACTCGCCGCGAAACTCAAACAAACCCGGCACACCCATGCTGACGAAATCACCTGCGCCGAACTGGAGATCGATTGCTGGCCGGCTCAGGTCTACGCCTTGTATCACCGCATCGAGGGCTGGTTGCAACCGGTGACCGAGGTAGGCCTGAAGATTCGGCGAAATCCTACCCATGTTTGCGAAACTTCGCCGGATGGCGAGACCCACGACTACGCCATCGACCAGTTGATCATCGAAGCCAACCACCACAGCCTGACGTTCGACCCCATCGCCCGCTTTACCGAAGACGGCTCGGGGCGTGTGCAAATCGTCCTGCCGGGCCGCGAAGCATCGCTGCTGCGCACGGTCGATGAACACGGCGAAAGTCATTGGTGGTTGCAGACGCTCGAGACCGGGCAACAGCTGGATGCGATTGCGTTGACGGAAAACAACCTGTTGTTGGTAGTCCAGGAAGGGCTCGGTTTGTAGGTTGAACCTGACACAACTGTAATCCGCCCCTCAGCCAGCTGAAAGCTGCCGCTGGTTAGCCTCCTCGTCATTGGTCAAACGGGGACTTCCAGCGCATGCCATCCACCACCTCAAGACGCACCTTCGTCAAAGGCCTCGCCGCCGGCAGTCTGCTCGGCGGCCTCGGCCTGTGGCGCACGCCGGTCTGGGCCTTGAACAGCCCCGGCCAGATAAATGAACTGAGCGGCACCGACTTCGAGCTGTTCATCGGCGAAACCCCGGTCAACTTCACCGGCCAGCCGCGCACCGCGATGACCATCAACGGCAGCCTGCCCGGCCCGCTGCTGCGCTGGCGCGAGGGCGATACGGTGACGCTGCGGGTGCGCAACCGGCTCAAGGACAGCACGTCGATCCACTGGCACGGCATTCTGCTGCCGGCCAACATGGACGGCGTGCCGGGCCTGAGTTTCAAGGGCATCGAGCCGGGCGGCGTGTACGTCTACCAGTTCAAGGTTCGCCAGCACGGCACCTACTGGTATCACAGCCATTCCGGCTTGCAGGAGCAGGCCGGCGTTTACGGGCCGCTGGTGATCGACGCGCGGGAGCCGGAGCCGTTCCACTACGACCGCGACTACGTGGTGATGCTCAGTGACTGGACCGACGAAGACCCGGCCAGCTTGATGAAGACCCTGAAAAAACAGTCCGACTACTACAACTTCCACAAACGCACCGTCGGCGATTTCATCCACGACGTCGGCGAAAAAGGCTGGGGCGCCACCGTCGCCGATCGCACGATGTGGGCGCAGATGAAGATGAATCCCACCGACATCGCCGACGTCAGCGGCGCCACGTACACCTTCCTGATGAACGGCCACGCCCCGGATGACAACTGGACCGGCCTGTTCCGCCCCGGTGAAAAACTGCGGCTGCGGCTGATCAACGGCTCGGCCATGAGCTACTTCGACGTGCGCATTCCCGGATTGAAAATGACCGTGGTCGCCGCCGATGGCTTGCACGTCAAACCGGTCAGCGTCGACGAGTTGCGCATCGCCGTGGCGGAAACGTATGACGTGATCGTCGAACCCGCCGCCGACGCCTACACCCTGTTCGCCCAGGCCATGGACCGCACCGGCTACGCCCGAGGAACCCTCGCCGCCCGCGCCGGTTTGTCGGCTCCGGTGCCGGCGCTGGACCCACGCCCGCTGGTGACCATGGACGACATGGGTATGGGCGGCATGGACCATGGTTCGATGGACATGAGCGCCATGGATCACTCAAGCATGAACATGGGTCCGATGCAGTCGCACCCCGACAGCGAAAAGGACAACCCGCTGGTGGACATGCAAGCCATGACCACCGCCGCGAAACTCGACGACCCCGGCCTCGGCCTGCGCAACAACGGTCGCCGTGTGCTGACCTACGCCGACCTGCGCAGCACGTTCGAAGACCCGGACGGCCGCGACCCGAGCCGCACCCTCGAGTTGCACCTCACCGGCCACATGGAGAAATTCGCCTGGTCGTTCAACGGCATCAAGTTCTCCGACGCCGAGCCGCTGCGCTTGAAGTACGGCGAGCGGATTCGCCTGGTGCTGGTCAACGACACGATGATGACCCACCCCATCCACCTGCACGGCATGTGGAGCGATCTGGAAGACGAAAACGGCAATTTCCAGGTGCGCAAACACACGATCGACATGCCGCCCGGCACCCGCCGCACTTACCGCGTGACCGCCGACGCGCTCGGCCGTTGGGCCTATCACTGCCATCTCCTGTACCACATGGAAATGGGCATGTTCCGCGAAGTGCGGGTGGAAGAATGAGGACGCCGACCATGACTCGATTTGCCGCGTTTTCGTTGTCACTCCTGTCGATGGCCCCGGCCTTCGCCGCCAGCGACATGCAGGGCATGGACCACAGCCAGATGGCTGATATGCAGGGCATGGATCACAGTCAGATGGCTGATATGCAAAGCATGGACGACGGCATGATGCAGCCCGCTGCGCCGACCGAAAGCCGCACGCCGATTCCGGCACTGACCGACGCCGACCGCGCTGCCGTGTTCACCAGCCACGCCGGGCATCAGGTCCACGACAGCGCCATCAACACTTACTTCCTCGCCGACAAACTCGAATGGCAGGACGCCGACGACGCCAGCACCCTGGCCTGGGATTTGTCCGGCTGGATCGGCGGCGACATCGATCGACTGTGGCTGCGCTCCGAGGGCGAACGCAGCAACGGCAAAACCGAAGACGCGGAAATCCAGGCGCTGTGGGGCCACGCGATTTCGCCGTGGTGGGACGTGGTCAGCGGCGTGCGCCAGGACTTCAAACCCGGCGCTCCACAAACCTGGGCCGCGTTCGGTCTGCAGGGGATGGCGCTGTACAACTTCGAAGCCGAAGCCACGGCGTTCCTCGGCGAAAACGGCCAGAGCGCGGTGCGGCTGGAGGGCGACTACGACATCCTGCTGACCAATCGCCTGATCCTGCAGCCGACCGCCGAACTCAACGTCTACGGCAAAAACGACCCGCAACGCGGGATCGGTTCGGGCCTCGCGAACACCGAAGCCGGGCTGCGCCTGCGCTATGAAATCCGCCGCGAATTCGCGCCCTACATCGGCGTGACCTGGAACCGTAGCTACGGCCACACCGCCGATTACGCACGGGAAGAAGGCGAGGATCGCAGCGAAGCGCGACTCGTCCTCGGCGTGCGGCTGTGGTTCTGAATCCCATCAAAAAACAACACCGAGGTCTTGCATGCGCACATTGAAAATCTCCCTCGTCCTCGCCAGCGGTTTGCTCCTGAGCACCCTGGCCCAGGCCCATCCGAAACTGCTGTCCTCGACCCCGGCCGAAGGTGCCGACGGCGCAGCGCCCGGCAAGATCGAACTGCGGTTTTCGGAGGATCTGCTGACCCAATTCTCCGGCGCCAAACTGGTCATGACCGAAATGCCCGGCATGGCCCACTCGCCGATGCCGATGAAGGCCAAAGTCAGCGCCGGCAGCGACCCGAAAACCATGCTGGTCACCCCGCTCTCGCCTCTGCCGGCCGGCACCTACAAGGTCGAATGGCGCGCAGTGTCGTCGGACACGCACCCGATCACCGGCAATGTCACGTTCAAAGTGAAGTGAGCGATGGCTGAACTGATCAACATCCTCCTGCGTCTGGCGTTGTATGTGGATTTGCTGCTGTTGTTCGGGCTGACGTTGTTCGGCCTGTACAGCGTTGAAGCGGTGCTGCGGTTTCGGCCGATGCTGCGCGGGATGGCGTTGATCGGGGCATTGCTGTCAGTGGCCGGACTGGTGCTGATGACCCGCGCCATGAGTGGCGAAACGGAATTCGCGGCGCTGTGGCCGCACCTGCAAATGATGGTTTTGGAAACGAACGTCGGGCTGGCGTGGGCGCTGCGGATGATTGCGCTGATCGCCGTGATGATCGGGCCGGGATTGTGGCTGGCATCGATGGCCAGCGCCGTCGCCCTCGCCTCCCTGGCCTGGAGCGGACACGGCGCGATGGATAACGCGTGGCATCTGCTCAGCGACATTCTGCACCTGCTCGCGGCGGGTGCGTGGCTGGGCGCGATGCTCGCGTTGATCTTGATGGCTCGGCTCGACGCACTGTGCAGCGAGGCGCGCATTCGCTCGCTGGCGGATTCCGTCAAACGCTTCGAAGGCGTCGGCGCGGCAATTGTGCTCATCCTCTCGGTCACCGGCGTGGCGAATTACCTGTTCATCGTCGGCCCGACACTGGGCGAAGTCCTGCTCGGCACCTACGGGATTCTGCTGGCGATCAAGGTTGCGTTGTTCGGGGGCATGCTGGTGCTGGCCGCGCTGAACCGCTTCCACCTCGGGCCGTTGCTCGAACAATCGTTGCGCGCCGGGCAACATCAAGTGGCAGCCAATGCCTTGCGTCGCAGCGTGGCACTGGAGCTGATGATTGCGCTTCTGATCGTGGGACTGGTGGCGTGGCTGGGCACGTTGAGCCCGGAACCGGAGTGACACCCGGCAAACCCATTCACTACACTGGCCTGCACTCCCACTGCACAAGCCCGATCTCCATGACAATTCCAAAAAGCACGATGATCTTCTGCGGCCTGCTGGCCATCGCCGGCGCCGCCCAGGCACAAGCACCGGCCTCGCACCTCGACACCATTCAGCAACAGGGCCAGTTGCGCGTCTGCACCACCGGCGACTACAAGCCCTACACCTTCAAACGCCCGGACGGCGGATTCGAAGGCATCGACATCGCCATGGCGCAAACCCTGGCCGACAGCCTTGGCGTCAAGGTCGAATGGGTGCAGACCACCTGGAAAACCCTGATGCCGGACATGCAGGCCGGCAAATGCGACATCGGCGTCGGCGGCATCTCGGTAACCCTCGAACGCCAGAAAAAAGCCTTCTTCAGCAACACCCTCGACGTCGACGGCAAGATCCCGCTGGTGCGCTGCGCCGACCAGTCCAAATACCAGACCATCGACCAGATCAACCAGCCGAACGTGCGCCTGGTCGAACCCGCCGGTGGCACCAACGAAGCCTTCGTCCACGCCTTCCTGCCCAAGGCGCAACTGGCGTTGCACGACAACGTGACCATCTTCGAACAACTGCTCGACAACAAGGCCGACGTGATGATCACCGACGCCTCCGAAGCCCTCTACCAACAGAAACTCAAACCCGGCCTGTGCGCCGTCAACCCGAGCCAGTTCATGCAATACGGCGAAAAAGCCTACCTGCTGCCGCGCGACGACATCAGCTGGAAACTCTACGTCGACCAGTGGCTGCACCTGAGCAAAGTCACCGGCAAATACCAGAAAGTCCTGAGCGAATGGATCGCCGTACCCGCGGCTCAGTAACCCTCAATCGTCATGCATCAGGCCGGAGCTGTACTGGTTGAAACTGTTACCGATATTGCTCCCGCCGAACTTCAACGTATTCACGTTCCGCGCCTCCGGCGACTGACAGTCGCTGGAGAAACAACTGGTGGTGGTCAGGCCACCGGAGCCGGAGCAGGCGCTTAGAACTGAGACGGTTGCGACGATCAACAGCGCTTTGAGTGGATTGTTCATGGTGTGTGGCGCTCGGGTGGGGTCGGGATCTTGTGGATGGATCGTAGGCCTGTGCGGGTGGCGGGAAGATGAAACTTACGGGGGTTTCAGCGTGGGTTCAGGTTGAACCCACGCCTGACGATCCCCCCCTCCGCGACAGAGGGTTGCCCGAATCTACTTCGGCTCGACGTTATCCAGCGCCTGATTCACCGCCAACGACCCCAACATCACCAACTGTGCAATGCCGATGGCGGTTTTGCGGTGGGCGGGTTCCAGGGTGGCGGCGAAGTTGTTGAGCATTTCGGAGGCTGATCCCAGGGATTCGCTGGCATTGGCGAGCAGGGATTCGGTGTCGTAGGCCGGGTTGGCGAAGTACATCGGGTCATGTTGGGTGTGGCTGCCCATGATCCGTTGCTGTGGGGTGAGGTAGTGATCGAGCGCGCGTTCGGCGGCTTCGTTCAGGGTTCGTGAATCGGGGAATTTGTAGGGGGAAACTGGATCGGTTTCTGGTGGGTTGGGTGTTGGTTTGAACATGGAGTAACTCCCGACGGATAAGAGGTTAGGAGCCGCCACCTTCGCTACCAAACTAGGGTGGAGGCCATACGCAGGTTGGTAGACCGGCCGTCAGGAACCCCGGCGCATCCGAAGATGCCCTGCGCATGACCACCATAAAACGAAGGCATTGAAAGCCTCCGCAAGACAGTAGTCTTGTGCTTCTGACGGAATCCGGGCTACCAAACCCGATCACTGGATTTCAGTGACCCAAGAACGATAGAACCCCCGTGCTAGAGGCACAAGCCGGCGGATTCTGTCTTAGGTGTAGGGGGTGGCGCAAGGATGTGTAGGGCCTGGATGACGAGAGAATGAGTCATTTAAACAAGCGAGTTTTTTTGGTTTAAAACATGCGCAAGGATTTGTGACTAGCGAATAGCCGCACCTACCGCCGCGCCACAGTCAGACCGATGATGGATCGAACTGACCCTTCTTTTACCTCCCGCAAATAAAGACCCTAATGCCTCGCCCCCAACCCGTGTACCAATTGCGTACCAACTCTTTTCTTCTCCCTCCTTGTCCCATCCCCGCTGCCGACTGCGTTAGCAAATTTTAAGCAGCGGTTTCCGGCTCCAATCCTGGCACTGTCTATCGATCGCTCCAGCGTATTTCGTGAGTGTTAAAACCGCGCGCACGAAAGGCCAACGAATCGCCCCGTCTGTGCTTCACTCCGTTTTCAGGTTGACCCCTGGGAAAAAGGTAATTTTGGTAATTTCCTTTTTTTTCGTCATAAAAACCTAATAGAATCAGTATGTTAGATGGATCTAGCAAAGGTAATAATAGGGTAATAAGGAGGTTAGAAAATTACCCTTAGTCGTAGTAATTTCACCCACCTACGAAACCCTTTAAAATCAGGCACTTGGCGAAATATTACCTCCGGCCTTACCAAATATTACCTTCAAAGGTAATACCTCAAAGCCACGGTCTATAAGGGCTGCAGCCAGCTTTTTGCACCGTCTTACCAAAATTACCTTTTTCCCAGCCTTGAACTGGAATCAGCCCCCTCAGATGCCCCTGCTATGCTTTCTGCATTCCAAATGGAGTCGAATACATGGCCAGCGAATATTCCCTTTCCGTCGTCCTCGAAAAAATGTACGAAAACCAGCTAAGCCTTGAAGCCGCGTTGATGGAATTGGTGCTGCTCGTCGAGCAACAAGGCTTCGAGACCGCAGGAGAGAACGCTCGCGGGGCCCTAGAGCGTATTGGGGAGAACGCAGGGTTCATCAACCAGGGCGTAGCACGATTGAGAAAACTGGAAAAGGACTAACTCGTGACGCTCGTTGTAAATTGCCGCTTACGACCAAAGCTGTCGTGCCTTCAAATCACCTGCTACCACCAGCCCCTTCCTGTGACGATCAGCGATCCTCAAGGAGCTTCGGAGTTACAGTTTTGGGAGCAAGGATCATCACGCCAACATTGATTTTGCTCGTAGGCAGCACACCGAGCTGAAGGTTACAACCTTGGCCAGCTGCGAAAAAATTGCACCTAATCGTATTTTTTGGCCTACTGTAAGCTTCAATTTCTCTGCTACAACGGATTTCATGCATGCTGATCGAATTTTCTGTCTCAAATTTCAAGTCATTTCGAACTCGGCAGACCCTATCAATGGTGGCATCTCCTCGTCTTGGGAAACGGGAGAACGTCATCTCGCCGGACGTTGAGGGAGAAAAATTACCAAAATTGCTCAAAGTGGCAGCGATATACGGACCCAATGCATCTGGAAAATCCTCGCTTTTAAGTGCGATCGACTTCGTACGGGATGTCGCCACAAAAGCACTACATCGGCCCGACAAGTTATTAACAGCCAGCCATTTCCGATTCGACGCTGACTTAGAAGACGAGCCTAGCAACTTTGAATATCACTTCATCCAAAAAGGGATGCGCTATCAGTATCTGGTGAGCGCAACGCAAAATAGAATAGTATTCGAGGAATTAACAGCTTTCCCGAGTGGAAAAGAGCGGCTTTTGTTTAAGCGAAGCTTAATAGACTCGAAGGAAGTATACGAGTTTGGATCTACTCTTGAGGGTGGCGAGCAAGTTCATGAAGCATGGCGAAAAATTACTAGTCCGCGTTCATTATATTTAGCACAGGCTGCTCAGAACAGCAGCGAAGATATGATGCAACTGAAAATTCCATTTTCTTGGTTCGATCATTCGTGCCTTGTTATTGATCAAAACAGTTTGAGTGGATGGTCCCGCGCTAGTCGAAAAGTGCTAGCCGCGATGCCGGACACGGCTGCAGACTTATCAAGTTTCTTAGGTGACGTCGATATTCCGATTGAATCGATATATATCACTGCAAAAGATGGAAGCTATGAAGAATCGCTTGGCGAAGCATTCCAAGGCCTAGAAGACTTCAATTCCTTTGACAAGGATACCAAAACAACGCTGACCCATAAAAGTGCTCTTGGCGATGCGGACTTTGATTTCAGCGAAGAGTCTGAAGGAACAAAAAATCTAATCGGCTTTTGGTTGCCATGGTTCACCCTTGGACTTAGAAATAATAAAAACGACAACCTCACATTGATCATTGACGAGCTAGATAGTAGCTTGCACCCGAAAATAGTGGCCAATATTGTAAAGAGACATATAGCTACAACACTTCGCTCACAGCTGATTTTTACGACCCATGACACTCATCTCATGAATTCAAAAATCCTAAGACGAGATCAGTTCTGGATTACTGAGCGTGATAAAAATGCTGCAACAAGACTATTTTCAGTTCATGATTTTGAAGGCCGAGAAGGTGAAGACTTAGAGAGGCGCTATTTTGCTGGTCGCTACAGAGGCCTCCCATTAACCAAGGATGTTTGAATCATGGCCAGAAGCGCGAACTCCTTCGCCAGAGGGGAACCGAAATTCGCTGTTGAAAAGAAAATATTGGTTCTTTGCGAAGACAGCAAATCAGGAAAACAATACTTACAAGAAGCAGCAGACTATTTCAGAGCGGCATTATTGGTGGAAGTAGCCCACCCCGGAGTCACGCACCCCAGCGGTATTGTGGAACACGCGATAAAGCGTCAAAAAAAATATGACGAAGTGTATTGCGCAATTGATCGAGACAGTCATATCTGTTTCAACAAAGCTTTAGATATGGCTCACGCACACAAAAAAATCACGATAGTTCCATCCTATCCATCTTTCGAGTTTTGGATACTACTGCATTTTGGATATTGCCGGAAACCATTTAATCGTACAGGAACTCGATCTCCTGGCGCAGGCGTAATTAAAGAAATTAAAACTCACGACCTCCTTTCAGATTATGACAAAGGAAAAGATCGAAGCTACTTCCAAGAACTGCTAGGAGAGCCATTCGACACTGCAAGAAGAATAGCACCGAGAGTTCTTAAGGATGCAAAAGATAGTAACCAACCAAACCCCAGCACCGAAATTCATCTTTTAATCGATAAATTTGAACTGCTATCTGAACCTCAAGCCAAATAACACTAAAGAAAAAGTCACTTTAAAGTTCGGCATTACGCATTACGTTAATGCCGAGCTTTCCACCGTTTGAGGTTTTGGCTTTAATTCGGATACAATCCATTAGATTAAGCACAATACAAATTGTGCCATGGCCGTCCATCAAATTGTTCCCATTAATGCATCACGACTATTAGTAAACGGATCAGGCCGTTCATACCGCTTTTTCATTCACTCCCGCGTATAGCCGATTGCTGTCGTATGAATTAGCCTTATCGCGCTGAGCTTGTGCAATGCCCTAAACGCCGTGAAAGCCAACTGAGCCGGGTTTAATGGCGAATTTTGATACCCTTTTTGTAGGACTCCAATCTCTTCCTGCACGAACCGCTGAGAAAACAAAAAACCCGCAAAACATAACTTTTCAAATGAATAACCTTGTATTCAGGGGCCTCCAGTAGTCGGGTAGCGGCTTAACGCAACCTCAGTACTGCTCAACGTTGCTTCACATCTTTGCAAAATCTTTCTCTCAGTGAAATTGTGGTGTGGCCCCGGATCAGTCCATCAGCTGTGGGCAGGGCCTTCATTCGTACTACATCCACTTTTGCAAAAAAAAAGAGTGCAAAGCCCGTCGGCGGGAGGGGGATAAGTGCTTTTTCAGCAGTTTTTTTTGTGGCGGCGGAATTTTCTGTGAGCGGGCCAGCGATCGGCGTCCCGGCGATCGATCCAGGGCCGATTGCCGTCAGTCGCCCGCTTGATGTAAGGGAGTGAGCTGATCGATATACTGTTTTTATATACAGTACATCGAGAAGGTATGCATGACCGATGAATAGAGAATCAGCGGGAATCGTAACCCCGGAGTCATCTGCAATTGTGCAGTGGCGGGTCATGTTGCGCGATGAAGCCGCTTTGCTCGCAATGCCCGGTGCCCATCACAAAGCGTTGCTCAGGCAAGCCCATGCTCTGCACCAGGAACATCTGATCGATGCTGATCACCTCAGCGATATGCTTGAACTGGCGGACGCGGCGCTGGCCTTTGCTGTCGAGTCGCTTCTTGATCTTGATGGTGACGAGTAGGAAGCCCCATGCACGTATTGGTCACACCCATGCGCTTACGTGGCGTCGCGCTGGATCCGAGGGAGCGGCGCCGCTATCCGGCAATCCGGGGCAATGTCATGGTTAACTCTACTGACTGCCATGAATTAGGCCGGGCAGCAAACGTTGCTCGGATTATGGTAGGAATGCCGCTCGATCCGGATCCTCTGCCGCCTTTGCTTGATGCAACTCTGGCAGGAATGGCCGTCACAGGATTTGTGTTAAGCGGTATTGAGTACATCGATGGTTGCGCATACGCTCAATCTTGGTGGTGTAGACAGGGATAAACATTCGTTTGGTGAACACCCAATGCTCTGCGTATGAATGACAACCATTGGATTCAATATGAAAATTAAAAAAACATACTTCAAGGATAGATCATGAACGCCGACTGGAATTCATTTTTTAGCACTCTTTCACAATCAGCAGCTGCAATCGTAGGTATTTTCGGCGCTTTCATTATCACTAAGATTTTCTCTAATCAGACAGTATTCTACGAAAAAAAAGCTAAACTCAGCGACTTGTTAGTTCAAGCTCAAAAAATTAAAGACAATGCAAGGGACTACGACATTCTATGGTACAACGACCACTACAATAGACCTGAGTACAGAAAGTTTCATGAGCATCTATACGAGAATTTTGCTACTTGCGAATCAATCGAAGATCTTCCGGACAACACCCTAAGCGAATTTATTTTTAATAATGACTTTTCGGATTTGGCGGAGCGTAGCGATATAGAATTTGAACTGCGTTTTATTGCAGATCAAGTGTTCAAAGAGAATAAATTAATTCGTGAGAAACGGGAGCGTGACGAAAAAGCAGAAGCTGAAGCAGAACAAGCAATGAAAACATCGCCGCTGGCAAGTCATTTGTCCGGGTTGAATATTGCTGCCATGGCTAAAGCTGCGTCGTATTTTAGTCAAATGGACATGTATGGAAATCAAGACGGTCGTGCCTTCCACAGTACTTGTGGAGATATCGGAACAGCAGCTCCCGGCGCTCTGACCATATTCAAAGATAACTTTTATAAGGTGTATCGGGACGCAAAACATCACTCTCGACTATCAGCTGATTTTTTAACCTCTGTGAGAAATAACCCTGAATCTCCTAGACAAATAGGAGTCGCCCTAGTGCTCGTTCTAATAATTTTCTTTTTAGGTATTATTTATCCATTGAGTTTTATTCCTGCTATTGGTAAGCCTGTATTAGGTTTTTCGCTACCTATAATATATGCGAATTTATTTTCTTTTAAAGGCTTTCTGCTGTGCGTTATCGGTCTTGCATTTAGCTTTACTGTCGCACTGTTCTTTCATACCCATATTCGGATGAAATACCCAAAGAGAAAAGTTGCGGAAGTAGAGAAGCTTACCGATGTGACGTACTACTGCAATGCATTTAAATTCCTTGATGACACTGAATAGTTAATATAGCGTTATGTTTCTGAGCATTGCAGATAGTTGTGAGGCCTTGCTGGCGTCGTTAGTAAATCCCATTGCGCTTGCGGGGCTGGGCGCCGGCCCCGGAATATGAGTGTGTACAGCTAGCTCACTACTTAGCTCTTGCACTAAATCAATGAGTTCAATTACTACCTGCAAAACGTTGACACTTTCTGATCCTATCCACGTTTGGGGCGCCAAAAGTTTTTGATTTTTACCAGCCAAACTCTGACGCACTCCTTCGATGCGCTCCTGCATATCGCCGCCCACGGTGGCGTTGTGCTTCTGCCCGACGACCAAGTTCAAGTCCCGGCCAGTTGCCTGGTGCAGATCATCCACCGCCGCCACGCTCGCAGTTCCGCCTGACAGCAATTTGACCGCGCCCAGCGCCTCGATCTTTTTCACACCACCCACCGTCTCGGTCGAATGGTCATCAACCGCCCGCGTGTGGCTCTGGAACTGCTCGCGGTTGTCCATGGCTTCAACCTCGCGCTCGATCGCTTGATCCCGGATCTTGCCATCGGTCTGGCGTAACCAGTTGCCGTCCGCGTCGACGCGCTGCTGGGCAGTGCCGCTGTGCTGCCACACCTGGTCACCCTTCGGCACCTTGGGCATGCTCAGGCCGTGCGGCAGGATCGACTGAATGTAGGGCTTGTTCGGCAGGCCGTAGGCGAAGCACACCACCACCCGCGTGCCTTCCTCCGGAAAGGCGTAAATGCCCATTTCCTCGCCGCCGGTGGGCAGTGGCAGCGGCACGCCGGTCAACGGCGGCATGGCCGGGTCTGGCGCGTCGTCGGGGCCAAGAACAACAATGTCCACGGCATAGCGCGGGCGAAAGTCGTCGCATAATCCAGCGTCCGCCGGCGCATCGGCCACGGCGGTGACTTGGGCGAATCGCGGCAAGTGATAGCCGCCGGTGAGTTCGGGAAATTGGCGCTCTACAGCGCGGCGAATTGCGTCTTCCATCGGATAGCCATCTGGTCATTGGCGAGCGCCACACTGGTGACGCGCTCGCCGGCGTTGATCGTTGCACCAGGTCGCAGCCCAGGAAGGGCCGCCACCATCGCGCTCTGGTTGCCCTGGTAGCCGTCGAACAGCTCCGTGGGGATTTGCAGCGGCGCCCGGGCGCCAAAAAAACTGTCGGCCCAACTGCCGGCGAACACTTCGCCGTTGCCCAGCTGGTGCCAGGTGAAATCCGGAATGCTGAACACACGGGCCAGGCTGTCCATCGCCTGGTAACCGGCGGCAAGGCTGTAGAAATACGGTGCTTTCACGCCGGCATAGGGTTGATCCGGAACACGAAAGCGCAGGCCGGTCTGCTCGCTGATAGCGGCGAGCACGGCGCGCAGGTCGACGTGGCGCAGGTTCAGCGGCAAGGGGTTGGCCAGCACAGCGGCCAGCTCGCGGCAGAACAACACCTGCTCCACCGCATTGGCGGGGGTGCAACGCTCGACGTAGCCGATGAAATGGCGCTGCAGTGTCCGATCGTTGTAGCCGATATCCAGCGTCACCAGTCCTTTCAACGGTTCGGCAGACTGCACCGTAAAATTCGCCCGCCCTGGGCTGGTGGCGTCCAGGCGAACGTCTTCCTTGACCAGGGGAACCGGCGCGCCATTGATCGACAGGATCTTGTGCAGCTTCACTTCTGCTCACTCCCGAGCCACTTGTCCACACGGCCCAGCACCTTTTCAAACCCGCTCAGTTCCGGGTTGTCTGCCGATCCTGAACTGCCACCACCTTCACCGACCGCGCTGCCCGGGGCGCCTTGGGCGTCGACTTTGTTGCCGGCACGTCGTCCCTCGACCTTTTCCGGGTTCGATTCGCGCTCGCTCAGGGTGAATTGCACCAGCCAGGCTTTCAGGGTGTCGGCTTCCCGGGCGCTGACACCCTCGGAGAACTCCACCTGGCGCACGCCGAAGGCCTCGGCGGTATCATTCACCACGCGGTACAGATGGAGCTGGCCACCGCTCGCCGTGGCTTCGGCCATGCGCATCAAATCAGTCAATTGCACCCGATCGACGAAGGGGATCATCAGCGACACGGCCAGCGTCTTGGGCTTGAAGCCCTTGTGCGCCTTGTCGGTGTTGCTGGTCTGCCCGGACATGTCGCCGCTTTCGATTCGCAGATTGGCCGTGACCTTGAGGTTCTTCCCCTGCACTTTTTGCCCGTCGAGTAACAGCGTCATAGGCCCACCAGCTCCTGTACAAAACTCAGCCCTTCCTTGGTGCCGACCAACAGCATTCCCGCGCACTGCACCCATTCATGCCCCGGCGCGTCACCGCTCAGCAGCTCCTGGCGCAGCTCGCTGGAATTACCCGGGCCGATCAGCCGCGCGCGGATGCTGATATCCGGATTGCCCTCGGCCAGCAGGTTTTTCAGGTCGGTCAGTTGTTGATCTCGTCCCTGCTGCTGGGCGGCCTTGCGAGCGGCCAGCGCTGCCAGATCGGCCAGCGGTGAACTGTCGGCGGCGTAGCCCTCCAGCACGGCCAACTGGCCAGCCATGGACTGTTTCGCAGCCTTCACCACCGTGCAACGCTCCAGCGGCAGGGCTTGCCAGCGCGGGAGCGGGCCGGCGCTGGGAATCTCCCACTTGTCGCTCTCCAGTTTCATCAGGTGCTGGGCGCGCCGCTCCGTGCGCACCAGGTCGGGAATCGGCAGCAATGCATTGAACCGGGACAGGCCGCTGGCCAACTGTTCCAGGCGCGTGCCCAGGAACAGGATCGACAAGGCATATTGCGGCCCCGCCGGACGCCCGTTGTCGGTAGCGTCCTCCAGCTTTCTGGCCAGATGTTCCAGCACGTTCGGCGCCGAAAGGAACCGCTGATAGCCTTGGCCCTGGCCGATGCCACTTTGAAATGGCGTCACCACCAGGCACGCCGGCACCTGGCCCAGTTGATCGGCCAGCGCCGCCCGACCGGCTTCAATGGCGCCTTTCGCCGCTTCTGCGACTGGCCCCGGGTTGGTGTTGACCAGCCCGTCCAGACCGGCCAGCCGTTGCGCGGTGCTGGCCAGCTCGCCGGTGGCCAGATCCTTGGCAGCGGACAGCCCGCCCATCCATTGCGTGGCCTGCTCGGGCCAGCGCATCGTCACCGGCGCCCAGCTCATGCCGGCGGCGTCCAGGTGATGGCCTTCATCGCCTTGAGGTTTTTGTCTTTCAGGGCCTTTTCAACGGCCTGGCGCAACAACTCGGCGCACTGCTGGGCGCCTTGACGAAAGCGCACCAGGTCGTGGCTGACCTTCTGCAGTTGGGCGATGGTGTGGGGCCGGAAGGCCAGCACCTGGTCAGCATCTGTACACGGGTAAACGTCATCCTGTCCCAGCAACACCTGGGCGTTCAGATTCACCTGGTCATCGATGGCGCTGCTGTAACGGTAAGCGTCGCCCAGGGCGTTGGAGTTGAAACCGCCGGCGACATACGCGGCGCAATCGGCGGCGATCGCCTGCAGCTTTTTCTCCCGGAGCGCGGCCAGCACGGCATCGATATCGTCGACCCATTCGCCGCCCTTCCAGATCTGGTTCGGACCGGGCTTTTTCATGGTGAAACCTGCCGGCACCGGCTCGAAGCCTTCGAGCGTGCGCGGCTCGCCGGTCGCGGTGTTGTACACCACCACGCCGCCGAAATAGTCCACAAGCTGCCAGGCCTCGCCGTTCCACCAGGCTGCTTTATGTTCGGGGATCTGCGGCGGCGCTATCTCCACACAGCCGCCCGGGATCATGTACACGCCCGGTTCCAGCGGCGATTCGTCAGCGGTCACGGTGCCCACCAGGATTCCCAGGTGGTTGGTCTGATAGACGATTTTCTCGCTCATGCTCGATCTCAATACTTGATACAGAAAAGTAGGGCCATGTTCTTGGGCCGGGTTTCAGTGCCGCCGGTAGCGGTTACGGTTATGCCGTGGGTGTGGGCACCGCCTCCGCCTACGCCGACGTTGTGTGAGTGAAGTCCAGCAGCACCGATTCCCACGTTGTGAGCGTGGTTGCCCTGGTAATCGGTTCGGTAAGGTCGGTTATCCGCATTGATTCCAAAATTTTGCTCGAGCGTGGTCGCGCTGCCGCCCCCAGCCCCCGCTGCAACGGAAATGCCTTGGCCGTTATCGACGTATCGGAAGCCGTGGTCGTGGTTACCTTGGGCATCCGTCCAGGCGCTGTGGACGTGGTTGCCTTGGGCATCTGTCCAAGCGCTGTGCAGGTGATCGCCTACTGCAGCGGCTGAGGCGGTGTGCGCGTGGGAATGGATCATCATGTCCTGAAAGGTGCCGAAGGCACGGCCCGCGTCGAGGCCGCGTCCGTCGTCCCAACCGCGCAGGAACAGGCCGCGCAGATCCGGCAAGTTGAAGGTGGTCGAACCATCACCGGCCCCGTACAGCGTGGCGATGCGGGCGAACAAACCGGCAAAGACCGTGCGCGAAATGGCAGCACCATTGCACGCCAGCCAGCCAGTTGGCGGCTTGTTCATGCCGAACGCCGAGACCATGCCAGTCATCGATTCGCCGACCTGTTTCTGCAGCTTGTTCAACGCTGCAGTGGTGGCCAGGATCTCGCTGCTGTTGGTTTCCGGATCGTCGCTCTTCGCGTTCGGCAGGTTGCCCAGCTCCACGTCTTCTTTCGTCGTGCCCCGGGCGCGCAGGTTGGCGTAGTCACCGTCCCGCGCCGCCCAGTACTGGATCAGCGGCCCATTGACCGGCTCGGGCTGACGCATGTCCGAAAAGCCCACCGATGACAAGTAATGCGCGACGGGCACGCAGTAGTGGCGCGCGCCGGCGGAATCGGTGTAGTCCGCCGGTTCACCGAACACCACTTTCCACGACGCCACGCGATCGCTCAACTGGCGTTCCAGGCACACGTCCAGGGTGATTTTTCCCACCGGGATAACGCCGGTCACCGGCAGCGGCGCCGTGAGCGCAACACGAATGCCTTCGATATAGGCCACGCCCGGGCGCAACTGAAACCCGTTGGCCGTCTTCTCGAACTGCAGCGAATCGCCGAAGAAACAGGCGCGCCCGTACAGCTCACGGTTGCTCAGGCGCTCGCGCTCATCGATGCCGGCCAGGCGCACAGTAAAGTCATGCTGCCAAGTGCTGGCATCGATGGTGATGCCGGTCAGCGCCTGGGCGCCGTCGAACGCCACCAGAAAGTTGCGGGTGACGTTGTTGCCGATCTGCATTGGCGGAATGTTCTTTCGCTTTTGCTGCAGCGGCACGTAGGACACGGCGAACAACAGGCCGTCAGCGTCTTCAAGGCCAATCCAGTTAAAGTCCCAATCGCCGACGTCCGATCCCAGCTGCGCGCTGTAGACGATCTGGTTGGGGTTTACAAAACCGGCGCTTTCCTTGGGGATCTCGTAGGTGTGGACGATCTGGCCCACTGGTGGCTTGCCGGCGGCTCGATCTACCGGCGCTTCGGTGGCCAGCCCAGGCACGTTCGCGAAAATGAATTTCGTGATGACCAGGGGCTTTTTCTGGCTTTGTTTCAGGGCTATTTGGCCTTCGCCGGCCAACGTAATACTGGCGCTCACTTTGCGCTCCTACAGGCTGGCGACCAGCGTTTGCTGGTCGTCGTTGAAGTCGATCAGGCCCATTTGCAGGCCCACGGGGGTGATGGTCACGAAGTCATAACGCCGGCACGTCCGACCGTATTGCTGAATCAGCACGCGCAGCAGCTCGGGATTCAGCGACAGCTGCGCGTTGCTGAACTTGAGCAGCACCACGTCCCAATCCCGATCAGGCTGGCGCTCCTCGATCTCCACGTAGCCGACACCCAGGCGCTCGAAAATGCGTTTCATGCCGGCGGTGCTGCCGGCGTCGACCGAATTGATGAAGGCGTATTTCACGCGCAGCCGAAACAGGCTTTCCGGCTCGCCGGTGAAGCGCGTCACGTCCCGCTGCCAAGCCCACAGTTCAAGGATGCTCAGGTGGCAGGTGTCCGGATCGATCTGCGAATAGGGCCAGCGCAGCCAGCCGGTGACGGTTTCCCACCAGGACTGTGCAGCCGCGACCAGCTTGGTCAGCTCGGCGCCGCCGAGCCAGAAAGGCAATTTGATCTTGATCACTGGATCACCACCGTCAGGTTCTCCAGACGGGGTATGGACAGACCGTTCACCACATCCACCATCGGAGTGATTTTCACCGCTTCAATGTTGGGGAATTGTTCGTGCAGTTCAGTGCAAAGGCGGCTTTTGCTGAATCGCGCTTGCGGATACGTCAGTGTGGGCTGGTAGTCGCGGGGTGTGCTTTCGCGAAAGGCCGCACGTACAAAAAACTCCACCTCCTGTTTGAGTGTGGCTTTCTGCTCTGGCGTCTGATTGGAGAACGGCCAGACGTTCACCACAATGTTGGAGAGGGTTTCCGGCATGACCATGGCCAGCAGGTCATCGCCGTGGCCGTGGTTGCCCTGGTCGCGGATATGCGCGTTGATCTTTTCCAGATAGCTGGCCGCCGGTACACCCGCATCAAACAGGATGTAGGCATTGGCGCTGCCTGGCCCACGCGGGGCACCGTGTTCGAAGTACACGCCATCCGGACGCACGCCCGGGAAGGCGGAAATCATGGCGCGATACACCGCGTCGGTGTGCCACTGGTTGACCGCCGAGAACTGGTTACGCACGCGCAGGCGCAACTGGTCGTTGGGTTCCGGATCTGCGCCTGGTGAAGCCAGCCACCCGTCTTTATTCACCACCTGGACAATGCCGGGAATCGGCACCGGCAGGATCGCGTAGTAACCCGGGGCCAGATTAAAACCGCTGCCCGCCTCGATCGCCTCGACCGGAACGTCCAGCTGGAGCTGGCCCTGCTGGAACGTCGCCGGCGCCGTAGTGACCAGTTGGTAAACGTTGCCGTTGATTGCGGCGGACTGCACCACAATGCCCTTTTCCAGCTCCAGCACACCGTCCGGAATGGCCCGAGTGAACAGCAGCTTTCCCTGGGCCTTGGTCGCGCCCTTGCGCTCGACGTTGACCGCCCATGCGAGCGTGTCCAGCCAGGCGTCGACCGCTGTTTTCACAAAGAAGTTGGGCAGCACGGTCAGGCACAGGAAATCCAGCAGCCACAAAACCGGCTTGGTCACCAGTGCGGTCATCACCCGCCAGAACGGCGAATAGCTGCTGGTGTTGGCCACTTTCGCGCCTTGGGCTTCAACTTCCTTTTCCCACTCGGCCTTCAATCCCGCCTCAGTGGTCGGGATGCCGGCGTCGGCGATCACCTTTTTAAAATCGACGCTCACAGACTTACCTCAATCGATCCGAACTTCAGGGTTTTGGCGGTCACCAGGTAAACGCCTGGTTCCTGTTGGGTGATGCGTGCCGTCCCCGGCACCAGGCGCACGTCGCCCTCCACCAGCAGTTCCATCCGCTGGATGCAATCGCGCTGACGCAGGCGATCGCGCTCGGCCACCAGCGTCACCAGCAGCCCGCTGTCGCGGATCATGTGGGCGATGTCCTGGGCGATGCAGGCGCGGTCATCGATCAAACGGGGCTGGTTGGAGGGATCGAGCGCCAGGTCGTTGCCGACGATCAGCAGATCCACGTACTCACTCATCCGCCCACCGCCATGGCGACCATGTTTTCCATCTCCAGGGGCGTCATCTGCTTACCGGTGTTGATAGTCACGTTCTCTACATGCGTGCCCTTGTTCTGGCTGCTGTTGTTGTTCTGGATGCTGGTCAGCAGGCCACCCGGCGGCACCGCAGACGGACGCGCCGGCGACAGGCTTGGAATGGCCGCATTGATGGTCTGTTGGGCTTTCTGCGCAGCGTTGGCGGTGTCGGAAGCGCTGGCAGCGGCGTCGACGCCTGGCACTTCGGGCATGCCGCCGAAGCGCGCTTCGATATTCACGCCCGGGATGCTGTTCAGCAGCTCGATCACGCCGTTAACGGCCTTGGTGAAAATGCCGACGATGCTGTCCCACGCGGCCTTGGCCATGCCCGACCAGCCGCCCATGGAGTTAAACCAGTCGGATAGCTTCTGCAGCTTGTCGGCGACGAACTGGAACGCGGCCGTGTTCATCAGGGCGCTCGTCCACTCGTTCCAGAAGGCGACCGCCGCCACAATGACCGCCACCAGGGCGACGATCCCGACCACAATCCACACCACCGGGTTGGCCAGCAGCGCCGCGTTGACCAGCCAGATCGCGCCCTGCCACAGCATCATGGCGCCGCGAATAAGCGCCAGGCCGGCGCTCAGCGTGTAGATCACCGCAACGTAAGCCAGGATGGCCAGCTTCTGCAGGATGAACACCGCGACGGTGCGCAGCCCCATCAGCTGGAAGACTTTCCAGACGGTCAGCATGCCCAACCAGGTCATGCGGGCAATGCCCACCACCATGGTCAGCGCCGACATCGCGGCGACAATGCCCATGATCGTCAGCGCGGTGATGCCGATCACGCGGGTGATGTTCGGGAACAGCTGCGACCAGCGCACCAGGGTTTTGCCGATGTCCACCATCTTGGCCATGAACGGCGACAGCACCGGGATCAGCACCTGACCGAACACCACTCGCATGACTTCGACCAGGGACGCCCACTGTTGCCACGGGTCGACCATCGCCCGGGCCATCTGCTCGGCGTTCTCCAACCCTCGCACCTTGCCCAACTGCTCGATGCCGTTGCGCAGCCGATCGGTGTCCTTGGCCAGCGCGCCGATTACCTGGGCGCCTTCGCCGCCGAAGGCCTCCATCAGCTTGGCCCCGGCTGACGCGCTGGTGAGGTCGCCGAACTTGCTCTGGAGCTTGTCCAGGATGGTCATCATCGGCAGTACCTTGCCCTGCTGGTCGGTGAACTTCATGCCGAGCTTTTCCGAGGCGGCGCCGATGTTCTCGAAAAACGCCTTGTAGCGTCCGCCGGCGTCGCCACCTTCCATGGTGCTGCTCAGCGTGCCGATCACCGCCATCTGTTCAGCCAGATCGACGCCGGACGTCGTGGCGATCGCCCCGGCTTCCTTGAAGGCGTCTTTCATGGCCGCGCCGCTGGTACGGAACAGCTGCACCGCCAGCGCCGTCTGGCCGCCGAGTTTTTCCACCCACGCGCCCTTCCCCATCGCATCGGCTTGGGATTTCTGCAGGTTGTAGAGCGTGCCGACGTATTCGCCCATGGTTTCGGCGTCGGTCTTGGTGGCCTTGGCCAGCAGGTTGCTGGTGTTGGTGAAGGTCGCCAGCTGGTTGCCGGCAAGGCCCTTGATGGCGCCCTCAATCAGGTAGGCGGACGCCACAAAGTCCTTGGCGTTCTCGCCATAGTTCACCGCGAACTCCAGTGACTTGGCGTTGAGCGCCGACAGCGCGTCCTCGGCTACGCCCAGCGATCGGACGTCGCCCAGGGCGCGATTGACCTCCAGCGCCGGTTCCATGGATTCGCGAATGGCGACCACGCCCGCCGTCAGACCGCCCAAGCCCAGGCCGATCGTCTTGATGTGCTTTTCGCTTTGATCGGAAAGCTCGGCAAAACCCATTTTCACCTTGCCCAGGGGCGCGGTGACCTTGTCTTGCAAGCTCAGGATGAAAGCTAGGCTGGCGCTACGGTCTGCCAAAGTCGTTACCCGTTCAGCGCAATGGCGATGCCGTTAGCAACGGCAAACTCCATGCGTCTCCAGTGTTCGTCCTCCAGCCACTTGGCCGTCCCCATCGCCTCGGGCGTGGGTTCGGCACCAGGTAGCCAGCGGTGCGTCAGGGCCATCAACTGGCCCAGGCCGTTTTCGCTCAGGCGCTCAGCGTGCTCGAGCGCTTTTTTACGATCACCTCAACGTTGGGCGCGTATTCCTCCAGCAGCGCGCCGGCGAGCTGCATCACCATCACCGGGTTGGCCAGCAGCGGTTTCAGCGTGGCCTTTTCCTCTTGCTTGACGGTGGTCATCAACAGGTTGTTGCCCGGGGCGACCTTGTTGGTTTGGGTCAGGGCGTTGAAGTACTTGGTCACGTCCGCAGGCGTCAGGTTGAAGGTGAATTCCTGTTCGCCGACTTCCAGGGTGATTTCGGTGTTTTGCTGGCTCATGGGGTATCGCTCTTGTTGAGGTTGGGAAAAGTTTTGTCCTGAGGCGCCGGCGATCGCCGGCAAACGCCCAGGACGTATTGCTGCAGTCCGACGATCATTTGCCGGCTTTGGGCGAGTTGATCTCTGAGGGTGAAATAATCCTGTCGAGCGTTTGCAGCGAGTTCGGCGCGTCCTGCATCAGCCACGCGGGCGGCGCCGGCGGTGGCGGACACAGATCCGGAGGCGGGACAGGTGGCGCTGACGTACAGCCGGCCAGTGCCATCGCCAACAGCGCGGCGCAGGCGTTCGTTTTCAGTGCGTGCATCGGTCAATTCCTTGGTGTTTCGTTGGTCGATCGCGTCCCGCTCAGCGAGCATTTCGCCGCTGATGCGTGCCGCTTCGCGCAGGCCGCTGGCCTCCCATTGCGCGCTGTCGCGCTCGCGCCTGGCTTCGTCGCGCTGGCCTGTAAGCACGTCAAAACCGATCCAGGCAACCAGGCACAGCACGACCAGGAACAAGGCTCCGCGCAGCATCAAAGGCCCTCCGCACACAGCCGGGATTCGGCCAGTCGGCGGTTGTGAAGCCCTGGTACAAAGCGCTTCTGGCCCTTGGTATCAGTCACAAAGGCCCATACCGGTGTCTTGCCGTCCGGCGCCCATGCCAGGGCTTTGCAGCCCTCGGCGATGCGACCGGCGTTGATAAGCGCGACCGCTCGACTGGCGCAGGTGCTGGTCACGCCGAAGTTGTGGCCGTGGCTGGTGAGTGCGTCGAACGTGTTCTGGCCCACGTTCGGGTTCGTGATGCACTCGGCCAGCTGCAGCTGCGTTTTGCGGATCACCAGCTGCTCCACCTCGGCGCACTTGGCGGGCGACCAGTAGTCGCCGACGACGACCGGGTACGGGCTGGTAAATCGGGTGATGCCTTTGCAAACCGTGGGCAGTCCGCCGGCGAGCTTGTCCGCGTAAACGGTGTTCTGGCCGTTGCCTTCCCAGGTGCCCAGGAAGATCACCAGCGGCGTGCTGGCCAGCGCGATCACACCGGCCATGATCCTGCCGCGCAGGCTCATGGGAACCACACCCGCAACACTGCCGGCACGACCATCTGTAGCACGGCGCCAACCAGCGTCAGGATGGTCAGCAAGCGCCCGACTTTGGAGCCGATCACGTTGACCGCCAGGGTCAACGCCTGCTGTCCCTTGTTCAGTTCTTTGAGCTGGCCAGTCATGTTTTCGAATTGCTGCTCAAGCTTGGTCACGCGAGTCGGCACGGTGTCGTGACGACCTTCAAACTCGTTCATGCGGTGCTCGATCACGGCGATTTGCCGCTCCAGCGTTCCCAGACGCGAAGTTTCAGTGGTCATCGGCGCTCACTCTTTTCGACGTCCGTCTGGCACGGGACGCACCGGGTTATGCCACCGTGCGCCTGGCGCGCCGGCGGGATTGGTTTGTCGCAGTCCTGGCAATGGGTCAGGCTCGGCCCGACCGGTACGGGCTTGCTCAGCTGGGCCTTGATCGCCTGGTCACGTTGGCGTTGCTCCAGCTCCTGGGCACGGTCGAACCAGTCCACCATCAGCGCAGCCCCTCGGTTTCAGCAGCGGCCAGGTACGGCACGCCATTGATACGGATGAAATCCGGGCTGGTGACGTCGAACGGAACCTTGTGTTTGCTCTTCTCGCCGCCCTTGGGATCGATCGACAGCAGGCTGGAGACCTTCACCCGGCAACCGAACGCTTCCACGCGCATTTCTTCGTCCTCGCCGGCCTTGGCAAAGAACACCGCGTCGAAGGGTTTCAGCTCGCGGAAACTGCCCGCCGAGCGGGCGGCATCCACCAGCAAGTTGAAATTGGTGCTGTCCAGTTCCAGTTCGCCAGCGGCGGCGACGTCGCCGTCCACGTAGCCGTCCGGCACACCACGGGTTTGGGCCACTGCCGAGTTGTCGGTGATATCCAAAGTGCAGCTTTCAACGTGCAGTGCGATGTCGCCCAGGTTCACGTCAAAGTTCTTGCCGCCAATCTTCGCCATGGGGCGTTACTCCGTTTTCTCAGTGGAAAGATCCAAGGCGATGTTCGCGGTCAGGTCTTTCGGACAGTTGTGGGGTTTGAGCTTGATGTAGGCCGCGACCTTGGTTTTGCTCAGCCAGGTCAGCACCAGGTCGCCGTCCTTTGGCGGCTCGATGTCGCCGGGGAACACCTGGCCCGCGAAAGTGACGGACTTGGCCATGGCGCGCAGCGGCGCCATCAACTGGTTGGTGTTGACGGCCATGCTGTTGGGGGTGTTGTTCAAGCGGCGATCGGCGACGCGACGAATCAGCAGCGGGCGGATCTGCCGAGCGGCCTTGTCGGTGATGCGCAGGTACTCCACGACCTGAAAGTCACTGCCGGCGGCGTCCAACATGTTGCCGTCGCCCCAGTACACGCCCGGGTAATCCGGATAGGTCTGCGAAACCGAGTAGCGCGCCCGATCCAGCTCGCTGCGCACAGCCGAGGTCAGCGGGACTTTTTCACCATCGATCGGAACAGGGCCAAGGCCCAGCACGGCACCGGTAGCCACGCGCATCGGGCTGTCAGCGATGCTCACGGAAGCATTGGCCAGGCGACCGGCCAACACGCCCAGGTCATTGCCGTGCAGCTGCGGTACGACCAGCACACGCGGCGCGGCGAGGTTGGCCAGCAACGCTTTGCGTTCGCTGACGTACTGCGCCCAGGTCTGTTCGGCGGTGACGCCAGGCGCGGACGCCATGACGAACACGCGGCGTCCGTAGGTGTTGTTCAGCGCGATCGCTGCGTCATGCATCGCCGACAGCTCGACGGCTGCGGTCACCGTTTTGGTAATCACCACGGCTTCCACGGAGTAACCCTGCTGCTGGGCTTTCTCCAACGCCTCGTCCCATTTGCCCTCGGCGCCGATTGGAGCCGCGACACATGCCCAGCGCTGGCCACCGTTGAGACGGGCGGCGGTGATTTGAGTTTTCAGGTCGCTGGCCGGAACGCCCAGTTCGGCGTCCAGATCGCTGTCTGTGTTCAGCGGCAGGATCTGGCCGACGTTCTTGCCGGCGGGGCCGATGAAAAGAAAGTAACGCTCAATCTCGCTCACAGGCCCCTGGCCCAGGTTGAGATTGTCGACGGTGACTTGACCGAGTGCCATGCAGTGCCTCGTTAGCGGGGTGAAGTTAGGATTTGTTGCAACATCTGGCTAATCAGCAGGTCGGTGTCGCGTTCGGTTTCGGCGCCGATGAACTGGCGTTTCGGGAGCGTGATTTCCCAGCTCTGCGCGCCCGATGACTCACTGCGCTGGTCGTCCAGGATGCGAATCAGCAAACCTGCCTTGGCGTAATTCACGTGTTCTTGAATCCACGCCACTGACGGCCTGGTCAGTGTCTTTTTGCCGACCTGACGCACGCGAAAGCCCAACCGGCGCAGGCGCTTTGCCTGTTTCTCGGTGGCCGCGAGGCCTGGCGGGGTTTTGTTCCAGCGGCGCATCTGCGCGGCAGTGCGGCGCTCGCTGAAGCCGTAGTGCTGCTGGGCGGCGACCCATCGGGTCAGGGCGTTTTTCCAGCCCAGTTCCGCTTCGTCAGTGGTCACGCGGGTGACCACCATCAGCTTGGCCAGGCCGGCTTCCATCTTCTTTTTGCCCTTGCTCTCGCCCTGGCGCGGGGCGAACGCCGAACCGTCCACGTTCTGCTGGGCGCGCTGACGCTTGCGGCTCATCGTCCGCACACGCTTGGTCACCTGGTTCAGCAAACGCCGGCGCAATTGAGGCGGCAAAGCCAGCAAAGCCAGTTGCTCACGCACGCCCAGGCGTCCCCGGACGTCGAGTTCGAACGTGCTACGCCCCGCCACTGGTGGCCACCTCGCCGCGCTCAGCGACCCACAGGTCAAATGGGATGAACGCCCAGGTCTTGCCGAAGGCTTGGATCTCGCCGTCCGGTTCTTCAGAGAGATACTGCGGCTCGACGAATTCCAGCGTGACTTCCACGTCGAACAGATCGCTGTCCAGGGGCTCCACGGCGAATTCCGGCGCCGGCAGTTCGTGGCGGTCGCGGTCGGCGTCGTGGGTCTCCAGCCAACTGCCCACCAATGCCATCATGCGGGCCGGATTGGCGGCGAAACGCTCCAGGACAATGACGGCGCGATAGTGCATGTCGGCAAAGTGCATGCCGTCGACGTCGGGTTTCCAGATCAGCGACAGCTTGACCTGCTCCGTCCAGCTGTCGAGCTGTTCAGGCTCGACCAGGCGGCGTTCCTGTAGGTAGGCGGTCAACGCCTGCAGCTTGGTCATAGCAGTGCCGCCGTAATGCGGCCACGGCCCTGCAGGGCGCGCACAGCCTGCTGACTGAATGCCAGAAACGTGTCTTCACGCTCCGGCGCTTCCTTGCCGGTGTTCTCGGCGCTCTCGCGGCGGGTCACGGTCGCGAACTGCTGCAGGGCGCTGGCCTTGGCGCGGCAATACACGGCGCGCTTGTACAGCTTGGCTTTGAATGCGCGCTCAGGTAGCAGCATCGGATCGGCTGTTTCCACAGCGACGATGCCCGCTGCCTGCCAGCTGGTTTTGAGCTTGGCCAGGTCGGTATTGACCTCGGCCATCGCGATAAACAAAGCGTCGGTCAGCAGGTCGCCCAGGAACTCCGCCGGCAGGCGATAGCCCTTCTGAAACTCGGCCACGGAGAGGTTCGGCCAGAAGCCGTCGTTCTCGATCGCCTGTTCCACGATGGTGGTGGGTTTCCCGGAAAAGCTCATTGCTGACCGCTCGAATTAGGGCGGGGAGACTGTTTTTCGTGGGGCTGTCCATAAATGGCAGACACACGTCCACAGTTCCCCGCTGGGGGGGTAGTCGGTTATTGGGCGCCGGTGACGGCGGGTGTTTGTTTGGCGATCGCCTTACGGCACTTCGCAATGCGTGTCTCGTTGCCGGCCTTGGCGTGCAACTCGGTAGATCGCTCCAGGTGCTTGAGCGCCGTTTCCCACTGCTCGGCCTCCATGGCGCGCATGCCGATCAACTTGTGGTACTTGCTCGGGATCTGTTCGGGCAGATCCCATTCGCCGTCGACACGCGGCAGCAGGTCGGACAGGTACGGTTCCGGGCTGCGCTGGGCGTTGTATTCACGGAAAGCCCATTCGATCACCGCGTCCGCCACGAACGTCTGCACGTTGCGTTTGAAGCGCTCCGGCATTTCCTGGCCCTGCTCGATCGCGAAGTCCGCCAGTTCCAGACCGTCTTCGAACTGCTCGGTGTCGAACAGCCAGACCATCACCTGCACCAGGACGGGGTTCTGCATCACCAGGCCCGAATCCATGTAGCGCTGGATGAAGTCCTGGTACTTGGGCAGCAACTCAGTTCGCTTAAGCGTTTGCTTGCTCGCCAAGTTCTTTAAATCGCTCAAGCGCTTCAGGTCTTCATCTAGCGAGGCCTGCATCAGCAGCAGGTGTTTTTTCGCGTTGGCTGGGCTGCTCAGGGCTTCTGCCGGCGAATACGCCAGCGGTGCCGCTGCAGCAGCGATCACTGCGGCGGTTCCCTGAGCCAAAATGCTGCGCTTGTGGGCAAGGGCCAGGCTCACTTCACCAGCTCCACGTTTTCGGTCAGCGCGATCTTTTCCAGCTGCTCGATCACGTAGCCCTCGTTGCGGCTGTTGTAATCCTCGACGCGGGAACGTTTCGGGTTGTCCACGGTTTGCTTGCGCCAGCTGGAGTCCTGGAAGTAAATCGACAGGTTGTCCCAGCTGGTGACCAGCACGCCGTTGACCGGGAAGAACGGCACGCTAAAGCTCGGCAGACCGCCGTAGGTGGCGATCACCTGGGCGTCCTCGATGCGCTCTTTCTCGGTCGGGGTGTCGCCTTGTTTGGCATAGAGCTTCGCCTTGTCAGCGGCCAGCAGGTCGGTGCCAATGATCGCTACTAGGTCGCCGCTGTCGCGCAGACGCTCGTCCACCATTTGCTTGGTGTCATGCACCAGGGCGTCCAGGTTCTCGTAATCACCACCCGGCCCCATGGTGACCTTGCCAGGTGTATTACCTTCCTTGAGAACCTGCTGCGGCGCCTGCTCGCGCAGTTGCTGCAGCCAGCCTTTGTTCACGTCCTGCAGCATCGGATAGGTTTCGATATCGGTCTGCGCAGCCGCTTTCACACCGTGGAAGCCGACCATGATGCGATCCAGGGCGATCTGTTTCTGCACAGCAGCCGAATACTTCTGATGGAAGTCCGGAAACTTGGCCCAGGCATCGATCTTCGCGTAGGGCAGGCCCACATCCGATTCGGTCGAGGAAAGCTCGTAGGTGCTGTTATCCAGCGCCGAAGCGTCCTTCGCCACGCGGTCGGTGGTCTTGGTGTTGGTGCGGCCTGTCACCGGGCCAGACACGCCAATAAACACCTTCTCGCCCTTGACCTCGGTCACCGGAATGACGTTGATGCGTTGCAGGAAGTCCGACTTGGCGGTGATAGCCTCGTTCAGTTCCTGGGCGATCGACGGTTCAACAGAGAACATCTTGCTGGCCAGCTCGACACCGTAGGTCTCGGCGATCGCCAGCTGCATTTCGGCGTACATCTTGGCGCCGTAGGCGCTCAGTGAACGGGCCATGTCAGAGCACCCGCGCTTTGGATTTGTCGGCGGCGCCGGTGGTGCGCGGCAGTTGGCGACCGGCAGGGGTGTTCTGCAGCGCAGTAAACTGCTTCTGCAAGCTGGTCAGCGCTGCAAGCACTGCCTTGTTGCCGCCGCCATTGCGCTTGAATTCGCGCTGTTCCTCGGCAGTGGTGACGATCTCGTCGACAGCCGTGCTGACGTCATCGATCGGGGCTTGATCGGGTTCCGGTGCGTCTTCGGCTGCAGGCTCGATCACGGCCTGAATGCCGGCAGCGACGACCAGCAGCTGGGCCAGCAGGGCTTTCAAGGCCGTTGCGGTAGCTTCATCCAGTGGGGGTTTGCTCTCGGTTGGGGTTTGCGGAGTGGTTTCGGTGGGCGTGTCTTCAACGCCGAAACGCTTGAACAGGCGGGTAAACATGGCGGCCAGGCGCCCGATCTCACCCTGCGGCTCGATTTCGCGCAGGGGGCCGAGTTCTTGCGAGGCGGCGTAGTACGCGGCGCGACTGGTGCGATTGGAGAAATACAGTTCTTGCGTGCCGAGGCTCGCCGGCGAATCAGTCACCGCCAGGCCAGTCAGATAGGCCTTGCCGCTGCCGGCGAAATTCGGGGTGATTTCAATGCTGCTGAACAGCTTCTGGCCCTGGTCGTTGAGGTACAGAAGGCGATCGTTCGGTTTCAGCTGAGCTTCCAGCGCGATTTGGCCAGGCTCCAGATCCTCACCCTCTTCAACCAAACGCACGGCGAATACAGTGCCGTGCGAGCCTGGCCAGCGCTCGTGGTCGCACCAGATCACAGCGGTGTATTTCGCCGGTGTGTACGTCTCGGCGATGTCGCGCAGCTCCTGGGGCAGGATCTCGCGGCCATCGACGGTCGGGCCGCTGGTGGCAACACGTTTCCAGTAGGAGACAAGGGAACGGGGCATGGTCGGTGACTGCGCTCAATCGTTGAATGTGCCGCCACGATAGGGAGCCGAAATCCCCCAAACAAACGCTTTGCTTCGGCACGATTCGTAGAAGAAAACTCTACGAAGAAAGCCGCATTTCAGTCCGCGTTTCCGGCGTTTTCGCCGCATAGACTGCGGCCCATGAACTACCCGACCGAAGTCAAAGAAGCCGCAAAACGCCTCTACCTGCGCCGCTGTTCGGTGAAGGAAATCCAGGCGCATTTGAAGCTGCCCAATATCCGAATCGTCTACTACTGGATCCGCCAAGGCGGCTGGGACGAGATGCTGACGGACGAAGAACCGTTGAGCGCCGTCAACCGACGAATCACCCTGATTCTGGAGAAGGTCGAGCCGCTGACGAAAGCCGAACTGGACGAACTGGAGCGGCTGACAAGCCTGCTTGAGCGACTGAAAAAGCTGGCGGCCAAACCTGCGCAGGCGGCGGCAACAGATCGTCCGGACGAGCCTCGCGAACGTCAGCCTGGTCAACGCCGTGAGCGTGGCGAGGGCGGCGGCAAGAAGCGCGAAAAGAAGGCAAAGAACGACATCAGCGGCCTGGCCGAAGTGGACTTCCTGGATAAGTTCATCTCGAAAATGTACGGCTACCAGAAAGAGCTGTTCGAGGCGAAACAGAACCCGCTGACCCGCCGTGTCCGGAACATTTTGAAAAGCCGTCAGGTCGGCCTGACCTACTACTTTGCCGGCGAAGCGTTCATGGACGCCGTGTTGAGCGGTGACAACCAGGTGTTCCTGTCGGCCAGCCGATCGCAGTCGGAGATCTTCCGCAGCTACATCATCCAGTTCGCCCAGCAGTGGTTCGGCATCGAGCTGACAGGTAACCCGATCACCCTCAGCAACGGCGCCGAGCTACGCTTTCTCAGCACCAACAGCAGCACCGCCCAGGGCTACCACGGCCACGTCTACGTCGACGAATACTTCTGGATTCGCGACTTCGAAAAACTCAGCACCGTCGCCAGCGCCATGGGTACCCACAAGAAATGGCGCAAAACCTATTTCTCGACGCCCAGCGCGGTGTCGCACCAGGCGTACCCGTTCTGGTCGGGTGAAGAGTTCCGCAACAGCAAGCGCGGCAAGAAGGCCGGCGGCGTGTGGCCGACCGAAGCGGCTTACACGCAGGGCGCGCTGTGCCCGGACGGCCAGTGGCGCAAGACCATCACCCTGGACGATGCGATCGCCGGCGGCTGCGATCTGTTCGACCTCGAGCAGCTGCAGCTGGAGTACGACGAAGACAAATTCCAGCAACTGTTCTACTGCAAGTTCATCGACAGCACGCAAAGCGCGTTCAGTCTCAAGGATCTGGAGCGCTGCTACTCGGATCTGTCGTTGTGGGAGGACTACAACCCGGATCTGGATCGCCCGTTCGGCAACAGTCCGGTCTGGCTGGGCTACGACCCAAGCCGCACCCGCGACGACGCTACCTGCGTGGTCATTGCGCCGCCACTCGAACCCGGGGCGAAGTTCCGGATCCTGGAGAAGCACAGCTGGCGGGGCCACTCGTTCACCTACCAGGCCGCGCAGGTCAAGAAGCTGACCGAGCGCTTCAACGTGCAGCACATCGGCATCGATGTCACCGGCGTGGGTTACGGCGTGTTCGACCTGGTGCGGGACTTCTACGCCAAGGCAACACCGATTCACTACAGCCTTGAGGCGAAAAACGCCCTGGTGCTGAAAGCGCAGGACACGATCCAAGGCAGTCGCATCGAGTGGGACGCCGGTTGGACGGACATCGCCCAGGCATTCCTGACCATCAAGCGCGGCGCCACCAACAGCGGGCAGATCACCTACAGCGCATCCCGTACCGAAGCCACCGGTCACGCCGACATTGCTTGGGCGGTGATGCATGCCCTGTCCAACGAACCTTTGAACACCAACAAGCGGCGCCGTAGCCGCTACGTCACGAGTAACCAGAGCAGCCATGGCCAACCGCAAACGCAGAAAGCACCACGTAGCCCAACCACAGCAACAGCCAATGCGCTCGTTTACGTTCGGGGAGCCGGAGCAGGTGCTGTCCGGCAACATCGGCGAGTACGTGGGCGTGTTTCCCAGCGACGACGGCAAGATCTACAAGCCGCCAGTATCGCGGGCTGGCCTGGCGAAGCTGTTGCGCGCCAACGCGCACCACGGAGCCATTCCGAAGTTCAAGCGCAACCTGTTGCTGCGTGAGTTCATCGCCTCGGCCGGCTGCAGCACGGAGACGATGGGCCGTGCCGGGCTGGACTACATGGTGTTCGGCGAAGCGTACTTCTACAACGACACCAACGCGTTCGGCCAGGTGCTGGAGCTGCAGCACCTGCCGGCGATCAACATGCGCGTGAAGGTCGACGGCGGTTTCGTGATGCTGCTGCCTGACAACAAGGAAATGGAGTTCGAGGCGCACGAAATCTCCCACGTCCTGGACTACGACGTGGAACAGAACATTTACGGGATTCCGGACTATCTGGGCGGCCTGCAGGCGTTGCTGCTGAATGAAGCCGCCACCCTCTTCCGCCGGCGCTACTACAGCAACGGCGCGCACGCCGGCTACATCTTCTACACCAACGATCCCGACCTGACCGAAGAGGACGAAGACGAGCTGCGCGCCCAAATCAGCGCCAGCAAAGGTGTGGGCAACTTCCGCTCAATGTTCGTCAACATCCCCAACGGCAAAGAGAACGCAATCCAGATCATCCCGGTGGGTGACTTCCAGGCGAAAGACGAACTGGAGAAAGTGAAGAACATCACCCGAAACGATGTCATCGCGGCCTGGCGGATGAACCCCGCACTGGCCGGCATCATCCCGGAAAACACCGGGGGATTCGGTGACATCGAGAAGATTGATCGCGTGTACACCAGCAACGAGATTCGACCGATCTGTCAGTTGTTCAATCAGCTGAACGACCGGCTACGCGAAGATAGGCGGTTTGGCTGGAAACCTGTACCTGATGCAGTGGATGTCACTGCATGAATCAGTAAGCGCAGCGGATGCCACTACAAAATGTGGCAATATGGTGGCGATCAGCTGCCCCTGGGGAGGGACATATGCGAGTGACATGTAAGTGTGGAAACAAGGGATTAATCCGCGATAGCAAGCCGCAATCGCCAGATTTCGTGACGCTCTATTGCCAGTGCCTGGACGTCCAGTGCGGGCATACATGGGTCGCCCATTTGACGTTTTCCCACACGCTGAGTCCATCAGCGCAGACCTTCGACCGATTACTGTTCGATCGTCTCCGGGAAATGCCCAGGGCGAAACAGCGGGAGTTGTTCGAGCAGCTCGGAGCACAGGCAGTTGCGTGACAGTTCAATCGCCGACACCGAAACGTCGGCGATCAAGACATCAGCTGTTGGCTGACTCTTCAGGATTGATGGCAAGAATTTCAGATAGCCGACGAAGCTGACCTTGCTCCTTTTCACTCAATGACCGGTATAGGCCAATGAGGCGGCGTTCCGCTTTGCTCAGGTTGTGCCATTCGAACTCGGCAAATCCCAAGCAAAGAGGTTCTTTTTTGATGCGATCCAACATGCTGACTACTCCATAAAGTGCATGGCTGAATCGGCATTGACGGAGTGAGGATCGGCTTTAGAACGTGGGGGCGACCAATGTCGTACAAGCCTTTGTTGCGAGTTAATTCTTTTGACGGGCAGCGTCATCGGCCATCGCCTGGAGAAAACGACGTATCGCTTCCTGGTCAAACGGCGTGATGCTTCTGTATTGGTTTATCAGCTCTTCTTCTGCCGCTGACAACATTTGACCTATTGGCGTCGAACGCTGCCCAGTCAAGATGTAAGCCGCATCAGCTCCATGCTCTTCAAGCGCGCTTACGTATCGAAGATCGAGCGAACTCGCCCCCAGTTCATAGTTTTTTTGCGTCCCACGACTGACGCCTAAACGCACTCCAAACTCTGTTTGATTCAGCCCTAGGCGCTCGCGCTCTTCCCTCAGGCGATCGCCTACTCGATCAGCAATGATCATTTTTTTATTCACCACCATTGACTTGATCATTTTTTTGACCAAGAATCACCACAGACAAACACAAGTAAACACAACTGAACAGAGTGCGCACTATGCCCGCCACCATTACACCCGAGCAAGCCCGAGAGGCGTTGGATCGCAAAGGAATGAGCATCGCGGAATTCAGCCGCAAGCACGACTTGAACAAAAATTTAGTCAGCGACCTTTTGAATGGAAGGATCAAAGGTCGCCGTGGGGAGGCACATCGCGCCGCCGTACTACTCGGCATCAAAGACGGCGTGATCGAACAGTAACGATCTGTATTAACAGGGAACAGTAGAAGATGAAAAGCCCAGTTCTAAAGACGCGCAAGGAAGCAATGCGCGAGATCATTCGCAGTTTTCCCGAGGGACGCGAAGGCGCTGCCGATCACTTGGGAATGAAAGTCAAAAAGTTCGACAACCACGCCTACGAGAATGCCGGTTGCAGTCCACTGACGGATGTCCAGGTTTACATGCTGGAGCAAGCCAGCGGCACTAACCACTTTCCGAACTACGTGGCGCAAATGTATGGCGGTTTGTTTGTGGCCGTTGCCGACCCGGAGAAGCTGGACAACGTCGAACTGTATGCCCGGTCGGTGCAGGTATCGGCCAAGCGCGGTTGCGTTGACCAGGCGATTGCCCAGGCATTGGAAGACGGCTCTATCAGCATGGATGAAGCCGAACACATCCTTGCTGCTCACAACCTCCACATGGCCGCACGTCACGCTGAAGTGCTGGCCGCTATCGACCTGTACCGCGCCAAACCAGGGAACAACCAATGAACAATCTGCTTGCCGTACAGGAGTACCAGGACATGCTCAAAACCGCGGCTTTTGCGTTTCTTGAACGTCATCAGTGCGAACACCTGGGCGACGATCAGCAACTGTTCAAACGTGCTGTTCAGCACCTTGTAACGGATTACAACGCCACGCCGCAGCACGCCGAACGCCTGGTGCATCTGGCCAACAGTGAAATGTCAGCGGTCAGCGATCGGCAGCGACTGGATGTCATCAACAGCACATCCACGCACACCGTGATTTTCGATACCGCCACCGGCAACGCCTGGGCAATCCCGGTCAGCCTGATCTACGAACGCATCCTCATTGCTCCCGATAACGGGCGCTTTCGCATCACCGCTTCCTAACACCTAACCAAAAAATCCCCGATCCCCATTGCCGTGGGTTTGGGTGAGCTGCGCCCGAAATTGAGGTTTGACGATGGAAAACGCCCTGAATATCAACGCAAAACTGACGCCTGTAGAGGCTCAAGCGCTCTTGGCCAACCTGCGCGAGCAGTACCGTCTCAACTTCAACGAACTCTGGTACGCAGACCAATTCCGCCTGATTCCCGATGGCCTGCGCCACGGCTCAATCCTCGCCCACTGCCCCGTGATGGCCGCTCAGAAACACCTGATTGGCGCCCTCTCCTACTGCCTCAAGAAAGCGAAGTAACCCCATGAAAGAGCAACTGCGCAGCGACGTGATCGAGCGCCTGAAAACCGATTACGGGCTCAAGCATCGGACGAGCACTGACTACATGCGCGGCGGCACCTGCCCGAAGTGCCGTCAGAAAACGCTGTACACCCGTTTTGATGCTCCGTGGTTGGTTATCTGCGGCAGACCTGAAAAATGCGCTCACACCCTACATGTGAAAGAGCTGTACGAAGACCTGTTCGAAGACTGGAGCAAGCGTGCGCCGGCCACCGACCAACACCCCAACGCGACCGCCCGTGCCTACCTGGAATTCGCCCGAGGCTTTCGCATCGAGCTGATCCAGGGCTGGTTCACCCAGGAAAGCTTTTACTCCCCCGACCACAACGCCGGCAGCGCCACCGTGCGCTTTGCACTGGCGAAAGGCGGCTGGTGGGAACGCCTGATCGATCGGCCGCACCGCTTCGGCAAGATGAAAGCGCGCTTCAAATCCAAGGACAGCTATCGCGGCGTCTGGTGGTGCCCGCCCTGCGTGGACCTACTGGAAGCGAAAGAAGTCTGGATTGTTGAAGGCATCTTTGACGCCATCGCACTGGTGCACAACGACATCGTCGCAGTATCGGCCATGTCCTCGAATGCCTTCCCTGAAGAATCACTGCGAGCCCTCGCCCGTGACCGCGACGGCAAGTTGCCCAAGCTGGTCTGGGCGCTCGACAACGAGTCTGGCGCCCACGCCTACACCAAACGCTGGGCGAAGCAAGCGCGAGCCCTGGGGTTCGTCTGTGAGGCGGCGCAGATCCCTCTGCGTGACGGCCGCAAGACCGACTGGAACGATCTACATCAGCGCTGGAATTTCATCGAAGACGAGAGCCAACGAGCCGACCAGATCGCGGCTGATCTGAAACAGGCGCGTCACCTGGGCGCCCTGCTGCTTGCCGAAAGCGCGGCCGAAAAAGCGTTGCTGATGTACGACTGGAACAAGCGTGGTGAATTCCACCTAGGCTTCGGCAGTCGCCTGTACTGGTTCAAGTTGGACATGGAGAAATTCAACCGGGCGATGCAGGACATCGAGGACAGCGAGAACCACGACGACCAGTTGCTCAACCAAGCACAGCAACGCGAGAAAGCGCTGCAGCAATCGGGCAGCGTGGTCGAGATTGCCAACTGCTACCCGCAAGCCCTGTATTTCCAGCGCAACGAAGTGACGGACGAGTCCTGGTATTACCTGCGCGTCGATTTCCCGCACGACTCCGAGAGCGTGAAGAACACCTTCACCAGCGGCCAGCTTTCAGCCGCCAGCGAATTCAAAAAACGCCTGCTCGGCATGGCCGCCGGTGCCATGTACACCGGCAGCGGCCAGCAGCTGGACAAGCTGATGAAGGACCAACTGTTCGGTATCAAAACCGTGTCGACGATCGACTACGTGGGCTACAGCAAGGAATATGGCTGCTACGTCTATGGCGACTTGGCGATCAAGGACGGCACGACCTACAAGGTCAACAGCGAGGACTATTTCGAGTTCGGCAAACTGCGCCTGAAGACCCTGCAAAAAGGCGTGCCGATCAAGCTGCAGCGCGATGGCAAGGACTTCAACGAAGCCTGGCTGCCATTGCTGTGGACCTGCTTCGGTGCCCAAGGCCTGGTGGCCCTGGTGTTCTTTTTCGGCTCGTTGTACTGCGAGCAGATCCGCGCACGCTACCAGTCGTTTCCGTTTTTGGAAGCCACCGGCGAGGCCGGCGCCGGCAAGACCACCCTGCTCAACCTGCTGTGGAAACTGCTCGGCCGTGAAGGCTACGAAGGCTTTGACCCAATGAAGTCGACGAAAGCCGGTCGCTCGCGGTTGATGGGCCAGGTGTCGGGCATGCCGGTGGTGTTTCTGGAAGCCGATCGCCACGGCGATGACCGATCCCACGCCAAGACCTTCGAATGGGACGAGCTCAAAGACTTCTACGGCGGCGGCACGCTGGCCACCAAGGGTGTGAAGACCGCCGGCAACGAAACCTACGAACCCCCGTTTCGCGGCACGATCGCCATCAGCCAGAACGCGGCCGTGGTCGCTCATGAAGCGATCATGACCCGGATCGTCAAGCTGCACTTCGTCAGGCCGACAGTGACGCCGCAAAGCCGTGCTGCAGCGGACAAGCTGAACGCCCTGGACGGCGGCACGCTGAGCCACTTCCTAATTCGGGCCGTCGGCAAAGAGTCAGCCGTGCTCGAGCTGTTCGCCCAACGCATGCCCGAACACGAAGCCAGGCTGCGCCGCCTGCACACCCACTGCTTTGCCTGCGGTACGGAGTATCTCAACGAGCAAGGCAACTGCAGCAGCTGTGGATACGACCTGCGCGGGTACATCCGCGTCGAGCGGATCAGCAAGAACCATGCGCAGCTGCTGTCGCTGCTCGATGCCCTGCGCTTGATTCTGAAACTGGACGACGCCCAGGTATCCGCGACCCAGCGCCAGATCGTGCGCATGGCCATCGAGCGCCAGGCCTCGATCAGCTCCGACCATCCGGCGGTGGCCGAGTTTTGGGAGGTGTACGACTACCTCCAGTCGCTCAGCGAAGACCCGGTGGTCGACCACAGCAGCGACCCGAACGTTATCGCGATCAACCTCAACGAATTCAGCGAACGCGCCGCCGAACACAAACAGAAACTGGCCGACGTGGCCACGTTGCGCGACCTACTCAAGGAATCCCGTTCGCACAAATTTCTCGATGCCAATAAGGCCGTGCACAGCGCAGTACGTGCGGCATTGAACGCCAAAACCCCACTGGCGCCAGGCCGTCCGACGACGGTCAAGTGCTGGATCTTCAAAGCGTGAAAAGGAGGCTACACCGATGCAAATCCAAGTTTTTATGGGGAATGCCGGCGACGGCAACACGAACAAGCTGCAGGAGATCATCGATCGCCTGAATGCACTTGGGAAGAGCCAGCCGGTGATTCAAGCCGGGGCTTACGGCGAGGACGGGCTGCTGCAGATTCTTGAAGTTCGTGCTGCAGGTGGCCAGCGCGAAATCCTGGTGGACTCATGCAGCCCACAGCAGATCTTGACCGTACTGGAATGGCAATCCTGTACCGAGGAAGACCCGAATTACGCTGACCTGGTTATTCACCTGGCCCGTCGGGACTGACGGAATAGAAGCGATGTCGAGGAGATGCAGCTCCCCGACATCAACCACCACTGAGGGCAACACCATGGAAGCGCAGCACCAAAGCAGCAGTGATCCGAAGGCTAACACACTCAACAACAGTGACCCGCACGCTCGGCATCTGATGGCTATCAGAATCGTAGGCACAGCGCTGTTTGACTATCGAGTACGGAAAACTGAAGCAGCGCGGATCCGGCTTGAATGCCTTACCACTTTCGCCAAGGAGTTGGGCGACATCGATGCGGCAGAGTTCGCTGTTGTCGCTCAACTACTGGCAGGCAAATCAACAACAGACCGCCCCCCAATTGATCGAACTTACTCACTCGAAGGTATCGCACTATGAAAACGCTGTTTGTACTGATGGCCCAATACAATGGCCAAGTGGTAATTCCCCTGGATCGAGTGTGCCAGGATTATTTCACGCACCTGACAACGGATATGTTTCAACGAAAAGTTGGTGCAGGGCAGATAAAGCTCCCGATTACTCGCATGGAGTCGAGCCAGAAAAGTGCGAAAGGTGTTCATATTGCAGACCTGTCGGCCTACCTGGATGAACAGCGCGCTGCAGCAGTCGAAGAAAGTAATCAACTGAATAGCGCGCCGCGCAGCAGCTAATTCACCTCAACGTTTTGGCGCCCAGTTTTACGGGCGCCTGCAGGATGCGCTCGAACCATTCCCAAGTTGCATACACATCCCCTCGTCCGCGCAAGTGGGTATAACGGCGCATTGAGTTCCAGTCTCGATGGCCCGACACGCTCGCCACTCGTGGAATATCCCAATCCATTTCAAAAAGACGACTGACGCCTTCGTGGCGCAGATCGTGAAAGTGCAGATCTTCAATGCCCAGGATTTTGCAGGCCCTTGTCCAGGACGTCGACACGGATTCAGCGCTGTAAGGAAAGATCTCAGGCAACACTTTAGGCATGGTTTGAAGGATCTCCCATGCTTCTGGCGGCAATTGACACCAAACGTCGTTACCGATTTTTTGCCCAGGGTTCTTCATGTCACGAACCAGAACCCGATGGCCTGCTTCATCCAAGTCATCCCACCGGATCCGGGTAATCTCTTCTTGCCTACGCGTGGAAAACAACGCGAATCCAGTCAGCTTTAGCATGTTGATAGAAGTCGGACGACGGCTTTGAATACTCCGAAAGTGCGTCAGCAGTTTGTCGAGTTCTTCCAAGCTGGGCCGGCGATCGCGCTCGCGACTTTTCATGTTGTAACCGAGCTTTTTCAACACTCGGCGGGCGTCCGGCATTGCGTGCGGATCAACCTCATACCCCCAAGCGGGCCGAGCTATCGAGAGAACCGCACCCAAGTGCGCGAGATCGTTGCCGGCGGTTTGAGGCTGAACGCCCCCGCCCTCCTTGCCCATGCGCCATAACGCGTATTCGACCAGGTGCTGGCTGCTTACATCTCTGTCGTTCAACTTCCCCAGGTAGCATTCGCTGATCGCCTTCAACGTGCCGAGCTTCGTCTTCCCGAGAGGGCGCGCCTTGGTCATCTCGGCCAAGTACCGATCGATCATTTCCTTAATCGTCGCACCCGGTCGGTTCGCTCGCTCGATCGCACCTGGTTCATCCAGTTCGGTTTCTCTTTTACGTACCCAAGCCTGTGCGGCCTGTTTTCGGGCGAAGGTCTGGCTCTCTTGGTAAACTTGCGCCCCATCGCGAAACAGGCGTATCTGTGCCGTGTAACTGGTGCTGCCGTCGGTGCGTTTCCGTGCTCTGATCGTGGCCATAGTCAACTGGTACAATTTGATAGGTGGTTGGTACATTGTACCAACCGACCTCAGAAAACGCCTATTTACCCCCTGAAACCGGCTTAGAACACGTAGAGCAAAATGGTACAGAATTCAGCTACATACCCAACAAACACCGGCTCTACGCTGTCTAGAAGGTTCTCCGTTGCGCCCATGATGGATTGGACTGACCGTCACTGCCGGTTCTTCCTGCGCATCTTGTCGAAAAACGCCCTGCTCTACACCGAGATGGTCACCACCGGCGCTCTGCTCAATGGCGATCACGAGCGGTTCCTCCGTCACAACGAAGCCGAGCATCCCCTGGCGTTGCAGTTGGGCGGTAGTGTTCCGCTGGACCTGGCCGCTTGCGCGCGTATGGCGCAGGAGCACGGTTACGACGAGGTGAATCTGAACGTTGGCTGCCCGAGTGATCGGGTGCAGAACAATATGATCGGGGCGTGCCTGATGGGGCATCCGCAATTGGTGGCGGATTGTGTGAAGGCGATGCGTGATGCGGTGTCGATTCCGGTGACGGTGAAGCATCGGATCGGGATCAATGGGCGGGACAGTTATGAGCAGCTGTGCGATTTCGTCGGCACGGTGCGGGATGCCGGGTGCACAAGTTTTACGGTGCATGCGCGGATTGCGATTCTGGAGGGGTTGTCGCCGAAGGAGAACCGTGACATTCCGCCGTTGCGTTATGACGTGGCGGCGCGGTTGAAGGCGGATTTTCCGGAGCTGGAGTTCATTCTGAACGGCGGGATCAAGACGATGGAGGCCTGCCATGAGCATTTGCAGACCTTTGACGGCGTGATGCTGGGGCGCGAGGCGTATCACAATCCTTATCTGTTGGCCGAGGTGGATCAGCAGTTGTTCGGCAGTATCGCGCCGGTGATCAGCCGGGCCGAGGCGCTGGCGCAGTTGCGGCCTTATATAGCCGAGCATTTGCTGGCCGGCGGGGCAATGCATCACATCACCCGGCATGTGCTGGGCCTGGGCACCGGGTTCCCGGGGGCGCGCAAGTTTCGTCAGTTGTTGTCGGTGGATATCCACAAGGCCAAGGATCCGCTGGCGTTGCTGGATCAGGCGGCGGAGTTGCTGGCCGGGCGTTGATCGACGCTTGGAGCGTGTGGGCAACGAATGAGCGTTGCCCGGTGTTTTGCTGTACTGACAGGATGTCTTTTGGTTATGCCCACGTTCAGCTGTGTTTTATTCAAGCGTTTCACCCTCCTCGCTTTACTCTCGACTCTCTCTGCAAGCGCCTATGCATCCTGTGATTTTGCGAAGGGGTGCGGCAACGGGGAAAATGGCCCTTTTCAATCTACCCAGATGTCTGGTTTTCTGGTTTTCACGACGACGATGGTCACAGTCGACGGGATGTCGGACATTTCCGGACTGAAAAAACGTGTGTATTCGGTAGAGGAAATTGAAGCGGCACGTTATTTCCTCGCCAGTGACGGCGTGCTGCAAGCCGCGTATTTCACCTCGGCGTTGCAGCGGTTTCGTCAGGATTCGCCCGACTCTGAATTGAATGACCTCGCCGTCGCTGCGCTGATCAGCAGTCAATGATCAGGCGGCTGCGGCCGCCGTCCAGTTGACCCAGCCGAACTGCCAGGTGGCGAGGATCAGCAAGCCGAAGCCGATCCGATACCAGGCGAAAGTGGCGTAGCTGTGGTTCGCAATGAACTTCAGCAGGCCGCGCACGGCGATCATCGCGAAGATGAACGCTACGACGAAGCCCAGTGCGAAGACCGGCAGGTCGCTGCTCTGGAACAGTTCGCGGTACTTGTAGCCGGAATAAACCGCGGCACCGACCATGGTCGGCATTGCCAGGAAGAACGAGAACTCCGTGGCGGCCTTGCGTGACAGGCCGAACAGCAGACCGCCGATGATGGTGGAACCGGAGCGCGACGTGCCCGGAATCATCGCCAGGCACTGTACGCAACCGATCTTCAGCGCGTCGGCCCACTTCATGTCGTCCACATGGTCGACACTCACTACATGATCGCGCTGCTCGGCCCACAACATCACGATGCCGCCCACCACCAATGCAACCGCTACGGTGATCGGATTGAACAGGTATTCATGAATCGTGTCGGCGAATAACACGCCAAGTATGACCGCCGGGAAAAAGGCGATCAGCAGATTACGGGTAAAACGCTGGGCATTACTCTGGGTCGGCAGGCCTTTGAGGATCTCGAAGATCTTCGGGCGAAACTCCCAGACCACGGCCAGAATGGCGCCCAGTTGAATGATGATATTGAACGCCATGGCGCGTTCGCCGCCGAACTCCAGCAAGTCGGCAACAATAATCTGGTGGCCCGTACTGGAAATGGGCAGGAACTCGGTCAGGCCTTCTACCGCCCCAAGAATCAGCACCTTGAACAAGGTCAGTAAATCCATTAATCCTCCGTCAGAGCGCTCTTTGCGGGCGCCCTGTTAAATGCATTCAGGCATTGAGTATCTGAAGTAAAACAATTGGCAGATGCGCACCCATTGCCCGACTCGGGGACGGAGAATATGTCTTATCAAAAGCCACACTCAAGGCATGTTAATAAACGTCCGCATGTGAACTTGTCGACGTTATAGCCAAAACACAGGCCTCACCATAAAATGTGACCCACCTCACACTGCTCTGATACGTATGCAGTTGAGTGATGGCCAAGGGACATAAAAACAGGTCGCGATAATTACAAAATAGTGGCACCATTCCATATTGCCACCATCTAACGACCTCAATTCCGTTAGTTCACAGCCCCGAAAAAATCAACTAAAAGCTTGAAAAGCTTAATTATTGTTAGAAAACTCGGGAGCCACGTCTAAAATCCGCGCAAATGTTACCAATTGTCAGTCACAGATGAGAACCGGTGCTTTAACATCCCGATGTCAGCACCTTTTCGAGTCAATGCATGATGCTCACAGGTAACTTAGCGACTAGAAGTCCGCGCCGCACAAGCGACGAACCAGGTGTTCTCACTCTGGGTCGTACCCGTGGCGTGGCTGAACACTTTAGCGCGCTAATCACGAAGCATGTGCAGACTGATCTGGCCATTGAAACTGGTTCTTACGCTAGTTCATATCAGCCAAATGAATATCACGGCTTGTATCGAGCCATATTCATTGTCATCGACAGCCCTCAGGCTCTTGAAGACAACCTGGCACTGGTGGAAAACCTGCGCAGCGACAACTTGAAGCCGATCATTTGTGCCGTAATCACCGGCCGCGGCGCGTTCAACAAGATCAAGTATTTTCTAGCAGGTGCCGACTTCTGTATCAAACTCAATACCTTGTCCGATGAAAGCGCCGAACTGCTGGGCGAGTTCTTCAACAGTGAAGAATGGCAACGCGATATCAGCCTGGTGCTGGATCCCACCCGCATCTGCCTCTCGGACACCAGCAAGAAACTCGATATCTCCTTTGCCGAAATGAAGATCCTGCAAGCCTTTGCGCAGACCGGCAATCACATTCTCAGCCATGATGAAATCGCCGGCATCATGGGGCTCAACACCCATTTCTACGACCCTCGGGCGCTGGAAAAATCCATCAGCCGCTTGCGTGGGAAAATCAAGGACGTGTACGGTACGAACGCCATACAGAGCATTCGCGGGTATGGCTATCGTCTGATGAGGGGGTTGATCTCAACTCCTTGATTCAGGGAAAACACTCTTTTGCAGCATACGAGGGAACGTCTGATGCAACGCTTCAAATATCCGCTTTCTCATAGTTTTAACCGCGTCACATATCTAATAAAAAGCTGTCAATTGCATGAGCGCTGCAACACTTAAACATAACAATAAACCATTACTCTAACGCAGACCGAGTGGAACTTATCGAGGCCATCTTTGGGCCCAGACCCTGCCTGATCGATTAATTCCGAGGAAAACATTGCTCGCCTGCCATTATTTTTTCGCCAAATTTGGTGTGTACTTTAGGAGAGAGACATGGAAACCAGCACGACCCTCCCAAGAAAATACTTTGTTGTCGTGACTAACAGCTCAGCGTCGCAGCGCGAACTCGAGAGCATTCTCTCCAGTGAGCGTTTCAATTCGTTTGGCACGTCTCAGGCACAAATGTTTATTGAAGGTGTTGCTTCGCCCTCTTCCACTCCGATGCTGATGGAGTTCACTTACCCACGCGGCACAAGGAAGCATGTCGCACCCAGCATTGAACATGATACCCAGCGCATATTGGCCACCCTCGAATCGGAATGGCTGGCAGCACAATCGGCGCATTCATTCCACAATTCCACGGCCATGTCCGAAAATCCCACTGACACTTCCCGAACGATCGAATCCGACTCGCCCTGCACTGAAGCCTGGCATCTGGACAATGATCAGGGTGCATTGACGAAAGAGGGTGTCGAGATCAGTCTCACCGGGCTCGAAACCGCACTGGTGCGCAAGATGCTGCACCATGAAGATCGTGTTGTCAGTCGCGACGATCTGATCCTCAGCATCGGCCGCGAGCCGGAGCAATACCGGGGACTGGAAATGTGCCTGAGCCGTCTTCAAGACAAATTCAAGAACGCCAGCAACGGTGAACGATTGTTTCGTGCCGTACGCAACCGCGGATATTGCCTGATCCAGGAAGTTGTTGCCTAAACAACATCCCTCACTACAAGACAAACAGATACAAGTGCGATTACAAAAATAAAAAAGCACTCTGTTTGGTTTCACCCCTCCCTGGTTATACCCGCCTCCTGACCCCACCTACGATAGCAAACACAATATTGATTATTCACCCCCTGCCTTTCGACCTTTTCTAACGTTTGAATATTGGAAATTTAAATAAGTTGGCACTGTGCCATCTTGTTAAAACTCGTCAGACAGCATCCCCGGCAATAACTTAGTCTATTGACTGACGACAGTTCCGCATTCCGGCGTTGTTACCTCAGGACACTGGCTCAAACAACAATAACAAGTCTGCTTAACAACTCGGTTTTCTACTGTCGAAACCTGAATGGACGTCTTTTGGGGATATCGTATGGATCTTTCTCTTCGTATCAATCGAAACACCGGCCTCAAGGGACTGACCTTTTGGGGCCAATGGGCGCTGGCACAGAGTTTCATTGTTTCCCTGTTGTTCATACTGGCCGAACAGCACACGGGCACCGTCGAGTTCTACTATCGGATGTGCACGATCCTGGCGGTACTGGCCTCGGTGCCGGCTTATACCTTCAGCGGCGCGTATCGAAAGCGAGACAATTACCTGACCGGGCTGGGTCGACTGTTCATGGGCTGGTTCATGACCATGGCTGGGCTGGCGTTCATCGCCTTCATCTGCAAGGCCGATGCGCTGTTCTCCCGCCAGGTCATCCTTGAGTGGGCGGTGTACGGTTTCCTCGGTCAGGCGCTGCTGTACGCACCGCTGCATGCGTTCTCGAAGTTCTACCAGCGGTCGCGCAAAAGCGAACACAAGACCCTGATCGTCGGCACCGGCGAACTGGCACTGGGCCTGGCGAAGAAATTGAGCCAGCACGAAAACCTGCCGCTGGTCGGCCTGGTCAGCAACGGCGATACCCCGTCGCTGGAAGCGGACGCCCCGCGCGTTGTCGGCGCTCAGGACGAACTGCTCGAGCTGATCCAGACCCACGACATCCGCCGCTTGTACATCACCCTGCCGCTGTCGGAAGCCGCCAAGATCGAAGCCATGTATGTGGACTTGCTGGATGCCAACGTTGACGTGGTCTGGGTGCCGGACCTGAACAGCCTGACGCTGCTCAACCACTCGGTGAAAGTCGTGGACGGTCTGCCGGCGATCTACCTCAATGAAAGCCCGCTGACCAGCCGCCCGACCGCAGCGCTGAGCAAGAGCCTTGTTGAAAAAGCCGTCGCCCTGTTGGCGATCATCCTGTTGAGCCCGGTGCTGCTGGCCGTGGCGTTGGCGGTGAAGCTCACCTCGCCGGGTCCGGTGTTTTTCAAGCAGGATCGCCACGGCTGGAACGGCAAGGTGATCAAGGTCTGGAAATTCCGCTCGATGCGCGTGCACGATGACCGTGAGGTCAAACAGGCCAGCCGCAACGATTCGCGCATCACGCCAGTCGGTCGCTTCATCCGTCGCACTTCGCTGGACGAGCTGCCGCAACTGTTCAACGTGCTGCAAGGGCACATGGCGCTGGTCGGCCCACGTCCGCACGCCGTGGCGCACAACAACTACTACTCGGGCAAGATCCTCGCCTACATGGCCCGTCACCGAATCAAACCGGGCATCACTGGCCTGGCGCAGATCAGCGGTTGCCGGGGCGAGACAGACACCCTCGACAAGATGGAAAAGCGCGTCGAGATCGACCTGAAGTACATCAACAACTGGTCGCTGTGGCTGGATGTGAAGATCCTGGTGAAGACGCCGTTCACCCTGCTGTCGAAGGATATTTACTGAAACGCAGGGCTTGAGGAGGCAACACCGCAAGGGGACGAAAGTCCCCTTTTTTGTGGGCGGGATTTGGGGGTTGGCGGAGGGCTCTGCGGCCGAGGAAAGTCTGATGATTTGATGTCGGCTGAGCGGACGCCTTCGCGGGCAAGCCCGCTCCCACAAGGATCCGGGGAATGGCGAAGATTAAGGCATCACCTGAAACCCTGTGGGAGCGGGCTTGGTCCGGGCGGCGATCCGACGAAAGCGTCGGATCATTCAACACCAGGCTAGAGCCTGCCAACCTCACCAGCTGCATCAAGATCCCTCTCCACCACAAACCAAAACGGGAGCCCACAGGCTCCCGCTTTAATTCTCCGCTCCCCCCAAACCTACTCGGTAATCTTCCCGAAGTTCCGGTAGAACATGTCCCCTTCCCGACTGTCCGTCATCGAATGCAGCTGGAAGCTGCGGTTGAGCCGCGCGCCACCGTCACGGGTCAGCGGTGCCCACACCAGGTTGGCGCGGCGCATGGTCGACATGCTCATCATTTCGTCGAACGGAATCGACAAATACAGCCCCTTGTCGAAACTACCCTCGCCATACTCGGCGCTGCCGGCGGTGGTGATGGTCGCCCAGGCGCCAAAGCGTACGCCGTTGAAGAACTCGCGGGAGATATCCACCGTGCCGCCAAAGTCGCCCGCCAGGTAACGGCCGACGCTGACCGCGGCCAGCGTGTCGAACGGCAGGTCGGTGTAGCCGGTGATGTGACCGGTCCAGACCGAGTAATCCTGCAGGCCGAAACCCTGGTCGAATTCACGCTGCCGCACGTAGTTCAGGTCCGCACCGATCGACCAGCGCTTGCCGGTAGGGCGAAACAGCACCTCGCCCCCGACCCCGGCGAACATCGATTCCAGATAACCGCCGTAGACCATGCCGTACAAATCCTTGTCCAGTTGCTCGGCATGACTGACCTGGAACAGCGGCATGGTGGTGTCCGACGTGGTCAGGTACTGACGCAAGTCGGTGCGCACACGCGGCAGGCCGCTGGGCGCGTCGTAGGTGAACTTGTCGAAGTTGTTGATCAGGTTCTGACTCAGCAGACCGTTCCACCAGGTGTTGCGGTTGAAGCGGTATTCGGCGTCCAGATCCGCCGTGAACTGATAGAGCAAACCATCGGGGCCGCCGACGTTCTGTTTGAAGCCCAGGCCGACGCCGTAATTGAAGTGCTGCGGCGCCTCGGTGTAGAGGGTTTTCTCGTTGCGCGGCATCGCCGGGTTGATCTCGGTGGTGCGGTGCAGCGACTCCAGCGGCTCTTCGTTGTTGATCACTTCGCGGAAGGTCTGCCGGGGCACACTGGTTTCTTCCAGCGGCAGGTCGTAGCGCTTGTTGACCACGGTGAACCAGTCGATGTCGTCGTTGACGCTGTTGTCGAGGATCCGGCTCGCGCGGCCGACGGCCTTCGGCGAATGGAAATAACGCTGCTGCTCGCCGTACACGATCAGTTCGGAATCGCGCTGGGTGATGCGCTCGACCTTGTAGCCGGCGTTCTGCTGCAAGCGGCGCGACACGTCGGCCCAGTTGACCTCGTCCATGGTCGCGGTTGGCGCCTTCGCCGGCAGCGGTTCGGCCGGTGGGTCGAAGGTCTTGGCCGGGGCCTTGCGGCTGACGAAATTGGTGTGGAACGTGATGCCGAACATCGCCGTGTTGCCGCGCTCCCAGGCCGCACTCACATCGACAGAATCGGTCACCTTGAACACCGCGCCGAGGTTGATCGGCGAGTCCTGCTTGATGATGTTGTCCTTGGGCTCGTGCTTGTAGTCGTTGCCTTCGTATTCGAGTTTCAGGCTGAGCCGGTCCCAGGGCGTCTGGTAACTCACACCGCCGAAAAACGACGGCTTGCCGCGAAAGTACGAGCCGGCGTTGACGTCACCGGTGCCTTCCAGATCAGGGCGAGTGTTGAAGCGGTCACTGATCGAACCCAACGGGTTGTCGACATCGCCGCGATTGCCGATGTAACCCCAGGCGATGCCGGCGCTGAAATCGAAATTGTCCCAGCGCTTGTTGGCCACGAAGAATTCACTGGCAAACAGACCGGTACCGCCGATGTCTCGAAAGCCCAGCGCCACTTCCGGCGCCCAGTGGCTTTCCTGCCACAGCCGGACCTTGGCGTCGACCGCCTTGTCCTTATAGCTCTGGCTGCCGCTCAGCGCTTCGGAACCGTACGGACGGTTGGTGATGGCGGTGTAGCGAAACGAACCTTCCAGCCAGTCGAGCGGCTGCAACGAAACGCTGTATCGGCTGTACGGTTCGGTACGGTTGGCGTTGACGCTCAACTCACCGGCGGGCGACATGCGCGCGGTCGGGGTCTGCAACAGACCGACGCCGCCGAAGTCATTCTGGGTAATCCGTGGCTCGGCATGCACCAGGCCACACGGCAATAACAACACAGCTGCAAAACGCAAATTCAACGAACCACCTCAGCCAACTGCGTGGCAATCAATTCGGCCAACTGCTGATTCAGTTCAGGGACAGGCGGATCCAGATCATCGTTTTTCACCGGCACCAGAATCTTGCTGCCGGCCACGGGCATCTGCCCGCTCTCGCGGTTCCAGTGGGCGATGCCGACCCGCCGCGATTCGCCGTTGGGCTGGATCAGCCACAGGTAATCGGCATCGGCGTCGGCCTCCAGCAACGTGCAGCCCTGCAGGTATTCGCGGGCCTCCTGCAACGGCTGATAAGGCAAGCGGCACGGCTCGGCGACGGCGCCCAGCACTTCGACTTCGTCGACCCGTTTCGGGTAGATCAGTTGATCGCCATCGTCGAGACGGATGTTGCGGGCGAAGCCGACTTCCACCGCCACCGGATCGAGATCGGCGATCTGCCGCCCGGTCACCGGCATCTGCCGGACCTGCTCGGCCAGACGCTGGGCCAGCGCCGCCCGACTCGGCTTGTCGAACAGCATCGCCATGCGCTGCAGCACATCCAGATCGAATAGCACGCCGACCTTGAGCCGCGTCTGTTCCTCCAGCAGCGACTGACGCAACAGGACGCCCGCCAGCCAGTAGCCTTCGGCATTCGGCACGGCTTCGCCTATCACATCGCGCAAACGTCCGCCCGCCGGCAATTCGATCGGGCCCGGGTTGGCGACATCACCGCTGACGATGACTGCTGCCTCGCTGATCCCAGTGAGTAACATCAAGCACGCCGAGAGCGCTCTGAGCCGCTTCACGGCAGATGCCTGCGGTCAGGGGTCAGTTGCACGATCCTGACCCGCAACTGAGAGGTCAGTTGCTGTTCACTCTGCACAATGAAACCGTCCACCGGATCGACCCAGTAACGGTTGGTCGCGCGCAGGCCGATGGCCGGCGCGTCAATCTGCTCGTCGACACGCAGCACGGAGTATTCCTTGTCGAGAATGTCGAGGGTTTCCAGGGACTTTCGGGAGAAGCGGCTGTTGACGATGATCCCGACTTCCTGGCCCTTGTAGAGGTCGATCCAGCGGCGGCTGGTGTAGCCGTCGGTGATGCGATGCAGGCCCTGTTTGAATGGCGAGTCATCGGACAGGCGCGTGCCGTCCAGATCGCCGTCCACGCCGAGGCCGACAGTGCGCATGGCCAGGCCGTCGCGCATCAGCAGCACCTGCTTGCCGGAGGCGACCCAGAACTGCAGGTCCTCGCGCTCGCGCACCAGCGCCAACACCCCGGAACCGGACGGCGTGGTCAGTTTGAGCTGGGGATACTTGACCCCCGCGACCTGCTCCGCCGACACGTCCAGTTCATCCGGCCCGATGACGGCGGATTTGAGGTTGTTCAACGAAGCGCTCATCAGCGGATTGCAGCCACTCAACAAAACGGCCGCCATCAGGCACACGCCCACTTTCAACGTTTTCACAGTCGGCGGCCTTATTTGCTGTTGTTACTGTATTCGCTCCAGTTCTTCGCAGCGGAAGCCCCGGTCCCGACAATCGATGCCGACGGCACCAACTGGCTGATCAGGCGATTCCAGCGAGTCACGTTGGCAGGCCCGACGTAGACCACGTCCTGGGGCCGCACTTCGAAGTGCGAAGCGAGCGCCATGGCGGTCGGCGATTCGGCTTCCAGCTGATAGATTTTCGCCGGCTCGACGTCGAGGTTTTCCACCCCGCGAATCACATACACGGCGTTGCCGTTGGAGGTGGTCTGGCTCAAGCCACCGACCGACCCGAGCACGTCGGACAGGTTCATGGTGGCGGTCTTGAAGCTCAGCGCACGGGGTTGGTTGACCTCGCCCATCACGTAGATGCGCTTGTTGTCGTTGTACGGCAGATACAGCTGATCGCCTCCCTTGAGGTAGACGTTCTGCAATTCGGAATCCTGCTGATTGAGCGCATCGAGATTGAGCGGATAGACCCGCCCGTTGCGCGTCAGCATCAGCCCCGACAAATCGGCATTGTTGGTATCGACACCGGCCGAGCCGAGGGCTTCGACCACGCTCAGCGGGTTGGTCGAAATCGCCTGGGGGCCGGCCTTGGCCACAGCGCCCGAGACCACGACTTTCTGACTGGCGAAACGCAGCACCGCGACATCCACTTGTGGCTCGGCAATGAACGCCGAGAGGCGTTGCTCGATGTCCGAACGCAGTTGCTGGATGGTTTTGCCGGCGGCCTGGACTTCCTTGATGTACGGGTAATACAAGGTGCCGTCGGAACGCACCAGACGACCGTTGGCGTCGATCTGCTGCTGCGCACCCGAAGGGGCGGTCAGCTCGGGATGATCCCAGACCGTGATGTACAGGACATCGTTGCTGCCGATGCGGTATTCGGCCGGGGTCGCCAACAACTCCGCCGGCACCGACTCACGCTTGTACGTGGCGCGGTTCATGGCGATGAGTTTGGGGGTGATCGGAATGAGCTCGACCCGGCTGCTTTCGCTGGCGCCCTGGCGCGTGATGCTACTGGTGCTCAGGTACTGGCCGGGGGAGAACATGCAACCTTGCAAAGCGATACTTGCCAACAATAAAAGAGAAAAACGACGGGTCATAATGGCACTACGCTATTCAAGGGCGAATCCAAAAACAAAGTCACCCGACTTTCGTCGGGCGACCCTGTACTGCACCAACAGATACTTCAGTTAGTTGTGCGTGCCGGTTGTACCCGTGGTACCGGTGGTACCCGTTGTACCGCCGTTGGCACTTCCACCACTGTTGGACGCCGCTACAGCACTGGCGACCATGGCAGTACTGGCAGCAGGCGCTGTAGAAGCCGCGACACTGCCAGATACATTGGTCACTGCTGTAAGCGGCGCTTCAGCTGCGGAGGCCCAGTTGCTCAACATCGTCAACAGGGCGATCGCCATCACTTTCTTCATATCAACTCCTTTCTAACATTGCACCTGAACATCGGGTGTTGGTTAGAGGTGGTAGAGTTCAAGTCGCAAAAAGCGCGAACAAGATCCGTTGTTCTTTCACAGTCTTACCCAACTGATAAAAGTCGAACGGCAGGTTTATATCTACGGACTTGCAAAAGGCATTGCCAGTCTAATTTCCCGACGATATCTAACAACCTGACTGAAACTAACATTGCACTAAAACGCCATCATCCCTGATAACCCCGGGGATGATTCGATTGCCAGCGCCAGGTATCGGTGACCATGTCCTGCAAGTTGCGTGTGGCTTTCCAGCCGAGTTCCTTGGCGGCCTTGGAGGCGTCGGCCCAGCTTTCAGCAATGTCCCCGGAACGCCGTGGCATCACCCGGTAAGGCACCGGCTGCCCACAGGCCTGTTCGAAAGCCCGCAGCACCTGCAACACGCTGTAGCCGTCGCCGGTGCCGAGGTTCCAGGTATGAATGCCAGTGCGGTCTGCGATGGTTTGCAGGGCTTTCAAGTGCCCGTCCGCCAGATCGACGACGTGGATGTAATCACGCACGCCGGTGCCGTCGACCGTCGGGTAATCGTCGCCGAAGATCGACAATTCCTTGAGGCTGCCGACCGCCACCTGGCTGATGTAAGGCACCAGATTGTTCGGAATGCCGTTGGGGTCTTCGCCCATCTGGCCGCTGTGATGCGCGCCGATCGGGTTGAAGTAGCGCAGCAGCGCGATGCTCCAGCGCGGTTCGGACTGGCACAGGTCGCGCAGCACGTTCTCGACGATCAGCTTGGACTGGCCGTAGGGATTGGTCGGAGTGCCGGTCGGGAAATCCTCGCGGATCGGCATCTGCGCCGGCTCGCCGTAGACCGTGGCGGACGAGCTGAACACCAGCCGGAACACCCCCGCCGCTGCCATTGCCTGGCACAGCGTGATGCTGCCGCTGACGTTGGTTTCGTAGTATTCGAGCGGCTTGCGCACGCTCTCGCCCACGGCCTTGAGCCCGGCGAAGTGCAGCACGGCATCGATGGCGTGCTGCTGGAAAATCCGGTCCAGCAGGGCCCGGTCACAGACATCCCCGCGAATCATCAGCGCACTTTTGCCGCAAATGGCTTCCACCGCGTGCAAGGCGGCGTCGCTGCTGTTGCAAAGATTATCCAGAACTACAACTTCATAACCTGCTTCAAGTAGTGCAAGTGTGGTGTGCGAGCCGATATAGCCGGCGCCACCCGTTACCAGAATCTTCATAGCGCGGTCCATAAGTGGGAAAAGTGCCAACTCGCGTGTCAAGCGCTGTTTGTTTAATGTGTGTCTTGATTCACACAAACAGCGCGACAACAACCAGAAACAAAAACAGTTCAATCACTGGCTATAAATATTTTTACAAGCCAAACTGTATTGCCTGGTACTTATTAGCACTCCCGCGCATTCATCACTATCAACGGATGCCGACTAAAAATAACCAATAACTGTCAAACCGACATCTCATAACATTGTCGTGTTTTACACTCATTGCTATTTGCCACTCATCTCCCGAGTCAGGTATTAAAGTACAGCTTCAATAACTTGCAACCTTCGTTATTGCAATAAACGATGGCAGTGCGCCATGAATGACCAGGAAACTTTTATGATCCGTAAATGTTTGTTCCCCGCTGCCGGTTATGGCACGCGTTTCTTGCCGGCCACCAAAGCCATGCCCAAGGAAATGCTGCCGATCGTCAACAAGCCGTTGATCGAATACGCCGTTGAAGAAGCACGGGACGCCGGCCTGCAACACATGGCCATCGTCACCGGCCGGGGCAAGCGCGCACTGGAAGACCACTTCGACATCAGCTACGAACTCGAACACCAGATTCGTGGCACCGAGAAAGAGAAGTTTCTGGCCGGCACTCGCGAGCTGATCGACACCTGCACCTTCTCCTACACCCGTCAGGTGGAAATGAAAGGCCTGGGCCACGCGATTCTCAGCGGCCGCCCGTTGATCGGCGACGAGCCCTTCGCCGTGGTGCTGGCGGACGACCTGTGCCTGAACCTGGAAGGCGACGGCGTGCTCACGCAGATGATCGAGCTCTACAAGAAATTCCGCTGCTCGATCGTCGCCATCCAGGAAGTCCCGCGCGACCAGACCCACAAGTACGGCGTGATCGCCGGCGAGGCAATTTCCGAGGGCATCTACCGGGTCAACCACATGGTGGAAAAACCGGCCCCGCAGGACGCACCGTCGAACCTGGCGATCATCGGCCGCTACATCCTCACACCGGACATCTTCGACCTGATTGCCGACACCGAGCCGGGCAAGGGCGGCGAAATCCAGATCACCGACGCCCTGATGAAACAGGCGCAGAACGGTTGCGTGCTGGCCTACAAATTCAAGGGCCTGCGCTTCGACTGCGGCGACGCCGAGGGTTACCTGCAGGCGACCAACTTCTGCTACGAAAACGTTTACCTGAAGGGCCGCTGAGCGGCCCCACTGATCCATCGCAGCACGCACAGCCACCGAGGCAACCATGAACATTGCACAACATTCCGCAGAGATTGAACGTGAGGTGGACAACCTCGGGGTGATGAGCTGGTTATCCCGCCATCAGCCATTGCCCAGCGCCAATGGCCCGTGGCTGGGCACCCTGCTGCTGGTCGACCGCCTCGGCGTGTTTCCCTCGTCCGGGGACATACGCCGACCGATGCGCGATCCCTATCCCCTGCTCGCCCACCTGAAACGGATTTACGGCGAGCAGGCGCTGGAGGTCGATGACCGCGACGGCCTGAAGATGATCTTCAGCGACTGGCGTTTCCGCGTGCGGATCTGCTGCAACGACCCGGCGATCATCGTCAATGTGGAAACCCGTTGCGTGACGCAGTTGATGCCGCAGAAAACCGCAGAACTGCTGAGCCATCTGGATCTGTTCGACAACTGACGGCTACTTCGAAGTCTCGCCACAGCTGTCCTGTGGCGAGACTTTTTGCTGTCCGCCCACGACCCAACGATAGAAGTAATCGGCAATCACCCGCCCGCCCGTGGCCGGCAGCGGATGAATCTTGTCCGGCCCGATCATGGCCGCCGAGTAGCGTTTGACGTCGGTGCCGAACGCGCATTGCAGATTGGCGTAACCCAGACGCTGCTCACGGGCCCAGGGCTCGATGACCTGCGCATAAGCCGACATCGGATACGCGCTGGAGCGGGTGGTGTCCTGACGCAGGATCAGGTTGATGCTTGCCGCCGGTTGAATCTCGCGGAGCATGCCGACCAGCCCCTGAACGTTATGCAGGTACTGCTCGGGCTTCACGCCGAAACCCTGATCGTTGCCACCGAGCATGATCAGGTAAATGTCTGCGGGGATCTTCGACACCACGGCTTTCCACTGCGCCTGCCAGCGGGCATCGTCGTGGTAGAAATCAGCGGATGCCGCGCCGGACGCCGCCAGTTTCGAGACCCGAACCCCGTCCTGATCGTTGCTCAACCACAGGCCGAACAAGGTCGGCGCGCCTTTCACCACTTCCAGCCTGAACGCCCAATCGGTCGCGGCCGACGTACCGGGCAGCGGGACTTCCTGTACGCCCTCGCCTGCGAGTTTCAACGGCCGCCAATCGGCGGAAGGTGACCAGCGATAACGCAGCTCACTGGACTCACCGTTGCCGAGGTAAAGCAGTTTCGCCTGAGTGACCGCGGTGTTGATGGCAGGCGTCGGACTGGCCTCGACTTGCAGCCAAGCACCGGGCCGGCCGGTCACCGTGCGGCTGTCGGGGCTGGCCTGGCCGAGGCCGGAGACCTGCCAGTCGCCGCCGAAGTATTTTTCGCTGCTGCGGGTGTACTTGAAATGCGTGCCGCCGAGCGCTGCGCCGTGGTTGAACCCGACATACCCCGGCCCGGCAAACCCGACCTCCCCGGCCACGCGTTGCACCAGTTTGTTCAGGTAGAAATCCTGCCCCGCGCTGTAGCTGTCGCCGATCACCGAGATCGACAACACCTTGCCGGCCTTGCCTTCGCGCCACTGGCCAAACCGCTCGCGGGCGTCACCGACCTGCACCACCGACGCCGCCACCGGCGGCACCTCATCAACAGCCAGCATGAATCGCTTCCTTCATCCGTTCTGCGCCACCGGTGCGATGGTCGCCGCCGGTTTCTTTTTAGTCGCCGCACGTTCGCCGAGAAACAGCACTGAAGTGAAGTTGAAGCGACTGAAAATCATCGACAACACCACCGGCCCGAGCAAACCACACGTCAAACCGCAGAACACCAGCACGCTTTCGTCTTTCACACCCAGGCGGCCGAGGATCGAACGCGACGTAGCGGCGAACAACACGTGAAACAGGAAAATCGCGTAGGAATAACCGCCAAGCCAGGTCAGCGCCTTCGAGCGCATTTCACTCGACAGCAACGCGATGCACGACACGCAGCCCACCGTCAGGCCGATCAGGCTGCGGCGGTCGACAATCATCTCGCGATCCACCGCCGCCACGTACAGCAGCGTCAGCGAGATCAGCACAAACACCAGCGGGCCGATCACCTTGAACGTCTGCTTCAGCTCGCTGACTTTCTCCTGGCCGATCATGCCTGCCACGAAGAAAGGCAGCAGATAAATCGCCCCGTTGATACCCAATGCGTCCACGGGAAACGGCGGCAACAGGAACACCGCCGCCGCGAAGGCGAACAAAAGGTACAGGCGCGTCGGTGTACGCAGCAGCCCACGCCATTCCAGCAGGCCGACGAACATGAAAATGATGAACACCGCCTGCAGGAACCAGAAGTGGTTGATCGGCACGTAGAACGACAACAGCGCATCCATCACGCTGACGTCCTTGTTCACCCCCGGCCCGACCGCCTGCAACACCGAGAACGGCACACCGACGCAAAACAGCGGCACGATCAGCCGCCGCACCTTGCCGCTGAAGAACGCGGAAAAGTCATTGCCGCGAATCTTGTAGAGGGAATAGATGTAGCCGGAGATGAAGGTGAACAGCGGCATGCGCACGTACACCATCGAATCGGCGATCACCCGGAACGGCGAGCCGATGTCGATTTTCAAACCACCGCCCAACGGCCCGATCACGTGATAGAGCACCAGCAACAGGCACGCCAGGCCACGCAGGGTTTCGATCTCCAGGGACTTTTTCTTGCTCGACATAAAGCACCCGCCTCAATTCAGAATTCTTGATTCAACCTTCACCGGCTTGTTCGCCCGCAGCATCAACCCCAGGCCCACGAACAGCACCGGCACCACCATCGAAAAGTGCCGGGCGAACGAGCCGAAGTCCGGTTCGAACAAGCCTTGAACCAGCAGAAACGCCAGCGGAATCGCGATCAGTTCCTTGGGTTTGGTCTGGATCGGCGCGCCCTTGTAATCGGTCGAGGTGATGACTTTGAACAGCAGCAGCGCGGTCATGATCATCAACGCCACGAAGATCACCTGGCCCGGCCCGGACAGCAGGATCAGCTCAACGGGAAACGACAAGCGGAAGAAAATGATCATCGAGTCCAGGGCCTGCGAGACGAAGTCGCTGCCGCTGAGCCACGAGACGATCAACGATTTGGAACCCTCCTCGCCCGCCGTGCGCAGTTCGTTGTTGCTGGCGCGAATCGATGACACCGGAAAGCCCAGCGCCAGCTGAATCGCCATGGCAACCGCGAGATAAAACAGGAACAGCATCAGGAAGAAGGTCGTGCGCGAGACGTATTTCTTCATCACGCAGACGCCGACCCAGGACAGCGAAAACAGAATCCAGTAAGGCCGGATCAGCACGCCGTAGATCACCGCCGAGAGGAAAAATCCGCCGCGATATTTGCGCGTCAGCGAGCTGAACAGAATGCTCAACACCGCCACCGACACGATGATTTCCTTGGTCAGGTTTTCCAGAAAAAACGAACGCACGATGCCCCACAGGCACAGGGTGCCGAAGATGGTCAGCGGCATGCGCCGGAACACCACCACGGGAATCGCCGTGAGGAAAAAGTTGCAGAACATCCCGTAGGCCCAGGCGTTGGTCAGGTTGATCCCGGTGGGCCGCAGCAGGAATGCCGAACACTCGTAGGACGAGCGATCCGGCGAGAACGGGTTCCAGAAATTACAGTTGTCGGCCCGGGCATAGGACGACCACAGGGTCATCGCGTCCGGGCCCGGATCGCGCGGCACCAAGAGCGGCATCGCCACCGACAGAAACAGCCCGGTGAACAGGATCAGGAACGACAGCGACGAATCGAGACGGCGGCCGCGAAACTCGATGCACGGCAGTTTCAGGCCCATGACACGACAGCCTTTTTCGCCCGCGTGGCACGGGTCAGCAGCGCAATCACGCCGAGCTGCACGATGATCGCAAACACGTTGCCCCAGGCCGCGCCGTAGATCGACCAGTGCTTGATCAGCAAATAACTGACCGGCACTGAAACCAACAGACAAATGGCCGCGCTGGCGAGGGATACCCGACTGTTTTTCGAAGCGATCAACCCGCCCCAGACGATGTCACCAATGGCACGCAGGGCGAAGGAGAAAATCAGCACGCCGAGGATGCCGTTGTCCGGACGCGGAACGCTGGTGGCGACGTAATCGAGCACCACGTTGAAGAACAGATAAATGCCCACCGCGACCGCCGCCGACACCGCCAGCGACCGCGCGACCCATTTGTTCACGAACAACTGCCGGACCGTGAACGGTTGCTGATCGGCTTGATAACGCTTGGCAAGCAGCGGAATGCCGACCACCGCCACCACCGCGTACGACAACGCCTGCAAGGTGTTGGCCGCCGACCACGCGTACACGTATTTACCGAGGCTTGCGTAGGGTTCGAGGTCGATGATCAGAAAGCGCTCGGCGTACTGACTCAGGGCGATCAGACCCGTGCCGAGATAAAACGGCAACCCGGCTTTCCACACGGCGGCGGTGGCCAGCGTTCCCTCTTCCCGCCCGCGATGAACATTCACCACGATCAGGTAACCGGCGACGATCACCAGCACGTTGGCGATGACCCACAGCCACAGCACGCTGGCGATTGCGGACACCCAACCGAGCGCCATGCCGCCCACGGCCAGCAGCGCCCAGAGCCCGGTCTTGATGAAAAACAGCAGCGCACCCGCCGTGGCTTTCTGCGCGGAAAACACGAACGAGTTGATCTCGAACGACAGGTGTTCGGTGAGCAGCACCAGCGTCACACAGGCGATCAGTGCGGTGGTCGCCTCCACCGACTGGAACAGCGAATAGATCACCACCGTCAGCACCGACAACGCCAGGCCCACGGCCAGGTACAGCAGCAGCACCTTGTCCACGACCCGGCGCGAACTGCCGCCGACGCTGATCAACCGGTTGATCTCGGAACTGAAACCGACGCTGTAGAACTTCGACGCGATCAACGACGCCGCAACCACCACGCCGTAGAAACCCAGCGCCTCGTAACCGAGGTAATGGGTGATGGCGAGCACCAGCAAGAACTTCGCGCCCAGTGCCCCGCCCCGCAGCAACAGCCGGAATATCATCGAATGACGCCCTTGATGATGTCGTCCATGGCCACGGTTTTCGCCTCGATCTCGCGGCAGGTGTCGGTCAGGCGTTTGCCGAAATTCGACAGCGCGTCAGGCGCGTAAACCGTGTCGATGATGGTGTCGACATTGATGTCGCCGCCGTTGATGACCCAGTCCTCGACGCCCATGTCCTGATAGGCGCCGAAGCCTTTGCGTTCGTAGCTGATGTGGTACGCCGGCACGCCCGAGAGCAGCGATTCGATCGCGCCGTGCAGGCGTACGGAAATCACCAGGTCCGGTTGGTATTTGGCCAGCGTTGCCTTCAGCGGCAGCAGGTCCTCGGTGATGCCCAGTTCGCGATAGAACGCGCCGTCATCGTTACCGCGCACGGCGCTCTGTACGGCGCAGACCACTTTGCTTTTGTTCTTCAGGCGCTGCAGCAGCACCTTCAGGTTGGCCACATAAGCCAGCTTCTTTTCCTTGCTCCACGCTGGCGGCTTGCGCAGCACCACGCACACCGTGGCCGGCGTCGAGGCGCAGCGGGTGAACTTGGGTTGCTGAAGGATCTTGCCGGCCAGCGCCTGCACTGCAAGATCCGGCGCGCGGTAGACGTTTTCACAGGCATCGAACAGCGCCGAGGAACGGTTATCGCGCACGAACACCGCATCGGCGCTGGCGTAGTGGCCGACGATCTTGTCGCTGTCGCCGTGGAACGGCCCGATGCTTTGCGGCAGGTACACCGACGGCACTTTGCTGAGGATCGCGGTTTCCAGTTGCTTGGCGTGGCCGAGTTTCAGCTTGATGTGCTCGAAGGCACTTTTCGAGCGCATGTAGCCGCCGCCGACGCCGACGATCAGATCGGTTTTCTTCAGCAGATCCGCCAGCCCGGCGTAGGACTGATTGAGAAACACCGCCTGTTTGACTCGGCCCAAACCCTTGGCCGCCATCACCGGCGCGTCGAAACGCGGGTGCGGCAGGTACTTGAAAGAGTCCGGATCGGACGCAACCACGCTGATCGCGGTGTCTTCGCCAAAGTTGCGCTGCACCAGGGCGATGGCCAGATCGACCAACAGACCATCGCCAGAATTGGAGGCACTGTAGCCATGCAAAATCGTTACGTTCATGAGCGGAGTTCTACTTAATAAGAGGGAGCGGAATACACGTCGTAGGTCTGGCGGATCATCAACGCGGCGCTGAAACGCTCGCGGACGATGCGCCGACCTTCGATGCCGAGGGCCGACAACGCAGGCTTCTGGATTTTCTTCAGGCGCTCGGCCAACGCCTGGTGGTCACCGGCAGGGAACACGTAACCGGACACACCATGGGTCACCAGTTCGGGCAACGACGTGCAGTCGCTGGCGATCACCGGCAGGCCCAGCGCCATGCCTTCCAGCGGCACCATGGCAAAGCCTTCCCAGCGGCTCGGGACGATCAGCGCATCGGCTTTCCGATACAGCGCGTGTACCTCGGTTGGCGTCACCCAGGGCAGGTATTCCACCCCGTCCAGCGGCGGACATTCGACGACGTCCTCGTTCACCGCGCTGCCCACCACCGTCAGTCTCAGGTCGCTGCGCTGTGCTTCGCTGTAGGCCTTGAGCAATACGTCGAAGCCTTTCTGGTAGTCGAGGCGACCGACGAACAGCAGATGAATCGGTGCCGGATCAACGACTTTGCGTTCTTCATCCTTGTGGTCGATGCCGTTGTAGATCAACGTCATGCGCTGGCGCTCGATGCCAAACTTCGCGGCCTTGTCCAGCTCGAACTGGCTGACACAGATGATCTTGTCCGTGACCTTCTGCAGCACCCGCTCGATCCACGCATAGACTTTCTGCTTGATCGGCGAGCTTTCCATCAGGAACGAAAACGCATGGGGGCAGTAGACGATTTTCGGCTTGCGCCATGGCCGCAGGAGCACGCATACGCAACGGCCGATCACCCCGGAAAAGGTGCTGTGCAAATGCACCACATCCGGTTTTTCCTTTAGCAGGACCCGCGCCAGTTGCCAGGCGAAACGCAGCAGCGACGGCACATTCCGCCCGCTTCGGGCGAAGGTGCGGATCCGCTGTGGATCGATGCCGTGCAGTTCTTTCTTCTGGTCGAGCGGGACCAGATACACCAGCTCATAGCGCCCGTCTTCCGGAGCCGCCGAAATCGTGCGGATGACTGTCGCCACCCCGCCTTTGATCGTTTCCGCCACGTGCAGTATTTTTTTCACAACCCACCCACTTTCATGCCTGTAAGGACCGTCGCTGAGATTCAGGACTGGTCGGACGCGTATTCGTAGTTGTAATAGCTGCCGTTGCCGTAATAGCTGGCCGCGCGCTTCTCGACGCCGTTGAACACCGCGCCCTTCAACTCGATACCGTTCTGGGCGAAACGCCGGATCGTCATTTCGATTTCCTTAGCCGGGTTCACCCCGAACCGCGCAACGATCAGACTGATGCCGGCTTCGCGACCGACAATCGCCGCATCGGTCACCGCCAGCAGCGGTGGCGTGTCGATGATCACCACGTCATAGCGCTCGCTGAGTTGCGCCAGCAGTTCGCGGAAATTGGCGTGCATCAACAGTTCGGAAGGGTTGGGCGGGACCTGGCCACGGCTGATGAAGTGCAGGTTGTCGACTTCGACCTTGTTGATCGCCTGTTCGAGGGTGCAGCGCTTGACCAGCAGATCGGACAAACCGTTGGTGATCGGCGTGTTCAGCGTCTTGTGCAGATGCCCTTTGCGCATGTCGGCGTCGATCAGCACCACGCGCTGCCCGCTCTGGGCCATGACCGCTGCGAGGTTGGAAGAGACGAAGGTCTTGCCGACCTGCGGGCTCGGGCCGGAAATCATGATGCGGTTGTTGGTCGAATCCAGCGCCGCGAAGTGCAGGCAGGTGCGCAGGCTGCGGATCGATTCGATGGACAGGTCCGTCGGGTTGCGCAGGGCCAGCAGGTACGCCGGCGTGTCCGCCGCGACTTTGGCCCGGACTTTTTTGCTGTCCTCTTCCTGTTGCAGGGCGCTGTAGGGAATCGACGCGTAGACCGGCAAGCCAAGCTGCTCTATGGCTTCCGGCCCTTCCAGGCCCTTGCTCAGGGATTTGCGCAACAGCACCAGCGCCACGCCGACGAAGGCGCCGAGGAAAGTGGCGATCAACACGATCAGGGCTTTTTTCGGTTTGACCGGGCTGGTCAGGTCGACGTCCGCCGTATCCACCAGGCGCACGTTACCCACGGCACCGGCGCGAATGATGTCCAGCTCCTGGGATTTGTTCAGCAACTGGGTGTAGATCTGCGAAGCGACTTCGACATCGCGGGTCAGGTTGAGCAGTTCCTGCTGCGTGGCCGGCAGGTCCTGCACCTTGCCTTCCAGCGAACGCTGCTGCTGGGTCAATTCACCGATCTGGGTCATCAGCGCGCGGTAGGCCGGATGCTGTTTGGTGAACTTGCGGTCCATCTCCGCCTGTTGCAGTTTCAACTCGGAAATCCGCGTTTCGAGCGCCACGGACTGACCGAGCACCGATTGGGTTTCCAGCGAGATGTTCACGGTCTTGCCGTGGGTCTGATAGGCGTTGAGCGCGTCGCTGGCCTTGGCCAGATCACGCTTGACCTGCGGCAACTGGCTTTGCAGGAAGGCCAGGCTCTGCGCCGCTTCGGCGGAGGTGCGGCGCACGTTCTGATCGACGTACAGCGCGGCGATCTTGTTGAGGATCTTCACCGCTTCGGCGGCGTCGCTGCTGGCCAAAGCCAGACGGATGATGCCGGACTCCTTGCCTTGCTCGGAGATGTCCAGCGCGTCCTGATAACCCTGAATGGTCACGATTCGGGGGTAGCGCACCACTTCGAAACGGGTCCCGGGGTTGGCCAACAGCTGCGTGATCTGCCCTTCTACGCCGTCCTGGGCGAAGGCTTCGCCTGCCACGCCGTCGACCAGCAAGTTGTCGTTGTCGTCCAACAGCTGAAAGCGATGCTGCTCGCCGGCAATCAGGGTGAGCTTCTTGCCCAGCAATTCCTTGGGCAGATTGAGCTTGGCAAACTCCAGGCGTTCACCGCCCCAGGCGTAGCTGCTCAGGCCGAAACGCGGCGGCGCGACGCTGAGTTCGGTCTCACCGCGATAACGCCGGGAAAGAAAGCCGCCGATCAGCGGAAAGGTGTTGGGGGTGACGTCGATGTCCAGGCGCAGGTCGTCGACTGTCTTGCCGATCACCGCGCGGGATTTGATGATGCCGATTTCGGTCACCGACGGCGATTGCCCGCCGAGCATGCTGTTGAGGTCGGAAAAACCGAGCATGTCGTTCTTTTTCGGTTCGACCTGCACCAGCGCGTTGGCCAGATACACCGGCGTGGCCAAAATCGCATAGGCCACACCGGTCATCATGAACGCGCCGGTGAACGCACCGATCAACCACTTCTGATCGATCAGGCTGCCGAAGATGCCGAGAAGATCAATACTGTCTTGATCATTTTCACGGGTGCCGATTACTGACGGTAACTGCATAAGTCTTTCTTACCATTCACTGAACTGAAGAATATTCATCAACGCGCCAGGCGTTGCGCCCATGAGCTAACAGCATCTTCAATCAATGCATGGGCATGAATAAAAGCGGCTTGCCCCTGACGATACGGGTCCTGTATTTCTCGTTCGCTCTGCCACTTGCCCAGCAGAAACACTTTGCCCCTGGCGTGAGAGGCAATCTTCAGTACTTGATTAACATGTTGTTTTTCCATCACCAGAATCAGGTCTGATTCATTGACGATGTCCGCTGTCAGTTGCCGCGCCTTGAACCCTTCGGCACTGTGGCCGCGCTCTTCCAGCACCTGGCGCGCGGTCGACTCCATGCCTTCGCCGACCCGCGCAGACAGGCCCGCGGAGGTCACACTGATCGCCGAGGGGGTCAGCGCATTGCGCAACAGAAGTTCCGCTGTCGGACTTCGGCAGATATTGCCTACGCAAACGACAAGAATCTTTTTGAACAAGGTTTACTTTCCCGTGTAATGTCAATCGGCCAACATGCCTTGCAAATTCGAGTGAACCCGCAAGACCTTCCTTCACTCGGAAATAGATTCACCCCTTAATACCGATGCATTAAGTACCACGGCCTCTAAAAGTCTCCCAACCAGAATTACCGGACTAAAAATAACTGTGATTTTCAGGCGAAAGTTTTCCGACAAAAAATAACATTCGTGCACTTAGTATCCTGATCGCCCTCGAAACCTGTGTAACGAGATAACCCTTCGCTAGATGTCATTCTCATCAGGAGAGCCGACATGAAATCAGCACATCTCAAACATCTGGGTGCCGCCACCCTGTTGATGCTCAGTGCTAACGCACAGGTTCACGCCAGTACGCTGTTCCCATCATTGCCCACCCGAACCATCGGCGTGCAGGTCAAGATCCAGAACTTCACCCCGACCGACGCCGAGCAGATCAAAGCGGCCGGATTCAGCTTTGTGCGCTTCGGCGTCTGGAGCGACAGCCTCGGCGCCAAGGCCTATCAGAAACAGATCAGCGATGCGTTTGCGGCGGCTCGCTCCGCCGGGTTGCCGGTCTTGATGACCGTGCGCGCCACCAAGCCGTTGAGCGGCGACCTGGCGACCGCCGGCGAGGCCTTCGCCAACGCGGTAACCGGGCTTGAGCAAAGCTGGAGCGCGCAACTGGTAGGGATCGAAATCTGGAATGAGCCGGACCTCGACACTTACTGGCCCACTGGGGACTTCAAAAACACCTTCGTGCCGTTCATGACGGCCATGTGCAAGACGCTGCAAGGCAAGCCGCAATCGACGCCCCTGGTGGGATTCGGTTTCGCCCGTCCACCGACGGCCGGCTCCGCCTCGACCGTGGCACTCAACAGCATTCTCGGCACGTATCCCGAGTGCCTGGATGCCATTTCCTATCACCCCTACGGCATGACCGCGACGCAGATCAGCAACGCGCAGACCTTCATCCAGCAAAACTTCCGTCTGCCGGGTGTTATCAGTGAATGGGGCGTCTCGGCGCTCGCTTCAAACGGTGGGCCGGAAGGGCAAGCCAGTAAAATCTCCGCGTTCATCGCCGATGTTAAAAAACTCAACATTCCGCTGACGTCGATTTATGAATGGAAGAACAGCGAATCGGGCAGCAACGACCGGGAGAAGAATTTCGGCCTGCTGACCTCCGACGGCCAGCCGAAACCGGCACAGGCGGCGGTCTCGACTCATTTGAACGCCGATTGAGCGGTACAGCGGGTCGGTTGCTTTGAACCTGTGGTCCTTTTTGGCATCGTATTGATCGATAACGCGCCCCGCCTTTCAAACAGCCGTTTTCAGGTTGTTGCCACCGGGGCGCTCGATACGCCGACATGCCCTTGAGTGGCTGTCGGCGCTCGGGTAATGTCACCAGACCCATAGGACAGAGCACGCTCATGACTTCCAAGCTGGAACAACTCAAACAGTTCACCACCGTCGTGGCCGACACCGGCGACTTCGAAGCGATTGCCCGGGTCAAACCGGTCGACGCCACCACCAACCCTTCCCTGCTGCTCAAGGCAGCGGCGATTCCGGCCTACGCCGAACTGCTGAACGCCAGCGTGCGCGACTGCAAGGGCGATGTCGGCCTGGCCAGCGACCGTTTCGGCGTCGCGGTCGGTCAGGAAATCCTTAAAGTGATCCCGGGCCGCATTTCCACTGAAGTGGATGCGCGCCTGTCGTTCGACCAGGACGCGGTGCTCAAGCGCGCCCATCGCCTGATCGAGCTGTATGACAAGGCCGGCGTTGGCTGTGACCGCGTGCTGATCAAGATCGCCTCGACCTGGGAAGGCATCCGCGCCGCCGAGATCCTCGAGAAGGAAGGCATCCAGACCAACCTGACCCTGCTGTTCTCCTTCGCTCAGGCCGCTGCCTGCGCCGATGCCGGCGTGTTCCTGATCTCGCCGTTCGTGGGCCGCATCTACGATTGGTACAAGAAGGCCAACGGCAACGACTACACCGGTGCCGACGATCCGGGCGTGCAGTCCGTGACGCGCATCTACAACTACTACAAGGCCAATGACTACAAGACCGTGGTCATGGGCGCGAGCTTCCGCAACCTCAGTCAGATCGAGCAACTGGCCGGCTGCGACCGCCTGACCATCAGCCCGGACCTGATCGAGAAACTGGCGGCCGACACCGGCAAGCTGGAACGCAAACTTGCTCCGGGCCATGCCGGCGAAGCGCGCCTGAGCCTCAACGAAGCGCAATTCCGCTGGTTGTCCAACGAAGACGCGATGGCTACCGAGAAACTGGCCGAAGGCATTCGTCAGTTTGCCCGCGACCAGGAAAAACTCGAGGCGCTGCTGCAAGCCAAGCTGTAATCAGCCGAGCGCAAACGCAAAAAGGGCGAACCCTCACAGGTTCGCCCTTTTTTGTGCCTGGCGGATTGATCGATCAATGCCGCTCGAGGGCATTCACCAGGTCATGGAAGGCTTCGCGGTTGGAGTCGTTCAGGCCCATGAGGATCTTGTGCGCTTCAAGCACCTTGATCCGCACCACCTCTTCCGACTGATCCTGATCCGGCAGATCATCAAGGCATTCCGGGCACGGCACGGGATGATTGACGATATTGAACACCTGCTCGAAACCCATCGACTGCAACAGACGGGTGATGTCCTCGTGGGTGGTGACCACGGTCGGCAGCAGGCCGACCTTCTGCCGCGACAGGATCGACAGCTTGGCCAACAGGCCCAGGGTGGTGCTGTCGATGCTGCGGGTTTCGGTCAAATCGATCACGATCGCGTTGAAATTCAGCGCGGTGAAGATTTTTTCAATAGTCGCATCCAACGCCGAACACAGGGTCAGGCGAACTTCACCGACGAACTTCAGGACGAAGGTGCCGTCCTGCTCGGCGAACTGGATTCTACCGGTACTCATCAAAGATTCCTGCTCAACACCAACAGGGCGATATCATCCGGCATCTCCCCTAGCGTGGCCAATCCAAAAACCTGCCGCAGACCATCCAGGCTGCCGCCCGCCGACTTCACCTTTTGCGGCAAAGCGGCTTCTTTCTCTTTGAGTGTGGGCTCTGGCAAAAGATCCAGAATGCCATCAGACATCAGCGTCAGGCTGAACGTCGGTGGCAGCTCAAGCACGTGGTCTTCGTAGGTGGCTTCGTTGAAAAGCCCCACCGGCAGACCGCGCCCTTCGAGGTAGCGAACACTGTCAGGCGTGTACAACACAGGCAACGGCAGATGGCCGCCGATGCTATAGGTCAACAAACCGGTCTCCTCGTCGATGACTCCACCGACCATTGTGACGTGTTTACCCAGCTTACAACTGATCAGCCCCCGGTTGATATGACCGAGGACTTCCGAAGGCTTGAATTCCGGCAGCGTGCCGTTGCGCTTGGATTCGAACAGCAAGCGCGTGGTCATGAACTTCAACAATACGGTGACGAACGCCGAAGAAGCACCGTGACCGGAAACGTCCGCCAAGTAGAACGCCACCCGGCGCTCGTCGACCCGAAAGTAGTCGACAAAATCACCCGACAGGTACAGCGACGGGATGATCTGGTGCGCGAACCTGAACTCGTCGATGGCCCACGGACTTTCCGGCAACATGTTCATCTGCACCTGGCGACCGGCGTTCTGGTCCTCCTGGAGCAGGTTCAGGCTGGCTTCGAGTTCGCGGTTGGCCTTTTCCAGTTTCTCGCGGTAGCGCTGGTTTTCCAGCAGCAGGCGCGCACGATCCAGGGCCCGGCGCACGGAATGCTCGAGCACGGCCAGATCTTCGAGAGGCTTGATCAGGTAATCCGCCGCGCCCAGTCGCAGGGCCTCGACCGCGTCGTTCATCACGCCGGCGCCCGAGACCACGATCACCGGAGTCTGCGGTGACCGCTCAGTGACCTGACGGATGAGTTCGAGACCGCCCATCTGCGGCATGCGCAGATCGCAGATGACCAAGTCGGGCGTGTCTTGCTCGAATACCTGAAGACCCTGCTGGCCGTTACTGGCCTGCAAGACGCTGAAACCACTGTCTTCCAAATAGGCCGCGAGGCTCGCGCGCACTACTTCGTCATCATCGATTATCAGCAGCGTGGCACTGGTTTTTGGCATGTGGGCAAACGGCGCCAGAATTAGGTTGGCGTAGCAGGCGGGGCAACGGCCCGGCACAGACTACTGGATTCGCTTTCTAGCCTCTCTGCTGCACCGCTTCGGAGCGTTCGTCCCGCACACGGTTGCACCAGAGGTGCCCTTCTAAGGCGCAGACGGTACTCCCATCCTTCGAGCGTTTCAAGCATGCGCCGATGGTCGCTTGGAGACTTTGTTTGTCAAATCACTCGCAGTTATAAGAACGGCTTCAACCGTAACCCAATCATTGGACGCACCCACAAAAAAGGCGACCTCGCGGTCGCCCTTTCATATCGATCAATCGAGATCAGAAATCGTCTTCAACCTGCCCGTCCTTGACCTTGAACTCGCGGTTCTGCAGGTAGGCGTTGCGGATGAAGGTGTACTTGTCGCCGCTGATCAGCTTCTCGCTCGACAGCAGGCTGGCGCGGGTATCAACGATGTTCAGGCCGAAAATCGAGTTACGCACCGGCACATCGTTGATGTAGCGGTACGGGCCGGTGAAGCTGTCGACGTACTTGGACGGCGCGTCGCGCAGGGTGCTCGGGCCCATCAGCGGCAGCATCACGTAAGGACCGCTGCCGACGCCCCAGTAGCCGAGGGTCTGGCCGAAGTCTTCGTCGCTGCGGTTCAGGCCCATTTTGGTGCCGACGTCGAAGAATCCGAGCAGGCCGAAGGTGGTGTTGAAGATCAGGCGCGCGGTGTCGACGCCGGCCGCAGCCGGTTTGGCCTGAAGAATGTTGTTCGCCAGGTTGGTGACATCACCGACGTTGCGGAACATGTTGTGGATGCCGTCTTCCAGGAATTGCGGAGTAACAAATTCGTAGCCCTGCGCCAGCGGCTTCAGCGCATAGGTGTCGACGAAATCGTTGAACTGGAAGATCGGACGGTTGACGCTTTCCCAAGGGTCTTCTTCCGTTGCGGCTTGAGCGGCGAACGGCACCAGCATCACGCTGGCACATACACAAAGCTGAGCAAGAGGATGGCTCCAGCGCATAGAAAACTCCTTGGATAGTACGGACGCAGCACCTGGGCCGCGGCGATTAGTGCGTCAGTATAAGACGGAAACGGCACTTTAGGCAGTTCCCCCGGTGAAACCCTCTGTAGGACGTTTCGTCACTGGCCTGTCATGCAACTGTCACCGATGTTGCCTAGCCTGATCGCTATTTCAGGGACGTTTTCCATGCCTCAAGCCGAAGCCTTGCCCCTCGCGGCACCGACGCTGACCGCCGTGCTGTTCGGACTCAGCGGCTGTCTGGTGGACTTCGGCGCCCGCGCCCGTCATCACACCAGCGTCGGCCCGGAACACGCCGACGTCACACCCGGCGCCCTGGACAGCCTGCGCAGCCTGCAGCGCCAGCAAATTCCCTGCGCCTGGCTGGATGAGTTGTCTGCAAGCTTCACTCAAGTGCTGTCATCCACACTGCCTGACTGGATCAAACCGTCGCAACATTCGGCAACAATCAATCCATGGCCGGCGCCAAACGCCTGCTGGCAAGCGCTGATGGGCTTGAATGTCGGTCGCCTCGACGGTTGCGTATTGGTCAGCGGCGAACCGCGCCTGCTGCAATCGGGCCTGAATGCCGGGTTGTGGACCATCGGCCTGGCGTCCTGCGGTTCACTGTGCGGCCTGGCGCCAAGCGAATGGCAGGCCCTGAGCCAGAAGGAGCGCGAACAGCTGCGCGGCAAGGCGACGGTGCAGCTGTTCGGCCTGGGCGTGCACTCGGTGATCGATCATCTGGGCGAACTCGACACTTGTCTGGCGGACATCAACCTGCGCCGCCTCAAAGGCGAAAAGCCCTGACCGGGATCATGCAGGTTGGCCAAGAGTGGATTAGTCTTAAGGAGAGCCATAGACCTTTGGCGCACGGCTGCGGTCTATGCCAGTGCCTCTCGATAAAAGGAAACAACCATGCCCGCTCAAGAACTGCAGAAACAGCTCAATGCCCTGCGCGAGCAACTGGATCAAAATCCTCCGCTGACCGAAGCCGAGCGCGCTGATCTACATGCCCTGATGGAACAGATCGAACTGGAACTTGAACTGGAAACCAAAACCAAGGACTCCAACATTGCCGATGGCGTGAACCTGGCCGTTGAGCGCTTTGAAGTTGATCACCCTACCATCGCCGGTACATTGCGCAACATCATGAATTCCCTGGTCAGCATGGGTATCTGAAACCCCGCGAATACAAAAAAGCCCTGCCATCACTGGCAGGGCTTTTTCATGTCCGCGAGGCGGGTTACTGACGAACCAGACGGTGGTTCGGCAGTTGCACGCTTTCAGTGCTGCGGTACGGGTTGATGTCCAGGCCGCCCCGGCGCACATAACGCGCAAACACCGTGAGTTTTTCCGGCTTCAGCAGGCGCTGCAGGTCGAGGAAGATTCGCTCCACGCACTGCTCGTGGAAGTCCGAGTGCTGACGGAAGCTGACGATGTACTCCAGCAGGCTGGCGTGATCCAGCGCCGCGCCACGGTATTCCACCACCACGCTGCCCCAGTCCGGCTGACTGGTCACCGGGCAGTTGGATTTGAGCAGATGGCTGTGCACGCTCTCCTCCACCACCCGCGAATCGTCGCAGCGCAGCAGCTCAGGACGCGGGTGTTCGTAGTTGCTGACGCTGATATCCAGATCGTCGATGCACACGCCCGGCAGCGCCACAACGCCTTCGGCTTCGACGTCTTTCAGGCTGCGGACGCGCACGCCCACCGGTTTGCCGGCAGCAGCGGACAAATCCTTGACCAGCGTCGCCTCCAGGCTCGCGTTGTCGGCGAACGGCGTCTGGTTCAGCGAGTTCAAGTACAGCTTGAAAGACTTGGATTCGATGATGTTCGGCGAATCCGCCGGAATGCTGAATTCACCGATCGCCACCACCGGTTTACCCGACGGCAGCAGCCACGACAGTTCGAAGCAGTTCCAGACATCCACGCCTTTATACGGCAGGGTCTCGGCGGTCAGGCCCAATTCGGCCCATTTCGCGGTGCGCGGGATCGGGAACAGCAGGGACGGCGTGTACGTGGCGATGTATTCGCTGGATTTGCCCAGCGGCGAATGTTCGGCTGCGGGATGCATGGCGGAAACCTGACTGAAGAATCAGCGGATTCTACCAGTCTTTGCTTCCGCCTTTGAGTGCTTACTGACTGACAGTCAGTTTGCCGACCATTCCGGCCTGGTAATGCCCGGGAATATTGCAGGCAAACTCCAGGTTCACCGCTTTGCTGAAGGTCCAGGTCAACTCGGCGGTCTTGCCCGGTTCCACCAGCACGCTGTTGGGGTCGTCATGCTTCATGCCATGCCCCATCGAGCCGTGATCCATGCCCGCCATGTCGTGGGACATTTCCTTCATGCCGGTCGGCGTCAGCACGCCGCTTTGCTGCATCTGCAACATTTCCTGCTGATGTTTTGCATGCATCGTTGCGTCGCCGAGGTTGAATTCGTGCAACAACTGGCCTTTATTCACCAGCACAAAACGAACGGTCTCACCGGCCTTGATCTCGATCGCCTTCGGATCGAAGCTCATGTCGCCCATCACCACTTCAATGCTGCGGGTGGCCTTGGCCGCCGGGGCCGGCTGGCCGAAGTCATAGGTGTGCGCCGGCGACGCCCACAGCGGCGAACTCAGCGCCAGCAGACACGCGGCAAGGGCCAGACGGTTGCGCAAAAACATAGTCGTACTCCAATAAATCAAGGTTCAGCCTGTGGGAAACTCTAGCCCGCCTGCGCTGGCAGCGAACTGACAGAGAGATTACAACTTTGTCAGTTTGGCGCTCACCGCGTGAGCCCACGGTATAACGTCCTCGTTCCCGCTACCCGAGTTGCCCATGAAACTGCTGATCGTCGAAGACCAACCCAAAACCGGCCAGTACCTGCGCCAGGGCCTGACCGAGGCCGGTTTCAACACCGAACTGGTGGCCGACGGCACCACCGGCCAGCAATTGGCGTTGAGTGGCGACTATGCGCTGCTGATCCTCGATGTGATGCTGCCCGGACGCAATGGCTGGCAGATCCTGCAAGCGGTGCGCAGCGCCGGCCTGGAAACGCCGATCCTGTTTTTGACCGCCAAGGACACCGTGGAAGATCGGGTGCACGGCCTCGAACTGGGCGCCGACGACTACCTGGTCAAACCGTTCGCTTTCTCCGAACTGCTGGCGCGGGTGCGCAGCCTGTTACGCCGCGGCAGTTCCACGCCCCAGGAAACCAGCCTGCGCCTGGCCGATCTGAGCCTGGATCTGATCCGCCGCCGGGTCGAACGCAACGGTCAACGTATCGACCTCACCGCCAAGGAGTTCGCCCTGCTGGAAATGCTCCTGCGCCGCCAGGGCGAAGTGTTGCCTAAATCGCTGATCGCCTCGCAGGTCTGGGACATGAACTTCGACAGCGACACCAATGTGATCGAAGTGGCGATTCGCCGACTGCGCCTGAAGATCGATGACGACTTCCCCAACAAACTGATTCACACCGTGCGCGGCATGGGCTACGTCCTTGAAGAGCGTGCCGACTGATGCGCCGATTGTCCTTGAGCGGTCGGCTGGCGCTGCTGTTCGCCGGCTGCACCGCAGTGGTTTCGCTGGTCGCCGGGGTTGTGTTCAATCGGGCCAGCGAAGGCCACTTCATCGAACTCGACCAGCAATTGCTCGAAGGAAAACTGCTCAGCGTGCGTCAGACGCTGCGCAGCGGTAGCGACGCCGCGCACATCACCGATGAATTGAGCCAACAGGGCGATGTTTCGTTGCGTATCAGCAGCTCTGAGGGGCAGCGCTGGTTCGGCCGCTCGTTGCATGCCCCGGCGAACCTGCCGCAACAGCCCGGCCTGGCCACCATCAGCGACAACGGCACCGACTATCGCCTGCTCAACGCCGCGCTTGAACCGGGAAAACCCGATTCCCCGCAATTGACCTTGCTGCTGGACATCACCCACCACCAGCACTTCCTGCAACGCATGCAGCATCTGATCTGGCTGACCGTCGGCCTCTCGGCGCTGGCTACCGCGCTGCTCGGTGCCTGGGCCGCCCGCAGCGGTCTTCGCCCGCTACGACGAATGAGTGCGGTCGCCCGTGGGATTTCGGCGCAATCGCTGAATGCCCGACTGCCGGAAGCCCGAATGCCCGCAGAACTCGCGGAATTGGCCCACAGCTTCAACGCCATGCTCGGACGTCTCGATGACTCCTTTCAGCGGCTGTCAGCGTTTTCTGCTGACATCGCCCATGAACTGCGCACCCCATTGTCGAACCTGCTGACCCACACTCAGGTCACTCTCACCCGCCCTCGCCCCCTCGAAGACTATCGCGAGGCACTGCACAGCAACCTGGAAGAGCTGCAATGGATGGCGCAGTTGGTGAACGACATGCTTTATCTGGCCAAGGCTGACCACGGCTTGCTGATGCCCAAGCGTGAACCGCTGGAGCTGGCGGAAGAAGCCGATGCGTTGCTGGAGTTTTTCGCGCCGCTGGCCGAAGACGCCAAGGTCAGCCTGAGCCGTGACGGTGCGGGGCGGTTCGAGGGGGATCGCGCGATGTTGCGTCGGGCGCTGTCGAATCTGCTGGATAACGCGTTGCGCTTTACCCCTGCTAACGGCGAAGTGCGCGTGCAGGTGGCCGAGCAGGCGAAATCCTTGAGGGTGACCGTGGAGAACAGTGGTGAAGGGATTTCTGCGGAGTTGTTGCCGCGTTTGTTCGACCGCTTCTACCGGGCGGATCCGGCGCGCCAGGAAGGCAGCAGCGAGCATGCGGGATTGGGGCTGGCGATTACTCAGTCGATCATCCGGGCCCATGGCGGGCAGATTCATTGCGAATCGGCTCAGGGCTGGACGCGGTTTGTGATTGAGTTGCCTCGAAGCTGATCGTTCCCACGCTCTGCGTGGGAACGAGCATCAGGATGCTTAGGAATAGCGCAATGCGTGCGCCGGTTCGATCTTCGCCGCCCGCCACGCCGGGTAAACGGTGGCCAGGAAGCTGAGGATGAAGCCCGCCGAGCAGATCAGCAGCACGTCGCCGCCCTGCAATTCCGATGGCAAGTTGCTGACGAAGTACACGTCCGAACTGAAGATGTGCTGCCCGGTCACTCGCTCCACCCAGCCCACCATCTCACTGACATTCAGCGCAGCAATCACGCCCAGCACGCCACCAATGATGGTGCCGACGATGCCGATCACCGTGCCCTGCACCATGAAGATCGCCATGATCTGCCGTGGTGTGGCGCCGATAGTGCGCAGGATCGCAATGTCCGCGCCCTTGTCGTTCACCACCATGATCAGGGTCGCGATGATGTTGAACGCCGCCACCGCGACGATCATCAACAGCAACAAGCCGATCATGGTTTTTTCCATCTTCATCGCGCTGAACAGGCTGCCCTGGGTGTGGGTCCAGTCGTCAGCCTTGAAGTCGGCGCCTAATCCGGTGGCAATGTCCGACGAAACCTTCGGCGCGGCGTACAGATCCTTCACCGCCAGTCGCACGCTCTGCACCTGATTCGGCTCCCAGTGCTGCATGGTCGCGGCGTCGGAGACGTGGATCAGGCCCATGGAGCCGTCGAGTTCGGCACCGACCTTGAACACGCCGACCACGTTCAGACGCTGCATGCGCGGGGTGATGCCGCCCGGTGCGGTGCTGACTTCCGGCACGATCAGGGTGATCTTGTCGCCGACATTGAGACGGAAACGCCGGGCGGTGATTTCACCCAGCACTACGCCGAATTCACCCGGTTTCAAGGCATCGAGACGGCCCTGAACGATGTGCTGGGCAACGATCGACACCTTGCCTTCCTGGGCCGGATCGACGCCGCTGATCTGGATCGGCTGCATCATGCCCTTGTAGGACAGCATGCCTTCCATCTCGGTGAACGGCACGGCGGCCGTCACTTCCGGGTTCTTCATCGCGGCGGCGGCCACTGGCTGCCAGTCATCGATCGGCTTGACGCCAACGATGGTCGCGTGCGGCACCATGCCGAGGATGCGCGAGCTCATTTCACGCTGGAAGCCGTTCATCACCGACAGCACCACGATCATCGCCAGCACGCCGAGGGCGAGGCCGATCATCGAGGTCATCGAAATGAACGAAACAAAGCGATTGCGGCGCTTGGCGCGGGTATAGCGCGTGCCGATAAAGATCGATAACGGTCTGAACATTCGCTGGGGCACCGTATAAAAATAAAAGACCCGATGCCTTTTCAGGCACCGGGTTTCAAGCCGTCAGATGGGGGTCAGGCAACCTTCCTGCAACTGCAGGACGCGGTCCATCTGGCGAGCCAGGTTCATGTCGTGAGTCACCACCAGAAACGCCGTGCGCATCGAAGTGCTGAGTTCCAGCATCAGATCCTGAATGCCTTCGGCGGTGTGGGAGTCGAGGTTGCCGGTCGGCTCATCGAGCATCACCAGCCCTGGATTGTTGACCAGAGCACGGGCGATGGCCACACGCTGGCGTTCGCCACCGGACAGCTCTGCCGGTTTGTGCTCCAGGCGATGGCCCAGGCCGACCCGCTCCAGTAACGCCGTGGCACGCTGACGTGCTTCCGGGATCGCGGTCTTGCCGATCAGCAGCGGCATGCAGACGTTTTCCAGCGCGGTGAATTCCGGCAGCAGGTGATGGAACTGGTACACGAACCCGAGGGCGCGGTTACGCAGCAGGCCACGCTTCTTCTCGCTCAGCGCCGACAGCTCTTCACCGTCGAGCCAGACACCGCCCTTGGTCGGCGTGTCGAGACCGCCCAGCAGGTTGAGCAAGGTACTTTTGCCCGAACCGGATTTGCCGACGATCGCCACCCGCTCGCCTGGATGCAGTTCCAGTTGCAGGTTGGCCAGCACTTCCACCGACTCCGGGCCTTCCTCGTAGGATTTGCCCAGGTTGCGGCAGCTCAAGATTGCTTTTTCACTCATGCCCGACTCACTCATAACGTAGCGCCTCCGCCGGCTGGGTGCGCGCGGCACGCCAGGCTGGATACAGGGTGGCGAGGAAACTCAGGACCAACGCAGCGGCGCAGACCATGACCACGTCCTGGCTCTGCACCTGCGACGGCAGGTAATCGATGAAATACACGTCGGCGTTGAGGAATTTGTGTCCGATCACGCCTTCGAGGGCCGAAATCGCGGCGCTGACGTTGAGCGCGGCGAAGATCCCGACCACGGCGCCGATGGCCGTGCCGACCACGCCGATCACAGTGCCCTGCACCATGAACGTGCGCATGATCGTGCCCGGTGTGGCGCCCAGTGTGCGCAGAATGGCGATGTCGCCCTTCTTGTCGTTCACCACCATTACCAGCGTGGAAATGATGTTGAACGCCGCCACGGCGACGATCAGCAGCAACAGCAGGCCGATCATGGCTTTTTCCATGCGGATCGCCTGATACAGGTTGCCGTGGGTACGGGTCCAGTCGCGGGCGTAGTAACGGTCCTCGCCGAGGCGCTGGGCGATGTTCCACGCTTCACGCGGCGCCTGGAACAGATCGTCGAACTTCAGACGCAGACCCTGTACCTGATCAGGCTTCCAGCGGTGCATCTTCGCCAGATCCTGCAGGTTGGTGACGCCCAGATAGCCGTCCAGTTCGCCAGCGCCGACATGGAAGATGCCGACCACAGTGAAGCGCTTCATGCGCGGGAACATCCCCGCCGGGGTCACGCTGACCTCCGGCGCGACGAAGGTGATCTTGTCACCGAGGCCCACGCCGAGCTTGGTCGCGGCCTTGTCGCCGATCACGATGCCGAAGCTGCCCGGCGTCAGGTCGTCGAGTTTGCCCTGCTTCATGAAGTTGTCGATGATCGAGACATTGCGCTCCAGCGCAGGGTCGATGGCATTGAGCAACACCTTGGACACCTGGCCGTTGTTGGTCAGCAACCCCTGCATCTGGGTGAAAGGCGCGACGGCCGCCACCTGCGGGTTCTGCTTGACCTTGGCGGCCAGGCTCGGCCAGTCGTTGATGGCCTCACCGGACTCGATGGTCGCGTGGGGCACCATGCCCAGCACGCGGGTGCGCATCTCATGATCGAAGCCGTTCATCACCGACAGCACCACGATCATCACGACCACGCCAAGGGCGAGCCCGATCATCGAAGTCAGGGAAATGAATGACACAAAATGATTGCGACGTTTTGCACGGGTATAACGCGTGCCGATAAATACGAAGAGAGGTCTGAACATGTCGGGGCTTGTTCGGAGGGAAAAGGAACGTCCTTGTGGCGGGGGTCGATAACCAGCTTTACACTCAGACCACCGCCGCTACCATGGGTTCGCCATGTCGACATTAGATGAAGAAGATCGCCGCGAATACTACCGTATCGAGGACATGATCGCACTGGAAATTCGGCCCCTGTCCGCTCCCGAAGCCGCAGGCCAGGAAGTGTTGCAGGATGCTTCCCCGCTATTCAACCTGCTCAGCGAACTGCACCTGAGCGAATTCGAGTCGCAGCACCTGCTGCGCCAGATCAGTGAGCGCGACCGCGCCATCGCGGCGTTCCTGAAATCCCAGAACAAACGCATCGACCTGCTCAGCCAGGTAGTCGCCCTGACCGTGCTCGGCCATATCGGCGAACCGCAACCGGTGATCATCTCCGAGGGCGGCATCGACTTTCAGCACCCGACCCCGATCGCCACCGGCGCTCACCTGTCGGTGAAACTGGTGCTGATGCCCCAGGCCCTCGGCTTGTTGTTGCGCGCCCGCGTGACCCATTGCGACCGCAAGGGCGACGGCTACGACGTCGGCACCGAGTTCGAGCACCTGACCGACGCCCAGCGCCAGTTGCTCGCCCGCTATATCTTGCAGAAGCAGGCCCAGGAACGACGTCTGGCCCGCGAACAGAACGAATCAGGCATTTAAATTAAGGAAGAACCGTGACCCTTATCTACGGCCACCGCGGCGCCAAGGGCGAAGCACCGGAAAACACCCTGAGCAGTTTTCAGGAATGTCTCAAGCACGGCGTACGCCGTTGCGAGCTGGACCTGCACCTGTCCAAGGACGGCGAGTTGATGGTCATCCACGACCCGACCCTCAAGCGCACCACCGACCGGCGCGGCAAGGTGGTCGAGCACACCGCCGCCGAGCTGGTGACCTACGACGCGCGCAAGGGCGGCCCGGGCTGGATCAAGCCATGCCCGATTCCGACGCTGGAAGAACTGTTCGAAAAGTGTGATTTCGAGCACTGGCAGCTGGAAGTCAAAAGCGCTTCGCGCACCCGCGCCGCGACCACCGTGCTGGCGATCCGTGAAATGGCGGTCAGGCACGGACTGCTCGACAAGGTGACGATCACCTCGAGTTCGCGGGAAGTGTTGAAGGCTGCACTGGATCTGGTGCCCGACGTATCACGCGGCCTGGTGGCCGAGTACGCCTGGCTCGACCCGTTGAAGGTCGCACAGAGTTACGGTTGCGAGATTCTGGCGTTGAACTGGACGCTGTGTACGCCGGAACGCCTGCAAAAGGCGCAGCGTCAGGGGCTGCATGTGTCGGTGTGGACCGTCAACGAGCCTGCGCTGATGCGCAGACTCGCCGACTTCGGCGTTGACAGCCTGATTACAGACTTTCCCGGTTTGGCCACTGCCACCCTCGGGAATGGCTGAAATCGGTCTCCCCGGCCGGCTCAGGCCACCGGCCGGAGCCCGTCAAAAAAGCCGGTTGAGGCCGTCGTACGCCGCTACCCGATAGGCTTCGGCCATGGTCGGGTAGTTGAACGTCGTGTTGACGAAGTACTTCAGGGTGTTCAGTTCGCCCGGCTGGTTCATGATCGCCTGACCGATGTGCACGATCTCCGACGCCTGATAACCGAAGCAGTGAACGCCCAGCACTTCCAGGGTTTCACGGTGGAACAGAATCTTCAGCATGCCTTGCGGCTCGCCGGCGATCTGTGCACGCGCCATGCTCTTGAAGAACGCCTTGCCCACTTCGTACGGCACTTTGGCCTGGGTGAGCTCCTGCTCGTTCTTGCCGATCGAGCTGATCTCCGGAATGGTATAGATGCCGGTCGGCACGTCATTCACGAAACGCCAGCTTCCATTGTCGACGATGCTGCCGGCGGCCGAACGGCCCTGGTCGTGGGCGGCACTGGCCAGGCTCGGCCAGCCGATCACGTCACCGGCGCCATAGATGTTCTGCACACAGGTGCGGTAGTTCTCGTCGACTTCGATCTGGCCACGGCTGTTGACCTTGACCCCGATGTTTTCCAGACCCAACTGGTCGGTGTTACCGGTACGACCGTTGCACCAGAGCAAGGCGTCGGCCTTGATCTTCTTGCCGGACTTCAAGTGCAGGATCACGCCGTTGTCCACGCCTTCGACGCGGTCATATTCTTCGTTGTGACGCACGGTGATGTTGTTGTTGCTGAAGTGGTAGCTCAACGCCTGGGAAATTTCCGAGTCGAGGAAGCTCAGCAACTGACCGCGGTTGTCCACCAGTTCGACCAGCACGCCCAGACCGCTGAAGATCGAGGCGTATTCACAGCCAATCACGCCGGCGCCGTAAACGATCAGTTTGCGCGGGGTGTGGCCGAGGCTGAGGATGGTGTCGCTATCGTAGATACGCGGGTGGTGGAAATCGATGTCCGCCGGGCGATAAGGACGCGAACCGGTGGCGATGATGATGTGCTTGGCCACCAGTTTCTCGACCACGCCGTTGGCGCAGACCACTTCGATGGTTTGCTCGTCGGCGAAGCTGCCGGTGCCGAAGAACACGTCGACGCGGTTACGGGCGTAGTAGCCGGTACGCGAAGCGACTTGCTTGGAGATGACTTTCTCGGCGCTTTTCAACACGTCCGGAAAGGAGAACCAGCGCGGCTCGCCGATCGCCCGGAACATCGGGTTGGTGTTGAACTGCATGATCTGCCGCACCGAATGACGCAGGGCCTTGGACGGGATGGTGCCCAGGTGGGTGCAGTTGCCGCCGACCTGGCGACGGCTGTCGACCATCGCCACCTTGCGCCCTGCTTTGGCGGCGTTCATTGCCGCGCCTTCTCCCGCCGGGCCGGAACCCAGCACCACCACGTCGTAGTTGTAGACAGCCATGCGTACTCCTCAGAACAGGCCGCGGTGCCAGCAGCACCGGCGGCTAAATCACGCCGAACGACGGCGCGAAGGAACAATTGGGGGCCAGTAGAAAACCCGGACACAGTCTATAGAAGCGTCAACGCCGCGCACATTAACCCTTGGTCGCGTCGTAGGCTACTTTTGCCTGCACTACAACGCCAGCTTTCGTACTGTTCTCAGTCAACTTTTGCGCCACTGAGCCGTTCGAAAGCGTGACTGGTGCGTGTGACGAAACCTGTATCGGCACGAATCACAAAGAATGCACCAATGTCGTGTTTTTCGGCATAGTCCCAGGCCTTTTCAGGCCCGAGAATCAGCAACAGAGTCGATAGTCCATCGGCCATCAGCGCTGAAGGATGAATCACCGTGACCGACGCCAGGTCATGTAGGACGGGCGCACCGCTCCGGGCATCGAAGGTGTGGGAATAGCGCCGGCCATCCTGCTGAAAATAGTTGCGGTAGTCACCGGAGGTGGACAGGCCGTAGCCATCCACATTAATGACGCGCTCTGCCACCTGCTGATCGTCTTGCGGTTCTTCCAGAGCGATACGCCACGGCGAACCATCAAGCTTCTTGCCGGACGCCTTGAGCTCGCCGGTGGCTTCCGCGAGATAGTCATGGATGCCCAGAGCCTCGAGCCGCGCAGCAATGGTGTCGACCGCGTAACCGGCGGCGATGCTGTTGAAATCCACCTCGACCGCCGCATCCTTGCACAACCGGTCGCCGTCGATGTGCAGGTGTTGATGACCGACTCGCTGGCGCACTTCGGCCAGCGCCGCCGCATCCGGGACTTTTTCTTCACGCCCTTGCGGGCCGAATCCCCATAGATTCATCAGCGGCTCAACCGTGAGGTCGTAGGAGCCTTCGCTTTGTTGCGACAGCTGCTCGCCCACGCGGATCAATTCAAGGATCGGTGCGGGCATGATCTGACAGCGATCAGCCGGCAATGCATTGAAGCGCGAGATATCGGAGTCTGCGCGGTAAGTCGACATCTGCCGGTCGACGTCCGCGAGGATTTTTTCCACTTCGACACGCACCTCCTGCGGCGCAGGCAGATTGGCGTGGCGCACGTACTTGATCGAATAGGTGCTGCCCATCGTCGGGCCGCCGAAAGTCTCCAGGGAATCACCGTTGCCGCAGCCGGACAAAAAAACGCTCAGCAGCACGAGAATCCCCCACCGTCCAGTTAACAATTCTTCATCTCCCCGCAAAACCGCGCCGGCCATTATGGGCTACGAGCGCAACGCTTTCTTACAAGATTTAGAGCGAGTACCTACCCATGTCCTCCACGACCGGCAAAGGCAAGGCGATTTTTCGCGTTGTCAGCGGCAACTTTCTCGAGATGTTCGACTTCATGGTCTACGGCTTCTACGCCACGGCCATTGCCAAGACCTTCTTCCCCACCGACAGCGCCTTCGCATCCCTGATGCTTTCTCTGGCCACTTTCGGCGCCGGCTTCCTGATGCGTCCGTTGGGGGCGATTTTTCTCGGTGCCTATATCGACCGTCATGGCCGCCGCCAGGGCTTGATCATCACGCTGGCCCTGATGGCGGCCGGCACCGTGCTGATTGCCTGCGTGCCGGGCTACGCCACCCTTGGGGTTGCCGCGCCACTGATCGTGCTGTTCGGCCGCTTGCTGCAAGGCTTCTCGGCCGGTGTGGAACTGGGCGGCGTGTCGGTGTATCTGGCGGAAATCGCCACGCCGGGCCGCAAGGGCTTTTTTGTCAGCTGGCAGTCCGCCAGCCAGCAAGCCGCCGTGGTGTTCGCCGGCCTGCTCGGTGTCGGCCTCAACCATTGGCTGAGCCCCGAGCAGATGGGCGAATGGGGCTGGCGTGTGCCGTTCCTGATCGGCTGCATGATCGTCCCGGTGATTTTCGTCATCCGCCGATCGCTGGAAGAAACACCGGAGTTCCAGGCGCGTAAACATCGCCCTACCCTGCAGGAAATCGTCCGCTCGATCGGTCAGAACTTTGGCATCGTCATCGCCGGCATGGCGCTGGTGGTCATGACGACGGTGTCGTTCTACCTGATCACTGCCTACACACCGACCTTCGGCAAGGCGGAATTGCACCTGTCGGACTTCGATGCGTTGCTGGTGACTGTGTGCATCGGCCTGTCGAACTTCTTCTGGTTGCCGGTGATGGGCGCAGTGTCCGACAAGGTCGGGCGTAAACCCCTACTGTTGGCGGCGACGATTCTGGCGATCCTGACCGCTTATCCGGCGCTGTCGTGGCTGGTGGCGAACCCGAGCTTCAGCCATTTGCTGATCGTCGAATTGTGGCTGTCGTTCCTGTACGGCTCGTACAACGGGGCAATGGTGGTGGCGCTCACCGAGATCATGCCGGTAGAAGTTCGTACGACCGGATTCTCGCTGGCCTACAGCCTGGCGACCGCAACCTTCGGTGGCTTTACGCCGGCGGCCTGCACTTATCTGATCCACGTGCTGGACAACAAGGCGGCACCGGGGATCTGGCTCAGCGGCGCAGCCGTGTTGGGCCTGATCGCCACGCTGGTGCTGTTCCGTGGCAACAGGCACGAACTGCGCACGGCACAAGCCGCTATTCCCCGCTAAGGCAAATCGCGCACAAACAAAAACGCCCCGACCAGAGTCGGGGCGTTTTCATTTGCAGCTAAGGCTTAGCGCGGGAACGCTGGCGGGTTTACACCGGCCATGTCTTCCATTACGCGAACCACCTGGCAGCTGTAACCGAACTCGTTGTCGTACCAGACGTACAGAACAACGCGGTTGTCCTGAACGATGGTCGCTTCAGCGTCGACCACACCGGCGTGACGCGAACCCACGAAGTCGGTCGAAACCACTTCCTGCGAATTGACGAAGTCGATTTGCTTGTGCAGATCGGAGTGCAGCGCCATGTAGCGCAGGTACTCGTTCATCTCTTCACGGGTGGCGGCTTTCTCGAGGTTCAGGTTGAGAATGGCCATCGACACGTTCGGCGTCGGAACACGGATCGCGTTACCGGTCAGCTTGCCGGCCAGCTCAGGCAGGGCCTTGGCAGCAGCGGTGGCAGCACCGGTCTCGGTGATGACCATGTTCAGCGCGGCGCTACGGCCACGGCGATCGCCCTTGTGGAAGTTGTCGATCAGGTTCTGGTCGTTGGTGTACGAGTGAACGGTTTCGACGTGACCGTTGATGATGCCGAACTTGTCATTCACGGCTTTCAGCACCGGCACAATGGCATTGGTGGTGCAGGAAGCGGCGGACACGATCTTGTCGTCAGCAGTGATTTCGTTGTGGTTGATACCGTGAACGATGTTCTTCAGCTTGCCCTTGCCAGGCGCGGTCAGAACAACGCGGTCGATACCCGGGCACGCCAGGTGCTGACCCAGACCATCGGCATCACGCCATACTCCGGTGTTGTCCACCAGCAGCGCATCTTTGATGCCGTACTGGGTGTAATCCACTTCGGTAGGGTTCTTCGCGTAGATAACCTGGATCAGGTTGCCGTTGGCGGTGATGGTGTTGTTTTCTTCATCGATGGTGATGGTGCCGTTGAACGAACCATGTACCGAATCGCGACGCAGCAGGCTGGCGCGTTTGGTCAGGTCGTTTTCGGCGCCCTTGCGCACCACGATGGCACGCAGACGCAGGCCGTCGCCGCCACCGGTTTTCTCGATCAGGATACGCGCCAGCAGACGGCCGATACGACCGAAGCCGTACAGTACAACGTCGGTGCCTTTGCGTGCCGAAGCGTTTTGCTGGCCAACCACGTCAGCCATTTCTTCGCGAACGAATTGCTCGGCGGTGCGGCCGTTGCCTTCGTTGCGGAATTTGTACGCCAGTTTGCCCAGATCTACCGAGGCCGCGCCGAGCTTGAGCTCGCTCATGGCCTTGAGCAGTGGGAATGTTTCGTGGACGGAGAGTTCGCTGTCGTCGGCAGAACGGTGGCGAGCAAAGCGGTGAGCTTTGAGAATCGCGATGACAGACTGGTTGATCAGGCTGCGGCCATAGATCGAGCTCACCACGTTGTTGTTGCGGTAGAGCTGACCGATAAGCGGAATCATCGCTTCTGCGAGTGCTTCACGGTCGATCCATTCACCAAGACACTGGTCGGGCTTCTGAGTCACGGTAACCTTCCACATGTAGGGGCAGAAAAAAGGGGCTACATTATGCCGCCGAGAACCTCTTGTAGCAATGCGCGCTTGTCGCGCAATCGGTAACAAAAATCCGTCCAAAAAAATAACGCTCTCCGCCAGCCCAGTAAAACCGGGGCTTCCAGCGCAGTCAGTTTTTCGACGACTGTTAGACGATGTCTGTAACCCTCCGTAACACCACTCACTTTCGGCACTACATAACCGTAAAAAAAGCGCTGCTTTTTATGGTTACCACTACATTTTTCTCAAACAGCGCAGATAGACGCATCCCGCAACTGACAGGCGGCACCGGACGCCGCTACAATTACCGACTTTGTCGCAACGCCTGGAGCTCAACCTTCCGTGCCTGTTCTGCGTCTACCGCTTCTCCCTGCCGCGGCAGGTAAAGAGCACTGGGGCAACCTCCCCGGTGCCGCCCTGAGCCTGGCGATTGCCGAGGCTGCCAGCGCTGCCAAGCGCTTCACGCTGCTTTTGACCGCCGACAGCCAGAGTGCCGAACGGCTGGAGCAGGAGCTGAGTTTCTTCGCCCCGGATTTGCCGGTGCTGCATTTCCCGGACTGGGAAACCCTGCCCTACGATCTGTTTTCGCCGCACCAGGACATCATCTCCCAGCGCATCGCCAGCCTTTATAGACTGCCGGAGCTGGAACATGGCGTGCTGGTAGTGCCGATCACCACCGCCCTGCATCGCCTGGCGCCGACCAAATTCCTGCTCGGCAGCAGCCTGGTACTGGATGTCGGGCAAAAACTCGATGTCGAGCAAATGCGCTCGCGGCTCGAAGCCAGCGGCTATCGCTACGTCGACACGGTTTACGAACACGGCGAGTTCACGGTGCGTGGCGCGTTGATCGACCTGTTCCCGATGGGCAGCAAACTGCCGTATCGCATCGATCTGTTCGACGACGAAATCGAAACCCTGCGCACCTTCGATCCGGAAAACCAGCGCTCCATCGACAAGGTCGATTCGGTCAAGCTGCTGCCGGCCAAGGAATTCCCGCTGCAGAAAGACGCGGTCACGCGCTTCAAGGCGCGCTTTCGGGAGCGTTTCGACGTGGACTTCCGTCGCTGCCCGATCTTTCAGGACCTGAGCAGCGGCATCACACCGGCCGGTATCGAGTACTACCTGCCGCTGTTCTTCGAAGAAACCTCGACCCTGTTCGATTACCTGCCGCAGGACACCCAGGTGTTCTCGCTGCCGGGTATCGAGCAGGCGGCGGAAAACTTCTGGAACGATGTGCGCAATCGGTATGAAGAACGCCGCGTCGATCCATCGCGACCTTTATTGCCGCCGGCCGAACTGTTCCTGCCGGTGGAAGACTGCTTTGCCCGCCTGAAGAACTGGCCGCGCGTGGTCGCCAGCCAGCAGGACGTGGAAACCGGCGCCGGCCGCGAGCGCTTTCCGGCGCAGGCCTTGCCGAATCTGGCGATCGAAGCCAAGGCTACCCAGCCGCTGGCCGCGCTGTCGGCATTCCTCGACGAATTCCCCGGACGCGTGCTGTTTACCGCCGAATCCGCAGGCCGCCGCGAAGTGCTGCTGGAGCTGCTGGACCGCCTGAAGCTGCGACCGAAAACCGTCGACAGCTGGCCGGACTTCGTTGCGAGCAAGGATCGCCTGGCGATCACCATCGCCCCGCTCGACGAAGGCCTGATGCTCGACGAGCCGGCGCTGGCACTGGTCGCGGAAAGTCCGCTGTTCGGCCAGCGCGTGATGCAGCGTCGCCGTCGCGAAAAACGCGCCGACGCCAACAACGATGCGGTGATCAAGAACCTCACCGAGCTGCGTGAAGGCGCGCCGGTGGTGCACATCGATCACGGCGTCGGCCGTTATCTCGGCCTGACGATTCTGGAAATCGACAATCAGGCTGCCGAATTCCTGACCCTCGAATACGCCGAGAACGCCAAGCTCTACGTGCCGGTGGCCAACCTGCATCTGATCGCCCGTTACACCGGCAGCGACGATGCGCTGGCCCCGCTGCATCGCCTCGGCTCCGAGACCTGGCAGAAAGCCAAGCGCAAGGCCGCCGAGCAAGTGCGCGACGTCGCTGCCGAATTGCTCGACATCTATGCCCGCCGCGCCGCCCGCGAAGGTTATGCGTTCGCCGATCCGAAGGCCGATTACGCAACCTTCAGCGCCGGTTTCCCGTTTGAAGAAACACCGGACCAGCAATCCACCATCGAAGCCGTGCGCGAGGACATGCTTTCGCCGAAACCGATGGATCGCCTGGTCTGCGGCGACGTCGGTTTCGGCAAGACCGAAGTGGCCATGCGCGCCGCGTTCATCGCCGTGCACGGCGGCAAGCAGGTGGCGATCCTGGTGCCGACCACCCTGCTCGCCCAGCAGCACTACAACAGTTTCCGCGACCGTTTCGCCGACTGGCCGGTGACCGTGGAAGTGATGAGCCGATTCAAGTCGGCCAAGGAAGTCAACGCTGCGGTGGCCGAACTGGCCGAAGGCAATATCGACATCGTCATCGGCACCCACAAGCTGCTGCAGGACGACGTCAAAATCAAAAACCTTGGGCTGGTGATCATCGACGAAGAGCACCGCTTCGGTGTCCGTCAGAAGGAACAGCTCAAGGCCCTGCGCAGCGAAGTCGACATTCTTACGCTGACCGCCACGCCGATTCCGCGCACGCTGAACATGGCGGTGTCGGGCATGCGCGACCTGTCGATCATCGCCACGCCACCGGCACGACGCCTGTCGGTGCGCACCTTCGTCATGGAGCAGAACAAGAGCACGGTCAAAGAGGCTTTGCTGCGCGAGCTGCTGCGTGGCGGTCAGGTTTACTACCTGCACAACGACGTGAAGACCATCGAGAAGTGCGCCGCTGACCTCGCCGAACTGGTGCCGGAAGCGCGGATCGGCATCGGCCACGGGCAGATGCGCGAACGCGAACTCGAACAGGTGATGAGCGACTTCTACCACAAGCGCTTCAACGTGCTGATCGCCTCGACCATCATCGAGACCGGCATCGACGTGCCGAGCGCCAACACCATCATCATCGAGCGTGCCGACAAGTTCGGCCTGGCGCAGTTGCACCAGTTGCGCGGTCGTGTTGGTCGTAGTCACCACCAGGCTTACGCCTACCTGCTGACCCCGCCACGCCAGCAAATTACTGGTGACGCGGAAAAACGTCTGGAGGCGATTGCCAATACTCAGGATCTGGGTGCCGGTTTCGTGCTGGCCACCAACGATCTGGAAATCCGTGGCGCCGGCGAATTGCTGGGCGACGGTCAGAGCGGGCAGATTCAGGCCGTTGGATTCACGCTGTACATGGAAATGCTCGAGCGCGCGGTGAAGTCGATCCGCAAGGGCGAACAGCCGAACCTCGACCAACCGCTCGGCGGTGGCCCGGAAGTCAACCTGCGGGTGCCGGCGCTGATTCCGGAAGATTACCTGCCGGACGTTCACGCACGCCTGATCCTGTACAAACGCATCGCTTCGGCCACCGACGAGGAAGGTCTGAAGGATCTGCAGGTCGAGATGATTGACCGCTTTGGTCTGCTGCCGGAGCCGACCAAAAATCTGGTGCGCATCACGGCGCTGAAATTGCAGGCCGAGCAGCTGGGCATCAAGAAAGTCGATGGCGGCCCGCAAGGTGGCCGTATCGAGTTCGCGGCGCAGACGCCGGTCGATCCGATGACCCTGATCAAACTGATCCAGAGCCAGCCTAAACGCTACAAATTCGAAGGCGCCACGATGTTCAAGTTCCAGGTGCCGATGGAGCGCCCGGAAGAGCGCTTTAATACTGTGGAGGCGTTGTTCGAACGCCTCATCCCGAAAACTGCTTGAAGGACGCCGCATGCGCCTGTTTCGCTCTCTGACTTTGCTACTGACGCTCGTAGCACCGACGGCGTTTGCCGATGACCTGTATCAGGTCGAAATGATTCTGGTACGCCAGAACGCCGTGCCGGCAATTGTCAGCCGCGCCGCACCGGAAGACTGGGCGGCCGGCGCGCAACGCCTGGGCGATAACAGCAAACGCACCCCGGCGCTGAACGACGTTGTGACCAAACTCACCGCCAGCGGCGAGTACAGCGTGCTGATGCACAAAGCCTGGCAGCAGACGCTCGGCGAGACGCCGGCGAAGGTTGCAGTCAGCGAAGGTCAGGAGCAGTTCGGCCAATTCCCGATCGAAGGCACGATTGAAATGAAGCTCGGGCGCTTTACCGACGTGAACGCCGATTTCTGGGTCAACCAGATCGACGCCAACGGCATGGTCACCGCCAGCGAGCGCCTTAAACAGGACAGCCACACCAAGAACGGCCAACTCAACTACCTCGACAACGGCCATCTGGCCCTGCTGATCAAGATCACTTCACTGACGGCGCCCGCGCCTCGGGAAGCGCCTGAAGTCGTTCCGGACTGATCGAAGTCCTTATGCCCCCGCCACTGAGTAAACCGCTGGCCTCCTCCTGGGTCAGCCGATTCAAGGAACAAAGCCTGGAGCGTGGCCGTCGCTACGCGCTGGAAAACCGGGTGCGATTCGTGCAGGTCGGCGACGCGACCATTACCGCCAGCTGCGAAGGCTCTGGCGGTAACGTCTACCGTCAGACGATTCATCTGCGTGAGTCGGCCAAAGGCACGTTGCTGATGGTCGACGCCACATGCACCTGCCCGGTGCACAGCAACTGCAAACATTGCGCGGCGGTGTTGCTGCAAGTGCAGGAAACCCTCGAATACCCCGCTGCTGCCAAAGACGCCGAACTGCTGGAAAAACTCCAGGCCGTGCTGGAAAACCGCAGCCCGAAAGCGCCGCCGCAAGTGCTGGTGGACAATGTGCAGCCAGTGCCGCGCCTGTGGCTGGCCAGCGTCGAGTTCAGCGCGTTCGAGCCGCGCAACGGCAAGATGCAGCGTTACATCCAGCATCGTGCGGCATTGTCCTTCAGTTACCTCGACGAATACGTCAGCGGGCAGAAAAACAGCGACATCCTGATTCGCCAGGAAGCCCAGACCCTGCGGGTCAAACGGCATCCGGACGTCGAACAGAGCTACCGCGAGCAGCTGCGAATTCTCGGTTTTCGCATCGCCACCCGGCAGAGCAAGGCCCTGCCGGAAAGCGCCGGCGAACTCTACGAGATGGTCAACGACAGCGCGTGGCTGACCTTCACCCTCAACGATCTGCCGAAGCTGCGCACCCAAGGCTGGGAGCTATTGGTCGACGATGAGTTCGGTTTCGACCTGACCGCCGTCGACGACTGGTACGCCACCGTCGAGCAGACGCCGGAACGCGACTGGTTCGATCTGGAGCTGGGGATCATCGTCAACGGCGAGCGCCTGAGCCTGCTGCCGATCCTGCTCAACCTAATGCGTTCGCACACGGAAATCCTCAACCCGGAACGTCTCGCCCGCCGTCGCGACGATGAACTGATTCTGGTGAACATCCCGCAACGCAACAGCGAGCACGGGCCATTGCAGGTCGCCCTGCCCCTCGGCCGGCTGAAGCCGGTGCTGGCGACCCTTGGCGAGTTTTATTTGCAGGAGCCGGGAGAAACCACCCTGCGCCTGAGCAAGGCCGACGCCACACGCCTGAACTCGCTGGAAGGCATTCCCCTGCTCTGGGAAGGTGGCGAGCAGATCCGCAGCTTCGCCCAACGCTTGCGCGACATCCGCGACTACAGCGCCGAAACACCGAAGGGGCTTAATGCGACGCTGCGCCCTTATCAGCTCGAAGGCTTGAGCTGGATGCAGTCGTTGCGGCAACTGGAGGTCGGCGGGATTCTCGCGGACGACATGGGCCTGGGTAAAACCCTACAGACGCTGGCGCACATTCTCAGCGAGAAAAACGCAGGGCGACTGGATCGACCCTGCATGGTGGTGATGCCTACCAGCCTGATCCCCAACTGGCTGGACGAAGCGGCGCACTTCACTCCACAACTCAAGGTTGTCGCCCTGTACGGTGCCAGCCGTAAAAAGCATTTCGAGCATCTGGCCGATTACGACCTGATCCTCACCACTTATGCGCTGCTGCCCAAGGATGTCGAACGTCTGGCCCAGCAGCCGCTGCACGTACTGGTGCTGGACGAAGCGCAGTACATCAAGAACCCGAACAGCAAAGCCGCCCAGGCTGCCCGTGACCTCAATGCGCGTCAGCGTCTGTGCCTGAGCGGGACGCCGCTGGAAAATCACCTGGGCGAACTGTGGTCGCTGTTTCACTTCCTGCTGCCCGGATGGCTCGGCGACGTCAAAAGCTTCAACGCCGATTACCGTGTGCCGATCGAAAAACGCGCCAGCGAAGTCAGACTTCAGCACCTCAACGGTCGGATCAAACCGTTCCTGCTTCGTCGCACCAAGGAACAGGTTGCGACCGAGCTGCCGCCGAAAACCGAGATCATCCACTGGGTCGAGCTCAACGAGGCCCAGCGCGACGTGTACGAAACCATGCGCCTGGCCATGGATAAAAAGGTTCGCGACGAGATCACTCGCAAAGGCGTGGCGCGCAGCCAGATCATCATTCTTGAAGCGCTGCTCAAGCTGCGCCAGGTCTGTTGCGATTTGCGCCTGGTCAACGACGCCACCCTGCCCGCCCGCGGCAGCACCTCGGGCAAGCTCGACAGCCTGATGGAAATGCTTGAGGAGTTGTTTGAGGAAGGTCGGCGGATTCTGCTGTTTTCGCAGTTCACTTCGATGCTGACACTGATCGAGGACGAGCTGAAAAAACGCAATGTCGCGTATGCGCTGCTGACGGGACAGACCCGTGACCGGCGCACCCCGGTGAAGGAATTCCAGAGCGGCAAGCGTCAGATTTTTCTCATCAGCCTGAAGGCTGGTGGTGTGGGCCTGAACCTGACAGAAGCGGACACGGTGATTCACTACGATCCGTGGTGGAACCCGGCGACCGAGAATCAGGCAACCGACCGCGCCTATCGCATTGGTCAAGAGAAGCCGGTGTTCGTTTACAAGATGATTGCCCGGGGCACGGTCGAGGAGAAAATTCAGCTTCTGCAGCGGGAGAAATCCGACCTGGCGGCCGGCGTGCTGGATGGGCGCAAGGCCGGGGACTGGAAGTTGCAGAGTGATGATATCGAGGCGCTGTTTGCGCCGTTGCCGGACAAGTTTGAAAAGCGCTGAGATCTTTATCGGCTATCAGATCGATTCGCGGGCAAGCCCGCTCCCACAGGTTTAGCGTGACCTCTGTGGGAGCGGGCTTGCCCGCGAAAGGCTCGACTCGGTTTCGAGCCAGACTCAGCCCTTGAGCACGCGCGCCAACGTAGACTTCACCTTGCCCATGCCATCGTGCAACGCCTGCTCGATCTCAGCCATGGTGATCACTTCAGTGGTCTTGCCCGCAGCCGGGTTCACCACCAGCGACAGACAGGCGTAATCCAGATCCAGCTCACGGGCCAGCGCCGCTTCCGGCATGCCGGTCATGCCGACGATGTCGCAACCGTCACGTTCAAGACGCACGATTTCAGCAACGGTTTCCAACCGCGGGCCCTGGGTGCAGGCGTAAACGCCCTGATCGCTGTACTCGCAACCTTCGGCGGCCAACGCAGCAATCAGTTGCTGACGCAGCGGTTCGCTGTAGGGAAAGCTGAAGTCGATGTGAGTGACATGTTCCAGGTCATCGGCGAAATAGGTGTGCTCGCGACCACTGGTGTAGTCCACGATCTGATGCGGCACGCAGAAATGCCCAGTGCCCATTGCAGGATGGATTCCGCCCACGGCGTTGACCGCGATGATCGCTTCGGCCCCGGCCTGCTTCAACGCCCAAAGGTTGGCGCGGTAGTTGACCTTGTGCGGCGGGAAGCGATGCGGGTGACCGTGACGAGCGAGGAACAGCACTTCCTTGCCGGCGTATTCGCCAATCTGAACCTCGGCCGATGGCGCACCATAAGGCGTATCCACCGCCAGCGACTGACGAATGCTCAGGCCTTCCAGCTGGGTCAGGCCGGTGCCGCCAATGATTGCGTAAACCGTCATAGCGAAAAATCCTTAATCGATCAGTTGAGCGTCTTTGAGCGCGCCGACAGCGGTCAGCCAGCGCGGATCCTGACGGTATTCGGTATTGGCGAATGCCTGACCGCGCATGCGTGCGATGCGCGGCGACGGCTTGACCTTCATGCGCTGCGCGGCGCTCAGGGCAAGTTCAGCGGCGGCGCGGTCGTTGCACACCAGACCCATGTCGCAACCGGCACTGAGTGCCGCTTCGATACGGCTGGCGGCGTCGCCGACCACATGAGCGCCGGCCATCGACAGGTCGTCGCTGAAGATCACGCCATCGAACTGCAGCTCGCCGCGCAGGATGTCCTGCAACCAGCGCCGGGAGAATCCGGCGGGCTGTGCGTCGACTTGCGGATAAATAACGTGGGCGGGCATGACGGCGGCCAGTTGCTTGCTGAGTCTGGCGAACGGCACGAGGTCGTTGGCGCGGATCTCTTCCAGGCTGCGCTCGTCGTTGGGGATTGCGACGTGGGAGTCGGCTTCCGCCCAGCCGTGGCCAGGGAAATGCTTGCCGGTGGCGGCCATGCCGGCGCTGTTCATGCCTTTGATGAACGCGCCGGCGAGTAGCGCGGCGCGCTCCGGGTCACCTTCGAACGAGCGGGTGCCGACGACGGCGCTGCGCTGGTAATCCAGATCCAGTACCGGCGCGAAGCTCAGATCGAGTCCGACGGCCAGCACTTCGGTGGCCATGATCCAGCCGCATTGTTCGGCCAGGTATTCGGCGTTCGGGTTATCTGCGATGGCGCGCATGGCTGGCAAACGGACGAAGCCCTGACGCAGACGCTGAACGCGACCGCCCTCCTGGTCCACAGCGAGCAGCAAGTCCGGACGAATGGCCCGGATCGCCGCGCTCAGCTCGCGCACCTGACGCGGATGCTCGATGTTGCGAGCAAAGATGATCAGGCCGCCCACTTCGGGCTGGCGCAACAATTGGCGATCTTCGGCCGTCAGCCAGGTACCGGCGACGTCCACCATCAACGAGCCTTGCAGGCCAGCAGTCATAGAGATTCCTTGAAAACGAAAAACCCGTCGCCCACGAAACCACCACCTGGGGCATTGCCCGGCGGGTCGGTGATTTCAATGAGAAACGGGTTCAGAACGAGAGTCGACATGGGCGGCTAGCTTAGCGGATGTCAGCTGCCGCGCCCACCCATGGAGGGTTAAACCTTGGCAGGTGCCGGCGCGGATTTACTGCGTGGCCGCAACTGCGCTGTAGCCATCGCAGCATCGGTGACACCGGTTTCGGCACGCATGCCGGCCGCCAGGAACGGCACCATCAGACGCATCACCTGCTCGATGGAGGTGTTGACGCCGAAGTCGGTCTCGGCAATCGCACGCAGGGCCTTGATACCCGACATGCTGAATGCTGCGGCACCGAGCATGAAGTGCACACGCCAGAACAGTTCGATCGGAGGAATGCGCGGCGCGGCTTCGTTCACCAGCAACATGTAGCGACGGAATACCTTGCCATACATGTCTTCCAGATACCGACGCAGGTGGCCCTGGCTCTGACTGAAGGCCAGCCCAAGCAAACGCATGAAGATTGATAGATCATTGCCGCTGCGTGGCTGTACCACCAGCGCCTGCTCGACGAGGATTTCCAGCAGTTCTTCGAGCGAAGGCTTGTTCTCTGGCTTGGCTTGGCGGCGCTCCAGCTCTTTGTCGAGGCTGATGCAGAACGGACCGAGGAAGCGCGAGAAAACCGCCTGGATGAGCGCCTTCTTCGAGCCGAAGTGATAGTTCACCGCAGCGAGGTTGACCCCTGCCTTGCTGGTGATCAGACGCAATGAGGTTTCAGCGAAACCTTTTTCCGCGAACAGCTGTTCTGCAGCATCAAGAATGCGTTCAACGGTTTCCGACTGGGCCATGGCTACTCCGCCTGACAAACACTTGTTTGAAACATACGTTTCAGCCCATGCCTTGTCAAGCCTGCCCGTTCGTTTTGGGAATGGTCGGTCAGTTATTTAACCACAACAAGGACGCGACATTAATCGGCGTCTTCACTGACCGTCCGGCGGCATGGCAAAAAACGATCATTGCCAAGACCGCTTCACTGTATATAATCCCAGTCACTGTATAAAAAGACAGAGCGATCAATATGCTTAAGCTGACGCCACGCCAAGCCGAGATTCTGGCCTTTATCAAACGTTGCCTCGAAGACAACGGCTACCCGCCGACCCGTGCGGAAATCGCTCAGGAACTGGGTTTCAAGTCACCCAATGCGGCCGAAGAGCACCTCAAGGCACTCGCCCGCAAAGGCGCGATCGAGATGACTCCCGGCGCCTCTCGCGGCATTCGTATTCCCGGCTTCGAAGCCAAGGTCGACGAATCCACCCTGCCGATCATCGGTCGAGTGGCTGCAGGCGCGCCGATTCTCGCCCAACAACACATCGAAGAGTCCTGCAACATCAACCCGGCCTTCTTTCATCCGCGTGCCGACTACCTGTTGCGCGTTCATGGCATGAGCATGAAGGACATCGGCATTTTCGACGGTGATCTGCTGGCGGTTCATACCACTCGCGAGGCACGCAACGGTCAGATCGTGGTTGCGCGGATCGGCGACGAAGTCACCGTCAAACGCTTCAAGCGTGACGGCAGCAAAGTCTGGCTGATTGCCGAAAACCCCGAGTTCGCCCCCATCGAAGTCAACCTGAAAGATCAGGAACTGGTGATCGAAGGCTTGAGTGTCGGCGTTATCCGCCGCTAAAGGAGGCTTTATGCAGTTCCCACACGTACCTCAGCAAACACAACTGCCGTTGTTCGAAGCGTTTCTGGCGCAACCGCTCGCCCCCATCCTCAAAGATGTCGTCGAGCGTCCGTGGAATCCCGAACCCGAAACGTTCAGTGAGCTGTCACTGCGCGGCGCGGCCGGGAACTGCCTGAACCTGCTGGCGCCTATTCTTCGCGAATTGAGTGATGATCAGGACGCACGCTGGCTGACCTTGATTGCACCACCAGCGAGTCTGACCCAGACCTGGCTGCGTGACGCCGGATTGAATCGCGAACGCATCCTGCTCCTGCAACCGCGCGGCGCTCAAAGCGCTCAGCAACTGGCCTGCGAAGCATTACGCCTGGGCCGCAGTCACACGGTCGTCACGTGGCTGAATCCACTGAGCGCAGGATCACGGCAACAGCTGATCAGCGCCGCCCGTACCGGGGACGCTCAAAGCCTGAACATTCGTTTGGGGTGATTCAGCAACAATGTGCGCCAAGTTAAGCGCAGGGCTTCTCCAGGGATAGAGAAGCCGATCTGGAGCAGTGACTGACAGACAGCGGATCAATGAAGAACCCGCGGCCCCTCATCCTTATCGAATTCGCCTTCAACCATACGTCCTGCCATTTGCACGCCAACGCTCAACATCGCTTTGGCAATTTCAACGTGCTGGCCCTGTAGAAACGCCTTGGCATCCTCGGAGAAATCCAGAGTCACCAGAGAACCCTCGTCCTCAGCCCTGCGCAGTTCAATTCGGCCGTCTGGTAGCTCGACAATTTCTAGAAAGGACGTTGGCATATGGGTCTGTTCTCCACGAAAGGCAGGGATTATATAGACATCATTCAGGCTTCGCTCGGGATCTTGACCAGCAGCACGCCTCTCGTCGCCGCCAGTCCAAAGTTCCTCAGCACTCGTTCAAGCCTTCACGGAAGCGGATCGCCAGCCCCTTGAGGTTCTGCCGCCAGCTCTCGAGCTCTTCGCGGCTTAACTCTTCAATCACTTCTTCATCCAGATTCACCGCCTGAATCAATGGTTGCGTCACATCGCCCTTCGGCTTGTGTGGCACCCGTGGCGGCTGGAACAGCGCAGAGTGCGCGGCCAGCAATTTAGCCAGCCAGGTCTCCGGATTGCCTGCCAGCTCGATCATCTCCGCCAGCTCAGGAATGGCAATCGACTCCAGCACTTCGCGGGTCAGCAAGGCTTCCGCCCGCGACGCATTGGCTTGCGGCAGACGATAGAAGCCGGCGATTTCATGACACAGCCCCAACAACGCACCGTAGAGATGAAACAGTGCGGATTCGCGCCCGGCCTGAATCAGCGCCAGCGAGCTCATCGCCCGCCCCTCTTCGGCCCTGGCCAGCGCTTCCAGCGACAAACCCGCGAAATAGATCTTCTGATTGGTACGGGTATAGAGTTCGTGGGCCATGTCGGCACTCTCCACAACGAAATAATTGCTTCACACAGGCCGGACAGTGTCATGGATCAGCCGATCCGACCGCAAGCTTTAAACAAAAAGGCCGCATGAAAACCCTAAGGTTGTCATGCGGCCTTTTGATGTGTTGGGCCGACAGCATCAGCCCAACACAAGGTCAGAGTCAGCTCAAGCCTTGGCTTTCGCCGGACGCTTGTCCTCGACCGTCCACTTGCCACCGTCAAAGAACGCTTTCCAGCCAGTCGGCTTGCCGTCGACTTCGGTCTGAACGTATTGCTCCTTGGTCTTGCGGCTATAGCGGATCACGGCTGGCAGGCCATCCGGATCCTTCTGTGGCGCTTCGCACAGGAAGTGGTACTTCGGATCGATTTCGTCCTTGTGCGGCAGAATCTCGATCACCAGCGGAGCACGGGTCTCGCGGTTTTTCGGGAACTGGCTAGCCGCCAGGAACAGGCCGGAAGCACCGTCACGCAGAATGTAGGTGTCGTTGACCTTTTCGCATTTCAGCTCAGGCATCTTCACCGGATCCATCTTCGGCGGCGCCGCGTCACCGCTCTTCAGCAGCTTGCGGGTGTTCTTGCAGGTCGGATTGGTGCAACCGAAGAACTTGCCGAAACGGCCGGTCTTGAGCTGCATCTCGCTGCCGCACTTGTCGCATTCCAGGCTCGGACCTTCGTAGCCCTTGATGCGGTAGCTGCCCTCTTCGATCTCGTAGCCGGCGCAATCCGGGTTGTTACCGCAGATGTGCAGCTTGCGCTTCTCGTCGAGCAGGTAGGCGTCCATCGCCGTGCTGCAGATCGGGCAGCGGTGCTTGCCGCGCAGTACCAGGGATTCCGACTCACCTTCGTCGTCCGCCGCGATTTCATCGCCCGGCACCAGATTGACGGTGGCCTTGCAGCGCTCTTTCGGCGGCAGGCTGTAGCCCGAGCAGCCGAGGAACACGCCAGTCGAGGCAGTACGAATCTGCATCGGACGGCCGCAAGTGGTGCACGGAATGTCGGTCATCACCGGCTGGTTGGCACGCATGCCAGCTTCTGGGTTTTCAGCCACTTCAAGTTTTTTCTTGAAGTCGCCGTAGAACTCGTCCAGCACGTTTTTCCAGTCGCGCTCGCCCTGGGCCACGTCATCGAGGTTCTCTTCCATGCCGGCGGTGAAGCCGTAGTCCATGAGATTCGAGAAGCTTTCCGACAGACGCTCGGTAACGATGTCGCCCATCTTTTCCGAATAGAAACGACGGTTGTGCAGGGTCACGTAGCCGCGATCCTGAATGGTCGAGATGATCGCTGCGTAGGTCGAAGGACGACCGATGCCACGCTTTTCCATTTCCTTCACCAGGCTGGCTTCCGAATAACGGGCCGGCGGCTTGGTGAAGTGCTGGGACGGATCGAGCTTGATCAGCTTCATCACGTCGCCCTGCGCCATGTCGGGCAAAACATCGTCATCGCCAGGCTTGGTGATTTGCGGCAGCACGCGGGTGTAACCGTCGAACTTCAGGATGCGACCCTTGGCGCGCAGCTCGAAGTCGCCGGCAGCGACGCTGACGGTGGTCGACAGATATTGCGCCGGCAGCATTTGGCAAGCCAGGAACTGGCGCCAGATCAGCTCGTAGAGGCGCTCAGCGTCACGCTCCATGCCGGCCAGCTTGGCGGGCGTGGTGTTGGCGTCGGAAGGACGAATCGCTTCGTGAGCCTCTTGTGCGCCTTCTTTGCTGCTGTAGACGTTCGGCGATTCCGGCAGGTACTTCTTGCCGAACTCGGTTTCGATGTAATCGCGCGCCATCGCCACGGCATCAGCCGAGAGATTGGTCGAGTCGGTACGCATATAAGTGATGTAGCCGGCTTCGTACAGACGCTGTGCCATCATCATGGTCTTCTTCACACCGAAGCCCAGGCGGTTGCTCGCGGCCTGTTGCAGGGTCGAAGTGATGAACGGTGCCGACGGCTTGCTGCTGGTCGGTTTGTCTTCACGCTTGACGATGCTGTAGCTGGAGGACTTGAGCTTCTCCAGCGCAGCCGTAGCCTGCGCTTCATTCAGCGGCTTGAAGGCTTCGCCTTTCTCGCGAGCGACTTCGAAACGCACGGTCGAGCCTTTGGCGGTGCCGAGATCGGCATGCACTTCCCAGTACTCTTCCGGATTGAACGCACGAATCTCACGCTCACGCTCGACCACCAGCTTCACGGCAACCGATTGCACGCGACCGGCGGACAGGCCACGGGCGATCTTGGCCCACAGCAGCGGCGAGACCATGTAGCCCACAACGCGATCGAGGAAACGACGAGCCTGCTGAGCATTCACTCGATCGATGTCGAGTTCGCCCGGCTCCGAGAAGGCTTCCTGAATCGCCTTCTTGGTGATTTCGTTGAACACCACGCGCTTGTAGCGGCTGTCGTCACCGCCGATGGCTTCGCGCAGGTGCCAGGCAATGGCTTCCCCCTCGCGATCCAAGTCGGTTGCGAGATAGATGGTGTCAGCATCCTTGGCGAGCCGGCGCAGCTCTTCGATGACCTTTTCCTTGCCCGGAAGGATCTCGTACTTGGCTTTCCAGCCGTGTTCAGGATCGACTCCCATCCGCGAGACCAGCTGCTTGCGCGCCTTCTCTTTCGGCGACAGCGCTGGCGCTTCGCCCGCAGCAGCCTTGCCGCGCTTGGCGGCAGGCTCCTTGCTGGCGCTAGCCGAACCGCTGGTGGGCAGGTCTCGGATATGGCCGATACTCGACTTCACCACGTATTGGTTGCCCAGATACTTGTTGATGGTCTTGGCCTTAGCCGGGGATTCCACAATGACCAGCGATTTGCCCATGGATCAGAAAATTCCTGAATTCTAGAAGTGAAAGGCGGTTGGCGCCTGACGCGGCACCGCTATATATAGTGGCTACAAGGTGAGGTCAAGCGCAGGGTTTTGCGCGCACTCGCCTTACGGCTTCGAAAAAAGGCTCGGTTCGGCTTGCACCAAAGCAAAGCGTGGGACCTGCTCCCCGTCAACCTCGACGGACTCCAGGAACATGCTCAAGGGACGTACCCAAAAGCCGTAATCGCCATACAGGGCTTGGTAAAAGACCACTTCTTCTTCAGTCTCGGAATGCCGCGCGACACTGAATACGCGGTACTGCGGACCTTTGTAATGTTGGTAGAGCCCAGGTTGTATCGGCATGCTTCGGCCCTCACTCAAATTTTTTCAAAATAAAAACAAAAATAAATCCGCAAAAACAAAAACCGGGGCACTTGGCCCCGGCTTCCATCGACGAGACGCTTAAACGCGTTCGAAGACGGTGGAGATGCCTTGGCCGAGGCCAATGCACATGGTGGCCACCCCGAAGGTGCCGCCATTCTGCTTCATCACGCTCAGCAACGTGCCGGAAATACGGGCACCGGAGCAACCGAACGGGTGACCCAGGGCGATCGCGCCGCCGTGCAGGTTAACCTTCTCATTCATCTTGTCGAGCACTTTCAGGTCTTTCAGCACTGGCAGGGCCTGTGCGGCGAACGCTTCATTGAGCTCGAAGAAGTCGATATCGTTGATACCCAGGCCGGCACGTTTCAGTGCTTTCTGAGTAGCCGGTACCGGACCATAGCCCATGATGGCCGGGTCCACACCCGCTACCGCCATCGAGCGAATCACGGCCAGAGGCTGGATACCCAGGTCCTGTGCACGCTGTGCCGACATCACGATCATGCACGAAGCACCATCGGTGATCTGCGACGAAGTACCGGCCGTCACGGTGCCGCCCTTTGGATTGAACGCCGGCTTCAGAGCCGCCAGACTTTCCAGGGTAGTTTCCGGACGAATGGTTTCGTCGTAGTCGAAGGTTTTCAGGAAACCGTTCTCGTCGTAACCCTGCATCGGGATGATTTCGTCCTTGAACTTGCCTTCCACAGTCGCCTTGTGGGCCAACTGGTGGGAACGCACGCCAAAGGCGTCCTGCTGTTCGCGAGTGATGCCGTGCATTTTGCCCAGCATTTCAGCGGTCAGGCCCATCATGCCCGAGGCTTTCGCCGCGTACAGGGACATGTGCGGGTTCGGATCGACACCGTGCATCATGCTTACGTGACCCATATGCTCGACGCCACCAACCACGAACACGTCACCGTTGCCGGTCATGATCGCTTGCGCAGCGGTGTGCAGCGCGCTCATCGACGAGCCGCACAGACGGCTGACAGTCTGGCCGGCCGAAGTGTGCGGGATCTGGGTCATCAGCGACGCCATACGCGCGATGTTCCAGCCTTGTTCCAGGGTCTGGTTCACACAGCCCCAGATCACGTCCTCGACTTCGGCAGGATCGACCTTGGTGTTGCGTTCCAGCAGTTTGCTGATCAGGTGCGCCGACATGTCTTCGGCGCGGGTGTTGCGGTGCATGCCGCCCTTGGAGCGGCCCATCGGAGTACGACCGAAGTCGACAATCACGACGTCTCTAGGATTCAAGCTCATAAGTTCACTCTCACTCTAGTTGGGGGCGCTTAACCGAAGAAGCTCTGGCCGTTCTTGGCCATTTCGCGCAGCTTCGCGGTCGGGTGGTACAGCGCGCCCAAATCAGCGTACTGGTCGGCCAGGGCAACGAACTCGGCAACACCGATCGAATCGATGTAGCGCAGCGCACCGCCACGGAATGGAGGGAAACCAATACCGTAGACCAGACCCATGTCGGCTTCGGCGGCGGTTTCGACGATGCCGTCTTCCAGGCAACGCACGGTTTCCAGGCACAGCGGGATCATCATCCAGTTGATGATGTCTTCGTCAGTGACTTCGCGCTGCTCGTAGACGATCGGCTTGAGCACTTCCAGTACCGACGGGTCGGCGACTTTCTTCTGCTTGCCTTTCTTGTCAGCCTCGTAGGCGTAGAAGCCCTTGCCGTTCTTCTGACCCAGACGTTTGGCTTCGTAAAGCACGTCGATGGCCGAACGACGGTCGTCCTTCATGCGGTCCGGGAAGCCTTCAGCCATTACGTCACGACCGTGGTGACCGGTGTCGATGCCGACCACGTCCATCAGGTATGCCGGGCCCATCGGCCAGCCGAATTTTTCCATGATCTTGTCGATACGGACGAAGTCCACACCGGCGCTGACCAGTTTGGCGAAACCGCCGAAGTACGGGAACAGGACGCGGTTGACCAGGAAGCCCGGGCAGTCGTTGACGACGATCGGGTTCTTGCCCATTTTCTTGGCGTAGGCAACGGTGGTGGCGATGGCCAGCTCGCTGGACTTCTCGCCACGAATCACTTCCACCAGCGGCATCATGTGCACCGGGTTGAAGAAGTGCATGCCGACGAAGTTTTCCGGACGCTTGAGGGCCTTGGCCAGCAGGCTGATGGAAATGGTCGAAGTGTTGGACGCGAGGATGGTGTCCTCTTTGACTTGAGCTTCGACTTCCGCCAGAACGGCTTGCTTGACCTTCGGGTTCTCGACCACGGCCTCAACGACCAGGTCGACGTGACCGAAATCGCCGTAGGACAGCGTAGGACGAATGCCGTTGAGCACTTCAGCCATCTTCGCGGCAGTCATGCGGCCTTTATCAACACGACCGACCAGCAGCTTGGCGGCTTCCGCCAGACCTTGCTCGATGCCGTGCTCGTTGATGTCCTTCATCAGGATCGGCGTACCTTTGGAAGCCGACTGATAGGCGATACCGCCCCCCATGATGCCGGCGCCCAGTACGGCAGCCTGCTTCACGTCCTTGGCGATTTCGTCGTAGGCCTTGGCCTTTTTCTTCAGTTCCTGATCGTTCAGGAACAGACCGATCAAGCTCTGCGCGGCAGAGGTCTTGGCCAGTTTCACGAAACCTGCGGCTTCGACCTCCAGCGCCTTGTCGCGACCGAAGTTCGCGGCTTTCTGGATGGTCTTGATCGCTTCGACCGGGGCCGGGTAGTTCGGACCGGCCTGGCCAGCCACGAAACCTTTGGCGGTTTCGAAAGCCATCATTTGTTCAATGGCGTTCAGCTTGAGCTTTTCCAGCTTCGGCTGACGCTTGGCCTTGTAGTCGAACTCGCCGGAGATGGCGCGCTTGATCAGCTCAAGGGCGGCATCCTGCAGCTTTTCGGGAGCAACCACGGCATCGACGGCGCCGACTTTCAGCGCGTCTTCAGGACGGTTTTCCTTGCCGGCGGCAATCCACTCGATGGCGTTGTCGGCACCGATCAGACGCGGCAGACGCACGGTACCACCGAAGCCCGGGTAGATGCCCAGCTTGACTTCCGGCAGACCGATCTTGGCCTTGGTGGACATGACGCGGTAGTCCGCTGCCAGGCACATTTCCAGACCGCCACCCAGAGCAATGCCATTGATCGCGGCGACGGTCGGAACGTTGAGGTCTTCGAAATCGCTGAAGATCTTGTTGGCTTCGAGATTGCCAGCAACCAGCTCGGCATCCGGCAGCTTGAAGTTGTCGACAAATTCGGTGATGTCGGCGCCGACGATGAACACGTCCTTGCCACTGCTGACGATCACGCCCTTGATCGAAGCATCTGCCTTGATGGTGTCTACGGCCTGACGCAGCTCGTTCAGGGTAAGACGGTTGAACTTGTTGACGGACTCACCCTTGAGGTCGAATTTCAATTCGACGATGCCACTTTCAAGAGCTTTAACCGTGATGGCTTTACCTTCGTAAATCATCAACTGATCTCCACGATATGGAAGCTGAACAGTACACGTCGGACGCAGGCAAATGGCTCGGCAGGACGTTTTTTCGTCGATGCTGACACCCATCCACCCGGCACACCCGCCAACGCGATAGTCGGGATTCTGTAGGAGCAGTCTGCAATACAAACGCTCAATTCATACGCCCGTTTGATTTGGGTACGCCACCTTCACGGAATTTCCGACAATTGTCAATCGCCCTAAATACGGGTTGAAATGCGACTTTGCGGTCATTTCTGTAGGACGCAGCCCGGCCACACATGCTTGCATGTGAGGGCATTCATAAGATTAATAGTTAGAAAAGTCGCCCTAATTCACCGCAAGCCTTGTTTAACAGGCTACGCTGGCTGGACTACGAAGGAAAACAGGTGCACGTTTGCTGACCGGATCACTCCGGGTCAACGCCAAGAAGAATTTCCGGCCTGCCTGGCCAACCCCGCCCGATGAATCATGTCGGGCTTTTTATTGCGCGTCTGCCGGACGTTTCGCACCGTTGCAGCGCGAAAAGTCCGTGAGTCATGCCAGCGCTTTCAGCGTGGCATCAATTTCCAGCAAAACCGAAGCGTCACCCTTCTCGCCCCAATAGAGCGCGATCATCTGCTTGTCCGCCTCGACCTTGAAAACGTTGCCCGGCAATTTTTCGAAATGATTGAGCAGCAGCGGATCCTCACAGACTTCCTGCCACTGATTCACCCAAACCCCCGGCGATTTCTGCCAATACGCCCAGCACGCCGGCTGCTTGCCACGGCGTGGCCGATGGTATTGCGCGCACGGGTTTGGCGGCTCCTGGCTCAGCCAGTGCGGCCACTCTTGAGGCGCCAGTTGCATGGCCAGCCCGATGCGCCGGGCCTCCGTGCGCAAGGCTATCCGGCCACTCTGTGCACGGGACGGACGCAACCACGCCAGTGGGCTCAACACCACCAGCAGGATTGACACCACCAGCCAGACCGTCATATCTCTACTCCCGAATCTTGATGAGCCCATTGCGTCACTTTGGAACCAATGCGCTTGAAACCAGCCATACTTACCAATATTGATCCCTCACGAGGAGCACCTCATGCCCTACCACCATGTCCTGGTCGCCGTAGATCTGACCGAAGAGTGCGACCCTGTGATCCACCGCGCCCGAGAGCTGTCGGTGAGCAATGGCGCCAAGTTGTCACTGGTGCATATCGTCGAACCGATGGCCATGGCCTTTGGCGGTGACGTGCCGATGGATCTGTCACAACTGCAACAGCAGCAGTTCGATCAGGCCAAGGAACGTCTCGAACGCCTGAAGCACAAGTACACCGAACTCGAAGGCGCCAACTGCCACCTGACCTACGGCCAGCCACGTCAGGAAATCCACCATTTCGCCAAGGAACAGGGCTGCGACCTGATCGTGGTCGGCAGCCATGGCCGGCATGGTCTGGCGCTGTTGCTGGGCTCGACCGCCAATGACGTGCTGCACGGCGCACCTTGCGATGTGCTGGCGGTGCACCTGGTCAAACGCTGATTCCACTCTCTTATGAAAAGCTAAAAAAGCCCGACGCCCATCACTGGACGCCGGGCTTTTTCATGCCTGGAAACAATCAGGCGTCCAGCTCGGCCCAACGCTCCACCAGCGCATCCAGCTCAGCCTGCAACTGCTCCAGAGAAGCAATCACCTTGGCCGTCTCGGCCGGCGGACGCTGATAGAAGCCGGCCTCGGCCATTTCAGCCTCGACAGCAGCAATCTGCTGCTCCTTGGCATCGATGTCGCCCGGCAGCGCTTCCAGCTCGCGCTGAAGCTTGTAGCTCAGCTTCTTTTTCGCAGCCGGGGCCGCAGCAACCGGCGCGGCAACCGGAGCCGGTTCGGCAGTGACCACCGCCGAATTCAGGTCAGCCTTGCCGGATTTGCTTTCGGTCACGCCCAGCAGACGCGGCGAGCCGCCCTGACGGATCCAGTCCTGATAGCCGCCGACGTATTCGCGAACCTTGCCTTCACCTTCGAAGACCAGGGTGCTGGTAACCACGTTGTCGAGGAATGCCCGGTCGTGGCTGACCATCAGCACCGTGCCGTTGAAGGTCAGCAGCACTTCTTCGAGCAGCTCGAGGGTTTCCACGTCGAGGTCGTTGGTCGGTTCGTCGAGTACCAGCAGGTTCGCCGGCTTGCTGAACAGTTTGGCCAGCAGCAGACGCGCACGCTCGCCACCGGACAACGCCTTCACCGGCGTGCGGGCACGCTGCGGGCTGAACAGGAAGTCGCCGAGGTAGCTCAACACGTGGCGACTCTGGCCGTCGATATCGATGAAGTCGCGACCTTCGGCGACGTTGTCGATCACGGTCTTCTCCAGATCCAGCTGATGGCGCAACTGGTCGAAGTAGGCCACGTCGATCCTGGTGCCCTCTTCCACTTTGCCGCTGGTCGGTTGCAGACCGCTGAGCATCAGTTTCAGCAAAGTGGTTTTGCCGGTACCGTTGGCGCCGAGCAGGCCGATCCGGTCACCTCGTTGCAGCACCATGGAGAAATCGCGGATCAGGAACGGACCGCCCGGATGCGCGAAGCTCACGTTATCCAGCACCATCACTTGCTTGCCGGACTTCTCCGCTGTTTCCAGCTGGATGTTGGCCTTGCCGGTGCGCTCGCGACGCTCGCTGCGCTCCACACGCAATGCTTTCAGCGCACGTACGCGACCTTCGTTACGGGTGCGACGGGCCTTGATGCCTTGGCGAATCCACACTTCTTCCTGGGCCAGACGCTTGTCGAACAGCGCGTTGGCGGTTTCTTCGGCGGCCAGTGCGGCTTCTTTATGGACGAGGAAACTGGCGTAGTCGCCGTTCCAGTCGATCAGGCCGCCGCGATCCAGTTCAAGGATGCGGGTGGCGAGGTTTTGCAGGAAAGAACGGTCGTGCGTGATGAACAGCACGGCGCCCTGGAAATCCTTCAGTGCCTCTTCAAGCCAGGCAATCGCACCGATGTCCAGGTGGTTGGTTGGCTCGTCGAGCAGCAGCAGATCCGGCTCGGACACCAGCGCCTGCGCCAGCAGTACGCGACGACGCCAGCCGCCGGACAGTTCGGCAAGGGTCTTGTCGGCCGGCAGTTGCAAGCGGCTCAGGGTGCTGTCGACCAGGGTCTGCAAGCGCCAGCCATCGCGGGCTTCAAGGTCGTGCTGGACGTGCATCAGTTTGTCCAGATCGGCGTCGGTGACGATGTTCTGGCTCAGGTGGTGGTATTCGGCGAGCAACGCCCCCACGCCGTCGAGGCCTTCGGCGACCACATCGAACACTGTCCGCTCGTCGGCCACAGGCAATTCCTGCGGCAATTCACCGATTTTCAGACCGGGGGCACGCCACACCGAGCCGTCATCAGGCTTCTGGTCGCCCTTGACCAGTTTCATCATGCTGGATTTGCCAGTGCCGTTGCGGCCGATGATGCACACCCGCTCACCACGGGCGATCTGCCAGGACACCTTGTCCAACAACGGCATCGCGCCGAATGCAAGGGACACATCGCTGAATTTGAGCAGGGTCATGAGCTTCTCCAAAAACCGGGCGCGCATTCTACCTGAATCGGGGCCCGAGCAGGCCGGCAATTTCGCCGCTGACGCACTCTGCACAACATTTGTTGCGAACTTGTGCTGCGAGGCCGGCAAAGCTTTCGCCCCTTGCTGGCAAAAGGCTAAGCTACAGGCAATTCAGTGCGGGTTTGGGCCGGCACTTGTCATGATTTCTCTGCCCGGATGTCTCATGCGCAGTCGCCTCTTCAGTGTTTTGTCATGTTTGCTGCTTTCCGCCGCTGCCGTTCAATCCGCCCAGGCGGTGGACCTGTCCACCCAACGCCAGTATTACGATGAAGCCAAGCGCGCCCTGGCCAAGGGCGACAGCGGTCCCTATTTCCGTTACAGCCAGGCCCTCGCCGACTATCCACTGGAGCCGTACCTGGCTTACGACGAGCTGACTGCTCGGCTGAAAACCGCCAGCAACGCGGAGATCGAGAAATTCCTCGCCGAGCACGGTGACCTGCCGCAGGCCAACTGGATGAAATTGCGCTGGCTGCGCTGGCTGGCCGATCGCGGCGATTGGGCGACGTTCGTCAAGTATTACGACCCGAAACTGAATTTCACTGAACTTGACTGCCTCAACGCGCAGTACCAGATCAGCCACAACAAGAAGGCCGAGGGTTTCGCCAATGCCGATAAGCTCTGGCTGACCGGCAAATCCCAGCCTGCCGCCTGTGATGCGCTGTTCGGCATGTGGGCCGCCGAAGGTCAGTTGACCGAACAGAAACGCTGGGAACGCGCCAAACTCGCCGCCCAGCACCGTAACTATCCGCTGGCCAACAGCCTCGTCAACGGCCTGACCACCCTCGCCCCACGCGGTCGACTGTTGGTGGATGTGGCGCAAAAGCCGGAACTGCTCAACCAACCCTCGCGTTTCACGCCGGCCGATGAGCCGATGTCCGATGTGGTCAGCCTCGGCCTGCGCCGCCTCGCGCGTCAGGACCCGGACAAGGCCATGGCCCTGCTCGACGGTTATGCCAGCAGCATGCATTTCTCCCGGGATGAAAAAGTCGCGATCGCCCGGGAAATCGGCCTGACCCTCGCCCGCCGCTTCGACAGCCGCGCGCTGGATGTGATGACCAAGTACGATCCGGAACTGCGCGACAACACCGTGTCCGAATGGCGTCTGCGTCTGTTGTTGCGTCTGGCGCGCTGGGATGACGCCTACCAATTGACCCGTCGTTTGCCACAGGACCTGGCCACCACCAACCGCTGGCGCTACTGGCAGGCCCGCAGCCTGGAACTGGCGCAACCGCAAAACCCGGAAGCGCAGACGCTGTACAAGAACCTGTCGCGGGAACGGGATTTCTACGGTTTCCTCGCCGCCGACCGCTCGCAATCGCCGTACTCGCTGAACAACAAGCCGCTGGTGCTCAGTCAGGCGCTGATCAACAAGGTGCGCAACACGCCTGGCGTACGTCGCGCACTGGAGTTCCACGCCCGTGGGCAGATCGTCGACGGCCGCCGCGAGTGGTATCACGTCAGCCGGCATTTCAGCCGCGATGAAATGGTCGCCCAGGCAAAACTGGCCTACGACCTGAAATGGTATTTCCCGGCCATCCGCACCATCAGTCAGGCGCAGTATTGGGATGATCTGGACATCCGTTTCCCGATGGCCCATCGCGACACTCTGGTGCGCGAAGCCAAGATGCGCGGCCTGCATTCGAGCTGGGTATTCGCCATTACCCGCCAGGAAAGTGCGTTCATGGACGACGCCCGCTCCGGTGTCGGCGCCAGCGGCCTGATGCAACTGATGCCCGGCACCGCCAAGGAAACCGCTCGCAAGTTCAGCATTCCACTGGCCTCGCCACAGCAGGTGCTGGATCCGGACAAAAACATCCAGCTAGGCGCCGCTTATCTCAGCCAGGTGCACAGCCAGTTCAACGGCAACCGCGTGCTCGCCTCCGCCGCCTACAACGCCGGCCCCGGCCGCGTGCGCCAGTGGCTGCGTGGCGCCGACCATCTGAGCTTCGACGTGTGGGTGGAAAGCATCCCGTTCGACGAAACCCGCCAGTACGTACAGAACGTGCTGTCCTACTCGGTGATCTACGGCCAGAAACTCAACTCGCCGCAACCACTGGTGGATTGGCATGAGCGGTATTTCGACGATCAGTGATCGGGGCGCCTATCGCCGATAGATCGACGTAAACAAAAATGCCCGCATCGAGAGATGCGGGCATTTTTTATGGCGTTCCACTAGGTCGATTACCTAGTCGGTTACAGGGTCGGTTGAAACCTGATGACCATCACTGAACTGCAACGCCGCCAACCGCGCATACAGCGGATTGCTGGCGATCAACTCCTGATGCGTGCCGATCGCCACCAGTTTGCCCTGATCCATCACCGCGATCCGGTCGGCGTTTTTCACCGTGGCCAAACGGTGGGCGATGACCAGCGTGGTGCGGTTTTGCATCAGGCTCGGCAATGCTTGCTGGATCAGGTGTTCGCTTTGGGCGTCGAGGGCGCTGGTGGCTTCGTCGAGCAGCAGGATCGGCGCGTCGACCAGCAGCGCCCGGGCAATGGCCAGGCGCTGGCGTTGCCCGCCGGACAGGCCGAGGCCGCCATCGCCCAGGTGGGTCTGGTAACCGTCGGGCATCTGTTCGATGAAGTCGTGGGCGTGGGCGATTCTGGCGGCCTCGCGGACTTGTTCAAGGGTCGCCGACGGGCAGCCATAACGGATGTTCTCTTCGACACTGCCGAAGAACAGTGCCGGGGTTTGCGAGACCAGCGCGAAGCAGCGACGCAGGTCCAGCGGATCGAGGCTCGTCAGCGGTACGCCATCGATCAGGATCCGCCCTTCCCGGGGATCGTAGAAACGCAGCAGCAAGTCATACACCGTGGACTTGCCCGCGCCAGACGGTCCTACGAGCGCCAGGGTTTCGCCGGCGTTGATCGTCAGACTCAAGCCATCGACGGCGAGGCTTTCGGGACGCGAAGGGTAGGAAAAACGCACATCCTGCAATTCCAGCTCGCCTTTGACTCGTTCCGGCAGCGTCACCAATCCCGTGGTCGGTGGCTGGATGATGTTCTCCGACCGCAGCAATTCGGCAATGCGCTCGGCGGCGCCGGCCGCTCGCTGCAACTCGCCAATCACTTCGCTCAACGTGCCAAACGCACTGCCGACGATCAGGCTGTAGAACACGAACGCCGCCAGTTCACCGGCAGAAATCCGCCCCGCGATCACGTCCATTCCGCCGACCCACAACATCACCGCGACGGCGCCGAGCACCAGCACGATCACCAGCGTGATCAGCCAGGCCCGTTGGAAAATCCGTTTGCGCGCAGTCTCGAACGCCTGCTCGACGGTACTGGCGAAACGCTGTTCGTCCTGCACCTGATGGTTGTAGGCCTGTACGGTCTTGATCTGGCCGAGGGTTTCCGAGACGTAGCTGCCGATGTCGGCGATCCGGTCCTGACTCAGCCGGGAGAGGTTACGCACGCGGCGGCCGAAAATCAGGATCGGCGCAATCACCAGCGGCAGTGCGATCACCACGATGCTGGTGAGCTTCGGGTTGGTGATGAACAGCAGCACCACACCGCCAATGACCATCAGCAGATTACGCAGGAACAGCGACAGCGACGAGCCGATCACCGATTGCAGCAGCGTGGTATCAGCCGTCAGCCGCGACTGGATTTCCGAGCTGCGGTTGTCCTCGTAAAACCCGGGATGCAGGTACACCAGATGGTTGAACACCTGCCGGCGGATATCCGCCACCACGCGCTCACCGATCCAGGACACTAGATAAAACCGCGCAAAGGTGCCGACCGCCAGACCGAACACCAACAACATGAACAGGCCGATGGATTGATTGAGCAAGTGCGGCGATTGAGTCATGAAGCCTTGGTCGACCAGCAGCTTGATGCCCTGCCCCATCGACAGGGTGATGCCCGCCGTGACGATCAGCGCCAGCAGTGCGCCGAAGGCCGGCCAGCGATAGGGAGCAAGGAAATGACTGGTCAGGCGCAAGGCCCGGCGGTGGCGCGAGGAAAGCATCGGGATCATTCAGGTTCACGTCGTGTGCGGGTGGATAGGGCCAGCCTACAGACTCAAATGGGGTGGAACTCTGTAAATCACAATGAGTCAGGTTAAATATGACCGGCTCGACTACCCTCTAGATGCTATTGGTCTAAGGTCCGGGTTGAGACGGACGGTCATTTCTGTTTGAGTGGAGATGCCGTTCCGATCCGACCGCAGGGAGTTGTCACAGCCTGGTCACCTGACGGTTTTAATCTAGGCACACAACCTGATGAGGAGACAGGCCATGTCCTTGCAACACAGCAGCGATGACAAGATTGAAGTGATCCGCACCAAGCCCGGCCAACCTCTGGGTTGCTCGATGATCGATAAGGATGGGCGCGAAGTGCCAATCACTGAAGACATGATCCAGAACGCCTGCCGCGAACTGGAGAAGCGATTGGTCAAGCCTGCCGAACAAAAGTGATATCGCCACCGTCTTCCTGACCCGGCCTCTGCAGGCCGGGTTTTTTCTGCCCGCTGTTTATACGGCCATTGCGCCCAGCGCGGTCACGATCTGGCGCAGGGCCGGCGAATCACCGTCGATCCGCACCTTCAAGCCTTCGATCTCGCGTCGCGACGGATACTGTTTGCGCAGCAGATCAAACGCGGCACGTTGTTCACCGACGCTGCCCAGCAGCGTGCGTCGGAAATCCGCGTCATCCCGGCGCGGGTCGTACACGCCACGGCACAACATCGCCAGCGCCCAGGCCGGATCGCTGTCGGCGTGCAGGGAAACTTCCGACAACCATGGTGCCGGCAGCAAATCGCCGAGCTGAATGATGGCGGGCTCACCGATAAAGTCGCAGTAAGCCTGATAGATCTGCGCCGTGCCGCGCTGCTTGCCGTCGAGGCTGTAACCGGCGATGTGCGGCGTCGCCAACACACAGAGCTCGGCCAGCGCCACATCGACTTGCGGCTCGGCCTCCCAGACATCGAGCACTGCTTGCAGGTCTTCACGCTCCAGCAGCACTTCGCGCAACGCGGCGTTATCCACCACCGGACCGCGAGCCGCGTTGATCAACCAGGCGCCGGGCTTGAGCTGCTGCAAACGCTGCTCGTCGAACAAATGCCAGGTCGCGTCATCGCCGTGGCGGGTCAGCGGGGTGTGCAGGCTGATCACGTCGCACTGCGCGATGATCTGCTCCAGGCTGACATAGTCGCCGCCCTCGGCCGCCTGACGCGGCGGGTCACAGACTTTCACGTTCCAGCCCAGGCCTTTGAGCACCTTGATCAGGCGACCGCCGACTTCACCGGCGCCGATCACACCGTAAGTACGTTCACGCAAATCGACGCCTTCGATTTCGGCCAGGGTCATCAGACTGCCAAGCACATAATCGACCACGCCCCGGGCATTGCAGCCGGGCGCGCTGGACCAGGTGATGCCGGCCTCGCTGAAGTAATCGAGATCCAGATGATCGGTGCCGATGGTGCAGGTGCCGACGAAACGCACCTTGCTGCCTTCGAGCAATGCGCGATTGACGTTGGTCACCGAGCGCACCAGCAATACATCGGCCTGTTCGACCGTGGCTCGGTCGATGGAGCGGCCAGGCACCCGGCGGATCTCGCCGAAACCGGCAAAAAAGGCATCGAGCAGCGGGATATTTTCGTCGGCAACAATCAGCATGGCGAGGCTCCTTGGGCGGATCGGCAGTGTAGGCGCTGGGGCTGCGATGAGCCAGCAGGCTGTGATTTCTTGATGAGGCGCGGCGATTACAAATCCGCAACAGAGGATTTTTCCTGACCGTTACGTCAGCGGCGTAGAATGCCCGGCCTTGCGCATCAACCCCTGTGGACGCTTTGCCTGTGAATTCCGTGACTGACCGCCCTGCTGCCGTTTCCCTCAACCGCCCTGCCCGGGTTCGCCTGGAGCTGAAGAATCTGCTCGGCCTGGCCCTGCCGATCATGATCGCGCAACTGGCGACCACCGCCATGGGCTTCGTCGATGCGGTAATGGCCGGGCGCGTCGGGCCCAAGGATCTGGCGGCTGTGGCGCTGGGCAACTCGATCTGGGTGCCGGTGTTCCTGCTGATGACCGGCACTTTGCTGGCGACCACGCCTAAAGTCGCCCAGCGCTTCGGCGCCGGCACCCACAGCGAGATCGGCCCGATCGTGCGTCAGGCCTTGTGGCTGGCACTGGTGGTGGGCTTGATGGCTACCACCATGCTGTTCAGCGCCGAACCGATCCTGCACCTGATGAAGGTCGATCCGGAACTGATCGGCCCGTGCATGCAGTACCTGCACGGCATCGCCAGCGGTCTGCCGGCTGTGGCCTTCTACCATGTGCTGCGCTGCACCAGTGACGGCCTCGGTCGCACCCGGCCGGCGATGGTATTGGGCCTGTGCGGCCTGGCGCTGAACATCCCGCTCAACTACGTATTCATTTATGGCCACTTCGGCGTGCCGGCCATGGGCGGCGTCGGCTGCGGCTGGGCCACGGCGATCGTGATGTGGGTGATGGCGCTGGGCCTGGCCGGTTATGAGCGCTGGGCCCCGGCCTACAAGTCTAGCGAACTGTTCAGCCGTTTCGACTGGCCGCAATGGGCGGTGATCAAGCGTTTGCTGGCCATCGGTCTGCCGATCGGCGTTGCAGTGTTTGCCGAGTCGAGCATTTTCGCGGTGATCGCGCTGCTGATCGGCAGCCTCGGCGCCACGGTGGTGGCCGGGCACCAGATCGCGCTGAACGTCAGCTCCCTGGTGTTCATGATTCCGTACTCGCTGGGCATGGCCGTGACCGTGCGGGTCGGTCAGGCCCTGGGCCGTGAAGAACCCCGTGAAGCGCGATTCGCCGCGGGTGTCGGCATGGGCACCGCGCTGGCTTACGCCTGCCTGTCGGCGAGCATGATGCTGCTGATGCGCGAACACATTGCGGCGATCTATACCTCTGACCCGATGGTGATTCACATCGCGGCGATGCTGATCGTGTACTCGGCGCTGTTCCAGTTTTCCGACGCGATTCAGGTTACTGCCGCCGGTGCGTTGCGCGGATATCAGGATACTCGCGTGACGATGATCCTGACCCTGTTCGCCTATTGGGGCATCGGCCTGCCGGTAGGTTACGCCCTCGGCCTGACCGACTGGCTCGGCGAACCACGCGGCCCGAGCGGCTTGTGGGAAGGCCTGATCGTCGGCCTCAGCTGTGCGGCGCTGATGCTGTCGATCCGCCTGACGCGCAGCGCACGCAAACGCATTCGCATCAGTCGCTCGATGGGCTGACCGGCCATAAAAAAAAGACCTGCATTTGCAGGTCTTTTTTTGCCTTTCGATCAACCGGACTTCTTGCGGATCCAGTACAGATAGGTTCCGGCCTCTTCGTGCTGCCCCACCAGTTCATGGTCGAGAAACACGCAGAACTTGGGGATGTCGCGGCGGGTCGACGGGTCGGTGGCGATTACCTTGAGCAGGCCGCCAGGCACCAGGTCACGGATGTGCTGGTGCAGCATCATCACCGGCTCCGGGCAGTTGAGGCCCGTGGCGTCGAGGGTGCCGTCGACCGGCGTATCAATCATTTCACTCATGATTCACTCCTGAAACTGGCCGGCATTGTCACCCAATGCCGGGTGTTCGGTCACCTGTCGTGCGCTCAGCGGGCTTTGGCTTTCTTCACGTCATGGCGGCGCAAATGGCAGGTCACTTCCTCGCGGTCGTGGTACAGCTGCTTGCAGCCGATGTCGACCTTGATCCCACGGGCCTTGAAACCGTCGGCGATGCGTTCGAGCAAACGCTTCACTTCGGCGTAACGCTGCTTCATCGGCAACTTCAGGTTGACCACCGCTTCCCGGCAATGACCCTCGCCGATCCACTCTTCGAGCATCGCGGCGTTGCGCGCCGGTTTCTCGACGATGTCGCAGACCATCCAATCCACCGGTTGCTTCGGTTTGAAAGTGAAACCGTCAGCCATCAAGTGCTGCACCAGACCGGTGTCCATCAGGCTTTCGGCCATCGGACCGTTGTCGATGGCAGTCACCAGCATGCCGCGATTGACTAGCTGCCAAGTCCAACCGCCCGGCGCCGCGCCGAGGTCGACGCCGGTCATGTCGCTGTGCAGGCGATCTTCCCACTGATCGCGGGGGATGAAGTGGTGCCAGGCCTCTTCCAGCTTCAGGGTCGAACGGCTCGGCGCCTCGCGTGGGAACTTCAGGCGCGGAATGCCCATCGGCCACATCGCCGAGTTACCGGCGTCCGCCAGACCGAGGAACACCTCACGACCGCTCTTGAAGGTCAGCAGCAGACGCGGCTTGCTGGTGTCCTCCACCAGTTTGCCGGCGCCGGTCAGGGCCTTGCGCAGCGGGCCTTCGAACTTCTTGCAGAAGTTCGACAGCTCCTTGCCGTCGTTGGTGTCGACGACTTCCAGCCACAGGCTGCCACAGACCGGGAATTCAGCCATGTGCGCGAGGATCACGCTGATACGGTCGTTTTCCGGCAGATCGATGAAAAACCCGCGCGCCCACTGGCGCGGAAAAATCAGCTCGGCGAAACGCTGGCCGCGCATCAGGCGTTCGGCGCCGTCTTCTTCGGTGCAGACAAACTCGGCGCAAGCGGTGGCCGGTTTGGCCTTGGCGTAGCCGGCCACATTCAGTCGGGCGGCGAGGTCGGAAATCTCCGAGCAGACTTCGCCTTCGAAGCCTGGCCGGCAATGCATGAATAGGGTGTTCATTCTTACTCCTGGGCAGAGGGCGATCATTCATCCCCTGCGCGATGCCCAGACCTGCGTTGAAGCAAAGCCTGTCACGAAAACCGGCGCATGATAGCCCATGTCGGAACCTTGGACTTGCCCATAGAGTCCAGTTATTAGCCAGCTACTGAAAACAGGGCTACGTTGATAGCTCTGCCCGTCCCCTCAGTCCGTAGCCGTGCGGACTCAAAGGAGTGATCGTAATGCCGTCCCTCGATAGTCTGAATTCACTGAAAACCCTGAAAGTCGATGACAAGACTTACCACTATTTCAGCCTGCCGGATGCCGCCAAGACCTTGGGCGATCTCGACAGGTTGCCGATGTCGCTGAAAGTCCTGCTGGAAAACCTGCTGCGTTGGGAAGATGAAAAAACCGTCACCGGCGCCGACCTCAAGGCCATTGTCGCGTGGCTCAAGGAGCGTCGCTCCGACCGGGAAATCCAGTACCGCCCTGCCCGCGTGCTGATGCAGGACTTTACCGGCGTACCGGCCGTGGTCGATCTGGCGGCGATGCGCGCCGCCATGGCCAAGGCCGGCGGTGATCCGCAGCGAATCAACCCGCTGTCGCCGGTGGATCTGGTGATCGACCACTCGGTGATGGTCGACAAATTCGCCAGCGCCAGCGCCTTCGAACAGAACGTCGACATCGAAATGCAGCGCAACGGCGAACGCTATGCCTTCCTGCGCTGGGGCCAGAGCGCCTTCGACAACTTCAGTGTGGTGCCGCCAGGTACCGGAATCTGCCATCAGGTCAACCTCGAATACCTCGGCCGCACCGTGTGGACCAAGGACGAAGACGGCCGCACCTATGCCTTCCCCGACACGCTGGTCGGCACCGACTCCCACACCACTATGATCAACGGCCTCGGCGTACTTGGCTGGGGCGTGGGCGGGATCGAGGCGGAAGCCGCGATGCTCGGGCAACCGGTGTCGATGCTGATTCCGGAAGTGATCGGCTTCAAACTCACCGGCAAGCTCAAGGAAGGGATTACCGCCACCGACCTGGTGTTGACCGTGACCCAGATGCTGCGCAAGAAAGGCGTGGTCGGCAAATTCGTCGAGTTCTATGGCGACGGCCTCGCCGACCTGCCGCTGGCCGACCGCGCGACCATCGCCAACATGGCTCCGGAATATGGCGCGACCTGCGGCTTCTTCCCGGTGGATGACGTGACGCTGGATTACCTGCGCCTGTCCGGCCGTCCGCCGGAAGTGGTGAAGCTGGTCGAGGCCTACACCAAGGCTCAGGGACTGTGGCGCCTGCCCGGTCAGGAACCGGTGTTCACCGACAGTCTGGCGCTGGACATGGGCAGCGTCGAAGCCAGCCTCGCCGGGCCGAAACGCCCGCAGGACCGCGTCTCGCTGCCGAATGTCGGCCAGGCGTTCAGTGACTTCCTCGACTTGCAGTTCAAACCCACCAGCAAGGAAGAAGGACGCCTGGAGAGCGAGGGCGGCGGCGGTGTCGCCGTGGGCAATGCCGATCTGGTCGGCGAAACGGATTACGAGTACGACGGCCACACCTATCGCCTGAAAAACGGTGCCGTGGTGATTGCCGCGATCACCTCCTGCACCAACACTTCCAACCCGAGCGTGATGATGGCCGCCGGCCTGCTGGCGAAAAAAGCCGTGGAAAAAGGCCTGACCCGCAAACCGTGGGTGAAGAGCTCGCTGGCTCCGGGTTCGAAAGTCGTCACCGATTACTACAAAGCCGCCGGGTTGACGCAATACCTCGATCAGCTCGGTTTTTCGCTGGTCGGCTATGGCTGCACCACTTGTATCGGCAACTCCGGGCCGCTGCCGGAACCGATCGAAAAAGCCATCCAGAAAGCCGACCTGACCGTGGCTTCGGTGCTGTCCGGTAACCGCAACTTCGAGGGCCGGGTGCATCCGCTGGTGAAAACCAACTGGCTGGCCTCGCCACCGCTGGTCGTCGCTTACGCCCTGGCCGGCACTGTGCGCACCGACATCAGCAGCGAACCGCTGGGTAACGACCAACAGGGTAACCCGGTGTACCTGCGCGACATCTGGCCGAGCAGCAAGGAAATCGCCGACGCGGTAAATCAGGTCAACACGGCGATGTTCCACAAGGAATACGCCGAGGTGTTTGCCGGTGACGAACAGTGGCAAGCCATCGAAGTCCCGCAAGCCGCGACCTACGTCTGGCAAGCGGATTCGACCTACATCCAGCATCCGCCGTTCTTCGATGACATTGCCGGGCCTTTGCCGGTGATCGCCGATGTGAAAGGTGCTCGAGTGCTGGCGCTATTAGGCGATTCGGTGACCACCGACCACATCTCCCCTGCCGGCAACATCAAGGCCGACAGCCCGGCCGGACGTTACTTGCGCGAGCAAGGCGTCGAGCCACGGGACTTCAACTCCTACGGTTCACGCCGGGGCAACCACGAAGTGATGATGCGCGGCACGTTTGCCAACATCCGTATCCGCAACGAAATGCTCGGCGGCGAGGAAGGCGGCAACACGATCTACATTCCGACCGGCGAGAAACTGGCGATCTACGACGCGGCCATGCGTTATCAGGCCTCTGGAACCCCGCTGGTGGTGATTGCCGGGCAAGAATACGGCACCGGCTCCAGCCGAGACTGGGCGGCGAAGGGCACCAATCTGCTGGGCGTGAAAGCGGTGATCGCTGAAAGCTTCGAGCGCATCCACCGTTCCAACCTGGTGGGCATGGGCGTGCTGCCGTTGCAGTTCAAGCTGGATCAGAACCGCAAGAGCCTGAACCTCACCGGCAAGGAAACCCTGGACATCCAGGGCCTGAGCGGTGTCGAGCTGACGCCACGGATGAACCTGACCCTGGTCATCACTCGTGAAGACGGACGGCAGGAGAAAATCGAAGTGCTGTGCCGCATCGACACCTTGAACGAGGTGGAGTACTTCAAGTCCGGCGGGATTCTGCATTACGTGTTGCGCCAGTTGATCGCCTCGTAAACCTGCAGATGCAGAAACACCGCCGGATCGGCGGTGTTTCTGTTTGAACGTGACACTTTTCTGCGAGCGAAAAAAAACCCGCCGAAGCGGGTTTTTCCCAAGACCATTATCGACTCCCTGTCGGCAGCGATCCTTGCTAATGGTCGATCATCCGTGATCCTGAAACACTCCCTGTGCTTCAGTTGATGAGGCTAGATTACGCTCTGGATCCAATCGGCAATAGTCGAAAAAGCTACCAGCACGTGTAAGACATTCGCCATAGCAGGCCTTCCGAAAACCCTTAGACATGTCAGGCATCAAGCGCAAAAGCCGCCAGTTGCGCGACTTTCAGCCACGGACTGAACAGGTCGAGATCAGCCACCTTCACGCTCGCGGGCCCGGTCGCTCTCCGTGAGGAAATGTTCGAGCCGGCTCAACTGCTCCTCCCAGCCCCGACTGTCCATGTAGTACGCCTCTTTCTGGCGCACGTCGGGGATGTGCGCAAAGCCTGATTCGGAGACCTTCAGCAGCGTGCCGTTCTCGTAGTCCTGCAGTTCGAACTTGACCAGCGTGGTCGGTTCCTGGGAGTAGTCGATTTTCGGGTTCACCGCGTACGGGTGCCAGCGGAAGGAGAACAGCTGCTGCGGCTCGACTCGCTCCACCAGCACGTTCCAGAGCACATGTTCATAACCGGGGTAAGTGACCTGCCCCTGCGTCCATTCGCCGGCGATAAACCGCCGGCCCTCCAGCGCAACGCCGAACCACTGGCCGAACGCCTCGGCATCGACCAGGGCGCGCCAGACATGGGAGCGCGGCGACCTGAGCATGATCTTGCGTTCAAAGCTGTTGGGTACTGGTTTCATACGTCACCTCCTGTTTTGAACAGTAGGCTTGTATGACCACATGTCCAATGCGAAGTTGTATCAATCCAGTGCAACGATCAGGTCTGATTGAAATATCCGGCAGTATTTTGGATCACCGGTTCGTCAGAATGCGCACGGATCAGCGCGGCGAAACTGCTAACGTTCCCAGCGAATTGAACGACACAAGGACGTCATCATGCAGCTCTCCCTCCCCGAACGTTATCGTGGCGCCCTGCTCGGCCTGGCGTGCGGCGATGCCGTGGGAACCACTGTCGAATTCCAGCCTCGCGGCAGCTTCCAGCCCCTGACCGACATGGTCGGCGGCGGGCCGTTTCGCCTGAAGCCCGGTCAATGGACCGACGACACCTCGATGGCGTTGTGCCTGGCGGAAAGTCTGCTGAACAAAAACGGCTTCGATGCCGCTGATCAGATGGGCCGCTATCTGAACTGGTGGCAATGGGGTTATCTGAGTTCGACCGGCGAATGTTTCGATATCGGCATGACCGTGAGTCAGGCGCTGGATCGCTATCAACACACCGGAGAGCCGTTTGCCGGCGCCACCGATCCCTACAGCGCCGGAAACGGCTCGTTGATGCGCCTGATCCCCGTGGTGCTGTTTTATTTCCCCGATGCCCGGAAAATCAGGCGATTCGCCGCCGACAGTTCACGCACCACACACGCGGCGCCCGAGGCCATCGAATGCTGCCAGCTGTTTGCCGAACTGCTCGGCAAGGCCCTGGAAGGTGCATCGAAAGCGGATCTGCGCACTCTGGCGCAAACAGTCTTCAGCCAACCCAAGGTGGCGGCGATCGCCCGGGGTCACTACCTGCACAAGACCGAGCGCGAAATTCGCGGCAGTGGCTACTGCATTGAATCTCTGGAAGCGGCGTTATGGTGCTTCCACCACACCGACAGTTTTGCCGCAGCCGTCCTGCGAGCGGCCAATCTGGGCGATGACGCAGACACCACGGCCGCCATCGTCGGCCAGTTGGCCGGCGCCCATTATGGTGTGCAGGGAATCCCGTCCGGGTGGCTGGAAAAGCTGCATGACGGAGAAGAAATCGCCGCGACTGCCGAGCGCTTGCTCAACGCATCGAGACATCGCACACCTTCTTAGCGCAACGAAGTCGCTAAACTGCCCGGCACGTTCATTCATCAAAGCGAGATGACTCATGTCCCCACGCCTGCTTCTGGCCCTGACGCCTTTTCTTTTCACTTCCGTTGCTCACGCTGCCGTGGACTGCGCCAATGCCAGCGATCAGGCGACGATGAATCAATGTGCCGCGCAGGAAAACAAGGCGGCGGACAAGGAGTTGAACGCGGTTTATCAGCAGATTACCGCCCGGTTGAAGGACAACCCTGATGGCAAGAAACTGCTGGTGAGCGCGCAACGGGCGTGGATCGGCTTTCGTGATGCCGAGTGCAAGTTTTCGGCATCCGGGGTGGCAGGCGGGAGTGTTTATCCGTTGATCTACAACAATTGCATCGCCTCGGTGACAAAGACGCGAACCGAGGCGCTCAAGCAGTACTTGAAATGTGAGGAAGGGGACATGAGCTGCCCGGTGCCTGGGGCCTGATTTTCCAGAGTTTTTGAAGGCCTCATCGCTGGCAAGCCAGCTCCCACAGGTTTTGTGTCGATCACAAAAAACTGCAACTGCACAAATCCCTGTGGGAGCTGGCTTGTCAGCGATGGCGACCTGTCGGATCACATCAATTTCAGATCTGCCACACCTCGCCATTCACGAAAAACGCTCGGGCATTGTCTTCGAGACTTTCCAGGTGATAGCCGCCTTCCTGCACGATCAGGCATGGCAGGCCCAGGCTGCGAACTCGCTGGCCCAGTGCTGCAAAACCTTCGCGGGTCACGGCGACCTTGCTTTGCGGGTCAAGCTCATAGATGTCGAAGCCCAGCGACAGCACCAGCACCTCGGCGCCGAACTCGCGCACCGCGTTCAATGCGACGTCCAGTTGCCCAAGGAAATCCGCTTCGCTTGAACCATGAGCCATCGGCAGGTTGAGGTTGAAGCCCTCCCCCGCGCCGCTGCCACGCTCATCGGCGAACCCGGCGACGCCTGGATAGAAGTTGGTCGGATCGCCATGCACCGAGACGTAGAGCACGTCATCGCGGTCGTAGAAAATCTCCTGAATGCCCTGGCCGTGGTGCATGTCGGTGTCGAGCACCGCGACTTTTTCAAACTTGGCGCGCAGCACCTGCGCCGCCACCGCCGCGTTGTTCACGTAGCAGAAACCGCCCGCCGCTTCGGCCCGGGCATGATGTCCCGGTGGACGGCACAAGGCGTAGGCTGCCGGCTCGCCGTCGATCAGCGCCTGAGCCCCGGCCACTGCGCTTTGCGCCGACCAGTACGCCGAGCGCCAGGTCTGCTCGCCGACCGGGCAACTGCCGTCCGCCAGATACCGCGCCGCCTGAGCGAGGATGCCGCGCAAGGCGTTGGGCTCGCGGACGAAGATGTTCGACATCACTTCATCGCCCCAGTCTTCCGGGATTTCTTTCCAGCGTGCGTGCGCTTCCTGAAGAAAGGTCAGATACGGCGCGCCATGCACCGCCAGCAACGGTGCGAGACCGGCATCGGCGGGCTGCTCGACACTGAAGCCCAGACCGTGGGCGGCCTGCACCAGACGCTGCGCACGCTCGGGAACTTCTTGCGGCGTACGCATCTGCCCGCGCGAGTAATAGCTGCGTGGATGGTGGAGCAATTGTTCGGGGTGGAAAAAACTGCGCATGGTTCAGGCTCCCTGTTCGATTCGACCGGCACGGGCCAGTACGGCGTTGAGCAATACATCGGTGCCCTGTTTCACGTCTTCGGGCAACACGTCTTCGGCTTCGTTGTGACTCAGGCCGCCAACGCACGGGATGAACACCATCGCCGTCGGGCAGTAGCGCGCGAGGTGAATCGCGTCATGCCCGGCGCCGCTGACAATCGACTGCTGAGCGTAGCCCAGCGCGTCCACCGCCTCTTGCACGGCCGCCACACATTCGGCATCGAACGGTGTGGCCGGGCTGATCCAGTGCGGGGTGATCGTCAGGTTCAGGCCTCGGCCATCGGCGATCGCCTGCAAGCGGGCGCGGACTTGTTGTTCCATGGCGGCAATGGCGTCGTCGCGGTGATGACGCAGATCGACGGTGAAATTCACCAGCCCCGGAATGGTGTTGCGCGAGGATTTGTTGATGCTCAACTCGCCGACCGTGGTCAGGCCTTCGGGGGCAAAATCTGCGGCCAGACCTTCGATTGCCTGAATCATCCGCGCCACACCGTACAGCGCGTCTTTGCGCAGCGGCATCGGCGTGGTGCCGGCGTGGGCGGCCATACCTTCCACGCGCACATCGAGCCAGCGGATCGCCTGACCGCCCGTGACTACGCCGATGCTTTTGGCGTTGTCCTCGAGGATCGGGCCTTGCTCGATGTGCGCTTCAAAATACGCGTCCACCGCGCCGCCCAAAGGGCGATCACCGGCGTAACCGGTACGCTGCAACGCCTCGGCAACGCTGATGCCATTGATATCGCGCACCGCCAGCGCGGCATTCAGATCCATGATCCCGGTGAACACTGCCGAGCCGAACATGGCCGGGGTGAAGCGCGCGCCTTCTTCGTTGGTCCACACCGCCACTTCCAGCGGTTTGCGGGTCTGGATGTTGAGGTCGTTTAGGCAACGCACCACTTCCAGACCGGCGAGTACACCGTAGACGCCATCGAAACGCCCGCCTTCAGGCTGGGTGTCGAGGTGGCTGCCCATCATCACCGGCGCGGCGTCCGGATCGGTGCCGGCGCGACGGGCGAACAGGTTGCCGATGGCGTCCACGCTCAGGGTCATGCCGGCTTCGCGGCACCAGTGGGCGAACAGTTCGCGACCGGCCTTGTCTTCGTCGCTCAATGCCAGACGGCAGCTGCCGCCTCGGGCTGTCGCACCGATTTCGGCCATGGCCATCAGGCTCGCCCACAGGCGTTCGCCATTGATTTTCAACATGAGGTTCTCCTGAAATTCCGGGTCAGCCACGGGCCATTTCCGCGCGATGGGCACTGGCGTGGCGACGGGCGAGGGACAGCACGCAGACCAGCGAAATGCCGGCGATCAGGCTGTAGAACACCGCCATCGGCCACCACTGCCCGGTGAATTTGTGCGCCAGCATGGTGCCGATCAGCGGCGTCAGCCCACCGGCCACCGCGCCGCAAATCTGATAGGCCAGCGAGATCGCGGTGTAGCGCACGCGGGTCTCGAACATGCCGCTGACGTAGCCGGCAATCACCGCGTAGAACGAGGCCATGCACACCACCGCCAGCGCGATGCCGAGGATAATCAGCGGCGCCTGGGCCGAGCTGACCAGCACGAACATCGGATACGGCGAGGCCATCGCCAGCAGCGACACCAGGCACAGGAAACGCGTCGCGCCGATCTTCTCGGCAGTCCATGCAGCCAGCGGCTGGATGCAGAACTGGATAATCGCGACGAAGAACAGGCATTCGAGAATCAGCGAGCGCGGCAGCGCCAGTTGCTGAGTGGTGTAGGCGATCATGAAGGTGTTGGTGAAATACACCCCGGCGATGCCCAGCGTGTTGGCACCGATGCACAGCAACAGCGGACGCCACGCGGTGCGCAACACTTCCATCACTGGTGCCTGTTCATTCTTGATCTGCTTGCTGGCCTGCTCGCGGCTGGCGAGGAATTCCGGTGACTCGTTCACGCCCAAGCGAATCGCCAGGCCCACCAGCAGCAACAGCGCACTGGCGAGAAACGGCAGACGCCAGCCCCAGCTCATCAGGTCTTCTTCCGGCAAACGGGTCACCGCGCTGAAGGCCAGCAGCGACAGGATCAAACCCGCCGGGCTTCCCAGTTGCGCGAACGACGCGAAGAAATTGCGCCGGCCCTTCGGCGCGTGCTCGCCAGCCATCAACACCGCCCCGCCCCACTCGCCGCCGACGGCGATGCCCTGGACGATGCGCAGCAGAATCAGCAGCACCGGCGCCGTCGCGCCGATCTGCGCGTAGGTCGGCAGCAGACCGATGCACACCGTGACCACGCCCATCATCAACAGCGTGATGATCAGTGATTTCTTGCGGCCGATACGGTCGCCGATATGACCGAAAATGATCCCGCCCAATGGCCGGGCAAAGAAGCCCACCGCGAAGGTGCCGAATGCGGCCATGGTGCTGAACAGCGGATCGTCGGAGGGAAAGAACAGCGCGCCGAACACCAGCGCAGCGGCGGTGGCGTAGATGTAAAAGTCGTACCACTCGATCATGGTGCCGATGAAGGCTGCGGCCGCCGCACGGCGCGGCTGGTTCGAAGCGTGGGGCTTCATGGGTCGGGCTCCTTTGATTGTTTTTTTGGCAGGAGGAAAACGCTGAATCCGAGGCGCTCTGGCGGCGCCTGTCGTGGGGTGATTTATCGTCCCGGGGCTATGATTAGTCAATTTTCTATTTATTATTCCGAGTATTACTTCTTCTTATAATCGAGAGCCGCCATGGCCGAACGCGATGTGCAACGCCTGCTCAACGACCGCCTCGACTGGAACCTGCTGCGCACCTTCCGGGTGATCGGCCAGGAGCTGAGCATCAGCCGTGCCGCCGCGCGTCTGCATCTGACGCAACCGGCGGTGAGCCAGGCGCTCAAGCGTCTTGAGGAGCAACTGGGTCGCCAGTTGATCGCCCGACGCGGCCCACGATTTGCCCTCACCGAAGTCGGCGAGCAGATCTTCGAACTGGCCGGCGAGATCTACGGGCAGATGTCCCAGGTCAGCAGCCTGCTGGAGCAACCGGCCGACGAGGTGATCGGCAAGGTGCGACTGCTGATCATCAGCCGGATCTTCTCCGAGCGCTTCGATGACTTCCTCGCTGACTTTCATCGGCAGTATCCACGGGTGGATCTGGAGGTCGATGTGATGCGCAGTTCGGACATCGTCAGTGCCCTTCAGGAGAAAACCGCGACCCTCGGCCTGAGCCTCAATCGCCGCCCGCAACCGCGACTTGAACAGCGTCTGTTCCTGCGGCAGCGCTATGCGTTTTTCTGTGGCAAGCACCACGCGCTGTTTGGCCGACAGGACATCGGCGAAGGCGATCTGCAGCGGGAGAACTTCGTCAGTTTCACCAGCGACCAGATTGGCGGCATGCTCTCGCCGCTGACGATTTTTCGCGATCAGCAAGGCTTCAGCGGGCGCATCGTTGCCTCCTCGCCAAGCCTGGAAGAGGTGCGGCGACTGGTGATCGCCGGGTTCGGTATCGGTTGTTTGCCGGAGCACGTGGTGGCGGCGGACGTCGAGGCCGGATTGCTCTGGCGCCTGCCGCCCCACGAAGGGATTGCCGATGTCGACATTCATCTGTTGTGGAACCGCGAGCAGCGCATGAGCCGCGCCGAGACGCTGTTCATCGAACGTTTGCAGGCCTGTCTGGCGGATCAGTAACCGAGCAGTCGATCCGCGCTGTTGAGCAAAGGCTCACCGGCATTCAGACGGCGGAAGTTCTCGGCGATCTGCTCGGCGATGCAATCGTGGGAGGCCGCCGAAGCCATGTGCGGGGTGATGGTCACGCCCGGGGTTTTCCACAGTGGATGATCGGCGGGTAACGGCTCCTGTTCGAAGACATCGAGCAGCGCACCGCGCAGTTTTCCACGAGCCAGTGCCTGTTGCAGATCCTCGATGTTCAGATGCCCACCGCGACCGACGTTGACCAGTGCCGCGCCGTTGGCCAGCCGGTCAAAGGTCTGGCGATTGAGAATGCCGCGCGTCTCGTGGGTGAGCGGCAACAGATTGATCAGCAACTCCACGCCGTCGAGAAATGGATTGAAGGTTTCAGTGCCGGCGAAGGTCTGCACGCCCGGTAAATCCTTTTTGCGGCGCGCCCAGCCACGCACGTCATAACCGGCGCTGGCCAGGTCTAGCGCAATCGCGCTGCCGAGCGAGCCGAGGCCCATCACACCGATCCGGAACTCATGGGCCGGGCGTTGCAGCGGTCGCTCCCAATGCTGTTGGCGCTGTTGCTCCAGCACTTGATCGAAGCCGCGATGAAAGTGAATCACCGCCCAGCGCACGAACTCGGTCATGCCTTGGCGATGCCCGGGATCAACCACCCGGCACACCGGCAGATCCGGACATGACGGATCGTGCTCCAGATGATCGATGCCGGCGGCGACCGAGTGAATCACTTGCAGATTGGGCAACGCGGCGAGGCTGTCCGGCAGCGGAAACCAGCACGCCGCGATCTGCGCATTCGCCGCTTGGGGATCGTCGGCCAGCACCGCCGAAAGCTGCGGTGCACGGCGGGCAAAGGCTTCCTGCAATTGTTTGAGCAACAGCGTGTCGCGGGACATCAGCGCAACGGTGTTCATGACAGGTAGGACTCGCGCTGGGATTCGATCAGGGTCAGTGCGGCCTGCCAGGCCAGGTCGATGATGTTGTCCTGTTCATCGCGGTCGAACTGTTCGGCGGTGTGGGCACAGACTTCCGGCGACGGGAAATGCAGCTCGCAACCGCCGGCCAGCGCCTGCACCTGAGCCTGGCAGGCACGCTCCAGAAAGTGGATTTCCTGGAACGCCTGGGCCACCCCGGAGCCACCGACCAGCAAACCGTGATTGCGCAGGATCATCGCCCGATGCGGGCCGAGGTCGGCGATCAACCGCTCGCGCTCGTCCAGCGACAAGGCGATGCCTTCGTAGGTGTGGTAAGCGAGTTTTCCGTAGAACTTCAGCGCGTGCTGACTGATCGGCAGCAGGCCTTGTTTCTGTGCAGCGACGGCCATGCCGGCAGCGGTGTGGGTGTGAATCACGCAGTTCAGATCCGGCCGCGCCATGTGGATCGCCGAATGGATCACGAAACCGGCGGCGTTGACCCGATGCCCGGCGTATTCAGGGTCGACGATGCGCCCGTCCTGATCGATACGCACCAGATCGGAGGCACGCATGCGGTCGAAAATCACGCCGTAGCGGTTGATCAGGAAATGATGCTCCGGCCCCGGAATCCGCAGGGTGATGTGGGTGTCGATCAGGTCGGTCATGCGAAAGTGCGCGATCAGGCGGTACAGCGCGGCGAGCTCGCAACGGGCTTGCCATTCGATCGGGTCAATGTGGGCGGGCTTACTCACGAATACACCTCTTTGTTGGTATGAAGGGTGACCGGGTTGGCCCGCAGACGTGCGAGGCCACAGACACCGATCAGAGACAGGGCCGACAGTAACGTGAAGAACACCGCCAATGGCAGCCACTGCCCGGAGAACTTGCTGGCCAGCAGCGTGCCGATCAGCGGCGTGGTGCCGCCGGCTACTGCGCAGCTCAGTTGGTAAGCGATGGAGATGCCCGAATAGCGCAGATGCACCGGGAAGGCTTGGGTCATGTACCCGGCGATCACCGCGTACAGGGCCGAGAGAATCACCACCGCGACGGCGATGCCGAGGGTCATCAACAGAATGTTCTGAGTGCCAACCAGCAAGAACATCGGGTACGGCGTGACCGTGCACAGCAACGCCACCAGCATCAGGAATCGCCCTTCGCCGATGCGCTCGGCGAGCAGCGCCGACAACGGTTGCGAGAGCAATTGAATGATCGTCACCAGGAACAGGCAGTCGAGAATGGTCGCCCTTGGGATGCCCTGATATTGGGTGACGTAGGTGATCATGAACGTGTTGGTGAAGAAGAACCCGGCCGAGCCGATGGTAACGGCGGCGGCCGCGAACAGGATCTGCCGCCAGCACTGACGGATCACGTCTTTCACCGGGTACTTCGCCGTCTCGTTGTTGTCCCTGGCCTTGGCGAATTCCGGCGACTCATGCACCCCGGAACGGATCATCAGACCGACCATCATCAGCACGCCGCTGGCTAGAAACGGCAGACGCCAGCCCCAGGCGAGGAAGTCTTCCGGCGACAGCGACGTCACCAGTCGAAACGCGATCAACGCCAGCAGCAAACCCGCCGGGCTGCCGAGCTGGGCGAACGAGGCGTAAAAGGTTTTGCGTTTGGCCGGGGCGTGTTCGCTGGCCATCAACACCGCCCCGCCCCACTCGCCGCCGACGGAGATGCCCTGGATCAGGCGTAATACGATCAACCCGATCGGCGCCCAGATGCCGACGCTGGCGTAGCTCGGTAGCAGACCGATGCCGGCGGTGGCGAGGCCCATCAGCGCCATGGTCACCAACAGCATTTTCTTGCGACCCAGACGATCACCCAGATGTCCGAACACCATCCCGGCCATCGGGCGGGCGATGAAGCCGACGGCGAAACTGCCGAATGCGGCGAGGGTGCTGGTCACCGGGTCGCTGCTGGGAAAGAACACTTGCCCGAGCACCAGTGCGGCGGCGGTGGCGTAGATATAGAAATCGTAGAACTCGATGGTCGTGCCAATGAAGGCAGCGGCCGCGGCGCGACGCGGCTGAGCGGTGGTGTGCATGCAAGAACCCCTGTGTATTTATAGTTTTGGGCAGGTGTCGAAGCGGCTGACGGTCGCGCTCTGTGGCGCTTGTGGGCTTTATCGCTTCCGTGACAGGATTAGTCAATTTTCAAAAACTTATCTTTACTATTAGCGTGACTACTACATGACCTCCTCCGCCAATCCCTGGATCGGCCGACGTTTTCTCAATGACCGGCTCGACTGGAACCTGTTGCGCACCTATCTGGTGATCGGTCAGGAAGGCAGCATGAGCCGCGCCGCTGCGCGATTGCACATCACCCAGTCGGCAGTCAGCCAGGCGTTGAAACGTCTCGAGGAACAACTGGATTGTGTGTTGATTGCCCGGAGCGGTCGGCGTTTTGATCTGACGGAAACCGGGGAGGAAGTCCTGCGGATTGCGGCGGATATCTACGGCGATATTTCCCGTCTGGGCACCGTGGTCGAGAATCGCCATGATGACGTAGTGGGCAAGATCCGTATCCTCACCGTCAGTGGCGTGCAGGCGCGGCATTACGACGAGTTTCTTGCGGATTTCCACGAAACTCACCCGAAAATCGAGCTGGAAGTCGAGGTGATGGGCAGCTCGAACATCATCAGTTCATTGCTGCAGAAGACCGCTACGGTCGGCGTCGGACTTTGCCGTCTACCACAGCCTCGGCTGGAGCAGCGGGTACTGTTCCGAGAGCGCTACGCCTACTTTTGCGGGCAACGGCATCGACTGTTCGGACAACAGAATCTGACGCTGGAACAGCTCGCGGCGGAGAACTTCGTCAGCTTCACCAGCGATCAGCTCGGCGGCAATCTTTCGCCATTGACGCTGTTTCGTGACCAGCAGGGGTTTACCGGCAAGATCGTCGCCTCCTCCACCAGTTTCGAAGAGATTTACCGCCTGATCTGTGCAGGGTTCGGGATTGGTTGCTTGCCGATTCACTTGGTGCGACGGGATGTCGAACAGGGTTTGCTGTGGCGCTTGCCGCCGGAGGACGGGGTGGTGGATTTCGATATTCAGCTGCTGTGGAACCGCGAGCAGAAGATGACTCAGGCGGAAACGGTATTCCTCGACAGCTTCCAGCACATGCTCAGCTTGCGTGAGCCTGTGCTGTGAAGCTTTAGCGGGTTACACGTGAGGATCGCCCGGCGCTTTGGTCGGCGCCGCGTATTGCGGCTTGAGGTGACCGTCCTGGTCGAGTAGCCAGGCGTCCATGATCTGCCGCACCACCGGACCTGCAACTCGGCCACCGGCCTCGCCGTTTTCGATCATCACCGAGATCGCGATTTTCGGATGCTCGGCCGGGGCAAACCCGACAAACAGGGCGTTGTCACGATGTCGCTCGAGGGTTTTCTCGCGGTTGTAACGCTCACCCTGTTTGATCGCCACCACCTGCGCCGTACCACTCTTGCCGGCGATGCGGTATTGCGCACCGGCCGCTGCCGCACGAGCAATGCCTCGGGCATCGTGCATCACCATCTGCATGCCGTGGTTGACCTGCTCCCAGTCCCGCGGATCCTTGAGCAGGATGTTCGGCATCGGGTGCTCGTCCACCGGTGCCACACCATCCACGGTCTTGGCCAGGTGCGGACGGTTCCAGACGCCCTTGTTGGCGATCAGTGCGGTGGCTTGAGCCAGTTGCAGCGGCGTGACCTGCATGTAGCCCTGGCCGATACCGAGGATCACGGTTTCGCCGGGGAACCAGGCCTGACGCCGGGTGGCGCGCTTCCACGCCTGGGACGGCATCAAGCCCGGTGACTCCTCGAACATGTCGAGCGAGACTTTCTCGCCAAGGCCGAACATCGCCATGTAGTCGTGAAGGCGATCGATGCCGAGCTTGTGCGCCAGGTCGTAGAAGTAGGTGTCGTTGGACCGCATGATCGCTGCATCCATGTCTACCCAACCGTCGCCGCTGTGGTTCCAGTTGCGATACTTGTGGTCGAAATCCGGTAGTTGGTAGTAGCCCGGATCGAAGACTCGGGTTTGTGGCGTGACCACGCCGGTGTCGAGTCCGGCAATCGCCACCTCTGGTTTGATCGTTGAACCGGGAGCGTACAGACCGCGCAGTACTCGGTTGAACAGCGGTCGGTCGATGGAGTCTCGCAGCGCGGAATATTCCTTGGAGCTGATACCAGTCACGAACAGGTTAGGGTCGAAGCTCGGATTGCTGACCATGGCCAGCACTTCGCCGGTCGATGGATCCAGCGCAACCACTGAGCCGCGGCGGTCGCCCAATGCAGCTTCCGCGGCCTCCTGAAGTTTGACGTCGAGACTTAGAACTATGTTTTTGCCTGGTATCGGATCGGTGTGTTTCAGAACCCGTAGTACTCGACCTTGTGCGTTGGTCTCTACCTCCTCGTAACCGACGTGGCCGTGCAGCTGTGGCTCATAGAAGCGTTCGATACCCGTCTTGCCGATGGATTGGGTGCCACGGTATTCGACGGAGTCGAGGGTTTTGGATTCTTTTTCGTTGATACGGCCAACGTAACCGATCGAGTGTGCGAAGTGCGCACCCAACGGGTAGTTACGAACGAATTGTGGCTCGACATCCAGGCCCGGTAGACGGAACTCGTTAACTGCCAGCACGGCGATCTGTTCTTCGGTCAGCTCATAGAACAGCGTTACGGGTGTAAACGGATGACGCGACTGCTTCATGGCTTTGTCAAAGACTGCGCGGTCTTCGGCGGGCAGGTGCAGGAGGTTGATGACTTCATCCAGCTCTTGATTGACGTCAGTCGCCCGTTCGCGGGTGATGGTCAGGTTGTAGCTGGGACGATTATCAGCCAGCAACACGCCGTTGCGATCGTAAATCAGGCCGCGTGTCGGCGGGATCGGCAGGACATGGACGCGATTGTTTTCGGAGATGGTCGAGTGGTAATCGAACTCGACGACTTGCAGGATGTACAGGCGCACCACCAGGGCACAACTGATGGCGAAGACGAACAAGGCACAGGCGATCAGGCGTTTGTTGACCAGCCGCGTCTCTTTTTCGTGGTCCTTGATAGGGATGGGTTCAGGCATTTCTGCAGCCACTCTTTGACAAAAAATGAGCGCCGATCCTTGGGCATGACATCAGTCCGTTAAAAAACGAGCTGCACCATACCAAAAACCAGGCGGTCATTTCAGAAGGATTTCCCCAATGGTTCCGGTCGAGACGGCTGGAGGTTTCTCCAGGCACTTTCCTGCGGACAAAACAAAACCCCAACCGCTTTCGCAATTGGGGTTTCGGAATTTAATCTTGACGATGACCTACTCTCACATGGGGAAACCCCACACTACCATCGGCGATGCATCGTTTCACTTCTGAGTTCGGGATGGGATCAGGTGGTTCCAACGCTCTATGGTCGTCAAGAAATTCGGGT
>NZ_NEII01000029.1:0-1310 GCF_002112685.1 Pseudomonas sp. R15(2017)
TGTCTAGTCCTGAAATAGGTTTACACCTGTTTCACCCTAACGCCCGATGCACCGCATCGGGCGTTTTGTATTTTAAGGACAGGTGCGGGCGCTCCTGGTTGTAGATCAAGATCGCCTCCCGCACCATTTGTTCTGCTTGCCCCAAGTCTGTCGGCCGGTGCAGCAAGAGCTCTGTCTTCAAGATGCCGTTGACTCGCTCTGCCAAGGCGTTTTGGTAGCAGTCGTAGCCATCAGTCATTGAGCACGTGATGCCATGCTTAGCATGGAGCTTTTGATAAAGGGCCGAGCAGTACTGCACACCTCGATCTGAGTGATGAACCAGTTTCTGGCATGTTCGACGTGTCTTCAAAGCCATGCGCAAGGCTTGAGCCACCGAGTCGGCATGTAAGCTGCCATGCACGTGATAGCCGACTATTTTTCTCGAGAAGGCATCCGTCACCAGACTCAAATAGACCGGATCGTCACGTTTGGTGGACAGATAAGTGATATCGGCCACCCAGACCTGTTCCGGACCGGTAGCGACAACTTGCGACGGGCCTGGTTTGAGCAGATTGGGATGGCAGCGGAAGTGATGATGACTGTCGGTCGTTTTGTGATAAGCCCGTTTCCTGCGGACCAGTTGGCGGTTATCACGCAAGACCGCCAATAACCGATCGCGGCCGACATGCAGCTCCTGTTTCTCACGCTCTGCGTGCATCAACGAGTGCAATTTGCGGGCGCCAATGCAGGGTTGGCGTACTCGGATTGTCTGCACAAACTGGATGAGTTTCTGATCTTGCTCGATGCGAGTCCGATAGACGCGATTACGTTTGTAAAAGGCTTGGCGACTGATCCCCATAAACTGGCAAGCCCTGCTGACACTCAGGGTTTGGGTTTGCGCAACGACTTGCCGGGCCGCTTTTTTACGACAGAGACGCCGTAGTCGTTCTTCAGTACATCCACCACGTCTTCAAAAAACTTGGCTTTCTGATTCGCCAGCGCCAACTGCTCCTCAAGCTCTTTGATTCTCTGCTCGGGAGTTAAGGGCAAAGTGGGCTCGTCCATCGGTCGGGTCCTTTGGGAACGAATGGAGGCGCCTTGGCTCCAGTCTTGCCGACCATGCTTGCGTAACCAAACCAACACCGTCGACCGACCCTGAATTCCGTAGCGCCGTTGAGCCTCTTTATAACTCAACTCGCCTTTTTCGACTTGGTCGACAACCGACAATTTAAAAGTCAGCGTGTAATCGCGTTGACTGCGTTTTGCGCCCGAATCCATTGCACCCTCCTGATAAGAAGCCAGAAGGTGTAAACCTTATTCAGGACGAGACA
>NZ_NEII01000030.1:0-1208 GCF_002112685.1 Pseudomonas sp. R15(2017)
GGGGCCAACTGACTGGAAACCTGAGATTCGTCGACGAAATTGAGAACATCACCGGGAGACGCATTCAATTCAGAGACCGAGGACGACCAGAGAAAAGTGCTTGACATCAAAAGGGGACAAATAAATAAATTTGCCCCCTTTTGATTGTCCCCTTTTGATTTCTTTTTTTCAGCGTGGTGGTGGTACCGCCCAGTGAATATCGCTTTCAAAAAGAGATGATTCATGCATAATTTGCTCTCGAGCTAGCTTCGGCTGCGAAACCACACATTCAACTTTCGCACTAGCTCCATCATTACTTCTTTCAATACTAATGACAGAGCGCACTGCGTAGTTCTCCCGTAATTCCTTCTCAATGTCAGCATCGGTTATTTTTTCCGACAAACCCGAAATCTTTACAGTCGCCATGAGCAACCTCCTTGAAACAAACAATGGAAACAGACTTATGTTCTCTTCCTTCACCTGACAAAGTATCTGCACAAACAGCCGCCATCGCACCTGACAGAAATGACAGTTTTTAATACTGATTCAGAACCACAGAAATTCTAAAAAATCATAAGAAGCAAACAACTCATATTCATTTAGTGCCCCCCAGGTGAATACATTGACCTGTTCGAGCTCGAGGAAGCATTGGGCATAAAAGTTATTGCCTACCGCTTGATGACCAACCACGTCCACTTGCTGCTCGCCCCCCCAGGGGAATCAACATCCAGCCTTGGACTGCTCATGAAGGCCCTCGCCGGGCGGATGACGCGGTATCGCAACAAGGTTGAGGGGAGGACCGGGACGCTGTGGGAACGTCGCTACCAATCCAGCGTCGTTCAATCCGACACCTATCTATTGGCTTGCGGTCGCTACATCGAACTAAACCTAGTGCGAGCCCGTGTGGTGGCGCGAGCAGAAGATTATCGTTGGTCAAGTTTTGCTCCGCGCCTGTGCGATTTTTCTGAATCCACATGGCTGGACAAAGATCCCTGCTTTATGGAGCCAAGGCCTACGGATGCCAAACGGCGTGAACGCTATAAATCGTTTGTTGAGATGGCGACACCCACCAATGAATTGCAACTCATAAGAGGAGCACGTCGGCGGGGCCAACTGACTGGAAACCTGAAATTCGTCGACGAAATTGAGAACATCACCGGGAGACGCATTCAATTCAGAGACCGAGGACGACCAGAGAAAAGTGTTTGACATCAAAAGGGGACGACTAA
>NZ_NEII01000031.1:0-1179 GCF_002112685.1 Pseudomonas sp. R15(2017)
TGTGGGAGATTCTATGTTGCAGGGGAACCCTGCAACCTTAAATTGGGTTGGTATTCGCTCTGATTTTTCATGAGGGCGAATGCCACCCGGCAAAGCTTACGGGCGAGGATGACCAAAGCCTGAGTTCTGGCTAGACCTCTTGCCAGATAGGATTCATAGAACGGTTTCCAAACAGGGGACCGACAAGCTGCCATAGCTGCATTGTGTGCAAGACGCCGTAATTCTCCGTCACCTTTTTTGCTCAAGTGGCGAGGACTGTGTTTCTTGCCTGAGTCCTTTGCCTTCAAATCCATTCCCAGAAAGGCGATGAACGCATCGGCGCTGGCGAACTCACCTCGCATATACGTAGTTGCCAAGCCCGTTGCCGTGAGTTCACCAATCCCTTCAATCGCTTTGCAGCGTCTGATGTTTTCGCTAATGCCGGCCTCTTGGCTGACTTTGCGGAGTAATTCCTGAATGGCCTGATCAAGCTGTTTGAAATGCTCCAACCCATGGGCCAAAAGATCTTCAAGGAGAGGTTCGTTTGACCAGCTCAGCATGATACTGACTCGGGCCTTCATCAGCTGCGCACGCTTGTTAAGCAGACTTTTCAACACCGTGTAGTGCCGTGGTGGTGGGCTCCAGACCCGCAGCCGGTGCTGTTCACTGGTTAGATAACGCGCCAGAAGACGTGCATCACAAGGGTCGGTTTTTGCACGCTGACCGATGCTTTCGCGGTAATGGCTCACCCGGTAAGGGTCCACGACGTAAACCCGATGCCCCATACCATGGGCCAGTTCGGCCGTGTCCAGGTGGTAGAGATTAGTGGCTTCCAGGGCGATCGAGCTTTGTGCGGGCAAGGTCTTCAGCCAACGACCTACAGACGTGCGGTCATTGTTGATGACCTGGGTAATTTCCAGATCTTCGCGATAAACAACGATTTCGGCCTTGGCCACATCGACACCAATCACCGTTGGCGAGGTAAGGATTGTCATGACGAATCCTCGGAGCTAGGGTTTAAGAGCTTGTCGGGGTCTACCGTAGCGCTGGCTTGCCTCTATCGTCGGTTTTACCGATGAATTCCTTATCGGCGCTTTAGGTAGAAAGGGCGGGACGAGAAGTCTCCCACGGTCCGTACTGGCTAGAGTCGGAATCGAGCTTTTAGTCCCGCCCACCCCTTCAAGTCTAAACATACAAGCG
>NZ_NEII01000032.1:0-1109 GCF_002112685.1 Pseudomonas sp. R15(2017)
TAGCGGATACTCAACCGTTCACCGCGACGGGCCTCAAAATACTGCAGTACAAACGCCGCATTGAGCGGAAATTTCACGGGTTTACCGGCGCTCAGTGAGTTGAGGGATTTGCTGTCCGTAAACAGCAGCACACCTTGGTCATCGTGCAATTGCCAGTGCACCACATCCTTGGGCAGGGTCGGATTGTTGACCGGGTTGGGGCAGGTGACTTCGCTGATGCCGTTGGGCAAATCCTTGGGTTCCAGCGCGCCGTCCTTTTCGCCCAGGAGTATTGGCTTGACCAGCTCAAGCTTCGGCTCACCGATGTTCAACGGCGAGGCTGGCGGGGAAGGCCTGCGAACGATTTCGCCGTTCTCGCCTTCACTGAGTAAGTCGTATGACACCACCAGGTTGCCGCCTTCGCCGGGTTTCAGGTACTCGGGGCCTGAAATGATGACGATGAACCCCTCAGGGTCATCGGCCTCCTGCTGGGTCGGAAAGATCCAGGCCAGCTCAGGCTCGAAAACGGTGCCGTCCGCAAGGGTAATGCTCCAGTGGATTTCAATGGCGTTGTCCGGGGTGATCAGCGGATCGTAGGGGATGCGGACGATCACGCTCGGCAAGTCGGGATCAAGCGCACCGCTCACGGCGCTTTCGACGATGGGGGCTGCCAGGCGGGTGGGTTCGCCGAGCATGTTGATGAAGCGGCCTCTGGAGCGCTGAATGATGCTGCCGCCACGTTCCAGGTCGAAGGAAAACACCCCCTGGTTTTTTGCCAGTGCCCGGGCACCGTCGTTGTCCATCAGCACATCGACCACCAGCGGTGGTTTTTTGTTGATGGTCTGGCGGGCTTCGACCTGGATGCGTTCGCCGTCGAGGGTGGTGCCTTGCAAGCGCATGATGATGGTGTCGCCCTGGTTGAAATCGACGGGTGAGGCAGCAAAGACCTGGAGCTTTAATTGCTCTTTACCCAGCTGGTCGAGATCGAGGTCGTTCCCGTCAGCCTGCTCAAGAATCGGTCCCTCCAGCCTCGAGTTGCCGGTGTCGACGACGATGCGCGTTTCCTTGCACCAGTCTTCGGAATCGTTGTCTGCAAAATCTCTGACGAAGAATGACACCGCCAGCCCTTC